>NZ_AULT01000033.1 GCF_000422425.1 Oceanospirillum beijerinckii DSM 7166
GATTGCCGTTTTCATCAGAACCCAGAAAAATAATGTGGCCCGACTGATAGGTTGACAGCACGAATGAGCCGCCTGTTTGTTTTAGCCATAGGTCAAACTGTGGCGACAGGTGAAACTGAGGCTTTCCTGCGGCTTTAATATTTTCCTTTGTACGTTGACCATCCTCATTAAAACCCGATTTTTTCAGGTCTGATGGTGTCCATTCATTTGGAGACTTGTTTGTTGTCAAAAGTGAGTCCTCTCGAATCCTTAAACTGTCTGCTTTCTAATAGTGACCGTTAGTTATACTTGCCAGAACGTGCTGCACAGAGGCATTAATGCTGAACTCTGTATCCAGCCTGAATTTAGGTCTCAGCGGGGTTCATAAGAGGGTTTCACACAGGTCAAGAGGCTTGAGCGTACGCTACCTAGGGTCAACGCTACTGAAATACCTCCAGCAATGTACTGAAGTGGACTTCTATAAAATGCCCTTCTGGTATCAGCTCCCTCACCATCACCTGCTGCCAGTTAAGCTGCGTAATAAAGAATGTCTGTGGGTTATTTAAGTGCGGCTGCCAACGTGGTTTTACCGCTGTCACTCAGGCCGGTAAACCAGATAAAGTAAGACTTACAAGATATCAGGTGATGCATAATATTTTGTGCAATAGGTTTATGGCTTTTGCTCCGCAGCGATATTTGACTCATCGTCAAAGCCTTCGCCAACAATACCTACCTGGACCAATATCGTCGCATTATAGGCATAACATATTGAATTATATAGATTTATAAAAAAAACAAGCTAAATAAATATATCAATAATACTCCTACTTATATATAAAGTAAAAATAACTATTCAGGTACCTAAAAAACCAGAGTAATCAATATGTTGAGTTTTTTGGCTTGACCCCACCTGAATAGTTACAATTTAGCTGTCTATAAATTAATAAGTTTGTAGACATTCAGCCTCCTCACACACTGTCTAAAAAATCGACTTAGGAGACAGTTTTCCATGCGACTCTTTGGATATGCACGAGTATCGACCAGTCAACAGTCATTGGATTACAAGCCAAGGTCCTCCAGGAAGAAAGCATAGAAGGCAAACGTATTTTTACCGACAAAGTGTCGGTCAGACATCTGGATCGTGAAGACCTACAGCGTCTCCGGGTAAAAGTGGAAGAGGGTGATCTCATTCTGGTAAAGAAGCTCAGCCAACTTGGCCTGGATACTGCGGATATGATTCAGCTGATTAAAGAGTTTGATGAGATGGGCGTGGCCATCCGATTCCTGGATGATGGAATCAGCACTGAGGGAGCCATGAGCAAGATAGTAGTGATGATCTTATCGGCAGTCGTCCAGGCAGAGCGGCAGCAGATATTAGAACGAACCAATGAGGGGAGACTGGAAGCGAAGGCTAAAGGGGGTTAAGTTCGGCCGCAAGCGCATTATCGGTAGGAAGCGAGTGAAAGAACTTCATTAAGGAAGGTGTAGGAGCTACGGATATCGCGAAGTAATTGGGGATCGGCCGATCGACGGTGTACAAGTTGCTTAAACTGTAGCCGTTGATAGTAATCGATGACGGTCTTCTTTAGCTCGGCATGAATCGGAGTAATTTTGACAATATTCCCCTAGCCGAGCTGTGTTAATACCTCCACCAGTAAGCTCAGTGCTGATTTGGGCATTTCAACAAAATGAGCCCCTTGTTTAAGCTATTTCAGGCTCATTCACTTTTTTTCTGTCTGATTTATGCCTGCCTCAGATTTTTTGCCCCCTACAGAGGTCGCCTCATACAACCGCTTAGCCGCATCTTCCGGCCACAGAGGCCGATCCAACAGATAACCCTGAGCAATATGGCAACCCTGCTCGTTCAAAAACGCCAACTGCTGCTCGGACTCGACCCCTTCCGCAACGGTCAACAACTTAAGGTTGCGAGCCAGTGCAATAATAGAGGAGGTAATCGCAATATCATCCGCATCCATTGGCAGATCACGGATAAATGCCTGGTCTATTTTCAGCTTATCCAACGGGAAGCTTTTCAGGTAAGACAGTGATGAGTATCCGGTGCCAAAATCATCCAGCGAGATCCACACGCCCAACTGTTTTAGCTCCCTCAATATCTGTACCGCCTGTTCAGCATCATCCATCAGAATGCTTTCTGTAACCTCAATCACCAACAAATGAGCAGGGAACCCACTGTCCTGTAACACTTTTTCCACCTGGGCCACTAAGCCATGACGGAACTGCAGCGCAGAAACATTAACGGCCATTTCCACTTCTATAAAGCCCTGATCCAACCATTCCCTGCCCTGTCGACAGGCTTCAGCCATCACCCAATCCCCCAAAGGCAGGATCAAACCAGACTCCTCCGCCAGAGGAATAAACTCATTAGGTGGCACCAAGCCTTGCTGCGGATGATGCCAGCGTACCAGCGCTTCCACACCACACAAACGGCCACTGTCGATACAATACTGAGGTTGATAGGCCAGACATAACTCTTCCTGTTGAATGCCCAGCCGCAAAGCGTTCTCCATCGCCAGGCGTTGAGACACTTCCTGATTCATCTTCTGGGTAAAGAACTGATACTGGTTACGCCCCTGAGCCTTGGCGTGATACAGCGCGGCATCTGCATTACGATACAGCGTCTCAAAGTCATCGCCATCTTCCGGGAAGAAGGCGATCCCCACACTCGGTGTACACGCGAGAGAATGCCCATCCAACTCAACCGGCGCAGCAACCACCTGAGTAATTCTATGGGCAATATTTGCTACCTGCCCCGGCAAACCCACTTCAGGGCACAGTACGACAAATTCATCTCCGCCGACACGACTGACTGAATCCTCATCCCGTACCGCCTGCTGCAGACGCTCTCCGATAACGCACAGCAAGCGGTCACCAATATCATGCCCCAGAGAATCATTCACATTTTTAAAACGATCAAGATCAACAAACAGTAATGCCAGACGCTGACCATTATGACGGGCCATATTGATCGCCTGAGTGGCTCTATCCGCTAGCAAACGACGGTTAGGCAGATCCGTCAAGGAGCCATATTCCGCTAGGTAGCGCAGGCGCTCTTCACTCTGTTTACGCAGACTGATATCGCTCAGAGTGGCAATATAGTTCTTCACCGCACCACTGCCGGAGCGCACGACACTCAGGGACAGCCATTCGGGAAACAGCACACCGTCTTTACGTCGGTTCCACACCTCACCCTGCCAACTGCCGCCCTCCAACAGTTTGCGCCACATCATCTGGTAGAAGTGCTCATCATGACTACCCGATGCCATAAACGAAGGGTCCTGACCAAGCGTTTCATGCTCCTGATAACCGGTAATCTCGGTAAAAGCAGAATTGACGGCAACAATACGATTATCAGGGTCGGTAATGATGATGCCTTCCGTAGCGCTTTCAAAGACCTGGGCCGCCAGTGATAACTCTCTGGCATTGGCCTTGAGCTGGCTGGCCTGCTGGTCAATATCCCTTTGATAACGTTTAAACAGCGTCTTCAGCCAACGCGAGAATACGATTGCCAGTAACAAAGTCGCCACACTTGAGAAGCACAGCACTAATAGAAAGGTCTGCAGGCTGTCCAGCCAGTCGCTCTCCAATTTGATCTTATGTTTTTCCAACAAGGGCGCAAGATCATCAGGATAAACCCCGGCTGTTAATATCCACCCCCACTCGGGCACTACCTTGATCATGGCCCGCTTGGTAACGGGGCCACGACCATCTGGATAAAACCACTGATACTCCGTCACTCCGCCTCCCTTGCGGGCAACATCCAGAATCTGCTCTACCGCAATTTGCTTCAATTTAGCCACAAGGGTGCTATCAGGCAGCATCTGCAAAGCGGTATTAATCAGCGTATCACCTTGTTGGTCCAGTACAGCGATATAACCGTGCTGACCAAACCGGAAATTGGATAAGCGGCGCAGGGACTCTTGCTTCAGATCATTTTCGATACGGTACAGATAGTCCCCGGCACCGATAATCCATTGGAAAGGCTCAAACAAACGCACATAAGCCAGCTTGTCAGCCATCTCCTGCGGGTTACCCGGTGGATACCAACGATAACGGGAGTAACCGGACTTATCAGGATTATTCACCGCATCAATCAGGCCGCGCATAATATAATGCCCGGTATCATCCTGATTGTCGTAAAGGGATTTGCCTTCAATATGAGGCGCGGTTGGCAACAGAATACACAGACCATCCATATCATCGATAAACAGATAGCCCCGACCATCAAAAAAGCGGATATCTCTTAACGCTTCACGAATCAGTTGCTTGATTTCAGCTTCAGGCAACTTATCTTTCTGCTGCTGGTAGATGCCCGTGGCCAGGGTGATCGCCTGATCCACCTGATTTTTAGCTTCCCGCTTCAAAACAGACTCTGTCCGAGTGCGCATATAGTGTATATAGCTGATTGAGGCCTCCAGCTCAGACTCCAACAGTGCCTCCTGCTGACTTAAAATCTCCTGCTCCAGCACAATCAACTGCTGCTCACGCTGCTGTTGCTGAGACCATAAAAAGTAGCCTCCCAACACCAAAGTAAACAGCAGTACAGTGGCAACCATGCCAATCATCTGCAAACGGGGAAAGCTATTGGCATCTACTTTAAATGACATAGCGTGAGAGGGATCCTTTAATCATCAAGACCCGACAAATGATTGTCGCGAGAGCACAACCAGCAGATCGGAAAGTTCATTGTGGCAAGTATTAAGAATAGCACGGGCAGAGACAGTTCCAGTATGCCTAGAATCACGATACCTAACGCTGCACTGGCAATCATAAATAACGCGTTATAGATGTTTGTCGCAGCGATCAGCCATGCGCATTCATCACCAGCAATCTGCTGTAAACGAGTGTACAGAGGCACCGCGTACCAGCCGCCACAAACACCCACTATGGCAAAGCCCAGTATGCTGGATAACACACTATCACTGAGCACCAGCAACCCCATAACCACAGATAAACCGACAGCGCCTGTCCACCAAAGCGAATTCACACCCATCCACTGTTTCAGATAACGACTGGACAGCGACCCGATACCCACGCCACTGGCGAAAGCAGCCAGGACCAAAGAGATCTGCCAGGGTTGAGCCTGAAGATGCTGACTGATCCAGGCCGGTAACTGAGTTAACAGGCTGGCGCCAATAAACCAGAACCAGCTGATCGACCATACCAGAGAGCGCATAGATTTGGAGTGATGACATAGCCTTAAAGTGGCGATAAAACCCAAACTATGGGCTTCGGGGTTATGATTGTTCAAAGGCGTTATCTTACGGCTCTGCCACCAGCCAGACAGTGCCAGGGCTATAATACTCAGGCAAACCAGGCCGGTGGCTTGCTCAGAAAAGCTCAAGAGTACGCCTGCAGTCAAAGAACCCAATAAAATCGCCAGAAAAGTGCCAAACTCCACCCAGGCATTGGCCTCTAACAGATCATCATGCTGAAACCACGCCGGTAATATGCTGTATTTCACCGGGCCAAACAGCGCGGATTGACTACCCATTAAAAACAGCAGTACCAACAGAACAGCGCCCTGATCCAGCCACAGCATCACTGCAGCCAATGACATCACGATGCACTCACTGAGCTTTAGGTACTGGATCAGGCGGGCATGATCATAGCGGGCAGCCAAATTGGCACCTATGGCCGAAAAGAGTAGAAAGGGCAAAATAAAGATCCCTGCGGCCAGATTATTGATCAGGCCGATATTGCCCACCGGCAGCGTTAACATACCGTAGGCAAATAAAATCAGCAGGGTATTTTTATAGACATTATCATTGAAGGCCCCCAGACACTGGGTAAACCAATACGCTCTGAAACTGCTGTGCTGCCGAATTAACATCATGATGATTATGTTCCCTGCCGCTTTTACTTGCCAGTTGTCCCAAATGCTTTCCCTGTAAAAGTCGACTCCCAAATCATTTTTAACTTAAAACACCAATCAGCAGAGCATACCTTAAACCTTTGCCCAGCGTTACCAGTACTAAAAACAGCACAAAAGGAACCCGCAACAAACCGGCTAACAGGGTTAACGGATCACCGACAACCGGCAACCAGGCAAGTAATAAGCTCACACTTCCCCAACGTAAAAAGTAGCCACGGGCTCTCTCTAGCTGAGCCTCAGCAACAGGAAACCAACGTCGATGCCGCAGATGATAACCAAAACGCCCCAGCCCCCAGTTCGCAACCGAACCCAAGACATTACCTGTCGTTGCCGACAACCATAGCAGGAGCAGGGATAAATCGGTATCCTGCATCAGGTATAACAACAACGCCTCTGATGAACCAGGTAATAAAGTGGCCGATAAAAAAGCCGAAGCAAACAGCGATAAATAGCTCAAATCAGGCACGTATGTTCTCTTCAAATCATATGGATGACCAATAAGGCAGGTTGGAACAAACCAGGCATTGTAGTGATTGTTTAAAGAAACAAAACCCTTTTTAGCAAGCAGATCACTTACTCTGTAACTGAACCTGCTCAATGATCTGCACTAATGAGTCGCCCTTCAAAAGAGACGTCTCTAGTCATTGCCTGACAATGGCCTAAACTATAAGCAGGACAAAAAGCAGTGAACCATTTTTCTTTTCACCGCTATACGCAGCTTTCCAGTACAAAACTGCTTCCCGCTGGCTTTTTTTACTTTTATCCTACCAAGGAGCGCGCTACATTAAGGCGTAAAGCAACAAACAGGGACGCTGCTAGACACCTATGCCAGACAGCAAAAAAGTCTGCGCACTGTTACAGGCTGAAACAGTCTTAGCCCTGACAATCAGGTTAACATTTGTTGTAGACCTCACATTAGTCACAAACTGAAGCTCAGTCAGAATTTGCCAGAATGGACGAAAAAAAATTAGCGGCCGAAAGCGGCTCACCCGATGACACAAAAGACAAAGTCAATATGCCGAATGTGGCAGGGGTTTACCCTACCCATCAGAAAATGACCGCTGAAGATGTCGCCGATATAGATGCGAGAAAAGAGCGGGAACGCATCAAGGCACAATGGGAAGCGCAAAAAGTCAAACAGAAGCAAGACGAGCGTAAAAAGGCTGAAGACGAGCGCCAAAAAGCGGAACGTGAAGCCCTGTATCGCGATTTGGACAGTTTCGACTATGATCTGCTCTCTCTGCGGGAGTATCCTACAGATTTTGAAATTGAAACCGCACGCCGTGCACGCCTGGGCTGGTTCATGGGACTGGGTTTTGCTGTCTTTCTCTTCACCAGTTCTCTGCTGAATCTGATTGATTCCTGGGTAGGAGGCATCGCAGGTGGTGTTGCTTTTGTGCTCTGGTTGAGCCGCGGCACTGGCATGCTCAGTATTCTTCCCGGTCTTTCACGGCACCCGGAGTTATTGGCAAAACGCCGCCGCATCAAAAATCAGGTCACAGAATATATTCAGCATATTGAAGGGAAACGCGGCTATATCCACCGTATCTACCCACTGGTACATCACAATGCTCGTCTACGCGCGCGTAAATTCCGTCGTATTGCCCTGATGTCCAAAGAGCACACCATCATCAGCAATATCAAGACCTTGCAGGATGTAGCCCTTTATAACGAATATCTGGAAGAGGCTAAAAAAGCCGCACAGGAATACTTCTTACGCGAAGCAGAAGATAAACTGTTAGCAGATGAAGGTATCGACCCGGATGTCGAAGATCTTGAGGTAGATTTGCATGAACAACAAGGAGAAGAGGATGAGGAAGGCGCTGTCAGCACTGCTCAGACTGACTCCGAGCAACCAGCCGAAGATCAAACCAACAAAAAACCGACTCACCTGAAGCCTGCGGCTAAAGATACTCTGAAACCCGCATCCATTGAAGACAGTGAAGCTCCAAAAAAGCACTCTGACAAGGAAGCATAACATGGGACAAACCGTTGCCGTTTTAGGCGCCAGCCCAAAAAGCGAGCGTTTTTCCAATAAAGCCGTTCGCCTGCTGAGTGAATATCAGCACCAGGTGATCCCAGTCAACCCGGGGTTTGATGTCATTGAAGGTTGGCCCTGCAAGAAACAACTGGCTGATATCGACACATCAGTGGATACACTCAGCCTGTATATGGGCGCAAAGAACGTTGAGCAACAACTCGAGGCCATTCTGGCATTAAAACCAGGCCGGGTATTATTTAACCCCGGAACAGAGTCTTACAAGGTGCAGTCAGCATTGACGCAAGCAGGTATTCCCTGGTTGGAAGGTTGCACACTGGTACTGCTTCGTAACAACCGGTTTTAATGCCATGTTTACCACAAGAATCCCCCCGGAACGCCTTGCCGTTTTCCAGCCTTTTTCCCGCCTGGCGGATGAGCAGCGTATCTTGCTCAGCCATCAGCTGGAGATACAGGAAGCATCAGCCGGTGCCATTATAAGTACCATAGGCGAGAACGGCCCCGATGAACTCTTTCTGCTCCAGGGCAGTGTTGTGGTGACCGGACCTGAAGCCAAACCGATAAAGGTCACAGCAGGCGATGGTCGCAGTCGCTACAGCCTGTTAAGCCTGTACTCCTGCAAGGTGACGGTGACGGCCAGTACTGATGTAAAGTTTTTTACGCTGGATGCCGATCTACTGCAATCCCTGCAATCGGAAAATGTCAGTGGTGATTTTGATAATCCAGAACTGATGGCAGGCTCTAACAGCCACCCTATCGTATTGGAGTTTTATCGTTCACTGATGAATAACCGGCTTGAACTACCCTCTCTGCCGGAAGTATCCCAACGCATCAGCCAGATTATTATTGATGAAGAGTTGGATATTAACCGCATTGCCGCATTAATATCCCTGGACGCCAGTATCTCAGCCCGTTTACTGCACCTGGCCAATAGCCCTATCTACCGGGGTCGCTATCCTGCAAGCCGATTACAAGATGCTATCAACCGCCTGGGTTTAAAAACAACGCGTCACCTGGTACTGGCTTTTGGTCTGAAACAACAGCATAAATCCAATGATCCCTGGGTGAAGCAGCAGCTGTTAACACGCTGGAAGAAAAGTGTACAAATGGGCGCCTTGTGCTTCGTACTCGCCCGACACTGCACCCAAATTCCACCTGAAGAAGCTCTGCTGGCAGGCTTACTGCATAATGTGGGCGAACTGCCACTGATTGAGTTTGCTAACCAATATCCAGAACTGCACTACGACAACGATTATCTGGAACAGATTTTACTGGAAGCCCGAGGACAGGCTGGTGCCATGATTCTACACCGCTGGAATCTATCGATGCCTCTGGTCACTGCCGTACAGCATGTCGACGCCTGGTTCTACCAATCCAATGCCACCGAGCCTACTCTGGCGGATATTCTGATTCTCGCCCGACTGCATACACTGTCTATGGAAACCCAAAGCCCTATGATCCCGGATATCAGTCAGGTCCCGGCTTTTCAGAAGGTTGCTCCGGGACAGCTGAGCGATGAGATGACACTGACTATTCTGGATAGCACCCGGGAACAGATTGCCGAAGTTAAATCACTCTTTAATCGTTAGAATTAAACTGTCAGGTACTCTTTATAACCGCCTATAACCGCCTATAAAATGACTTACATAACCGTGTAAGATACACAGCAAAGTACCACATCCGCCCTGTGCTGCGGTACTATAGGGCTCCCGATTAAGAGATAGACAAAGGAGTCGCAAGTGCGAGCACTCATCCAAAGGGTGACCCATGCCAAGGTTGAGGTTGACGGACAGTGTATTGGTGAAATCGACCAGGGACTGCTGGTGTTTATTGGCGTGGAAAAAGACGACCGCACGGAAGATGCTGATCGCTTGCTCAAAAAAGTGTTAGCCTATCGGGTCTTTTCCGACTCTGAAGATAAAATGAACCTAAGCGTCACCGATGTAAACGGTGGTCTGCTACTGGTATCCCAATTCACTCTGGCCGCCAATACCCAGAAGGGCCTGCGCCCCAGTTTTTCTTCCGCAGCCCCCCCCTCAGGAAGGCGAGGCGCTGTATAACTATTTTGTTGATCAAGCCCGAGAACAACATACCAAGGTGGCAACTGGCCGCTTCGGTGCAGATATGAAAGTCCAGCTACTGAATGACGGCCCGGTAACCTTTTTACTGGAAACCTGATTCGCTGGAAACTGAGTATAACGCTTAAGGTGTGAGAATGAGTCAAACGCCCACAAACAACAAGGTGGCCCTGGTCACTGGAGGCGCACAAGGCATAGGCAAGGCGATCTGCCAGGGCTTACTGAATCAAGGTATGACGGTAGTCTGTGCCGATATTGATATGGAAGCTGCTGAAGAGACTACGTTGGAATATTCGGAGTTGGGCACGATACAGGCGCTGGCTCTGGATTTAGCCGATGAACCCAGTGTAGAGAACTGTATTCAGGAAATTATCAGTGAGTTTGGCCGCCTGGATGTATTGGTTAATAACGGCGGGTTATCGACAGCATTTAATGATCCAATCGAAGACCTGTCGCTGGACGACTGGCAACGTTATATGGATGTTAATCTGACGGGTGTTTTCCTGGCTTGCAAACACGCGGTACCTTATCTGCGCGAACAGAAAGGTAACATCATTAATATTGCATCGACCCGCGCGCAGCAATCCGAGCGTGACACCGAGGCGTACTCCGCCACAAAAGGTGGTGTTGTCTCACTGACTCACGCTTTAGCGATCAGCTTAAGCGGTGATATCCGGGTAAATTGTATCAGCCCTGGCTGGATTGAAGTGGGTGACTGGCAGAAAGCCCGCACCCGTATTGAACCGATCCACTCACCATCGGATCTGGCACAGCATCCCGTAGGGCGCATTGGCCAACCGGAAGATGTGGCCTATATGGTATGTTACCTGGCCAGCGATGTATCAGGCTTTATTACCGGCCAGAACTTCGTTATTGATGGTGGTATGAGCATCAAGATGTCCTATAACGACAATTGATATCTACAGCGTTGATAATCCTGACGATTATCAACGCTGCTCAGCTACACTCAATAAAACAGAAGAGTATAAAAAGTGGTCATCAAAATTGACCACTCTCTTCTGCCTAAAACGCTTCTTCACTTTACCCTTTCCACACCGAGTGCTTTTTACACTGAGTGCCTGCACCTTAAAATCCTTCGGCTAAACCCCACGCCAATCTCAATAGCATCTATTCCCCAGAGGGAATAAATACCTGACGTGCCAGCGAACGCTTTTTCGCGTTGGCACGACGCTCCTGATTATCCTGTGCTTCCTTCATCGACCAGCGCACAAAATCAATATGTGCTTCTGCTGCTGCAGCGGCTTCGTCGGCACGACCGGCACAGATCTCTGTACAGATTTGCTGGTGTTGTTGCAGTAGCTTTTTCGACACTTCCTGCACATTGGACAGATGCTGACGATTCAGCGCCAGGCCTTTACGATTCAACTCATACAGAGAAGACATAGTATGGATCAGATGGCGGTTATGGCTGGCATCGACGACGGCCAGATGGAAGCAGATATCCAGTTCCGTTTCCAGGTCGCTATCTTTATTGTCATTCGCCTTTTCCATCTCCTCAACGATATTGGTTAGGGCCTGGCGATCCTCATCGGTGGCACGGGTGGCCGCCAAGCGCGCAGTCAGGCTTTCCTGTACGCGCCGAAACTCCAGGTGATCATCAATCGCCTTGGGATGACGCAGATAGAGGTCAATCAGCGCTGGGGACATGGCGTTTTTGGTCAACCGGGCGATCTCAGCGCTTTCCGCAGGGCCAGCGCAGATCAAACCACGCTCTTTTAGCTCGGTCAGGGCTTCACGCAGCTTAGGTCGGGATACCTGTAGCTGCTCGGCCAGGACCCGTTCCGACGGCAGTCGAACACCTTCCTTCAGGATTCCATTGAGAATCAACTCTTCGAATTGCCAGACAATGGAATCTGGGATGGATTCATTATGGATTGGCTCAAAGAGGGCAATTGGCATTTTGCCAGGGGCTTTAGTATTCATAGGTAAATAATATAAACCATTACCAGGCTTTTTTTAACCATCTTGAACACTACTAAAACGCTTTTTCAGTTATTTCGTGCAAAAATCAAAATCAATTGGTAAATTAAATTTACCATTTTGAGTTTTAGACCTGATTTGTGACTGTTCTAAACTAGGTTTTGAGACTCAATCATCAGTTGCTGGCCGGTTCAATGTGCCGCCGGATGTGCCGCCGGTGAAGCCGTCAGTTATAAGCGGAGCGTGTTATGAGATTAAGCCAATGCCACAACTTTCAGGATTTTCGTAAGCTGGCCAAGAAGCGCCTGCCGTCGCCGATTTTTAACTACATCGATGGTGCGGCTGATGATGAAGTGACTTATCGCAATAACACCCGTGCCTTTGAGCGCTGCGATCTAATCCCCAGTGTGTTGGCGGGTACTCAAGAGATTGATCTGTCGGTGACTGTTATGGGGCAAAAGCTGGCGATGCCATTTTATTGCTCGCCGACGGCACTACAGCGCCTGTTTCACCATCAGGGTGAGATGGCGGTCGCCGCTGCGGCTGAAAAATACGGCACCATGTTTGGCGTGTCTTCACTGGGCACGGCGAGTATTGAGCATATCGCTGAGAACTTTGACTGCCCGCAGATGTACCAGTTCTACTTCCACAAAGATCGTGGCCTGAATAAGGCGATGCTGGAGCGCGCCAAAGAAGCGGGCGTGCCCATTATGGCGCTAACGGTGGATTCCATTACCGGTGGCAACCGTGAACGTGATCTGCGTACCGGCTTTTCGATCCCGCTACGACTGACACTGGGCGGCATGTTGTCTTTTGCTATTCATCCGATGTGGGGCATTAACTACGTTACCCACGAGAAATTCAGACTGCCGCAGCTGGAAGAACATATCGGTATGAAGGGCGGCGCGACCACTACGGTCAGTGACTACTTTACCAATATGCTGGACCCAACCATGAACTGGAAGGATGTTGAAGAGCTGGTAAAAATTTGGGACGGTGAGTTCTGTCTGAAGGGTATTATGAGCGCGGAAGATGCCCGTCGAGCGGTAGATATCGGCTGTACCGGTGTCATTGTATCAAACCATGGTGGCCGTCAGCTGGACGGTTCCAGCTCCACTTTTGATCAGCTGAAAGAAGTAGTGGATGAAGTGGGTGATGAGATTGATGTGCTGTTTGATAGTGGCGTACAGCGCGGTACTCATGTGCTAAAAGCCCTGTCTATTGGTGCGAAAGCCGTGGGCGGTGGTCGTAGTTATCTGTTCCCTCTGGCTGCAGCGGGTCAGCCGGGGGTTGAACGTGCTCTTGGTTTAATGCGCGAAGAACTGGAGCGTGATATGCGCCTGATGGGCTGTCAGAATATCGGTGAACTGGGCCGTAAGAACCTGCGTTTCCGTTAACCATATCAAATGTTGTTGAGCACGTAACGCCCCCGGATCAGCAAAATGGCTAATAGGTATCTCGATGACTATGCTTTAGGGTATAGTCATTGACTACTTTTTAACCAGCATTGACTGATTGACGTGTGTTTAAACAGAAGGGAGGAAAGATGATGACAGCATTGAAGTTCTATGCCGCAGCAGCGGTTTTACTTGCAGCGACAGCGCCATCTGTATGGGCGCTGGATATTTATCGTCAGCAGGATAACCCCAATCTGTCTTCTCATCAGGAATACGCTTTGAGTGAAGCCTGGCATCTGAAATGCGAATCCAGGCGGGATGCCTATCAGCAATCGGCCAAGCTCTGTGAATTGGAAGCGACAACAGGGCGCAAACAGGACAGAGCTAATACCTACCAACTGCTGAACGGTTTAACCGTTAAAATCTGGAACGCTTACGATCCTTATAAAGGTATCGAACCCAGTACATCGGTACAAATTGATGGTGTAATGGCGAACCGTCGTATGGCAATCAGAGTGGGTGGGCAGGAGTTTGTCAAAATGGCCCGCAATCAGGCTCATGGCTTTGAGTGGCATGCTCAGGAAGCCAACAAAATTATTCTCCAGCTGCTTAATGCACCCGATCTAAGGTATGAATACGACCTGTTTGCCCGCCATGTAAACCGCAACACTCAGAGTCTGAACGGCTTTAAAGATGCCTGGGATTATGCGGTGAAGTTCACCCAATATAATCCTTTTCGTGGTATCGGTTTATAACGTCATTGCGTACAGCCAAGTGATAGCATCAAGCTCAGCTATCGTATAAATCTAAGCTATTGTATCAATCTAAGTTTTCGTATCAATCTAAGTAGGCATACAGTACTTTTCCCCGCATAAAGCCCGTATTATCCGGCCGAAAAATATCGGAATATTTATGCTCGGGTACTTAAGCGATCATGATTGCCCAATACTCTGCCCGATAAGCTTCTTGATATCAGAGCAGGCTGGATAAACGAAGCGCCATCCGACATTTTTCCAGTACCGGATGATTGTCGAAAGGCGCTTTGGGCTTTTTCGACCTACAACAACTTATCTTGTTTGGTATTATTATCTCTGGTCGTTATCTGTAGGGGATAGAATATTTTATATCGACGTGCTGAATCAGAACAGGTCTTGGTGTATGGTTAGAAAATACATTGTTAGTGAAAAATGGATTGGATCAGAAGTGTAAAGGATTAATAGATGAGAGTTTTGATTGAGTGTACTTTTGTATTTGAACATCCTGAAACGAATACAGGTATTCAACGAGTTGTAAGGAATATCATCAACAACCTGCCAGCCCCAACAGAAAGTATAGAGTTTATACCCATCATTATTCGCTATGGTGAAGTCTGGCGGCTTAATGACCTTGAAAGACTCAATCAACCTAAAAAAAATGAGAATAAAATAAGAAGGCTGGTTCGGCTTCTGGATAAACTGGAGGCTATGTTTAGAGACTATAAACTAAGCTCAAAATATAAACGCTTTTTCTCTCATAATGCCGTATTGAGATTTTTTGCAATAGTATTAGTTTATTTTGGTAAGCATATTTCACACGGCGTATCCCGACTGCTGGCATTATTTGTTATTGATCGCAGCCTGAGCGAAATCACTATAGAAGGAAATGAACGACTAGTGCTATTAGACTCCTCCTGGAGTACTGAGGTTTTCAAGCAGACTGAACGTTTGTATGAGAGAGGAGTCAAAGTTACAGCCGTTATTTACGACACTATTCCTATACGTTTTCCTCAGTACTGTGAAGACAGTCAGGTTACTCACTTTTCGTCATGGTTAGATAAAATTACGACTGTTGCTGATAGCTACCTTTCAATCTCTAATGCGGAAAAAGAGCTTGTAAGACAGGAACTCATAAGTCGAAAAGGCGAGCACTATTTTCAAGCCAAAAGCATCGATTATTTTTATCTTGGGGCAGATTTTAAAAAGCCTGATAGTGTTCAGACGATCAGAGAAGGTATAAATAACACCTTATGTAAAAAGACAAATGGGGGGTCTGTTTATATTGCAGTAGGTACTGTAGAGCCAAGAAAAAATCATCGCTATATGCTTGATGAGTTTGACTTATTATGGGAAAAGGGCAGTTCTGCTTCCCTGATAATTATTGGTCGGGTGGGTTGGATGTGTGATGAACTATTAGATCGCATTAACAACCATGAGCAGCTGAATGAAAAACTATTCTTCTATAATGATCTGAATGACAGCGAGCTGGAGCTGTTTTATTCTAAAGCGACTGCTTTGTTATTTACCTCAAGAGCTGAGGGTTTTGGTTTACCTATTGTTGAAGCTTTGCAGAAGAATATCCCCGTTATTTGCAGTGATATAGCCGTATTCAGAGAAATTGGTCGGGACTATTGCTTCTATGTCGATATTGATCAGAAGGCCTCCCTCGCAGGTTTGATCGAAAAGCTACATGACGGAAGGATTAGCTTAAGTACAGTTGATAGGCCTGACTGGAAATGGCTGTCCTGGTCAGAGGCTGCCGATGAATTCTGTCAAAAAATTGCGGCCATTAAATTAAGTAGTAGCTAAAGCCAGATCTTAAATAGTATTTTTCAGGTTTCAGCAGAAGCCCTAATGCTCGGGTTTTCTGCTTCCGTTCTGATCGTTAAGTGTTAGTCGTAACATAAAAGCGTTTCGATATTTAACCTTTTATCCTCTCCGGCGACAGGCCGAAGAGGATAAGAAATATTTATGTTGACTGCTTACTGGAGGCCGTCTGGTTTTAATCGGATATAGGGCCTCACCCGTTAGCTGCTTTCTAACTCAGCTTCTAAAGCTTCAAGCTCTTCCTGCACCAGCATCCACTCCTCTTCAATCGCTTCTGATTGCTGGCTGAGTTCGCCCTGTTTCTTCAGCAAGGCCTGCAGTTTGTCTTTATTGGTTGCATCATAGATATCCGGTTCTGCCAGAGCTTGCTCAACCTCCGACAGCTCGGATTGAGTGTTATCCAGTTGCTTCTCTAATTTATCCAGTTGCTTTTTCAGCGGGCGTAACTGTTCCCGGCGCTGAGCAGCTAAACGACGCTCTTCCTTGCGATCACGCTTAGGTTCATTGCCTTCAACGGTTGAGCTATTGGATTGATCATTGCTCTGCGCTTTGTTTTGCCCCAGCGTGCGCTGTTTTAACCACTGATGATAATCCTCAAGATCACCATCAAATGGCTGTACCTGGCCATCACATACGAGCCAGAATTCATCCACGGTATTGCGGAGCATATGGCGATCGTGAGATACCATAATCACTGCACCGGGAAAGGCTTGCAGGGATAGGGTCAGTGCCAGGCGCATCTCAAGATCCAGGTGGTTGGTGGGCTCATCCAATAGCAACAGGTTTGGTTTCTGCCATGCGATCAGGGCCAGAGCCAAACGAGCCTTTTCTCCGCCGGAGAAGCGTTTAACCTCGGTATCGGCATCATCCCCTTTAAAACCAAAGCCGCCGACATAGTTGCGGATCTCTTGCTCGGAGACCTTAGGAGATAAACGTTGTACGTGTAGCAGTGGCGTGGCATTCAGATCCAGCTCTTCCAGCTGATGCTGAGCAAAATAGCCTACTTTAAGATTTTCACCGGCAGTATAGACCCCGGATTGAGGCGAGACATCGCCCACCAATGTTTTAATCAGTGTTGATTTACCTGCACCATTAGGCCCCAATAGACCAATACGCATACCGGGTAACAGGCTAAGGGATACCGTATCAAGAATGGTTTTTTCGCCATAACCGATAGCGGCCTGATCCAAGACCAGCAGTGGTGAAGAGGTTTTCTCGGCGCAGGGAATCGTGAATTCAAATGGCGAGTCCACATGAGCCGGAGCGATCATTTCCATCCGCTCCAGCTCTTTCACCCGGCTTTGCGCCTGCTTGGCCTTAGAGGCTTTGGCTTTAAAGCGACGGACAAAGTTTTCGATCTGGGCAACACGCACCTGCTGCTTCTCAAATTGGGCCTGTTGTTGCGATAAACGCTCGGCTCGTAGCAGCTCAAATGCGGAATAATTACCGCGATACATATTGATCTTCTGTTGTTCCAGATGAGCAATATGATTGGCGACACTGTCGAGGAAATCCCTATCGTGGGAGATCAGTAACAGTGTACCCGGATACTGTTTCAGCCAGCTTTCCAGCCATAACGTCGCATCCAGATCCAAATGGTTAGTCGGTTCGTCCAGCAGTAGCAGGTCGGAGGGCATCAGCAGTGCCTGAGCCAGGTTTAAACGAATCCGCCACCCACCGGAGAAGGATTTTACCGGCAACTGTGTTTGCGCCATGGTAAAGCCTAAGCCCAGCAATAACTGCTCTGCACGATTTCGGGCGGTATAGCCGTGAATCGCTTCCATCTGTGCATGAAGATCGCCGGTTTTGCTATGATCACCGCTGGCTTCTGCATTCGCCAGCGCCTGCTCAATACGGCGCAGTTCTTTATCGCCATCTAGTACATATTCCAGAGCACTCTTATCCAGCGCGTGTACTTCCTGGGCCATATGGGCAATACGCAGATTACCCGGCAGCAGCAGATCACCGCTGTCAGGGTGCAGCTCACCCAGCAACAATTTAAACAAGCTGGACTTTCCAGCTCCATTGGCTCCGACCACCCCGATTCGTTGGGCGCGATGAATAATCACGGAGGTATCTTTTAAAAGGGTCAGAGTCCCCCGTTGCAGGCTCAGGCTTTCTAATGTAATCATGTGTCTCTACAGCTAAGTGCTTTGTTCAATTGAGTTAATACCTGGCGAAACAAAACGTCGTTCAAAAATGGCCATTCAGTAGCAGATAAAATGACACTTGTTATGCCGTATTTTGTTTCATTGCTTGGCACAATCGGGTTAATTTCATCATAAAATTAACCACTATTCACAGTGCGCCGGAGGCAGGCCCCATGTCAGATATCGTTTTGGAGTATGATAACCCATTCTGGCTTTTTTCTACGAAACTCTACCGATTGGATGAGGTAGAAGCTGCCTGCATCTATTTGCAGGAACATCAAAGCGTCATGGTTAATCAGTTACTGTTTTCCTGTTGGCTGGCGACCCAAAATACCTGCTTTGATGATGATTGGTCCAGTCAGGTTGAGCCTGTGCTGGGCTGGCATAATCAGTTTGTTGTGCCTTTACGTAAACAGCGTCGTCAGTTAAAGCCGATGGCTGCAGTGGGGAGTCGCCTGAAAGAGATGTGCGAACACCTGCTGGAAGCAGAGCTTTTGGCCGAGCAGCATGAGCAGGCCTTACTCTATCTGCTTTACACTGTTAAAAAAGGTCTGGCCCAATGCAATAATAGAGAAGAGGCGTTAGTAAAGAACCTGACCTTCGTTCTAAAAGACACCCGTTTAACACTGACATCTCAGAAACAGCTGCATGGGATCATTAATAAAGTGGTTGATGATGATGTCGCTGATGAAATTACGCGCCAATTGTAATAGACAGGGAAAGGCTCAGAGTGATACTTGGTATGGTATAAACTGTCTAAGCGGATTGGATCTCTGATGAGGCTGAACGAGACTGAGACTTAACCCGCAACTTACCGTTTAAATCCTTGTCAAAGCTTGATCTGCTAATAAAACCAGTACAGGATAGCTAACTGCTTACTCAGGCTTAATGTGTAGCAGCAGGTTCCTGAGTATTATTTATAGCTAAAATTACAGCAAAAAAGGGACTGAAGCCCAGATCCCGTTAAGGAGTTTTCATGAAAAAAGCGTTACTGACCCTGGCTCTGGGGGGGCTGCTGGCAGCCCCTATGACAGCTATGGCTGAGACTCAGTTAAACACTGAAGAAGATCGTCTGAGCTACAGCCTGGGCATGATTATGGGTCAGCGCCTGAAACAGGATGTTGAAAACCTGAATGTTGATGTTATGGCGCAGGCGATTAAAGATCTGTACGCTGGTAAAGAGATGAAAATGACCGAGGCTGAAGTAGGTCAGACTATGCAGGCTTTCCAGCAGCAGAAGATTCAGGCGCAGCAGGAGGCTCAGGCTAAAGCCGCAGAAGAGAACCTGAAAAAAGGTGAGGATTTCCTGACTGAAAATGGTAAAAAATCTGATATCAAAACTACTGAATCTGGCTTGCAGTATCAGGTGCTGACAGCGGGTAATGGTGCTAAACCTGCAGCAACGGATCAGGTTAAAGTTCACTATGAGGGAAAACTGATCAGCGGTCAGGTATTTGACAGCTCTTATCAGCGTGGTGAGCCGGTAACCTTTACTCTGAATCAGGTTATTCCTGGCTGGCAGGAAGGCCTGCAGCTGATGAGCGTAGGCAGCAAGTGGAAACTGTTTATCCCTGCTGGCTTAGCCTATGGCCCAGGTGGTGCGGGTGGTGCAATTGGTCCAAATGAAGTTCTGATTTTCGAAGTTGAACTGTTGGATATCAATCCGGAAAGCAAAGAAAAGAAAGAAGGCTGATCCAAGCGGTTGGCTTTTGAAAATAAAGCGAAGATGTAACTTCGCTTTATTTTCTTTTCCTGAAACATATCAGGGCATCATGCTCAGCTAGAATACTTTGCTTAGTTGCTGGCGTACTGGTGCGTCTGGCTTTACTGGTTGCTGTTGGTATGGCTTCTCTCTAAACCAGAGATTAACGGCCCACTTTTCACCTTTAACCACTGGCAAGCCACCATGCAGGCTATCAGGGTGACGCTTATTTGTCCCCTCATAGCAATTATGAAAAATTACCATGCGCCCCTGCTTCGCTTTGACCTCAACATCCAGCTTCGGAAAGCCAGTTCCGCCACCTGCTTCAACATCATTTAAATAGATCAGACAGGTGATTAATCGCTGCCCGCCTTTCTGCATGCAGCGCATACCGCGATCTGTATTGCCATCCCAGCCATCGAAATGTGCCGCATACTGCTGAGTTTCATCGTAATGAATGACCTGGAAGGATTCTGCCTGAACCAGCTCAATATCCACCAGCTCACTGATTCTCTGGGCAAGGTCCAGTAGCTGAGGAGTCTGGTTATGGGGTAACCAGCAGTTTTGACCTGTGCGCCCAGTACTTTCAACACCGGCTTTATCAGAACTTACCGTGGCCCGCTTCATTTTGGATTCAGCAGCCTTGATAATCATTTCTGAGTCTTCCTGAGACAGAAAATCTTCGAAAATATAGATTGGTGGCGTGTCATTTACTTTCAAGCCTGAGTCATACTCAAGTGGTATTTGGATCATCAGAGAGCCTCCTTTTCTGGTATGTATCTCCGCTACTTTAACTTGCTTTAATTGGTGAGCAAATAAAAAAGCCGACATCACTGTCGGCTTTTAGTATCAGGCAGAAAAGCTGTTACTTGTTCTTCGCGCGCTTACGCTCGTTCTCAGTCAGCAGCTTCTTACGGATACGGATCGATTCCGGTGTTACTTCTACCAGCTCATCGTTTTCGATGAATTCCAGAGCCTGCTCCAGGGTGTGCTTGATAGGTGGTGTCAGGGTCAGCGCTTCGTCAGTACCGGAGGCACGTACGTTAGTCAGCTGCTTACCCTTAGTTGGGTTAACCACCAGGTCGTTGCTACGGGAGTGGATGCCGATCACCTGACCTTCATACACTTCTGCACCGTGACCCAGGAACAGACGACCACGATCCTGCAGGTTAAACAGACCGTAAGACAGCGTCTTACCTTTAACCATAGAGACCAGAACACCGTTCTGACGCTTGGCAACCTCACCATCTTTAACCGTGTCGTAACGGTCAAATACGCTGGTCATGATGCCGGAACCGGATGTCAGAGTCAGGAACTGGCCACGGAAACCGATCAGGCCACGGGAAGGTACGGTAAATTCCAGCTTAACGCGGCCTTTACCGTCTGGCTCCATGTTCGTCATTTCACCTTTACGCAGCCCCATCTCTTCCATGATTGAACCCTGGTGCTGATCTTCAACATCGATCACCACTTGCTCATAGGGTTCCATCAGAACGCCGTCGACTTCTTTCTGAATTACTTCTGGGCGGGAAACACCCATCTCGAAGCCTTCACGACGCATAGTTTCGATCAGAACCGACAGGTGCAGTTCACCACGGCCGGACACAACAAATTTATCCGCAGTATCGCCCTGCTTAACACGCAGTGCTACGTTGTGGATCAGCTCCTGATCCAGACGCTCTTTGATATTACGGGAGGTGACAAACTTACCTTCTTTACCGGCAAACGGAGAGTCGTTCACCATAAAGGTCATGCTTACGGTTGGCTCGTCAACAGACAGAGGCGGCAGTGCTTCAACTTGTTCAGGATCGCACAGCGTATCGGAGATACCCAGACCATCGATACCATTGATACATACGATATCACCGGCTGTGGCCAGATCAGTATCTACACGCTCAAGGCCCAGGTAACCCTTAACGTTCAGGACTTTACCCTTACGCTCTTTACCTTCGATATCTTTAATAACCACTTGCTGGTTTGGCTTCAGACTACCACGGGTAATACGGCCAATACCGATAACACCTACATAGCTATCGTAATCCAGTGCAGAGATCTGCATCTGGAAAGCAGCTTCAGGGTCAACGTCTGGTGCAGGAACACGATCAATGATCATATCCAGCAGTGGCTTCATATCATCCGCCATCTCTTCTGGGTCGTCACCGGCGATACCATTAATTGCAGACGCATATACCACCGGAAAGTCCAGCTGCTCTTCCGTCGCACCCAGGCTATCAAACAGATCAAATACCTGATCCATTACCCAGTCAGGACGTGAGCCCGGACGGTCGATCTTGTTGATCACAACGATCGGCTTCAGGCCACGCTCAAACGCTTTAGAAGTTACGAAACGGGTTTGCGGCATAGGGCCGTCCTGAGCGTCAACCAGCAGCAGTACGCAGTCAACCATGGACAGTACACGTTCTACTTCACCGCCGAAGTCAGCGTGTCCAGGAGTGTCAACGATGTTGATACGGTAGTCGTTCCACTTGATGGCGGTGTTTTTCGCCAGAATGGTAATGCCACGCTCTTTTTCCTGATCGTTGGAGTCCATAACGCGCTCTGCGCCAGCGTCACGACGATCCAGGGTGCCGGAGTACTGAAGAAGGGCATCAACCAGAGTAGTTTTACCATGGTCAACGTGCGCAATAATTGCAATATTGCGTAACTTACTGATATCTGAAGACATTCGGAGTATTTCGCCTGCTCAAAAATAAGAGACCGGCCACACCACACGATAGATAAACCCTAAAGCAACCTAAAGAGCGGACCCAGATCTCTGGACGTTTTTGCCATCCCAAAGATAGCAAAGGAAAAATAAAAAGGTTGGAGATTGTACACACTTTACCGTTTCGGTTATATGAATTTCTTCGTCTGTAATCCAGATCTCTGTACCTTCAGGTTCAGGCCTATGCAAGTTTTAAACAAAAACAGTTAGTTACGAAACTTCTGAACAAAAGGATCACAATGCATCGATAAAAAGTCGTGATTTTAACTTTCTATCTGGCGTCGATTCGGTAAAATCCCGCTTTTTTGTCATTCTAAACGGGTGAGACATGAGTAAACAACGCAAGGCCGTTTCTCTGATTTCCGGCGGACTGGATTCCATGCTGGCTACAAAGGTTATTCAGGATCAAGGCATTCACGTTGAAGGTATCAACTTTTACACGGGATTCTGTGTCGAGGGGCATACCCATGCCATTCGTAAGAAGGATAAGGAAAAGCAGAAGAAAAACAGCTCCCTGTGGGTGGCTGAACAGCTGGGCATCAAGCTGCACATTATCGATATCTCCGAAGAGTATAAAGATATCGTATTGAATCCAAAACACGGTTACGGTCAAAACCTGAATCCGTGTCTGGATTGTAAAATCGATATGGTAGCCCGCGCCTGGCAGTGGTGTATGGATAATGACTTTGACTTTGTGATCACCGGTGAAGTGATCGGTCAGCGGCCGAAGTCTCAGCGTAAAGAAACCATGCCGATTATTGCCCGTGAGTCCAAGATTGAAGATCGCCTGCTGCGCCCTCTGTGCGCTCAGCATCTGACTGAAACGCTTCCAGAGCGTGAAGGCTGGGTTAACCGTGACGAGCTGTTCGACTTCCATGGCCGTAATCGTAAACCTCAATTAGCCCTGGCTAAAAAACTTGGTTTTGACGAATGGTCACAGCCTGCCGGCGGTTGCTGTTTCCTGACCGACGAGAGTTACAGCAATAAACTACAGGATATGTGGGATGCCCGTGGTGAGCGTAACTACGAAGTCGACGATATCATGCTGTTGAAAGTGGGCCGTCATATTCGTCCGGCGAAACACTTTAAGCTGATTGTCAGCCGTGAGCAGGGTGAAAACAACTTTATGCGCGGCTATCGCCCTATGTACAGCTACCTGTATCCAACCAGTCACGGCGGCCCTCTGACCCTGATCGACGGTACACCAACGGAAGAGGATATTCTGACCGCAGCCCGTGTTGTTGCCCGTTTCAGTCAGGGCCGTGACGCGGATGAAGTGGCGGTAAACTATGTCGCCAAACACAATGAAGGCGAACAAGAGCTGAAGGTTAAGCCAATGCCTGTAGCAGAAATACCTGATGACTGGTATATCCACTAAGCCAGGCTGACGCGAAGACCTTACTGGCCTTCAGGCTTTAACTTAAAGCCTTGAGTAGATCAGTTCAAGAGCACCCATGGGTGCTCTTTTTCTATCCATCTTTGTTGAACAAACCTTTATTCTATCGGCCAAATAGCTGGTCACTATGCTGCAGTCTGATGCCCTCATTAAACGACTTGTCACAAACCGGGCCACGTCTGGTGCATCTTCAACCTCTAAAACGATAGAATTCATCGAACTGCACAAAAACTGCGCACTTTATTGGGTAATTTTTTATGAGTAAACATGAATTAAATGCACGCAACCTGCTGCGTCCCCTGCCGGTTATCCGGACACAGAATAAGATCGCGTCTCTTGATGCAGGTGATCATTTGGTAGTGTATTGTACAGACCCAGGTACTCTGCACGATATTCCGGCCTGGTGTCGGGTGCATGGTCATACTTTGGTCTCAACGGCAGAAAGCGCCGATGAGATTATTATAGAAATAGAAGTCGTTAAAGATTAAGGCACCAAAATAGTGCACAGCATTTCCAATGCGCACTATTTTAGAGCAAAAGAGCATAACAGATTTCTCACAAAGCGTTCTAACTTATTGGTTATCTTTGCTTTTTTTATAATGGCATCGATATTGCTTTAAGAGAGACAATTCCGAAGAAAGGTATTTAAACCTTTCAATCGTGATAAAAGAATTATTTACACGATTTTGACAACCAAGCGAAAGCTCCATTGGAGGACAAGCAATGTCAGAGCAAACTCTGAAGCTAATCGAAGAGCATGATGTTAAATGGGTTGACCTGCGTTTTACTGACACGAAAGGTAAAGAGCAGCACGTAACCATCCCTGCCCGCTACGTTGACGAAGAGTTCTTCGAAAACGGTCAGATGTTTGACGGTTCTTCTATCTCAGGCTGGAAAGGCATTAACGAATCAGACATGATTCTGCAGCCTGATGACAGCACTTGCTTCATCGATCCATTCTTTGAAGATAAGACTCTGGTTCTGCGTTGTGACATCATTGAGCCTGCAACTATGCAGGGTTACGAGCGTGATCCACGTTCTGTAGCTAAGCGTGCTGAAGAGTACCTGAAGTCTACAGGTCTGGGGGACACGGCATTCTTCGGTCCTGAGCCTGAGTTCTTTATCTTTGACGACGTACGTTGGGATTCCAACATGTCCGGTAGCTTCGTTAAGATCGATTCTGAAGAAGCAGCCTGGAACTCTGAGAAGTCAATGGAAGGCGGCAACATGGGCCACCGTCCACGCGTTAAAGGCGGCTACTTCCCAGTACCACCGGTTGACTCTGTTCACGACATCCGTGCCACCATGTGTAACGTGATGGAAGAGATCGGTCTGAACGTAGAAGTTCACCACCACGAAGTGGCGACGGCTTGTCAGAACGAAATCGGCGTAGCGTTCAATACTCTGGTTAAGAAAGCTGACGAAGTTCAGATGCTGAAATACGTTGTACACAACGTAGCTCACGCATACGGCAAAACGGCTACCTTTATGCCTAAGCCTCTGGTTGGCGATAACGGTTCCGGTATGCACGTTCACCTGTCTTACTGGAAAGACGGCGTAAACCAATTCGCAGGTGATCAGTACGCAGGTCTGTCTGAGTCTGCACTGTTTGCGATTGGCGGTATCATCAAGCACGCTAAAGCTCTGAACGCTTTCTGTAACCCAGGCACCAACTCTTACAAGCGTCTGGTTCCAGGTTTCGAAGCACCGGTAATGCTGGCTTACTCTGCCCGTAACCGTTCTGCTTCTCTGCGTATCCCTTACACGACCAGCCCTAAAGCTAAGCGTGTTGAGGCGCGTTTCCCTGATCCAATCGCTAACCCATACCTGTGCTTCTCTGCACTGCTGATGGCGGCTCTGGACGGTGTACAGAACAAGATTCACCCTGGCGATCCTGCTGATAAAGATCTGTACGATCTGCCAGCAGAAGAAGCGGCTGAGATCCCAACCGTTGCAGCGTCTTTGGAAGAAGCGCTGACTGCTCTGGATGCGGACCGTGAGTTCCTGACTAAAGGCAGTGTATTCACCGACGACATGATCGATGCTTACATCGAGCTGAAGAAAGAAGACGTTGCACGCGTAAACATGACAACTCACCCAATTGAGTTCGATCTGTACTACAGTGTATAAGCACCGTTTATAAGCTTTCAGCTTATGCTCTTCTTCGGAAGAGACAAGACCCTCGCTTCGGCGGGGGTTTTTTTCGCCTGTTTAAACCTATACCCTTATCTTCCTCCTGTTACTCTCCATCAAAACTCTGTCATACTTTATCCAAAGACGATTAACTATCCACAGCGACAACCATGATAAAGCCTTATGCTATCACCGTTACTCTCTGCTCAATCCTGGGTTTCATGCTGACCTCAGGTCGCTTATCTGCTGCAAGTGAGATTTATCATTGGAAGGATGCTGAAGGGAATCCGGTTTTTTCGGACCAACCCAAGGGGCAGCGCTATCTGGCAACCTATCAGCGTCGCTATCAGGATGTGCGCCTGGTCAGCTACCAAACCCAGATGCCGGGGCAGCGTATTATTCGTATCTACTCCCAACCCAAGCTGCAACCGGGTGATACCATCGAGCTGCAACTGAATGGCGAGACCTATCAGAGCCCATTGCACAGTCAATTTTTCCTACTGCACCACCTGCCACGGGGCCATCATAAAGTTCGCGCCTTGGTTCGCAATAAAAATAAACGCATACTGTTCACCAGTCGCTCAACCAGTCTGAATATCCCCTGATTTAACAATACTGAGACCAGAAGAAAGACCACACCTGATAACACACAGGCTATTTTAAAGTGCATTAAAGGCTTAATTCACAAGTAGTTATCACCTTGTGAAAAACCGGAATGCACTATAACGGCCTATACCGCACCACAAAAAACAAAGCTATGCACTACAATGGTGCGTATAGTTTTATTAAATGCGGACTTCTGGCTACAGCAGAAAGGCTGAAACATCCATTCTAAGGAGTACAGACACCAACTCGCTATTTTTTAAGCACTTACTTTGTATTGGTTCGCTTTTTGCTTTTGCTATCAGTAAGGAGGGTTTTGTGTGGCTAGTCTAGACAATCATAAATTACTACTGGATAACCTGACCACGGCGGTTATCCAACTAAACAGCGAACTGGCTCTGACCTATCTCAACCCAGCGGCTGAGATGTTATTTGCCTGCGGCGCTAATCGCGCCATCGGTCATTCCTTATCTGATCTGTTTGTAGAAAGTGATGATACTGATAACGCCTGGCAGCAGGCTGCCAGAGAGGGGCACCCTTTTACCAAACGGGAGACCCGCGTAATACTGCCCAACGGCAACCAAATGATTGTCGATTACACCGTTAACCCCATTCTCACCCCTGGCGGTTATAGCCTGGTGGTGGAGCTTCAGGCCCGAGACCGTTTGTTGCGTATCAGCAAAGAGGAAGAACTGGTCGCTCAACAGGAAACCCTGCGCACTCTGGTACGGGGCATGGCCCATGAAATTAAGAACCCCCTTGGCGGTATTCGTGGTGCCGCGCAGTTACTGGAGCGCGCCCTGCCGGAAGAGAGTCTGAAAGACTATACAGAGGTAATTATCAGCGAAGCCGATCGCCTGAGAAACCTGGTGGATCGGATGCTGGGGCCACGAAAGGTGCCCGATTTCAGTGCAGTGAATATCCATAAGGTACTGGAGCATGTTTTTGCGCTGATCTCTGCCGAGACAGGTCCAAAAATCAAGCTGATCAGAGACTACGATCCCAGCCTGCCTGATATGACCGGCGACCAGGAGCAGTTGATCCAGGCCATTCTGAACATTGTACGCAATGCCATGCAGGCCCTGCAGGAATCCGGGATGGAAAATGGCAGGATCACCTTCCGCACACGAGCCAAACGCCAGTTTACCCTGGGCTCTGAACGTCACCGTCTGCTGTGTCAGGTCGATATTATCGATAATGGTCCAGGCATCCCGAAAGAGCTGATGGAAACGATCTTCTACCCTTTGGTGACCGGGCGGGCGTCCGGCACAGGCCTTGGGCTGTCGATAGCCCAGACCATTATGCACCAACACCACGGATTGATTGAGTGTAAGTCCAAACCAGGAAAAACCGTATTTCGACTAATGATTCCTCTGGAGCATAAAAAATGAACACCCCAAACAACGTATGGATTGTCGATGATGACCGTTCTATCCGCTGGGTATTAGAACGCTCCATGGAACAGGAAGGCATGAATGTTAATGTTTTTGAGCAAGCTGAAGATGTCCTGAAAGCCTTTAATAGCGGCTGTCCGGATGCGCTGATTACCGATATCCGTATGCCGGGCATGGACGGCCTGGAGCTTCTGGCCCAGATTCAGGACAGCCACCCCAATCTGCCCGTGATCGTGATGACCGCACACTCAGACTTAGAGAGTGCGGTTGCGTCTTATCAGGGTGGTGCCTTCGAGTATTTGCCCAAGCCGTTTGATGTGGATGAGGCTGTGGCGCTGGTTAAACGAGCCATCAACCATGCTCAGGAGCAAGCGTCAGTACAGCCAGAAGCAAAACCTCTGCCCAGCACTGAAATCATTGGTGAAGCCCCGGCGATGCAGGAGGTCTTCCGCGCTATCGGTCGCCTGTCTCACTCCAATATCACCGTATTGATTAACGGCGAGTCAGGTACCGGTAAAGAGCTGGTCGCTCATGCGCTGCATCAGCACAGTCCCAGAGCGAAGAACCCCTTTATACCGCTAAATATGGCGGCAATTCCCAAGGATCTGATTGAGTCCGAACTGTTTGGCCATGAAAAAGGGGCCTTTACCGGTGCAAATACCCTGCGTCATGGTCGCTTTGAGCAAGCCGATGGTGGCACCCTGTTTCTGGATGAGATCGGTGATATGCCTGCTGATACTCAAACCCGACTGCTCAGGGTATTGGCCGATGGTGAATTCTATCGTGTCGGTGGTCATACGCCAGTGCAGGTAGATGTGCGTATTATCGCAGCGACTCACCAGGATCTGGAAAACCTGGTGCAGGAGGGTCGTTTCCGGGAAGATCTGTTCCGCCGTCTGAACGTGATCCGTGTTCACCTCCCTAAGCTGAGCGAACGCAGGGAAGATATCCCTCGCCTGGCGGATTTTTTCCTGAGCAAAGCCGCGAAAGAGCTGGAGGTAGAGCCTAAGATTCTACTGCAGAGCACCGTGGATTATATGCAGCAGCTAAGCTGGCCCGGCAACGTGCGTCAACTGGAAAACACCTGTCGCTGGATTACCGTAATGGCCTCTGGCCGAGAGGTGCATCTGGATGATCTGCCACCGGAGCTGATGGAGCAAAAACAGTCCGAGCAGGCCACCGGCAGTCGTTGGCAGTCTGCGCTGAATAACTGGGCGGATCAGGCGTTGGCACAAGGACAGAAAGGCATTCTGGATACCGCTGTCCCTGAATTTGAAAAAGTGATGATTGAAGTAGCCCTGAAGCATACCGCTGGCCGTCGTCGGGATGCTGCAGAGTTACTGGGCTGGGGCCGCAATACCCTGACCCGCAAGATCAAAGAGCTGAACCTGGAAACAGCCAGTGAGGATGAAGATTAATCCTTGCTCAGTGTTATGACTTGTGGGGTTGCCAATCGACTCCACAAGCCATACCCCTTACGCCATTAATGCCACCGGCCCATAGCGCTCTTATATCGCACCTTCAAAACCCAGCTGACGCCAAGCCTCATAAGTAATTACAGAGACCGCATTGGATAGGTTTAAACTGCGGCTGGTTGGCATCATAGGAATTCTTAACCACTGTTCCTGTTCAAACTGTGCCAGCACCTCAGCCGGTAATCCTCGGGTTTCCGGGCCAAACAGTAATACATCCCCCGCCTGAAACTGCATATCCGAAGCAAATCCCTTCGCCTTGGTCGTACAGGGAAAAACCCGCTTACCACTCACCACAGCGATAAAAGCATCAAAGTCTTTATGACGACTGACATTAGCCAGATCGTGGTAATCCAACCCCGCTCTTCTTAGCTTTTTTTCTTCCAGATCAAAACCCAGTGGCTCGATCAAATGCAGATAACAGCCTGTGTTAGCGCATAGGCGGATAATGTTGCCCGTATTTGGGGCTATTTCAGGTTCGTACAGGGCAATTTCAAACATAAGTTTTCTACACAGTCATAGTAACGCTTAGAAATTTCGGGAGTTATTACTGAAATACCAGCGAAAATCAAACATGACTTACTAGTCATATTAAAAAACAATTTAAATGCGCATTTAGCTAATTAGATAGTATTCAGCATGTTTACATAAGGATACAATGAGTGCATGCACTACTTTAGTGCATTAATTCTAATAACACCCAGGACCTTGGGGGATAATAACATGCTTAATCAACTTTCAGTGGGCAGGAAGCTGGCTTTAATGATGGTGATGCCAATTCTCGGTTTAATCGCAACCTTTATGGTCGCGGAAGCCGAATTGCAAGCAGCAAATAAAGGCGTCAGCAGTATCTATGATGACCGTGTAGTACCCTTAAAAGATCTTTACACGATAGGTACGGATTATGCCGTACTGATTATTGATGCCGTGAATAAAACCAATGCGGGGCAGATGAAGGCGGAGGATGCCTACAAGGGAATTCAGGAAGCACAGGCCCGTATCAAAAACACCTGGAGCAAATATACGTCAACCGAAATGACGCCTCAGGAAGCCCGGTTAGCCAAGGAAGCTCAAGCGCTGTTTAAGGCCGCTGATGACTCCATCAACCAGATGCTTCCCACTCTTTCCCAAATGCAGGGAATTCAAAAAGGCCAGTTAAATCAGTTTGACGGACCTCTCTACGCTACCATCGATCCGATCAGTGATAAAATCGCACAGCTGTTAGCACTGCAACTGGATGTTGCAGGTCAGGTACAGAACGAGCTCAAGCAGTCCTACAGCGATGCCAAGACGTTGATGATAGTTGGCATCCTGGTGATTCTCGCGATCGTAGTCGTCAGCAGCTACCTTGTGGCTCAGGCGATCACTAAGCCGCTGGATAAAATGCGCTCAACAATTAGTCATATCGAAAAAAATCATGATCTGACGACTCGTTTGGATGTATCAGGCAACGATGAGATCACAGCGATTGGGCGTGCTTTTAATACTATGCTGGACCAGTTCCAGCGCCTGGTGACTCAAGTTTCGACTTCAGTTCAACACCTGTCTCAGGAGGCGGAGAATATGTCCCGTGCCAGCCAGCACACCAGTGATGGCATGAATCTACAGCAGGCAGAAACGGACCATGTTGCCACGGCTATGAATGAGATGGTGGCCACTATTCAGGATGTGGCGCGCAATGCCACTGAAGCGGAATCTGCGGCTCAAACCACACGCAGAGAATCTGAGTCTGGTGACCAGATCCTGCAGGAAAATAACCGCATCATCGAAACCCTGGCTCAGGAAGTCGAAAATGCAGCAGAGGTCGTGGGCTCTCTGGAGCAGAAGGCACAGAATATTGCTCTGGTGATTGATGTGATTAAAGGTATCGCCGAGCAAACCAATCTGCTGGCACTGAATGCTGCGATTGAAGCGGCCCGTGCCGGAGAGCAAGGACGCGGTTTTGCCGTTGTGGCGGATGAAGTGCGCAGTCTGGCGCAACAGACTCAAAACTCTACTCAGGAGATTGAGGATGTGATCCAGCGTGTGCAACAAGGCAGTCGTGACGCGGCTAAGGTGATGAGTAGCAGCAAAGAGAGGGCTCAGCAAGGGCTGGCACAAAGTGCCAAAACCAGTGAAGCACTGGCCCAGGTGACCCATCACGTTACTATGATCAGCGATATGAACAGCCAAATCGCTGCCGCGGTAGAGCAACAGAGCGCCACGGCCGATGAGATGAACCAAAGTGTTGTTAAGATCGCTGAGTTCTCGCGGGAATCCAGTGCTGCAGCCAATCAAACTGCGGCGGCGAGTGAAGAACTGTCACAGCTGTCGGGTGAGCTTCACTCTATGGTGCAGCTGTTTAAGGTTTGAGGCAGAGGGCTGCTAGTGGTTAAAGGATGGGAAGTAATTGGTTAAAAGGTGGGAAGTATCTTCTGTCTTATCGGACTTTAAACTTAGTATTGAACAGCCAATAAAGCTTTAGAGAGGGTTTTAAATAGCTCTCTAATAATGGAAGAGGCGGGATTTAGTATCAGGGTTGTGCTGGTGCGTAAATCCCGCTTTTTTTCATGGCCCACATCGCTCTATAATGAGCATCAGGAAAGCCAATTTGCAAAGCAAGACACTTAGGAGTGTTCAAATATGAGCCTGGATTTGCTGAATGAATTAGAAAAGCGCGTTCAATCTGCAGTGGATACCATTGGGACCCTGAAGCTGGAGATTGAAGAGCTGAAGGAAGATAACGCTCAACTGCAAGACGACAATGCCCAGCTGCAGGAAGAGAAAACGGCTTGGGAATCCCGTCTGGGCGATCTGTTAGGTAGGTTTGATCTACTGGATGATGACGCTGTTTCTGAAGACGCCACAAACGATGACGCTGTTTCTGAAGACACCATAAACGATGACGCTGTTTCTGAAGACACCATAAACGATGATGCGGTTGAAGATGGCATCGCAGAAGATGAGATTGCCGCTACGGCATCTTCGGAAGGCGAGCTGATGGATCAAAGCCGCGCGGAAGAAGCGCTGATTGAGCAGGATAGTGCTCTTGATGAGCTTGAAGACCTTGGTGAGCTTGATGACCTTGATGACCTTGGTGAGCTTGATGACCTGACGGCAGAAGAGGAAGCGGAGCTGGAAGCTCAAACAGCACCTTCATCTCCGTTTAATAATCTGTAAGTACAGATCCTCGGACTTAAGTGCTGCGCTGCTAAGGCGCTTAGAGATTCAGGTCCTGCTCAAGCTCGACTGGGCAGGACATCATCACCGCATCCTCCCTATCACCACCGGGCACTGAGTAATATTTTGGTCGCACCCCATCTTCGACAAAACCCTGCTGCTGATATAGATGGCGTGCTGCGCCGTTACTCTCCCGTACTTCCAACAGAATAATCGACAGACCCTGCTGCTGCGCCTGAAGCTTGATCTCTTGTAATAAGAAATGCCCGATACCCTGCCCCTGTAGCGCGGGATTAACCGCAATATTATGCAGGTGCCATTCATCTGCGATCTTTTGCAGCATGGCATAACCGCATAACCGCTGCTCAATATAAACACCTAATAATGTGTCATTGCGCTGTAACCCCAGCTCAAACATCAAACGGGTCCAGGGGGTCAGATGAGCCTCACGCTCAATATTCATTACCGCATCCAGCTCCAGAATGCCGACTTCTCTGATCTTCTTCACTGATTGGCCTCTTGTTGCTCCGTTGGCGCTTTGATCGTTAATAGTTGCTGCAGTAGTTGTGCCTTAGCTTCCGGCTGCTCCAATAACTGCACCAGGCTGAGTGGATAATGCAGCTCGATCTGTAATAGGCCGCCTTGCTGGATCAGTTCAGGCAACTCACCAAACCACCAGCATCTCTGTCCTGGTTGGCACTGTAAGCGGGCACCGGATAACAGAGCTTTCAGCACCGCCAGAAACTCCTGTTCGGAGCATTTGGCACTGCTGCCTGGGAAGGGCCATTCAAAGGGTAAACAGATCTGGCTGGCTGGCTGCTGCATAAAGTGCAGCATCTGACCGACCATCGGCATCACCTTATGCTCTGGCCAATCCTGACCTGTGATATTACAGATCAACAAAGGCCCCTGATCGGCGGTACGAATCAAGCCTAAGCGCAGTTGATCCGGTACACGAGAGGAATCCACTATAACCGGGGCGGGCGCAACCTGTTCACTGCTAGCGCCATCAAAGATAGCGGGGCGATTCACCTTGGTCGAAGCATCACCAGAAAGAAAGCTATCGACAGGACTGGTAGCCTGACCAACCATTCCTGTATGAGATTGGGCCTGGACTGCACCCTGTATACCACCTAAAGCGGTACTGCTATCCAGAGCGGCTACAGCAGACATCACCGCAGCCTCCCCCTCAACAGGAGGTATGCTTTCTTCACAGACAAGGTATTCGGATGGCAAGGCTCCGGGCAGAGGCTGCCGGGGCATCCAACTGACCACTCCTAGCTGTTCCAGATAAGCCACACGCTGCGCTTCATTCATCTTGTCTGTTTAAACCCCGGCTAAACGCCTGTCTCAGAAAATAAAAATGGCGACAGATTATACCTGTCGCCATTGTTTATGGGTATCACAATACCCTATTGCGCTTATACCCCTTAGCAATCTGCATCCTGTCCTATTAACAAGACAGCTAAACAGCGGTAAACAGTCACCTCAGTCACTGTTTACCACCGCGCTTAAACAGACGCTTCTTGCGGGTGGGTACGATCAGAGTGGCTGAACAACGCATTCAGCGCATGGATATACGCCCTGGCAGAAGCGATTACGATATCGGTATCTGCACCCAGGCCGGTCACCAGACGACCGCCTTTATCCAAACGCACTGTCACTTCACCCTGAGAATCGGTACCACTGGTGATCGCATTCACCGAGTACAGCTCAAGAACCGTTTCACTGTTAGCGACTTTTTCGATCGCTTTAAAGGTCGCATCCACAGGGCCGCTGCCTTCAGATTCCGCCGTCACTTCCTTGCCATCGACGTTCAGTACCAGTTTAGCTACCGGAATTTCGCCGGTTTTGGACTGGACTTCCAGCGTTTCCAGCTTAAAGCGCTCAACCGCATCGGTCACACGGGAATCACTGACCAGCGCCTGCAGATCTTCGTCATAGATCTCATGCTTTTTATCCGCCAGCTGTTTGAATAGGGCAAAGGCATGGTTCAGCTCTGCTTCGGAATCGAAGGTGATACCCAGCTCTTCCAAACGGGTACGGAAGGCATTACGGCCCGAGTGCTTGCCCAGTACGATGGCATTGGTGTTCCAACCCACATCCTGAGCTTTCATGATTTCGTAGGTTTCACGGTGTTTCAGAACACCATCCTGGTGAATACCGGACTCGTGGGCAAAAGCGTTCTTGCCGACAATTGCTTTGTTTGGCTGTACCGGGAAACCGGTCACAGTGGATACCAAGCGAGAGGTTGGTACGATATGTACCGGATCGATACGGGTTTCCACAGCAAAGATATCCGGGCGGGTGCGAATACCCATCACAACCTCTTCCAGTGAGGCATTACCGGCACGCTCACCCAGGCCATTGATGGTACACTCCACTTGACGGGCTCCCGCCTGTACTGCCGCCAGGGAGTTAGCCACAGCCAAGCCCAGATCGTTATGGCAGTGAACAGAGAAGATCGCTTTATCCGCATTCGGAATACGATTCAGCAACTGACCAATAGTTTCGGCAAACTGACCGGGAATGGCATAACCCACGGTGTCAGGAATATTAATAGTCGATGCGCCAGCATCAATCGCGGCTTCAATAATGCGGCACAGGAAATCGATCTCGGAACGACCGGCGTCTTCACAGGAGAACTCTACATCGGCCATCAGGTTACGGGCTTTTTTCACTGCGCGTACCGCTTGCTCAATTACCTGATCCGGTTGCATCTGCAGTTTGTGCTGCATATGAATCGGAGAGGTCGCGATAAAGGTGTGGATACGACCTGAATTGGCACCGGCCAGGGCTTCTGCGGCACGTTCAATATCTGCGTCCAGTGCACGGGACAGGCTACAGATGGTGCTGTCTTTTACGCTATCGGCTACGGCTTTTACCGCCTCAAAATCACCTGGACTGGCGATGGCAAAACCCGCTTCGATCACATCCACCTTCATCTTTTCCAGGTGTTTGGCGATACGTACTTTCTCGTCCTTGGTCATGGATGCGCCAGGGCTCTGCTCACCATCACGCAATGTGGTATCAAATATCACCAGATGGTCTTTGCTCATGATTAACTCCTGCAGACTGTCGGGCAGTCAGATCAAACTAGGGTTCATTCAAACCACGAAACAACCCATTCCAGAGTCAATTTTCTGCTATGGGCACTATCAAAATATCGTAGTTTCGTGCTTTGTCTTGGTATTCGTTATTTTATTGTCGGGTCGATCTGATAACGGGTAGCCAAGCAGAGCTGAACCGTAACAGGGACCTCAAGTATGAGCGGATTCTATCAACCGTACGATCAGATAGAAAACTACTCTTTATCTTTCAGGCGCTTATTTTTGCGATACTGGCGGATCAACCAGATCGAAAAGGCGCTTAACAGCATTAAGACTAATACACAGCCCTGCCAGAAGCTGTCCACCTCATAGGTGCGCATTAGAAATATAATGATAAAGCCTAATAGCTGACTGAACACGGCCAGCAAGCGCAAGTTATCCTGCATCTACTTTTCCCACCTTCTATCTTGCGTTGAACTCTTGTTTCTTCTTAAGCACCAGCACAAAGTTTTTTCGACCTTGATACCCTTACCCTGTCCAGACGCGGGTCGGGAAGGACGGATAGGCCAGATATATTGCTATTGGCGTGCTTACTGTTACACCTAGTGAGATCTGTTTGTTTCATAGAGCTTATTACCTTACAGGGCGTAAAATACACCGTTGGGGGAATTTTCAGGTCTCCATGTGTTCTGATTTCAAATCGTTTACAATTCTTGCTTTTATTTAGTCAAAAATGGCGACGGAATGTTTTATAAAACGACTCTTTTCTGGCTGTTAACCTTGGGCCTGGTATCAATGACCCCAGCCTATGCCAATATCTCTGCCGATACTCTAACGGAAGAACAGGATAAACAGGCTTTATCGGTGGATCAGTCTGCAGAGGCTGAACAGAATCAATCCAGTACTTATCGTCTGCCAGATGCACTTAAGCGCATTCTGGTTCCCGGTATCAGTGTCAGCCAGCAGTTTTCAGCACAATCTGGTCTGACAGGCTGGGTGTTGAGTCGAGAGGACAACCATACACTGGTGTATACCACTGCAGATGGGAAAACCCTGATTACGGGTACTCTACTGGATCATAAGGGTAATAACCTCTCTGAGTTTTACACTAAACGTTATCTGCCTGAGGCTGATTTTGCTTTGCTGGCGCAAGCTTATAGCATTGCTCAGAAGAGTGAACTCCAGGAGCGCAAGGCTAAGAGCCAAGGCGCAGGTGGTAGCGATAATTCGGTACTGTATGTTTTTTTTGATCCCAACTGCCCTTACTGTCAGTTTGCCTGGCAGGCGTTGGAGGTCTATCAACAGCAAGGCGCTGAGATCCGTTGGATTCCTGTGGCTTATCTGCAACCGGACAGCCGCATAAAAGCAACTGCTTTACTGCAGTCAGAACAGCCGGAACATTCATTGAGGGCCGTTATGATGCAACAGGAAATATTACCTATTCCTGAAGAGGGGATCGGCATAGAGAGTGAACAGGCCCTGAGTTTTAATATGCAACTGATGAAGCGTTTTGCTCTACAGGGGACACCTGCATTCGTTTGGCTGGATAGTGAACAACAGCTGCAAAGCTATAGCGGTATGCCTAAGCTGGCGACCTTTGCTGAGATGACAGGGCAGAAAGAGCAGCCACAAAAAGCACCTGAGTTGGCCCGCTTTCGCTAGGTCCGGTTCCAGGGGTAAGGGTTGGGATAGGGATTAAACTGAGATAGATTAAAACTCAGCCAAGCCCTAATTGGGGCGTAATGCTTGCCCGGCTTTATAGCGGGTATAAAACGGGAATAAGTCAATTATGGGTGCAATCAGTCTTGGGCCTTTGATGTTATCAACAGATCGTCTTTATCTGATAGGGGCTATGTTGATATTTTTTCTGTTTGCAGAAGGGCTGAATAGGGCGTTCCGATCCTCGGATACTGAGTTGGATTTCTCACGCTGGGCACAGCACTGTTTCTGGTATGGCCTCGTGGCCGCCCGTTTAGCTTTTGTTGCTCAAGACCCATCGGCTTTTAGCTACGACTGGTTGAGCATTCTTTATTTCTGGCAGCCCGGTTACTCACTGACCGCTGCGCTAATCACTGCTGGAGTGGTCACACTGATGCATTTTAAAACCCAACCTAAAGCTCTCGGTGCAGCATCAGCTATATTGTTGGTTGCTGTTGTTGTTTGGGCTGGTTTAAAGCTCTGGCAACCTCTGGATCGCGATCAGGTACAAAACCTGCCTGACATCCAGTTGCCAACCCTACAGGGGCAGGCGGTTAATCTGAGTAAACAGAAACAGCCGTTGATCATCAATTTATGGGCCAGCTGGTGTGCGCCCTGCTTGCGTGAGATGCCTGCACTGGTTTACTTTGCTCAGCAAAACCCGGAGTTAACGGTCTGGTTAGTCAATGCCGGAGAATCCAGCATCACTGTTGAAAACTTTGTGCGGAATAACCCTGATCTGGCGTTACCGGATAATATGCTAGTGCTGGACCCCAATCAGCAACTGATGCAGCATTTCAATGCTCCGGGTTTGCCGGTAACCCTGGCATTTAATCAGGGGCGATTGATTGATAGCCATATCGGTGAACTCAATCCGGCCCGTTTGCAGGCGATGGCGCAGCAGATTCAATAAGCACGCCTGTCGCTTTGCCTGCCATTGATATGTAAGTCGGCACAAAATGGAATTTAGGCATACACTGCAAGGAGATTTTTGCTGAGACTTCTGTTGACGCTTTTACAATACCTGAGTTGATGTTTTAGGAGTGGCTTTTATCGACGTACTTATCAAGGCTTTTTCAGAATAGTCTCGCGGTGAAAAATCCCTAAATGAGACTAGGGATTAACTCTCAAATCCGCTAAGATATCGCCCCTTTTTTGCCCCCAAGCCATTTTTTTCAGAGGTGTACATGCTGCCTTATATCCCCGGACAACGTTGGATCAGTGACGCGGAAAGTGATTTAGGTTTAGGAACTATTCTGACCTGTGATGCCCGTAGTGTAACCGTACTGTTTCAAGCTTCCGGTGAAACCCGGGTTTACTCCACCCGCACTGCCCCCCTGACCCGCGTTGCTTTTGCTATTGGAGATCAGATTGAGCATCACGAAGGCTGGATGCTGACGGTCACAGAGGTAGAAGAGGATAACGGCCTGCTGGTCTATCTGGGCGTCAAACAGGATGGCACACCTGAAGAGATGAGCGAAGCGCTGCTCAACAACCATATTCGTTTCCATAAGGCTAAGGACCGTCTGTTAACCGGTCAGATCGACCGTAATGACTGGTTTAATCTGAGATACCGCACCCTGCTGGATCAGGATCGTCTGAATCACTCCACGATTCGTGGCCTGAGCGGTGCCCGTATGGCACTGATTCCACACCAGCTCTATATCGCACACTCCGTGGCCAGCCGTTATGCGCCACGGGTACTGCTGGCTGATGAAGTTGGCTTGGGGAAAACCGTTGAGGCTGGCCTGATTCTGCATCAGCAGTTACTGAGTGGCCGTGCAGAGCGTGTACTGATCGTGGTGCCGGAGTCGCTGCAAAACCAATGGCTGGTCGAGATGCTGCGTCGTTTCAATCTGAAGTTCAGCCTGTACGACTATGAACGTTGCGCTCAGTATCCAGGGCAGAACGCCTTTGAACAGGCGCAGCTGGTGATTTGTAGCCTGGAGCTACTGACCGACCACCCAGAGCTGCAGCAACAGGCCGTTGCTGCAGAATGGGATCTGCTGGTGGTGGATGAAGCCCACCACCTGGAGTGGAGCGAAGAGGCGCCCAGCCAAGCCTACACCTGTATTGAAAGCCTTGCTCTGGATACCCCAGGGCTGTTACTGCTGACTGCAACGCCTGAGCAGCTGGGCAAGGGTAGCCACTTTGCCCGCTTGCGCCTGTTAGATCCCGAGCGTTATAACAGCTTTGAGGAATTTGAGCAGGAAGAACAACAGTATCAACCCATTGCGCAGGCGCTGGAGATGCTGGATCAGGATACCCTGTCTGACACTGAAGTTGCTCAACTCAAAGAGCTGTTACCCGAGAGCGATGCCCAGGCACTGCTGGAGCTGCTGAGTCAGGCAGAAGCCGACGACGAACAGAAACAGTCCGCGCGCAGTCAGCTGCAGGATCAACTGTTGGATCGCCATGGTACGGGTCGGGTACTGTTCCGTAACACCCGTGATACGGTCACAGGCTTTAAACAGCGTGAGCTGCACACCTATGAGCTGGAACTGCCCTCTCAGTATCGTGCACCACTGAATACCGGTGGTTTTAAGGCCCACCTGGCACCGGAAAGCAGTCTGCCGGGTATTCTGCACGATACCTGGTGTGAGTTTGATCCGCGCTTTAACTGGTTACTGGATCACCTGCATGAAAACGATATCGATAAAACCCTGTTGATCTGTCACAGTGCGGAGTCGGCTCTGACATTATCCAATGCACTAAAAGAAGCCACAGGTATTCATGCTCCGGCTTTCCATGAAGGTCTGAGTATTCTGGAGCGTGATCGAGCGGCGGCCTGGTTTGCTGATCACGAAGCGGGTCCTCCGGTACTGATCTGTTCCGAGATCGGTAGTGAAGGCCGTAACTTCCAGTTTGCCCGTCACTTGGTGCTGTTTGATCTACCGGCTAACCCGGACCTGTTGGAGCAGCGTATCGGTCGTCTGGATCGTATTGGTCAGCAACACGATATTCAGATTCATGTACCTTATTTTGCCGGTACGGGGCAGGCGCATATGCTGCAATGGTACAACCAGGGACTGGATGCCTTTAGCGCCCCTTGCCCTGCTGGTTCTGCCCTGTTTGCCGAATTTGGTCAATCGCTGGAAGAAGCGATTCTGGCACAAAATGCCAGCGCCCTTGAAGCTCTGATGACACAAACCCAGCAACGTCGTGATGAGCTGAATGAAGCGATGCAGGCCGGTCGTGACCGCCTGCTGGAGCGTAACGCCTGCCGTCCACAGGCAGCGGCTGAACTGGTGAATGAGATTGAAGCCCAGGATGATCCAGAAGCGATGCAGCAGTGGCTGGAAACCGCACTGGATATCTTTGGTGTGAACAGTGAAGAAACCAGCCCAACCAGCTGGCACCTGACCCCAGGTGAACATATGCTGAACTCCGATCTGCCGGGTCTGGATCACGAGGATGGTTTCTCCATGACCACCCATCGTGATGTCGCTCTGGTACGTGAAGAGTTGCAGTTCTTCAGTCATGAGCATCCATTTGTGCAAACCCTGCAGGAGCAGATTGTGCAGGGTAGCCTAGGCAACAGCGCGGTCAGTATCTTTAAAACCAAGGCGCTGCCGGAAGGCACTCTGCTGCTGGAAGTGATCGCCAGCGTTCAATGCAGTGCGCCGAAACATCTACATATTGGCCGCTACCTGCCACCAAGCACGCTTCGCTTCCTACTGGATGAGCGTGGTAACAACCTGGCCGCCAAGGTGAGTTTTGAAGGTTTAGCGCCAAAACTGGATAAACTGAAAAAAGCGACCGCCCGTGAGGTTGTTAAATTGCGTCAGGAGCAGATTCGTACGCTGGCGGATAAAGCCGAAGAGCTGGCTAACGATCACCTGCCGACGATTATCGAGCAGGCACAGCTGAATATGCAGGCACTGCTCTATCCTGAATTGCAGCGTATCAAAGCGTTGCAAGAGGTGAATCCATCGGTGCGGGATATCGAAGTCAAGGCTCTGGAGATGGAGTATCTGTCGGTGGCTCAGGCATTAGAAAATGCCCGTATCAATATCGAAGGTATTCGTGTGATTATTGTGACGGCTTAATCTCTGATAAAAAAACGCCTGCTATTGCAGGCGTTTTTTATTCATTTAATGTTTTTGAAGTAAGCCCTCATTGTCTTCACTCAGGACTAGCCTTCTGTAGTAGGGGCTTGTTCAGCAGGTGGCTCATTAGAGCCTGCTTTAGCCTCATCAGTCTTAGCACCGTCAGAGCTAGCAGCCGCTTGCTTAGAACCATCCAGATCAAAACATAGGTTAGGCAAGAGCGCACTCATAGCGTCAAACTGTTTTTTGATCTGGGCCTGATGCTTCGCTTCAAGTTTATCGCTCCAGTAGAGTTCTACAGCTAAGCGCCATAATCGACGAAAGCGCCAACGTAACCCCTGAAGCAGATTGTGGATCTCTGACAGTTCTGCTTCGCTGCTATCTTCTGGATTGTCTTTGCTCCAGGTTAGCCATTCACTCAGGTGATCAGAGCCAAGCCCTGCCGAATCTTTGACCCAGTTTAATTGCGAAATGGTTTCGCTGACGCCTCGGGCAATTTTCACACGAGGGTAATGCCCTGCAATCTCATCCAGGTCTCTGATGCAATCGAACAGTCGTGCTATCTGGCTGTTTTCTTTTGCCACTGTTTCCAGTTCAACAGGCGTTTTCTCTTGAACGCTAAGCCGATCAGCTATATCCGGCTTTTTAAGTAATGCCAGCATGAACTCACTGGCACTGCCAAAGGTTCCCAAATTAATTTCCAGATAAGAGATCCACTCATGAGCGGACTTCTGTCCCCGCTCGGGGTCAAAATAGAGCTTAAACAGCTGATCACTCATACTCAGAATCTGAGCCAATTGATTCACTTGTTGGCTGGCTTTATAAGCTGGGTAACCCGAGCGGTCACAGCGCTCGTGATGATCGGCAACGGCATTGAGCATGTCGTCACTGTAAATATTGCGACTCTCCAGGATCATACGAGCCACAATCGGGTGTGTTTTTAAGGCTCGCCACTGTTGTTTCGTTAAATCCTGAGTGGCAGTAGCGGCTTCGACAGGGATATGCATTAGGCCAATATCGTGCGCCAAACCTGCAGAAAATGCAGAGAAATAGGTGTTGTAATGATGCCCCATCAGCTTGCACAGCAGAGGTACCAGCCAGCTGCAGAACAGGCTCCGCTGGTATACCAGAGGCATTACCCGGCTCATAACCGTTAGGCGCTGCAATATTTGGGACGGTATCGGCTTATTAAACAACAGTTGGCGCAGAGTGACTTCAAAGTCTGCATGGCTATGTAATAACCGCAGATCAGGTTCACTTTCAACCAGCTCTAAGGTCTGGTTCAGCACATCGTATACCGTCAAGGTATTGGCTACGACTATCGACTGATCCAGTTCTTTTTTTAGCTGATGGTGTATCAGGTGCCCGGCAACTCGTTTGGTAATAACAGAGCCTTTACTGAGCAGCAAAACCCCCTGATCGTTATAAATATCTTCCGATGCAGTGGTGGGATTAGTATCTTTAACCTCAGCCAGATGATTGACGTATTCGTCAGTCTGATTCGGTTGATAATCGCTGGTCTCTTCCGACATTCAGGCACCCTTAATGCACTGAACCCGGTTCAGTGTGTGTTTATGTCCTAACATGAATACAGCATGATAACAAAAACTAAGTATTTTCAAATATACAGAACACTGTCTAGGTGTAGAAATTACAGTCTGTTAAAGAATTTGTTGTAATGCAGGACGCAGTGTTTTGTATTGAAATTCAAAGCCATTTTGCAGTAAACGTTCAGGCACAACCCTGGCTCCGGTCAATAGCATCTCAGACATCTCACCAAAGACAAGGCGAAGAGTAAAGGCCGGCAGAGGCATCAACAGAGGTCTTTTTAATGTGCCTGCCAGGATTCGGCTGAAAGTCCCATTGCGTACAGGTGTTGGTGCTGTGCCATTAAAAGCCCCGCTCAGGTCTTCCCGTTGCATCAGAAAATAGATGATATTGAGCAGATCCTGGCGATGAATCCACGGCATATAGTGATTACCGTTACCCATACGTCCACCCAGTCCCATTTTAAAAGGCGGCAACAAGCGGGCTAATAGTCCTCCATCGGCTTCCAATACCAGACCTGTGCGCAGAATACAGACTCGTACCCCATGTTTTTCTGCCGCCATAGCTTCAGCCTCCCAGGCCAGGCACAAGCGATGGGCAAACTCATCGTGGCAACTGCTATCTTCAGATACCTTTTCACTGCCATGGGCGCCATAGTAGCCAATAGCAGAACCACTGATCATCACCCTGGGTTTATGATCGGCTTGCTCGATATAGCTCACCAGCTGGCGGGTGGGCCCTAAGCGGCTATTCATCAGCAACTGTTTGCGCTTCTCACTCCAGCGGGCATCAGCAATAGGTGCACCGGCCAGATTGATTACTGCATCCATCGCTTGGCCCAGCCAACCAAAAGGGTCAGTAGCAGCATTGACAGTATGCCCCAATACTTCATTAACCTGATCTGGACGTCGGCTTACTACGTATAGCGTATGGCCTTGGGTGATGAGCTGGCGACAGAGAGCCTTACCAATAAATCCTGTACCACCGGTAATCAAAATATGCATGATCTTCTCCCTTACAGCAGTCTCAAAACCGGAATAAATACAGCGTGCCTGTATTCAAGTATTATTCACAATAACTATTTTGTATAACTTTTTACGTCATCTATTTGCGAGCCGATTATGCAACAGCAAAAAAAAGTTCTTGTTCTACTGGCTCATGGCAGCCGTGACCCTCGTTGGCAGGAACCCTTTCATCAACTGACTCAACAGATTATTGAAAATCAGAGCAACCCGGTTTATCTGGCTTTTATGGAGCTGTGCTCGCCTAGTCTGGAAGAAGTTGTTGCACAGGTTGATAGTCAGCAATACCAACAGCTAGAGATTATTCCACTGTTTTTCTCGGCAGGTCGCCATTTGCGTCATGATGTACCTCAACAGATCGAAGAGCTGGCCCGGAAGTACCCGCAGCTGTCGATTCATCTGCAAGGCCCTATTGGACTGCATCCTAAAATGACTCAAACCCTGACTGAGTTGATTCAGGACATGTAAGCGTGAAAATAAAACTTGTACAAATTATTTTTTATGTACAATAATAAATTCAGCGCTTGGAGTGAGTAACGAACAAATCAGGCCAATACATGACCCATTTTGTCGAGGGACAGAGCCATGAATCAGACTGTTGAACAGTGGGATTTTCCACAACGTGATATTCAGATTGGCATTAGCCAATGCCTGTTAGGTGACAAGGTGCGTTTTGATGGCGGGCATAAGCAATCCCGCTTCTGCACCGATACTCTGGGCCAATTTGTGAACTTTGTACCGGTCTGCCCTGAGATGGGTACCGGTATGGGGACCCCCCGTGAAGCGATCCGTTTGGTTGATCGGGAAGAACTGGGCGTACGTGTTGAGGGCAATCGCACCGGAGATGACTATACCGAAGCCTTGACTCAATTTAGCGAACGGGCTGTGGAGCGCCTGCCCCATCTGGGCGGTTATATTCTGCTGGGCAAATCACCCAGCTGCGGCATGGAACGTGTAAAGGTCTATCGTACAAATGGTCATCTGTCGGATGTGCGTAGAAGTGGCGTCTTTGCTGAGAAACTACTGGAACGTTATCCGTCACTGCCGGTTGAAGAGGTGGGTCGCCTGAATGACCCTATCCTGAGGGAAAGCTTTTTAACCCGTGTTTTTGCCTACAGTACCTGGCAACAGATCCAGCAGGAAGGCATGACTCCGGGCAAGCTGATCGAGTTTCATACTCAGTACAAACCGATTCTGATGGCTCATAATCAACAGGGCTATCGGGACCTGGGCGCTTGGTTGGCGGGTGTAGATAAAGAAAATATTGAACAAAAAGCTGAACAGTATCTGCCGAAGTTTATGGCGATTCTGAAGCAACCCGCCAGCCGGAAAAATCATACCAATGTGCTGATGCATATGCAGGGCTACCTGAAACGCTTCCTGGCCAGTAGAGAACGCCGGTTATTGAGTCAGACTATCGACCAATATCGCACCGGAGCCCTGCCTCTGATTGCCCCGCTGGTACTGATGCGCCATCTGTTTCAGGTACATGGTTGTGATTATAGCGGTAACTATCGTTATCTATTTCCTTATCCAGAGCCTTTAGCGATTAATGAGCAGCCTTGAGTACTCAACAAATAGTTTTTAGCGATTAATGAGTAGCCTGGAGCGCTTTATTCAGTTTCCTGACTGAATACCCAATAACTGCAATACATACGCTGCCAAGGTCATAGGCAGTGCAAAAAATAAAATGCCAAAGAAAAAAGTGCCAGAGGACAAAGAGTAAGCCTGCGCGATCACTCTGCTTCTGGCTACTCCTGCACAAAGATAAGAAAGAGCCGTATTCCTATGACTGAATCCGCGATCGAAATACCCGAAACTCCTGCGCCACAATCCAGTATGCCGATTCGGGATGTGGCGGAAAAAACCGGAGTCAATCCGGTAACCCTGAGGGCCTGGGAGCGCCGATACGGTTTATTAACGCCACTCAGAACCCCCAAAGGACACCGCCTGTACCGCCAGAAAGATGTAGAACGTATTATTCAGATCCAACAGTGGTTGAATCGTGGCGTTGCGGTGAGTCAGGTAAAGCCCTTGTTGGAAGACACTCAGTCTCTGACCCAGGCCCCGTCAGACAGCAGCGATTCAACAACCGATTGGCAGCCAACGCTGAATGAGGCTTGCTCAGCGTTACTACACGGTCAGATATCGCGCTTTGACCAAACCGTTAATCAGATTGGCGCAATTTATCCGGTTTCACTCTTGGTGCGCTTTTTTTGGCTACCACTAATGGATTGGCTGAACCAGCAAAGTGATAGCGAGCGGCGCATGCTGGCTGAAACACAGCTGGAGGGCTATCTGCGCAGTCGCGCCGGTGCCCGTATGCTGCATCGACAGCCTCCTGGTCAGCAGCAGCACAAGCTTTTGATTACACAACGGCCTTCACAGCAACCGCAAATTCTGCCCTGGCTGGCAGTGCTGGCGTGTATCGATCGCAACATTCCAGTCATTACCCTGGAGCAGTTACCCAGCTGGTCATTACTGCATCTGATGTCGGAGCAGCAAGCAATCTCAGGGCTACTGCTTTTTAGCAATGACAGACTACCTAAACTGAAAGCCCGCGAACAGCAACAGGTTAATAGCCTGTCCTTTCCTTGCTATCTATCAGGCCCTGCCAGTGCATTGCCGCAGGAGCAACTGACGGATAAACAATGGCGTGTGGATTCCGATTGGTTAACTGTATTGGAACAGCTGAAACTAAGCTGAGGCTGGAGCAATCCAAGCATAGGATATTTTTATGACTCATCACCCCCAACGTATTTTAGTTTGGTTTCGCTCCGATCTAAGAGTGCATGACAACCCCGCACTGTGGAGTGCATATCAGGCCCTGATTGATGTCAGGCAACAGGGCTTGCACAATGCTGAGTTAATCGCTTGCTTTCTTCGCCCACAACGGCAGTGGCAGCAGCACGACTGGGGGTATAATAAGCAGCGTTTTGTTGAGCGCTGTTTATTGGACCTGAAACAGTGTCTGGCAGAATATAATATCCCTTTGTTAACACTGGACTGTGACGACTTTCAGTGTCAGCAAGCACTGCTCATTCAGCTGTGTCAGCAGTTGAACTGTAAGCATATTTTTGCCAATGAAGAGCCGGAGTTTAATGAGCGCCAGCGTGATTATCAGTTGGAGCAGCAGGCCTTAAATCTGGATATTCACTGCCAGTTCTTCCATGATCAAAGCCTGATTCCCATGGGCCAATTGCTGAAAAATGATGGTACACCTTATCGGGTCTACTCCGCTTTTCGTAAACGAGCACTGCAATCTCTGGAACAGAACCCGGTGCAACTCGTTTCCAGTATCCCGAAAGAAGCAGTTAACCCAGCCACCTCTAATATAGACGCGCCTAACCCCACTGCATCAATCAGACAATCGAGCGCTTTGCCACTGGAGCAACAGCTGATACAAACGCTAGAAAATGCAGGACAAGCAAGTAGTTATACTGGTAATAATCACAATGAGGTTAGCAACCAGATACAGTGCTACCGCTTTTTCCAGCCTCAGGCTTATTCATCCGATCCGATACAACAGCAGTGGCCTTGTTCTGAACGACAGGCGATTACTCAGCTGAATCAATTCTGCCAGGATGGTATCGGGCGCTATGCCCACAGCCGGGATATTCCCTCTGATCGATCAGGAACCAGTCAGCTGTCGGCTCTGCAAGCCGCCGGTAAACTATCCATGAAACTGTGCTGGCAAGAAACTCTGAGAGTACTGGTGACCGAGCCGGGCAGTGCGGAATCTGCCGGACGCTGGCGGGATGAACTGCTATGGCGGGAATTTTACCGCCATCTGCTGGTGCTGTATCCCCAGCTGTGTCGTTATCAACCTTTTAAGACTCAGACCCAAGCCCTTGTCTGGCGGGATGATCAGGAAGGCTTAGAACGTTGGCAACAAGGTAAAACCGGATTTCCGCTAGTGGATGCGGCCATGAGGCAACTGCTGGAGACCGGCTGGATGCATAACCGCCTGCGTATGCTAACGGCGGTATTTCTGAGTAAATATCTATTGATCGATTGGCGACACGGCGAACGCTGGTTTATGCAGCATCTGGTGGACGGTGATCTGGCGTCGAATAATGGCGGTTGGCAGTGGGCGGCCTCAACAGGCACCGATGCGGTGCCCTATTTCCGTTTATTGAGCCCTTATCGACAGGCGGAACGCTTTGATGCTAAGGGCACGTTTATCGCGCGCTATGTGCCAGAGCTGGAAAAACTGCCTGCTAAGCAGAGAATTCAGCCCAAAGGTTATGTGCAGGGCTATCCCTCACCTATGGTAGACCTTTCGGAAGCACGTGAGCGTATGTTAAGCGCTTTTAAGGCGTTATAAGAGCCATCAAAAACCATTAAATTAAAGCAGATCAGCACACTGGTCTGCTTTAGTTCAATGGTGTCCAGTTGTCGCTCTATCTAGCCTTTACCCTGGTTCAGTGCTTTTAGCAGGGAGTCCAGTTCGGCAATCTCTGCCGCCAGGCGATGATTAGACTCTGCCGATGCCTGAGACACCTCTTGAGTGCCGTGAGCCAGATCCCGTAACTGGCCGATATTGTCATCCATCTCATCCGTGGCTTTAACCTGAGCGGAGACTTGCTGAGCAATACGATCACTGCGTTCAGTTGCTGCCAGTACGGCATCAACAACGGATTGCAGGGTATCACCGGCCTTCACAATGCGATCCGCACTGTCCTGAGCCTTCTGCTGACTGGTCTCCATCTGCTGCACCGACTCTGCCACCAGTTGGCGAATACGCTCAATACGCTCAACAATCTGTACAGTGGCACCCTGGGTTTTCACCGCTAAATTACGCACCTCGTCGGCAACTACCGCAAAGCCCCGGCCTTGTTCGCCAGCACGGGCCGCTTCAATGGCCGCATTCAGTGCCAGCAGATTGGTTTGATCAGCAATATCAGTAATCATCTGTACAGTATCAGCGACCTGATCCGATTCATCCTGCAGCACCTGAATAGACTCTGCCGCCTGGGCTACCGCCTGACTGACCTCACTGACCTGGTCAACCCCCACCTGGACCGCCTGACGCCCCTCGTTAGCCTGGTTTTCCACTGAATGCATCAGCTCATTAATCTCTTGCAGCTCAGTTTCTACCTGATGGAAACCTTCGCTCACTTGATGAGCACCAGAAACCAATCCATCCAATTCCAGTTCCTGTCTGACCATCGCCTGAGCAAAAGCACTCATCTGCACCTCCGCCTGTTGTGCCACATCCGCCAGGCCTTTACTGGCTTCATCGATCCGGCCTGTGAAGGTCCGGATCTGGGACTGTTGCATCGTGACGGCCAGATCAATAGCCCCAATTTCATCCATGCGGCCTGCATAGATCTGTTGTGTCACCGGATTATCGATAATCGATAGTGCCCGACAGTACAGACGCTTCAACGGTTGTAACTGCAGGTTTTGCCAAGCTAAAGCTGCGAAGCCTAAGAGCCCGATGGCAAAAGCCAGCAGGTTCTTATCATCAATAAAGAATACGCATAACAGCGATAGCAGCGTCATAAGCAGCGTTGCGGCTAATGTCTGTGTAAACGCCGAGCGACGTTTTTTCGGACCGGTTTGTTTGCCCTTATTGATTGCCTGATAAACGGACTCGGCACGCCGCACCAGCTCGGAATCGGGCTTGGCGCGAACAGATTGATACCCTACCACCTGGTCACCCTTAAACACGGGGGCAACATAGGCATCGACCCAGTAATAGTCACCGTTGATCGCACGATTTTTTACCGCACCAATCCAGGACTCGCCCTGCTTGATGCGGGACCATAAGTCCGCAAAGGCCAGAGGCGGCATATCCGGGTGTCGGACAATATTATGGTTTTTACCTAACAACGCATCACGGTCAAAACCACTGATCTGACAAAACTCATCATTGGCAAAGGTGGTAATCCCCTTCAGATCAGTCGTGGATACCAGACGGGCATCATCACTTAAACGACGTTCGTTTTCTGTAATAGGCAGATTCTTCTTCATGCTTATCCTATTGCCGCCCCTGATGCACTCATCTCTATCCTAATTGACCACGGTTATCAGCCGCTCAGGATCATCGCTATTTAAACACGTAGAGTAGTGAGCATCGCACTCAAAGAGCCAAAGTTTTCGCAATTGTTAAAAATAGGTATCAGCTTACCTAGGTGCAGGTTTCTGCGCCAGACTGCAGAAAGTTGAATTTGCGACAAAATTCAACCTCCCAGTCAGTCGTAGACAGATAATAACGCCCTTCAGATGGCTAATATCGGCCTATCAACCGATTTATTGACCTCGCAAACGTGCAATATAGCCTCACAAGATTTAGACTATGCCGGATTATTTCAAACAGAAAACACATAACAAACACTGGATTTTTTCTGTGACCAAGCAAAATTCGTACAACCGTGAAGAGTTGCTGCAATGCAGCCAGGGGGAGCTGTTTGGCCCGGGTAATGCTCAGTTACCGGCACCAAATATGCTCATGCTAGACCGTATTGTCAGCATCACCAATGATGGTGGTGAGCATGGCAAAGGCGAGATTATCGCAGAGCTGGATATCACTCCGGATCTGTGGTTCTTCGACTGCCACTTCCCTGGCGACCCTGTCATGCCAGGCTGTCTTGGCCTGGATGCGATGTGGCAGCTGGTTGGCTTTTTCCTTGGCTGGGTGGGCAATCCAGGCAAAGGACGCGCCTTGGGCAGCGGTGAAGTGAAATTCACTGGCCAGATTCTGCCGACCGCAAAAAAAGTGACTTACAAGATTACGATGAAGCGTGTGATCTCCCGCAAACTGTGCCTGGGCATTGCCGACGGCTCCGTTTCTGTTGACGGTCGTGAGATTTACACTGCCAAAGATCTGCGTGTAGGTCTGTTTACCTCAACAGACAGTTTCTAAATTTCAGAGGACATATCATGAGACGAGTAGTTGTAACCGGTATGGGCATTGTGTCCTGTCTGGGTAATGACATTGCCTCCGTTCTGGACTCCCTGCGTCAGGGCCGCTCTGGTATCAAGTTTAACGAAGAATACAAAGAGCGCGGTTTCCGCAGCCACGTTTCCGGTTCTGTAGATATCAATCTGGATGAACTGATCGACCGTAAGCTGAAACGCTTTATGGGTGATGCCGCTGGTTACGCTTATCTGTCCATGCAACAGGCAATTGAAGACTCTGGTCTGACTGAAGAGCAGGTTTCTAACGTACGCACCGGCTTAATTGCAGGCTCCGGCGGTGCATCTTCTGCCGATCAGGTTGAAGCCGCCGATATTCTGCGTGAAAAAGGTCTGCGTCGAGTGGGGCCATACCGTGTGACCCGCACCATGGGCAGTACCGTGTCTGCTTGTCTGGCCACGCCATTCAAGATCAAGGGCGTAAACTACTCGATCTCATCCGCCTGTGCCACCAGTGCTCACTGTATTGGTGCTGGTGTTGAGCAGATCCAACTGGGTAAACAGGACATCATCTTTGCCGGTGGCGGTGAAGAAGAGCACTGGACCCTGAGCTGCCTGTTTGGTGCCATGGGCGCGCTGTCGACTAAATACAACGAGACGCCTGACAAGGCCTCCCGTGCCTACGATGCTAACCGTGATGGTTTCGTGATCGCAGGCGGTGGCGGTATGCTGGTTCTGGAAGAGCTGGAACACGCTAAAGCCCGTGGTGCCAAAATCTACGCTGAAGTCGTTGGTTACGGTGCAACGTCTGACGGTTATGACATGGTTGCCCCTTCCGGTGAAGGCGCACAACGTTGTATGGAACAGGCGCTGTCTACGGTTGAAGGCGGTGTTGACTACATCAATACTCACGGCACCTCAACCCCTGTGGGTGATGTTGCCGAGCTGAAAGCGGTACGTGCCGTATTTGGTGACAACAGCCCTGCGATGAGTTCCACTAAATCCCTGACCGGTCACTCTCTGGGTGCCACCGGTGTACAGGAAGCGATCTACAGCCTGCTGATGATGGAAAATGATTTCATCACTGCATCGGCTAACGTTGAAGAGCTGGACGAACAGGCCGAAGGCCTGGATATCGTGACGGAACTGCGTGAAGGTGTGAAACTGAACCGCGTGATGTCGAACAGCTTTGGTTTTGGTGGTACCAACGCCACTCTGATCATGCAGCGTTACGAAGACTAAGTGATCCGGTGACTCAAGTGTGCGGGCTTCTTAAGAGCCCAGATGCCTGAAGACACAAAAAAGCCCTCTGCTATTCAGAGGGCTTTTTTATTCACTTAAATCTTTACGCTTAACTATATTGAAATGCATCAAGCATCGGGATAGCGTTCATTAATCTCCAGCATGGTATCGATATTGGCGATAAACAGATCAACGAGTTCAGGATCAAAATGTTTGCCTTTCTCAGACTCGATGACTTTCAATACTTCTCCCAGCGGCCAGGCTTCTTTATAACAGCGCTTATGAATTAAAGCATCAAACACATCTGCGATGGCGACGATACGGGCATAGAGGTGAATATCTTCTCCCTTCAGCCCATTGGGATAACCTGAGCCATCAAAGCGTTCATGATGTTGTTCCGCAATGATAGCTGCAGCATAGAGCAGGGGGCGCTCAGAGCCCGCTAAGATTTCAGCGCCCAGATGAGCATGAGAGCGCATTACATCCCACTCTTTATCATCCAGCTTACCCGGTTTTAGCAGTACGGAATCAGGAATAGCGATCTTCCCCAAATCATGCATTGGTGATGCTTTTCTCAACAGCTCTGCATCATACTCATCCAAACCGGCAACCTTGCCTAAGGCATAACTGAACTCAGCCATACGCACCACATGGTTGGCGGCCTCCTTTGAACGGTTCTCTACTACATCCCCCAGGCGATGGATCAGCTCTGCCTGAGTATCTTCGATCTCTTTATCCAGCAGTAGGTTTTCAAAGGCGATGCTGACATTGGTAGAGAAAATATCCAGCAGCTGCTGATCCAGCTCATCAATATCATATACACCTTGAATATAAAGCAGGGTAACCTTGTCCTGCTTACTGGGGAAATAACCAATAAAGCAACCGTTTACTACCTGACTACGTTGACTGCTTAAGGCAACCTGGATACCGCTGACCACATCCTGCGGCATCTCTGACAACCCTAACAGGGAACCACTGGCAGCCAGAATATCCAACTTGTTGGCTACCAGGTCCTGCATACCTGAGATACCATCCACCTGAAGCAGGACACTGTCTTCACTCATATGCAGCAAAGAAGCGATCTGCAGTAACAGACCACTGGCAAACTCTTTTAGTGAGCGTTGTTCAAACAGATTGGCTGAGGCATGAAGCACCCGTTCCAGGCCCTGACGGCTGCGTTCCTGATAACGACGGGCTTTATCGACTAATTGAATATCACGGTAGGCTCTTAATGCCGCATAGGTCGTCGCGAATAGCTTGTTGTTGTCCAGCTCGGTTTTTTCTTTGTAATCGTTGATATCGTATTCAACAATGACCCGGCTTTCAGGCGCCTGCCCCGGCTGACCTGTGCGCAACACAATACGACTGAACTGGTTTTTCAGCTCCTCACGTACGTACTTAGCCACCAACAGGCCCGCATCATCAGTTTCCATCACCACGTCCAGAAAGATAATGGCAATATCATCGTGTTGTGCCATAACCTCTTTGGCTTCCTGGCCGGAATAGGCATGCAGAAAGGAAAGCCCCCCGATCATTAAGACGGAACTTACGCAGCGCCATTTTGGTCACTGAGTGGATATCGGGTTCATCATCCACAATCAGAACCTTCCATGGTGGCAGGCTGTCCACCACGGTGGCTGTATCGTCCTGTTTAAACAACATGCATACTTCCTCAAGCCGCCCCTTTACCTAAGCACTCACACAAAAATTTCTCTTTAGCAGATGGCTTCATTCTTCAGCCGTTGGCCGAAAAATATCAAAATATTTTTGTGTAAGTATGTATATAAACGTATAACTCAGAACCCTCGCTCTTGCCACCTTTAAGCCATCGTTTTCACAATACAAACGACAATACCAAGGGCAGCGTTAATACACTGGCAAAATTCCCCAGTAATACGATAGATGCGACACGGGCAGGCTCCTGAGCATACTGTTCTGCCACCATATAGTTTAAAACAGCCGGTGGCAATGCACTGAAAACTAACAAGATTGCCCACTGCTGTGCATCAAATTCCCAGATCATGCCTGAGAGCCAGGCCATCAATAAGCCTGATAGAGGGCACAGAATGGCACCTGTTAGCCCGATCCGCCAATCCGACAAGTCCACCGATAACAGGCGAACACCAAGAGTAAACAGCATCAGCGGGATTGAGATCTGTCCCAGCATCTCCATTGGAATCGCAATAGGCTCCGGTAGGGTCCAGCCCATAAAGCTAAAGATAAAACCCAGTATCGTGGCCTGCACTACCGGCATTTTCAACAATGCAGAAAATTTGGTTTTATGATCCAGAATATACAGGCCGATACTGAAATGCAGCAGCATCTCAACAATAAACACCATCACCGCTGCAGGTAGAGCTGCTTCACCAAAAGCCAGTACGATCAAGGGAATACCCATATTCCCCGTATTATTGAACATCATGGGAGGCAGAAAGGTTTTTGGGTCCCAGCCGAGCAGCTTTACCAGCGGGAACAACACCAGACCGGAACCGAGCACGACAACTCCGGCAGCCAGTGCCAGATCCTGATAAGCCACCAGGTCAAAGGATTTATCTGCCAGCACTGCAAACACCAATGCTGGTACAAACACATCCATATTCATACGGTTGGCAACTGAAATATCCGTACTTTTCCAGCGACCATAAAATGCACCTATAGCCACCACAACAAACAACGGAAAAACCGTTACCAGTAATTTTTCCACAAGCATCTGTTTTCTTCCTTACTTCCCGCGGTGGATAAAACATGGGGAGCCTGAAGCTCCCCTAATAGTACAAGAACGAACAGTATCGACTTATAAAACTTCTAGAATTAGTGAAATGATTAAAGTCGGGGGGAGGAGTTAGTTGTTTGGTACCAGTAATACAGGTACTTTAGTATGCAGGCTGACCTGTTGTGCAGTATTGCCCATCAGTTTTTGACCAAACATACCATGATGGCTGTGTGAGCCGATGACGATCATATCGGCGCCTACTTCTTTTGCCGTATCCAGGATCAGTTCCTCTGGGTTGGCTTCTTCAACCACAATATCGACAGTGAGTTGATCCACATCAGGCAGGCCTTGCAGCTCTTCATCACGAAAGGCCTGTACGCGCTCCTGCATAACACTCTGAATACGTGCCATACCACTGCTGTGAATCTCTTCCAGCGTCTCTTTTGGCAGGTAGTGTTCAATAATAGCATGACCAAACTCGCTCACCGGCTCCAGGGCATGCACCATAACGATACGGGCGTTATAGGTACGGGCCAGGTTAACCGCATGACGAAATACAGGTCGGGTGTTTTTGCCTAAAGTGGTGGCATAAACAATGGTGTTGATCTCCGGAAGCATGGTTCACCTTCTCTTTTCCTTCTTCCTGATTGAATATCAGGAACACAAAATCAAATACGTAAAGTCTGCAGTCTGCCAGAACTCGATTTAAGCTCTGACCGCCACTTTCCTGATGGGAACGGTAAGGACTTCTTTCTACCGCGATAGGGAAGGCAATGCAATGCCTTCCCTATCGTGGCTAGATCTGGAAGCGCTTGGTTAATCGTTCCAACTGGTCTGCGCGCTCATGTACCGCCTGACTGGCAGAGACAATCTGTCCGGTTGCCTGGTGATTATGGTCAATCTCATGGGAGATCTGATCCATATCCTGTGCCATCTGACGGGTGGTTTGGGCTACTTCGCGTACCGCATTCATAATTTCTTCGGTCTGATCGGCTGCATCCTGGGTCTGCAATTCAATATCGCGCACCGCATTCACCGCCTGATCGCCCAGTAAACGTCCCTGCTCGACACGATCCCGGCTTCTTTGCATCGATTCAATCACCTGACGGGTATCCTGCTGAATCGCCTCAACCTTCTGAGTGATATCGCTGGTCGCTTTTACGGTTTGCTCCGCCAGGGTGCGCACCTCATCGGCCACAACCGCAAAACCACGTCCGGCTTCACCAGCACGGGCGGCTTCAATGGCTGCGTTCAGTGCCAGCAGGTTAGTCTGCTCCGCCACGCCAACAATCAGATCGATTACCACATCGATCTCTTTTGAGCGTGCACCCAGCTGCTCAACGGATTGACTGGTTTCGTCTACGACCTCAGCTACATCGGCCAGAGCCTGAATCGCCTGGCTGATCACCTGAGCACCCTGATGAGCGGTCTTAAAGGCATTTTTCGCCGAATCACTCACATGCTGAGTCGTTTCCGCCACCTGATCTGCCGTTGCGCTGATCTCTTCCGTTGCGGCTACCAGGGAGCTGCTGCGCTCACTGATCAGCTGACTGCCACTGACGATCTGCTGTACGGAGTGACCCATGGAGTCAGCCGTCTCTACCAAGTCATGGTTGCTTTGCTTCAGGTGGCCGATCACATCACGCAGACCCTCGGTCATGGTGTTGGTGGCTTTAGCTAACTGATTAAACTCATCCTGCTCATTGCCATTATCACGACAGCGGGTGGTCAGATTGCCCCGGGCTACTTCATTCAGTGCGGCTAATGCCTGCTTCATATTGCGAGCAATAGACATCGCCACTGAAGCTACAATCAGGCCCACGATAATTGCCAGACCCGCGCTACCGATCAGAATTGAAGTCCGCGCAGAAGACGCTTCCTGTTGAGCATGTTTCTGCGCTTCCACCAGCAGCGTTCCCTGCAGGTATTGTGCACTGTTTTGCATCAGTTCCGAGACCTGTTGTCTGGACTGTGCCAATTCAGCGTCCAGTGCCGCTAACTGCTGCCTCAGCTCGATCATCTGCTTCAACACAACTTCGTACTTATCGACAAAAGCAAAAAAGATATCGTCAAAGCCCATCGCCCGAATATCGCTTCTCAGCTGATCCAGACTCGCCTGAACAGATTTTTTGTGCTCTTCGTCAGGATAGATCAGAAACTCTTTCTCGTTCGCCCGCACCTCACGCAAGCGTGCAGCAAACGAACGAAATACCTCAAGCTCGGCTAGAAGTGCAGCCGCTTCTTTTTCCACCTGCAAAAAGACACCGGTATCAGAGCTGAGTCCCAACTGTTTACGCACTTCCACCCAATTGGCCAACTGCTGGAGATAAGGCTCCAGCGCGGTACGGTTTTCAGCCAGCATACCCTGTGCTTTCTGGTCCCCTGCTTTGGACTCTACCTCTGCCAGCTGATTGACTGCGTTCTGCTGTAACTCGGCCAGGGCACTATCGATCTGCCCGATAGTATCCGGAGTGGCCGCTTCTCTCTGTTTCTCAAACTGCAATATTCTCACTTCCAGGTTGCCTACCACCTGAGTCACATGACCCAGTTGGCTGACATGCTCGGAAGCCGTCACCAGTCCCGACAGGCTCAGGATGGCGTACCACCCCATAGCACCAAATCCCAGAACGACGACCAGTACAATTGCAATCAGTTTTTGACGTAATGAGAGCTTTAAACTCATTGTCAGGGCTCCTCAAGCCTCATTAGAGGCGGATTGTTTTTGTTATATAAAGTGGCTCACCCTGTCGAGCCTATGACAGGCAGGATGAGCCGAGCCGTGATCAATCCTTATCGTTGCAACATTCTGATACTCAATGCTTAAGCAGATCTGTTCTGCGCCAAGCGGTCTACCAGATAGATAATCGACTGGTAGGGGATACCACTGTGTTCGCTTAAACCAATCTCACAGGTACGGCTGTTGGAGTACCCCTCAGTACAGCCCGCTACCGCCGTTGGCAGATCTTTTAATGCCGCCGCATTCAGCTCAGGGTGAGAAAATCCTTTATCACCTGCAAAACCACAGCAGGTAATATCCGGTGGGATAACCACTTCTTTGGCACACGCTTTGGCCAGAGAAACAAACTTATCGGCCAGCCCCATTTTGGTGGTGCTGCAGGTGACGTGCAGAGCTATACGCTCTACCTGAGACGAGAGAGTCAGGCGCGGCAACACGAAATCGTGGATAAACTCCACCTGTTCGTACAGTCGCAAACGGCTATCCAGCTTGTCACGCATTCGCATCAGACAGGGACTGGTGTCGCAAAACACCGGATAAAGCCCATTGTGGGTTGCTTTAAGTAAAGCTTGGTTCAGTTCTTCTGCTTTTGCATCTGCAGTTTCAAACTGACCTTTACTCTGGAACGGCATACCACAGCATTGCGCACCTAATTCCTCGGGAATCACGACACTAAAACCCGCTTTATTCAGCAGACTCATGGCCACTTCCGGCGTGGATCTGTCCTCACCCTGATCCCGTGCAGGCCCCATAATGCGGGTCGCACAGCTTGGCAGGTACACCACCTTGTCCCCCTGATGACTGGGTGGGTACTGCTTTAACACGGTGTCCATCTTAGGTGCAGCCCTTGGCATCGACGGTGTCCATTGTTGTACCCGGTTGCCAGAGATTTTTCGCGCGGCACCGGTTACGGCAGACATTGTCTTACTGCCAACGGCAGCATGCATTCCATCCGCTACCTTTAACATGACACGAGAGCTGTTGGCAACGCCCTCAAAGTGACTACCCAGCCACGAAGACACGCCGGAGTAACCTTTGTTACGTTCATGACGCAGGCTGCGAGTCAGATCTCCGGTATTGATACTGACCGGACATTTTTCTTCGCATAGACCACAACCGGCACAGGTATCAATGCCCTGATAGTCGTATTCGCCGACCATCTCTTTTAGCCTGTCAGCATCGTCACCAGCGGCTTCTAAGCGGTTGATCTCACGCCAAATGACAATGCGTTGACGAGGGCTCAAACTCAGGTTTCGGGATGGGCAGGATGACTCACAAAAACCACACTCAATACACTTATCCACCAGCTCACTGGCCGGAGGTAATGGCTTTAAATTTTCTAAATGTAAATTTTCGTTACGGGTCAGAATAACATCGGGATTAAGCAGGTTTTCGGCGTCAAAAACGGCTTTTAGCTGCCACATCAATTGGTAGGCATCTTTGCCCCATTCCAGCTCAACAAAAGGCGCCATATTACGCCCCGTGCCGTGCTCAGCTTTCAGTGAACCCTTGTATTTTACGGCTACCAGGCCAGCGACCTCATCCATCAGCAGCTTATAACGCTCGACCTCTTTGTCGTCATCAAAGCCCTGGGTGAAGACAAAGTGCAGGTTACCTTCTAAGGCATGACCAAACAGCAGGGCTTCGTCGTAGCCGTATTTGCGGAACACCTGCTGCAGCTCTAATACGCCTTCAGCTAACTGCTCAATAGGGAAAGCAACATCTTCAATAATCACCGTAGTACCGGTCAGGCGCACGGCCCCCACCGCTGGGAACAGGCCTTTGCGAATTTTCCAGTATAGGGCGTAGGTAGCCGGGTCTTCGGTAAATTCGATCGGCGCAACGGTTTCGATACCGGCAATGGCTGCCGTCACCTCAGCCAGCTTTTGATCCAGCTCGTCACGGGTGCTACCACGCACATCCACCAGCAGTGCCGCAGCATCTTCGCCCAGCGTTTTCAATATCTCCGGCATACCCGGCTGATCTTCCACCGCATGCAGACCGGCACGGTCCATCAACTCTACCGCCGCAACCGGTGTCGGCTTCATCGCCGTGACGGCACGACAGGTGGTTTCGATATCCGGGAAGAAGATCATCGCCGCGGCTTTTAGCGGGTGTTCCTCCACCGTGCGATAAGTCACCTCACTGATAAAGCCCAGCGTACCTTCTGAGCCGATCATCAGGTGCATCAAAATATCGAACGGATCACTGTAATCCACCAGGCTGTTCAAACTGTAACCTGTGGTGTTTTTCAGGCGGTATTTATGACGGATCAGCTCGGCCAGTTCTCTGTTGGCACGAGTCTCTTCGCCCAGCTTTTTCAATTCGCTGAGCAGTTCACCATGGCTGTGTTCAAACGCCTGACGGCTGGAGGGATCAGCGGTATCCAGCAGGGTGCCATCGGCCATAATGATGCGCATGCTATCGACGGTGTTATAACTGTTTTGCGCCGTACCGCAGCACATACCACTGGCGTTATTAGCGGCGATACCACCAATCATAGCCGCGTTAATCGAAGCCGGATCAGGGCCGATCTTACGCTGGTAAGGTGCCAGAATCTGGTTCGCCTTGCCGCCGATCACACCGGGTTGCAGAGAAACACGATCGCCCAGATCATGCACCTGATAACCGCGCCAATTACTGCTCAGCTGAATCAGTACGGAATCGGTCACCGCCTGACCGGACAGACTGGTACCCGCCGCACGGAAGGTCACCGGCAGCTTACGGGCTCGGGTCAGTTTTAATACCCGAGACACTTCATCTTCATTATCAACCCGCACCACCAGCTGAGGAATCAGACGATAAAAGCTGGCATCTGTACCATAAGCGAGTGTGCGCAGTTGATCGTGGATCAAACGCTCTTCTGGCATGAACTGACGCAGTTCGTTGTAAAGTTCCTGGTATTGCTGCTTCATGGTTTGCCTCACCTATTACCGATCTAGCGGTCTACCGATCCTGCACCTGTTATACCATTCCCGATAAGTTTCTTGATATCAGAGTAGGCTGGATAAGCGGAGCGCCATCCGACACTGACTCCGATACCGGGTGATTGTCGGAAGGCGCCTTACGGCTTTTCCGACCTACAACAACTTATCGGATTGGGTATTAGGCCTTATTTGCGGACGTTTGATGCCTGAAATGAGCTGTTTTTGCGCTCAAATACCAAATTCAGGATGCAAGCATCCAACAGGGGATAACAAGCTATCCCTGCGGGTTATTTTTTAATCAAGAATCTGGCGGCCTATGATTAAAACTATCTCAACCCAGGCCACCATGAGTGGAACGCTTATTGCCGAATCAGAACAATCAGCTCCTTGGGCCCATGTACGCCATAGGCCAGGGTTTGCTCAATATCCGCCGTTTTGGACGGCCCCGAGATCAACAGCGCATTGGTTGGCATGCCTTGCTGCACCCAGCCCCCGGAGACAATCACCTCGTGGAAGGTGTTTTTCAGTTGCCCGGCATCCAGAATGGCAAAGTGAATCGGTGGTACCAGGGTCATCAGTCGGGGTTGATCGTTATCCGGCCACAGCACCAGAGAGCCGGTCTCTGCGACGGCACTGCGTACATCGGTCACCGCACCATCGACATTGGAGAACAGCTCGGCTTTCCAGCCTTCGATAGGCTGGTCATAGCTCAACAGCTCCGGCAGACCGTCTTCGGACCAATCGGCTCGCACATCAACACCCACCTGAGCTTGTTGCGGTACCAGCATATTGTTCAGCCCTTTGGCCTGAGCCAACTCTTTCAGCTTATCCAGCCAGTTGTCTTTGCTGACACGATGAACTTCAGCGTGAACCGATTCGATCTTCTGCTGGAACAGATCGATCTTGTCTTCATCAGACCACTGCTTGGCCTGCACGATAGAGAAATCACTCTCAGGTGCGCTGATCGCCCCGTCGCGGCGCTGATATAAACGGTTCAGAATGGCATCACGAGCGCTCATTATTTCTCCCCTCCGTTTTTACCACGGGCTTTAACCTGTTGATGCAGTGTGCTGGGGGCCAGCTTGGGTGCGGTACGACACTTGGTCCAGGCACCGATTTTATTGGGCATCAGGAAACGGAATACGGTAGCAGCACCGGTACCGGTACGATACAAACCACCGCTCTTATGCATCTTGGCCCAGCCTTTCCAGATCAGGCTTTCGCTGGTGGAGCGCTTGCTGCCACGGCCTTTCACACTGGAGTTATTGTGATCGGAATCACCGGCCACGGACTCTTCACGCAGGCGTACCAGCAGTTTAGGAATCGGGATACGCACCGGACACACTTCACCACAGGCACCACACAGGGATGAGGCACTGGGCAGATCTTTAGCATCGTCCAATCCCGCCAAGTGTGGCATCAGGATTTTGCCAATGGGGCCAGGATAGGTGTAACCGTAGGCATGACCACCAATACGGGTATAGACCGGGCAGTGGTTCATACAGGCACCACAGCGGATACAGCGCAGGGTATCCAGCAGCTCATCGTCCTGATAAATATTTGAACGACCGCTATCCACCAGAACCAGATGTACCTCTTCCGGGCCGTCCAGTTCGCCCTCTTTACGGGGGCTGGAGATCATATTGAAATAGGTGGTGATATGTTGACCAGTAGCAGAGCGGGTCAGTAGCGACAATAGCGGCGCGACATCTTCCAGGTTTTCCACCACTTTTTCGATACCGGTCACGGCGATATGCACCGGAGGTACTGTCGTCGTCAGACGGCCATTACCTTCGTTTTCCACCAGACACAGGGTGCCGGTTTCTGCCACGGCAAAGTTAACACCAGACACGCCCACGTCAGCCTTTTCAAAACGCTTACGCAGTTGTTGACGGGCCTCGGCGGTCAGATACTCCACATCACGGGATTTTTTAGTCCCGGTTTTGTCGTGCATCAGATCAGAGATCTCATCAGTATTCTTGTGGATCGCGGGCATAATAATGTGCGACGGCGTTTCTTCCGCCAGCTGCACGATGTATTCACCGAGATCCGATTCCAGCGCTTCAATGCCGTGTTTTTCCAGGTAATGGTTCAGCTCCATCTCTTCGCTGACCATGGACTTACCCTTGATCACGCTCTTGGCATTTTTCTGCTGACAGATATCGAGAATAATCTGACACGCTTGATCACCATTTTCCGCCCAGTGTACTTTGACACCGTTGGCGGTCAGGTTTTCTTCCAGCTTTTCCAGCAGTTCCGGCAGTTTGGACAGAGCGCGCAGACGAATCGCTGCGACCAGGTCACGCAGGCCTTGTAGTTCATCATCGGACGGAAACGCCGCCTGACGTTTATCCATCAGACCATCCATCGCCTTACGGAAGTTGGCGCGGATCTGTGGATTGTTGATCGCCTCATGTACCCGTGGATGAAACTCTTTAACCCCGCTCTGGGCAGTCTTTTCCGGCTGATTATGACTCATGGCAGCGTCTCCACAGGAAGCTGGCAATATGCTCGCCTTTGAACTCTTTTTTCATATGCTCGGCAGCACCGGTGATATTCATCATGCAACCGCAATCACTGCTGATCAGGGTATTGGCACCAGTAGCATCAATGGCTTCCACCTTATCGGTGACCATGGCTTCGGAGATCTCCGGGTGACGCACAGAGAAGGCACCACCAAAACCACAGCACTCTTTAACCCGTGCCTGCTCAACCAGCTCGACATTATCCAGTTGGCCCAACAGCGCCGGACCCACTTCGCCCAAGCCCATTTCACGCCGGGCACTGCATGAGGTATGCATGGCGACCTTGATCGGCTCGCCTTTGTCTTCCAGCTTGATATGGCAGACGTGCATTAAAAATTCAGTTAACTCATAGATACGACCGGCAACCTCTTTTGCCTTGGCTTCTTCCGGGTGGCCCGCAAACAGTTCAGGGTAATGTTCGCGCATCATGCCTGCACAGGAACCGGACGGCAGCACAATAGGATAATCACCAGGAAACAGGCCTAACTGAGCAGCGGCCACTTCACGGGCCTGGTCGTGATAACCGGAGGTATAAGCCGGTTGACCACAGCAGGTCTGGTCCTGAGGGAAGATCACCTCAATGCCCTGTTTTTCCAATAACTGGATACCCGCCATTCCCGCGTCGGGATAAAACATGTCCACCAAACAGGTGCCGTAGAAGTACACCTTCTCAGGTTTGGGGGGATAAAGTTTGATACTACTCATGGCTCATCACGCTCGTATTATGTCAGGATTATCCTGCTGGATTAGTAATGCTGATTGTCCACCACCGACCTGTCTTAGGCAGTGCCTCAACACCCTGTCCCTGCTTATCGTTATAATTAGTCGTTTTGCTTGGTTTTGTTTATAGCTACTGCTATTGGATCTTTCTATATCAGATCTTATGAAGCAGCGGGTGGTTAGAATGGCTGTGCTCTGAAGGCCCCACCCGCTGTTATTACTACTTCTTTATATTGCTATTACTTTATATGGCAGGCTTATCCGTAAGCTTGGGCCGGTAACCACAGTACCAGCTCAGGCCAGATCACCAGAACGACCAGTGCCAGCAGCTGAATACCGATAAACGGAACCACACCTTTGTAGATATCTACCAGCTGAACATCAGGAGGACATACGCCCTTCAGATAGAACAGGGAGAAACCCACCGGCGGTGTTAGGAAGGAGGTCTGCAAGGCCATGGCAACCAGCATCACAAACCAAACCAGTTCAGGGTTGTCGACCACACCGTAGCCGTTGATATCCAGGCCCAGCGCCGAGATCACAGGTGCCAGCAGCGGCAGTGCAATCAGGGTGATCTCAATCCAATCCAGGAAGAAGCCCAGCAGGAAGATAATCGCCAGTACACAAGCAATGATGCCGTAAGTACCAAATGGCAGACTGGTCAGCCAATGCTCGATCAGCTCATCACCACCCAGCTCACGCAGTACCAGAGCAAAACAGGTCGCACCCAGGAATACCGCAAAGATATAGGCCGTGGTGTTATAGGTGCCTGAGGCCACTTCTTTAAACACTTTGAAGTTCAGCTTCTTGTTGTGCCGCGCCAGCAGGGTTGCACCCAGCGCACCTACACCAGAAGCCTCTGTGGCTGTGGCAATACCGGCAAAGATAGAACCCAGTACCGCAAAGATCAGCGCGACCGGAGGCAGAATGCTCTTTAAGACCGCGACGATCATTTTCCACTCAACCGGTTTGGCATCTTTTGGCAGAGGTGCTGCGCTTGGTTTGAAGACACCTACACCCAGGATAAACAGGATGTACATCACACCCAGCATCAGACCCGGAATCACAGCGCCCATAAACAGGTCGCCCACAGACAGCGCCAGCTGATCCGCCATAATCACCAGCATGATCGACGGTGGAATCAGAATACCCAGCGTACCCGCACTGGCGATCGTACCCAGCGCCAGGGTTTTGGAGTACTTCTGCTCCATCATAGCAGGCAGAGACATCAGCCCCAGCAGTACCACAGACGCACCCACAATACCGGTGGACGCCGCCAGAATAATACCGATTAGGGTGACCGTAATCGCCAGACCACCGCGCACACGACCAAACAGCTGTTGGATCGATTGCATCAGGCGCTCAGCGACACCGGAGCGGTCCAGCATGATGCCCATAAAGATAAACATGGGCAGGGCCACCATGACCCAGTTATCCATAATCTTATAGATGCGGTTAACCACCAGACCCAGGGTCAGCATATCCAGGCCGGTAAAGGTATCCAGGTACATATCTGACAGGTAGCCGATAAAGCCAAAGGCGACACCGACACCACCCAGAACAAACGCTACCGGGAAACCGGTAAACAGTAACACGATGAAACTCATGAACATCGCGATAACTAGAATCTCATTCACTTCCATCACAACGCCCCTTATTCACCCTTAATCAGGCCTTTCACGTCACGAATCAGACGGGACAGACCAGCAATAAACAACAAACCAAAACTCAGAGGAATCACGGACTTAATCAGCCAGCGATAAGGCAAACCAGTTGGGGAAGCTGAGCTTTCATTGATGCGCCAGGAGTCATACACAAACGGCAGACTGGCATCAAAGACAACGTAGATAAATGGGAACATCAGGAACAAGATACCGAAAATTTCCCACAGACGCTGAGCGCGACGGCTCAGACGCATATGAATCAGATCCACCCGAATGTGGGAGTTAGTGACCTGCGCATAGGACACACCAAACATTACACCGATGGCATAAAGGTGCCACTGCAGTTCTTCCAGAACTACCATTCCATGATTAAAGCCATACCGTAGAACCACCTGGGTAATAATCACCAGCATGAGGATGACGTATGACCAGGCAAAAATTTTACCGGCAGCTAACACGATATTGTCGAGCATATCGGCAATCGCGGAGTCTACCTTATGGGAGGACGTTGTGTGAGACACAGCCACGCTCCTGAATCATCATTTGGGGGATGTAACAGACCCGAAGGGTCCAGACTTGTGCCTGTATACTTCAGGCTTGGTCATTTAAACAGAGGGCAGGCTTCGCAGCACCCCCCCTGTTTTGGTGATAACCCCGCTTCCGGCAAGCCGGGAGCGGCATGATCACCCTGTGACTAAGACATTAAACTGTCAGTCCGATCACCAACGAGCCAACGCTTACTTACGTGGCAGGAAGGCGTTCTGGCCCCACAGTTTGTAGTCTTCGCGGAATGCACTCATGTCATCCCAGATTTTCTTGAACATAGGGTCAGCAGCAGACTGCTCAGTTACCACCTCATCCCAAGCGCCCTGGAAAGCGTCCAGCATGGTGTCGTTCCACTGCATGATTTTCACGCCGCGTTTCTCTACGTTCTCTTTCATAGCAGAGAATTGCTTCGCTTCACCTTCAGCGAAGGAATCCGCCATAGATGCTTTACACACCTGATCCATAGCCGCTTGCTGGCCTTTAGACATCTTGTTCCAAACGTCTTTGTTGATCAGCAGTTCGAAAATAGTGGACTGCTGGTGCCAGCCAGGGAAGTAGTTGTACTTCACGATTTTGTGGAAGCCCACACGGGTATCAACCGAAGGCGTGGAGAATTCTGTCGCGTCGATCGCACCTTTCTCCAGTGCCGGGAAGATTTCAGAGCCTGGCAGCAGAGAGGTGGAAACACCCAGTTTCTCCATCACTTTTGCACCCAAACCGAAGAAACGCATACGCAGACCTTGCAGATCTTCAGGTTTCTCGATTGGTTTTGCGAACCAGCCAGAGGTCTCTGGTGGATTGATCGCACATGGCAGTACTTTTACGTTGTAGCCCGCAGTATCGTACATCTCTTGATACAGCTTCATGCCGTTACCGTAGTACATCCACGCCATGTATTCACCGGCATCAGGACCGAAAGGTACGGCAGAGAACAGCGGAGAGGCTGGGATCTTACCGGCCCAGTAACCTGCTGTGGTGTAACCGGCATTGATCTTACCGGCAGATACCGCACCCAGAATTTCGAACGGAGCAACCAGTTTGCCCGGCTCGTAAACCTTCATGCGGATCGACTTGTTCGTGACCAGTTCAATCTGTTCCGCTACCTTAGGGATTGGGGTGCCCAGACCCGGCAGACTGGTTGCGAATGCCACTGGCACCTTCAGCAGAATTTTCTGGTCTTCAGCAGATGCGTCAAACGCTACACCTGCCAGCGCAACAGAGACAGAGGTAGCGGCCAGAGTGGCTTTCATCATTTTCTTCATGATCGATTCCCGTGCTTTGGATTTGTTTATTCTTATCTCACCAGCCCACTTTCAGGCCAGTACATCCAGTTAGAATCAAATTGGTAAAACCAATTTACAAGACTCAGGTGACAAAGATAGTGACCTTCTGGTTCTTTTGTCAAACTTCTTTGCGACTAAATAAGACCTAAGTATGAAAAAACGCACTAAGAAAGGGAGCATTAACCGGAAAAATCCCTGTATCGGTGCAAAATATAATAAAAAAACCTACTAACTGCCCCGAAACGACAATAAAAAACAGGGATTTTTTCTAAATCAGGGTGGAAGACGAAACAAAAGCTGAAAAGATGCTATATTTGACACAGACAAAAACTGGACGCAGTATTGGTAATACCAATTCACAACAAATAATATGATAAGCTGCGCAGCAGTAAACTTTATATCGCCTGAGTTGAATATAGTGGACAAAAAGAATTACCGCCGGGTAAAACAGCCGAAAATATCTGACATTATCATGCAGCAACTGGAAAGCATGATCCTTGAAGGCGCACTGAAGCCAGGCCAAAAGCTACCACCGGAGCGGGAGCTTGCGGCACAATTTGAGGTATCCCGTCCCTCTTTGCGTGAGGCGATTCAGAAGCTGACCGCCCGTGGCCTGTTATTCAGCCGCCATGGCGGAGGCACTTTTGTCTCTGAGGAGCTGGGCAGCTCCTTTACCGACCCTCTGCATGAGCTACTGAGTTCTCACGATGAATTTCTCTACGATCAGCTGGAGTTTCGTGACGCTCTGGAAGGCCTATCCGCTTACTATGCGGCCATGCGCAGTACCGAGGCGGATAAAGAAGTCCTGACCCGTCGCTTTAATAATCTGATCGACGTCTACGAAAAAAATGATCCGGTACTGGAAGCCAAAATGGATGCGGAATTCCATATGGCCATTGCCGAAGCGGCTCATAACGTGGTGTTGCTGCACACCTTGCGTGGATTATTCAGCACATTAGAGAAGAGCATCGTCTCCAACCTGAAAAACCTGTTTGAGAAAAAAGAGTCGCGTCCGGTACTGTTTGCCCAGCATAAGGCGTTATATGACGCCATTATGGAAGGCAACCCGGAGAAAGCACGGGCCATGGCTCATGAGCATCTGGTGTTTGTTGAAGACAGCCTGCTGGAGATGAGTCGTCAGGAAACCCGTGTGGAGCGCTCATTACGACGCGCGCAAGCAGAGCCTAAGTAAATCGAGCACATAAGAAAATCAAGCACATAGAGTAAACGGGACGACCAGATACACCCGGAATCATGATAAACAGCACGGCAGACAAAAGCAGCGATACCAACTCCAGTACACCCGGACTCTATAGCCTGGGGGCTTTGCTATTACTTATCTTTTTGATCTGGCAGGCGGCGGTGTGGACCAAGCGCTATGAGATTCAACAACTGCAGCGTCAGGCGCAGCATGAACTCAGCCTGAATATAGCCACCCTGCGCGGCAAACTGGATAAATACGAATATCTGCCCGAACTGCTGGCCACCAAACAGGAGTTGGCGCACTTTTTACAAAATATCAGTGTGCAATCGACCCTGCAGCTTAATACCATGCTGAAAACCTATCAGCAGATAGCTCATGTCTCAGATATCTACCTGCTGAACAGCCAGGGCACAACCGTTGCCACCAGTAACTGGCAGAGCCCACGCAGCTTTATCGGTAAAAACTTTAGTTTCCGCCCCTACTTTCAGGATGCCATTAAAGGTCAGAAAGGCCGTTTTTATGGTTTGGGGACGACATCCGGTGAGCGCGGTTATTACTACTCCTATCCGGTTTTTTCCGGCCAGGCAGTGATTGGTGTTCTGGTTGTCAAGATTGTGATTGATGATCTGGAGATCCCCTGGCAGGACCCCAACACAGAGTTTCTGGTCACGGACCCCTATAGCGTGATCTTTATCAGCAGCCGAGAAGGATGGCTGCTGCGCAGCCTGCAGAATATCCCGGAGGAGGATGCCCAGCGTCTGCAGAGTTCCCGTCGTTATGGCAGTCAGGAGATTCCACCTCTGGCCTATCGTGTTACTCAGGTATTGGATGCCGACAGTCAGCTGGTCAAAATCACACCCACCGCTGAAGAGGAAGCCACCAAGGTCAACCTCTACCTGCAAGCCAGCCGCCCGATGGCCGATGCGGGATGGCGGGTGCATATTCTGAAAAATGCCCGTGGTGTCCGTACCGAAATCCTGAAAAACTGCCTGCTCACCGCCGGTATCTATCTGGTGGTGGTGCTGTTATCCATGTACAGCATACAGCGCCAACGCATCCAGAAAGAGCGTATTCGCCACGACCGTGAAACCAAGAAAGCACTGGAGATTAACGAAGCCCGAATCCGCGCCATTCTCGATAACACCAAGGCGGGTATTGTTACGATGGACCGTCATGGTCGCATCGACTATATCAACCCGTCTGCGGAGTTGATGTTTGGTTATCAACTCCACGAGCTGCACGGCCACTACTTTACCGAGCTAATCCCCAATGAGCACCAGACAGAATGCGCTGAAGCGCTGCAAAAAATCAATAGTGCTCCCTTAGAGATCAAAGGCTTACGTAAAGATAGCTCGCTCATCCCCATTGAGATTCTGATCAGCATGATGAGCCGGGGACAACACACCGACTATATGATCACCCTGCATGATATTACCGAGCGTAAGCAGCATGAAGAGGCGCTGCAGCAGGCCTATGATCAGATGGAGAGTCGCGTGGTTGAACGCACTCAGGATCTGACCGAGCCCAATGCCCGGCTCAAACAGGAGATTGAACAGCACCGTCATACCACGGAAACCCTGCAAAAGACTCAGGATGAACTGATTCAGGCGGCAAAACTGGCGGTTCTGGGACAGATGAGTGCCAGTATCAACCATGAATTGAATCAGCCCCTAGCCGCAATTCGTGCCTATGCAGAAAATGGCGTGACCTTTCTGGAGCGGGATATGGCGGAGATGGCGCAAACCAATCTGGAAGAGATTGTCGAGCTGACCGACCGTATGGCTTCCATCAGTGCCCAGTTAAAGCTATTTGCCCGTAAGAGCGAGGGGCAGCTGAGCCTGATTTCACCGAAAGCGACAATGGAATATGCCCTCAGACTGTTTAAGCCCCAGATCGAAAAAGAGCAGGTCACGCTGGAGCTAATGACTCCAGAGCAGGAATACTTTGTCCGCGCCGATGGTGTACGTCTGGAGCAAGTACTGGTTAATCTGATCAGCAACGCCTTGTTTGCAGTGGCAGGCCGGGATAAGCGACAGCTCAGGATTACATTGCAGCGGCAGCAACAGCAACAGCAGAGCCAGCCCGGGAGCCTGATGCAAAACGAGACACAGGCAATACCCATGGAGGATCAGTTCTGGATCGATGTCAGTGACAGTGGTTCCGGCATCGCCGAAGAACATTTGGGACAGATCTTTAACCCCTTCTTCAGCACCCGTGAGGGTGGCAAAGGCCTGGGACTCGGTCTTTCAATATCCTACCGTATTATTCGGGACTTTGGCGGTACGCTAACCGCATTCAATCACCCGGAAGGCGGGGCCACGCTGAGAATTATCCTGCCGCTTGCAGAAGTCGAAGCCGGAGAGAAACTCCATGAGGTATAATAGATGCTCATGCTAACCATCCGGCTGTAGAAGGGTTTAAATAATGACTGACAGTATCGAAGTGTTTGTAATTGATGATGAAAAACACCTGCGCATTACTGTCGCACAAACCCTGGCCCTGGCCGGTTATCAGCCGAAAAGCTTCGAGGGTGCCGAACACGCCCTGCATCAGCTGACACCGGAATGGGATGGCGTAATTATCTCCGATATCCGTATGCCCGGTATGGATGGTCTGGAGTTTATGCGTGAAGCCCTTAAGATCGACCGGGATATTCCTATTATTCTGATCACCGGCCATGGCGATATCTCCATGGCGGTCAGTGCCATTCGTGAAGGCGCGTATGACTTTCTGGAAAAACCCTTCTCCAACGATCTGCTACTGGATGTGGTCAAACGAGCCTATGAAAAACGCCGCCTGACCCTGGAAAACCGCCAGCTGAAACAGGAGCTGGAACTGCACAGTGCACCCGGCCCACGTATTATCGGCAAGACCCGAGTTATGCAGCAGCTACTGCGTATGATCACCCAGATCGCAAAACTGGATGCGGATGTGCTGCTGTTTGGTGAAACCGGAGCCGGTAAAGACCAGATTGCCCGTTATCTGCGTGAACACAGCTCCCGACAGGGTAAGAACTTTGTAGCCATCAACTGCGGTGCGGTGCCGGAAAGCATTATTGAATCCGAGCTGTTTGGTCATGAACCCGGTGCTTTTACCGGCGCACAGAAACGCCGTATCGGTAAGTTTGAACATGCCAATGGCGGCACTCTGTTTCTGGATGAGATCGAGAGCATGTCTCTGTCGCTGCAGGTTAAACTGCTACGGGTGTTGCAGGAGCGTTGCATCGAACGTTTGGGTAGCAATGAACTGATCCTCCTCGATATTCGCGTGATTGCAGCCACTAAAGTGGATCTGAAAGATGCCTCCGAAGCCGGTCATTTCCGGGAAGACCTCTACTACCGCCTTAACGTCGTCACGCTGGATATCCCACCGCTGCGGGAGCGGATGGAAGATATCCCACTGCTGTTCCAACATTTTGCCCTGATCGCCTCAAACCGAGTGGAACGGGAAGCACCGCCACTGGATGGTGCTCATATCTCTGTTCTGATGAGCCATAACTGGCCGGGTAACGTACGGGAACTGAAAAACCTGGCGGAACGCTATGTGCTGCTGGGCGAAACCTGTGACTATAACCTTGAACAGCTGATGCACGGCGAGGAAGCCAGCAAACCGCTGACCCTGCCACAGCAGGTGGAGATGTTTGAACGTAGCCTGATCGAGCAGGAATTGACCCGCCAGAAAGGCCCCATCAAAAACACAATGGAAGCCTTAGGCCTGCCGCGCAAAACCCTGTACGACAAACTGAAAAAATACGGCCTGCGCCGGGATGATTTCACCTGATTCTTATCCTCCTTAGCGATTTAATCCAAAGCCATCGCTTTGCCGTATAAGCGGGTTCACTATTATCCAAGGAGCGACAAGTGAGCCATAAGACAATCGCGATAATCGGTGCGGGTATTGCTGGCGCATTACTGGCGCGGCAGCTGGCTGATGCAGGTATTCAGGTTGAAGTCTTTGAGAAAAGCCGGGGTACAGGCGGTCGTCTGGCGAGTACCCGTTTAGGTGATCACAGTGTTGATCTGGGTGCCCCCTATCTGGAAGCTCATAGCCCGGAGTTTAAGCTTTGGCTAGAGCAGCAGGTTTCCCAGCAACACCTACACCACTGGCAGCCTAAACGGTCAGATTTTCAGCGGCAAGCACGGCCTGAGCAACGCTATTATGTGGGCAATAATCGCCTGAGCGCCCTGACCCGACAATGGTTAAGCCAAGGCCCCATTCAGCTGCATACTCAGGTGCGTGTGGGCAGAGTCACCCGTTACGAAAGCGGGGTTTATCTCTACGATGATACCGAGCAACCATTGGGCATCTTTGACTTAGCCGTGATTGCGACACCGGCTCCTCAAGCTATTCCCCTGTTAACCGAGATACCCGCCTGGCAGCAATTGGCTCATGAGATCACACCGGATATTTGCTGGTTACATGCCCTGCAGTTTGCAGACGAAAATCATGCCGAACACCGTCCAAGCGGATTAGCGGTTGATCTGATCGAAGGTCATCACCCTATTTTGCAACGAGCCATCAGAAACAGCAGTAAACCCGGCTGCGAAGGGCCGGAAAGCTGGGTATTGCACGCCAGAAGTGATTGGAGCGAACAGTATGTGGATGCCGACAAAGAGTGGATTGCAGAGCAATTACAGCAAGCCTTTTTTGAACTGATCGGAAATAAGCCCGAAACCAGCCACAGTCGCACGCATCGTTGGCTATATAGCCTGAACGGTACGGTCAACCTGGATCAACCTTATCTGCTGGCTCAGGAGCAAGGGATAGCGGTATGCGGTGATTGGTTACTCAATCAGCAGCAAGAGCATCAGTTACAGGGTTATAGCGCCAGCTGGCTCAGTGCATTAAGTCTGGCCAAGCAACTGATACAGGCTTCAAAATAGTCCCTCTTGAGAATCAGCGTCTTGGTATCAAAGCAGCTTGGAAAAATCATAAGATAAAGTGTCGGATGGCGCTTCGCTTATCCAACCTGCTACTCTGATATCAAGCAACTTATCGGGAATGGTATAAGTTGCCTTCTTTCTTGGCCACTAACTTTCTTGGCCACTAAAAAGCCCCTATGCACCGGATATTTATGTACGGCAGCATAAGGGCTTTTTAATGATCTGAATTGCTGTGGTTCAGACCTTGGGATGATAATAGCGCGGCTACCACAACTGTCGGCGCAGACTGCTCAGCAATTCCATATTGGTCAGCAGGGACCAGAGATCCTGCCAGGGCGGAGCCAATAACAACAAGGCTACGCCAGCCATCAACATCCATAAACTATTGAGCCAGTTATTGTAATCAAACAGCTTCATTGCGGTGCCAAAAGAGCGCTTGATGCGCCCATTCACCAGATCGACGCTATAACACTCGTCCAGCAGCAAGTGAATGACAAAACCACTGAACAGGCATATCCCCATCAGCCAGCTGACCTTGCTGTTTAACTCGACCAGCTGATAGGACAGGGCTGCGGCTAACAGGCTGAACAGCGCTCCCGCCAGTAACGAGTGAAAAATCCCCCGGTGAACGGTAAAACGGGAAAACGCATACCACAGACCATAACGGACAAAGATAAAGCTAACCGTTCCGGCAAGCCACATCATGACGATACTGGCATCTGCACCCAAAATGATAATGGAGAGAATTGCAATCATGCCGCCAAAGACCGAAAACAGCCCTCGGACAACATTAGAATGATTAGAGTCGATATCCGGTAGCAGGCCTCCCAGCATCACCAGCAGCCAGCCCGAAATCGCCTGAGGCAGAGTCGTCATACCTGTTGCCAGAATGCTACTGGCAATCAGGCCACCGCCCAGCGCAGCACCACCTAGGTGTGTCTGAAAATTAGCCATTGTGTTATCGCATTATTATTGATTAATGTTGACATCCTCCCCGCCCTAAAGGACGGGGATTCCTACAGCTAGACGGCCATGCCCGACCGCAAGAATGTTCCTGGCCGCGTTCACATCGCGGTCGTGAGTGACACCACACTCACTGCAGGTCCATTCTCTTATTCGCAAACCTGATCTACCTCTCGGACTACTGACGGAAATACAACCGCAGCACGAACGGGTTTGGGTGGTGTACGACTCATTCACTTCTTTGAAAACAATACCTGCGTGAGCGCATTTATAATCCAGCATCGTTTTCAGCATGGCCCAGCTTGCATCCAGTACAGACTTTGCCATCTTGGTTTTGGCTAATGAGGAGGATTTCA
>NZ_AULT01000034.1 GCF_000422425.1 Oceanospirillum beijerinckii DSM 7166
CCTTTTAACCAAGCTATCAGAGCTTTGTAATCTGTCGATACATTCTTGAAAACTTTGGTTTTAAACTTGCTTTTGTCGACATCACGCAGCCAGCAGCAGTCAAGTTTAGCTTTACTAATATCAATACCTATATAATGCATCTCTCATTTACCTTGTATATGCAGCATCACTGAAAACAGGTGCTTGGATACCATTCAATGTATGAGAACAATGAGAGTCTGGGCGTTTATCTACATTACAGCGTCAAACACTAAGGTCGGAACCAACATCACCGGACTCTACAGGTCATCAAGGTAGCTAACCCTGATTTCCGGAGAGATACAAGGTCGGAAAAGCTGCAAGGCGCCTTCCGACAATTATCCGGTATCGAAGTTCGTGTCGGATGGAGCTTCGCTTATCTAACCTACTACTCTAATACCAAGAAACTTATAGGGAATGGTATCGTTTATTGTCTTAACTATTTGCTATTAAAGGTTTTTTTAATCTTTTGTTAGAGTGTGTCGTATTATCAGCTTGGTATATAAACGTTCTAGCGACCTTCCAGATTCGGCAATTTATTCTCTACACCATCCCACTCTTTAGCATCCGGTAAAGGATCAATACGTTCACTGATGTTTGGCCATTTTTGAGAGAGTTCTTCGTTCAGCTCAAAAAAGTGTTCCATCTCACTGGGCAGTTCATCTTCCGAGAAAATCGCTTCTGCTGGGCATACCGGCTCACATAAACCGCAATCAATACATTCATCGGGGTTGATCACCAGGAAATTAGGGCCTTCGTAGAAACAATCTACAGGGCAAACTTCCACACAATCGGTGTATTTGCACTGAATGCAGTTATCGGTCACGACAAAAGCCATAATGCGCTCTCCTGATCTCTGTTTTTAGCTTAGGGTTAGGCCTGATTTTTGCCTCCGGTCTGGAACTAGCCCTGAGCTTAATTCCAGATCAGATCTTGAGATTAGCCTTTAGACAGCTGTTTTAGCTGATAAATCAGATCCAGTGCCTGGCGCGGTGTCAGATCATCAGGATTGATACTGGCCAGCTTTTCGATTGCAGGATCAGGCTTGGCGGCAAACAGATCGTTTTGCAGAGGAGCAACCACAGGAGCCGCATTCAAATTAGGCTGGCTTTCCTGCTGTTCCAGTAAAACCAGTTTCTCTTTAGCGTTATTCACTACATTGAGTGGAATACCTGCCAGCTTAGCCACCTGCAGACCATAACTCTGGCTGGCGGGGCCTTCCTGAACCTTATGCATAAAGATAATGTTGTCGTTATGCTCGGTAGCATTCAGGTGCAGGTTGATCACGCCATCCATCTGCTCGGGCAGGCTGGTCAGTTCAAAATAGTGGGTTGCAAACAGGGTATAAGCTTTGAGCTGTTGCGCCAGATGCGCTGCACAGGCCCAGGCCAATGACAGACCATCAAAGGTACTGGTTCCGCGACCAATCTCATCCATCAACACCAATGAGCAAGGGGTTGCATTGTGCAGAATATTGGCGGTTTCTGTCATCTCCACCATAAAGGTGGAGCGACCACTGGCCAGATCATCCGATGAGCCGATACGGGTAAAGATACGATCAATAGGCCCTAATGTCGCAGCAGCAGCGGGTACATAACTGCCAGTATGGGCCAGCAGCACAATCAGCGCGATCTGACGCATATAGGTCGATTTACCGCCCATATTCGGACCGGTAATAATCGCCATACGGGAGTCGTTATCAAAGTCCAGATCGTTAGGTACAAATGGTTGATCACTGACCTGCTCTACGACCGGGTGACGACCGGAATTAATATGCACACCGTTTTCACGGCTTAGGGTTGGGCGGCAGAAGTTCAGACTTTCAGCACGTTCGGCAAAGTTATTCAGCACATCCAGCTCAGACAGACAGATCGCCAGGTTTTGCAGTGCAGATAGGTTTTCATTCAGCTGCTCAATCAGTGCTTCATAGAGGGCTTTTTCACGGGCCAAAGCACGGGAGCGACTGCTCAACACCTTATCTTCAAACTCTTTCAGCTCAGGGGTGATAAAACGCTCGGCATTTTTCAGGGTTTGACGACGGATATAATCCGCTGGGGCCTGATCGGATTGAGCGCGACTGATCTCGATGTAATAACCGTGTACCCGGTTATAACCCACTTTCAGAGTAGATAAGCCAGTACGGGCTTTTTCCTGCTCTTCCAAACGGATCAGGTAATCACCGGCATGTTCACTCAACTGACGCAGCTCATCCAGTTCAGCATCGTAGCCATCGGCAATCACACCTCCATCACGAATCACTACCGGAGGATTTTCAATGACCGCCCGTTGCAGCAGATCGGATTCATGGGGGAAGGGCACAATAGCGCTGCGCAGATGATCCAGTGCAGGCTCATCAATACTATGCAGCAGATCAGACAGCGCAGGCATCTCATGCAGCGCATCGCGTAGACGGGCCAGATCACGGGGGCGGGCACTGCGCAGTGCCACACGGGCCAGAATACGTTCGATATCACCAATCGCTTTCAGATGATCATAGATAAACTGCCACTGGAAGCTCTCCTGAATCGCTTGTACACAGGACTGACGCAGGTGTAGTTGATCATGACAACGAATGGGGCGATTTAACCAGCGACGTAGCTGACGGCTACCCATAGCGGTGGCGGTATTATCCATCACCTCGGCCAGGGTATTTTCCGTACCACCAGACAGGTTGATATCGATCTCCAGATTACGACGGCTGGCGGCATCAATTTGAATACACTCTTCACGGGATTCCGCTTGCAGTGAACGCACATGAGGCAGACCAGTACGCTGAGTATCACGCACATATTCCAGTAGACAACCCGCTGCACTGATCGCAATTTCCAGATGTTGGCAACCAAAACCCGCCAGATCACGGGTTTCAAACTGACGACACAGCTGGGTGGTGGCACTATCCAGATCATATTGCCAAGGGGGCTGTAAACGTACGCCTTTACGCTGCCGGATCGCTGGCTCAAACTCCTCGCCTTCATCCAGCAGCAGTTCCGCGGGATCAAGACGTTGCAGTTCCGCTTGCAGAGCGCTTGGCTCATTGATTTCCTGCACGGTAAAGCGGCCACTGGTTACATCCAATACCGCCAGACCAAAGACACCATCTTTAACGGTCAACGCCGCCAGCAGGTTATCCCGACGCTCATCCAGCAAAGCCTCATCACTTACGGTTCCTGGCGTCAGAACCCGCATCACCTTACGCTCAACCGGTCCCTTACTGGTGGCCGGATCACCCACCTGTTCACAGATCGCCACAGAGTGACCACCGCGTACCAGACGAGCCAGATAGTTTTCCGCAGAGTGGAAAGGAATACCCGCCATCGGAATCGGATTACCCCCGGTTTTACCCCGGGTGGTCAGCGTAATATCCAACAGCTGAGCCGCTTTTTTAGCATCGTCAAAAAACAGCTCATAGAAGTCCCCCATCCGATAAAAGACAAGTTCATTGGGATGATCTTTCTTAATGCTGAAGTACTGTTGCATCATTGGTGTATGTTGTTCGGTTTTTGCCTTTGTTTTCACTGGGTTTTACCGTCTAATATGCTGTTTTTAAACCATTTTTTCTGAATTTCGCTCAATCAAGGTGTCATAACGTCCCACTAAGTTTCACTAAATCCCATATTTTGGTGTAGGTTTTAGTATGGGTTATGATGTTTGTGAAAACTGGCATTGATAAAACCTATACTTCTTGGTTGGCGTTAAGAAGAAGGCTTTGAGTTAATAAAACTGACAACAAATGAGGCACCAGTATGAGCGCTGCGCAGGATAACAAACCTCTGACTCCCTTAGCAATCAAGGCAATGAAGCCAGAAGACAAAGATTTGTCTGATACTGCTGATAACAGAGGGCTTAGGGTGACATGTGGCAAGACAGGTAAAAAAACCTTCTTCTATCGCTATAAAAGCCCGGTGACGAAAAAGCTGACCCAAATAAAGATTGGGGTTTTTCCTGATACAACGTTAGCTCAGGCTCGCACTGAACTGCATGAGCTGAAAAAAATGCGTGATGAAGGTAAATGTCCCAAGCTGGAAAAAGAGGCTTTGCTTGAAGAGCAGGCAAAAGAACAGGCAGAGCAAACGATATTTACTGTAAAGGATGTGATTGATCTCTATCTGACTCAGTACATAGAAGATAGGAGATTAGAGGACGGTTCAATCTCACCTGGGGCCAGAAAACCTAAAGGACAAGATGAAGTAAGGCGTACCCTATACAGTGATCCAGTCAAGATCTTAGGGGATAAGCCAGCAACTGAAGTATCCGCCCGTGAGATTACTGAGATGATTCAAAAGATAGCTCTGGATCGTGATGCACCTGTTCAAGCCGGAAATGCCCTAAGAGAGTTATCAACAGCTTTTGAGTTTGCCATGAGCAAACATATTTTCTCTGAACGGTTTGTTAACCCGGCTCTTCAAGCAAAGAGCAGCCTCAAATTCCTAAAGGTCAGGCTGACCTCGAAAAGAGGGGATACTTATTTAGAAGAAAATGAACTCCAGACCTTTTTGCATTGGCTTCCAGGGTCTGCATTTGGTTCTACCCATAAGGACATTTATCGCATGACTTTGTGGACGGGCTGCCGTACAGGTGAAATCTGTGCATCGTCGTGGAGCGACTTTGATCTTGAAAAAGGCATTCTACGTTTACAGGAAACCAAGACTGGAGTTAAGCGAAATGTTCAACTCCCAAGGCAGGCCATAGAGTTATTAAATACATTGAAGCTGAGTACAGGTGATTATCCTTTCCCATCTCAGAGAACAGGGAAGGCTCTGGACCAAAAGTACCTGAGTATGCGCTGTTGGCTTATGCGTAAAAGAGGACTAATGCTGGAGGAAATTCCTAATTGGACGCCTCATGATTTGAGAAGAACTGTGCGTACAGGGTTATCAAGAATTGGTTGTCCCAGTGAAGTGGCTGAAGCGATTTTAGGGCATGCAAAAAAAGGTATTGTAGGCACCTATGATCTCCATAGGTATGAGCCTGAATGCCGAGAGTGGTTGCAAAGATGGGCGGATTATATGGATGATCTGATTAAGTAAAGCTATCTATATCACTAAGTGGTACACTTTGGTAAGGATAACCGTACCATGAGAGTCTTTAAAAACAGCGTTTTCAATCGCTGGGCGGATAAAGAGAAAATCCAAGACAGTCAGCTGATTTCCGCAATTAGTGAAATTCAGAGCGGGCTGATTGATGCAGATCTTGGCGGAGGTATGTACAAAAAGCGTATCGCTGTGCAAGGACAGGGGAAAAGCTCTGGGTATCGTACCCTATTGGCCTACAAGTCGGGGAAGAGTGTCTTTTTCCTATATGGGTTTGCTAAGAACAGGCAAGACAATATCTCTAAGAGTGAATTGAGAGCCCTGAAGTTATTAGCAAAGCAGTTATTGGGCTATGGTGATCCGGCGCTTGATGACCTAATTGCAAAAAGAGTGTTATTTGAGGTGATTGAAAATGAGTGAATCTATTCTGGATATGGTGCATGAAACAGCCAGTGCCCTTCATGAAGCAGGTCATCTGCCAGACACGACCATGAAAGAGTTTGATGCTCTGTGCCTGCCGCCTGTACAAGAATACACGGCTGAACAGATCCAGCTTATTAGGCAGAAGGCGAAAGTGAGTCAGGCAGTGTTTGCAGCCTACTTAAATGTCAGTAAATCAACCGTGCAGAAGTGGGAGCAGGGTGATAAAAAGCCAAACGGTCCATCACTGAAGCTGCTGAACCTAGTCTCTGAGAAAGGGCTGGCTATCCTGTTGTGATACTTGGATCTGTAGCGCATCAGGTCTTTTAGACTGTATGCGCTAAGACTTGTACTTTGTCCTGCTTTAATCTTACTTTTATCTGACAGGACTTGAGCGTTATAACGTTTGCTCCAGTGCCTTTTTTAACTCTGTAAGGTTGTGAATCTGAGCCGTAGGCTCAATTCCCCAGGGATCAAATACGGCATCCGGTGATCGCTTTACCCAAGCGGCACGCATACCGGCAGAAATCGCTCCAATCACATCAAAAGAGTTGCTGGAGATCAGCCAGGCATTTTGTCCGCCGACGTGTGTTGCTTGTCCATCACCTTGGCTCTCAAGCTGAGCTTTGGCCTGGCGCAAAAAGTGGCTATAGACACCGGGATTAGGTTTAAAGGATTTCATATCGTCGACGCTGACGATGCCATCGAAGTAATCGTGAATGCCTGCATGTTGCAGCAGGGTTTCTACCGCATCGGCGCTGCCATTGGAGAAGCCAAACATGGCTATACCAGAATCTTTCAGGGCTTGCAGGGTAGGCTCCACATCATCAAAAGCCGGTAGTGTGCGGTAGGTATCCAGCAGTTGCTGTTTCTGCTGTGTGCTAAGATCCTGTTTTAACAATTGGCAGGCATATTCCAGGGCATCACGGGTGCAAATGGCGAAGTTGGCGTAGTTCTGCATCAGTCCACGGCGAAAGGTATACTCCAGCTGCTTATCACGCCAGGTTTGGGAGAAAAGAGTAGCTTGATCACCGACCATATTCTGCAACTGTTCAACTACGCCGTGTACATTGATCAGGGTGCCATAGATATCAAAAGCCAGGATGGGTTTGCTCATTAGAGGGATATCTCCTTGTCGCCTTGGTTTATCAGCGTTTTAAAAAAAACACTGCCAATAAAATAATCGATACAGGTTTGTATACGCCGACCTTTTTGTTTTGCTACATACATCATGTCGAGAGAAGCGTGCCAACGTCCAGACTTTGCTCTACTGGTCGGACCCGCTTTTAGTGTTATGGAGCTGGACTCTGTGGGTGAAAAAACTGATAGTTATCAGGCGATTTTAAATCCTCTCAGCTCATATGAGAACCGTATCTGTGTCAGCGAAATCAGCCGTATCAAAGCCTGAATCACCAAAACAAGTGCCACCAAAACAAGCATCATCAATATCAGCTAAAACCAATGACTCGATTTCCGGCCAATCCACAGCACAGTCGGTGGCTTATCAAGTCGAGCAGATGATTTTGGATGGCGCGCTGGCACCGGGAGATAAGATTCCTTCCGAGCGACAGTTGATGGCTCGTTTGCAGGTGTCCCGCTCTATTGTACGTGAGGCATTAAAAGCGCTGCAGGGGAGAGGCTTGATCGAAACCCGCCACGGTCAGGGCTCTTTTGTCCGCGATACTCTGGCTGAACCGGAAAATGATGGTCCGCTAATGCAGCTGTTTTTTGATCATACCCGTACACTGTATGACTTGTACGAGGTGCGGGAAACCTTGGAAGGACAGGCTGCTAGCTTAGCTGCTGAGAGAGGTACAGATCAGGATTTGTATTGGATCACTAAAGCTTTTAACGCCATGGTGGAGGAAGAGGATGCCAGCAAGATGGCCGAGCGGGATCATGCCTTTCACAAGGCGATTGTTGAAGCCTCACATAATGGTGTTCTGATGCACACCCTAAGCAGTCTGAAGGGCTTGGTGCTGTATTCGGTGGCGGCTTCGGTGACTAATCTTAGTCATCGAGACAGCTTTAAGCAGCAGATGGATAAACATCATCGCCAGATCTATCAGGCGATTATCAAACGTCAGCCGCAAAAGGCTCAGAAGGCAGCCATGGCCCATGTGCGTCATGTCAGAGACAGCTTAAAAGCGATTGAACGGCAAGGAGAAGTGATTATCCGTGCAGAGCTTTCACAGTAAGCTCTTCATTAATTAAAGTTCCCACTCATTAAAGTTCTTGCGGTTAAAACTCGATATGGGCTCTTTCAACATAAGCTTCATTATCAGATTCCCAATAGCCCTTTTAATCCATCCAGCAAGACACTGCAGGCGGCCAGAACACTGAGTGTAATAATCAGTTTTTTTACCGTTGCTTCCTGAAAGCGTCCCGCCAAAAATTCCGCCAGTAGATACCCCAATGCCACACCGGGTATTAACGGTAGTGTGAGGTAGACGGTTTGCAGGGTAAACCAGCCGTTTACTGCCAGCATAATGATAGATACTGGAGTGCTGAGCAGAAAAAACAGCGCCAGATCATTGCGTGTTGTAATGCGATCTTTGTGTTGATACACCAGGGCCATGGGCGGTCCACCCACTGAGGTTGCGGTGCCCAGTACACCGGAGAAAAATCCGGCGGTGGTTAGCGATAGCGGTGTGGTTTGCAGCTGGATATGTCGGGTGCTTATCCAGATTGCCAGCAGTAAGGCGCTGCCCAGCACGATACTTAAAAGATGCTGTGGCATGGCCGTTAGCAACATAGCTCCGACCCAAGCTCCGGGAATACGGGCCAGGGTTGCTGGTAGAGTACGGGTCCAGTTGACCTGCTGGCGGTTTTTAACAATCACCATGGCCGACAAAATAAAGCCCAGCATAAGAATCGGACCGGGCACATAATCCGGTGAGATCAGATAAAGCAAAGGCGCGGATAGCAGGCCAAAGCCCAGCCCCATCCAGGCTTGTACGCCGATGCCTAGTGTCACGGCAGCAATGGCTAATAGATTAATCTGGTCCATAGGATATAGGCTCCGCTTGTTAAAATATCTGAGAGTTCTTCTGGCTCATTTTGCTTTGTGATGCTTGGCCTTATCGCGCCTGTTTTATGGCTCTTGCCCTATGGAGCTGGATTGGCAAGTAAAAAAGCCCTCAATCTGTAACAACAGATGAGGGCAAGGGATTCACTTTACACTTTACATCGAGGTGGCTTGTTTTACTTAAGACTCCTGTCTGGAAACAAGCCGCGCTTGTCAAGATAGCGACATGGGCGTTATTGATTCAGGTTGGTGCTTGTACCATTCCTGATAAGTTTCTTGATATCAACGCAGGTTGTATAAGCGAAGCGTCATCCGACATTGACTACAATATCTGATGATCGTCGGAAGGCGCCTTGCGGCTTTTCCGACCTACAACAACTTATCTGGTTTGGTATTATCAATGCACTCCCAGGGTGCATCCAATGTGCTTGCAGGCCGGAGTGGTTTTCTCCAGCCTAATAATCGTTTAGGTGGTGGCGATTAACCCGCACCCTGGCGAGATTGTTCGCTGTTTTCTACCAGCACACCGGTACCGATACTATTGATCTCAGCCCACAGATCTTCATCAATTTCGATGCCATAATCGATGCTGTGCTCTTTGTTCTGCTCAACCTGTTGTGCACTTACATACTTGACGTGGTGGTTGCCCGGAGATTGCTGCAAAGAGGTGGTCAGATCCACGCGGGAGCTACAGATAATGGTTAGTGCCTGTTTGTCATCAGCACCGGCTTTCAGATTAGTGGCCGCTTCTGCGTAGCTTGGGTAACGCTCACCGGCCTTAATCGCGGCGGTATGTTCAGTCACCGACTGACTGCCGTTACGCCAGTAAGCGGCGACACTGATACCGCGACGACCACAGTCGGTCAGGGCTTTCAGGATAAACTTACGGTTGTGGCAGTTATGTACTGTGACTGTGGCGATACCGCTTTCCAGCGCTTTCGCGTGTGCCAGATCCACAGACGCTGCGATACAGTTCAGAGCACTGCGACCATTACTGTCGATAATGGCTGAGGTGCTGTCTTCATAAACAACCTTGCTCAGCGGCTTATCGCGATCGGCTGTGATATAAGGTAGGGCACGCTTCAGCTCTTCCAAGCCATCCAGACCGTGTTTTTCCAGCCACAGAATCATATTGGCGGCATCTTCATAGTTGCCGACAAAGTAACCGCTGGCTTCGTAACAGCGACGCAGGGCAGCTTTTAGTTCGTTCATTGAAATTTTCATGGTTAACGCTCCTCTATGCTGCCTGATTAGTGGTTGTTTTCAGTAGTCGGTGCCAGTGGCATAAACCAGTCATCATTGAATGGTTTGCCGATATCTTCTAACAGAGGTGCACCCTGGAACATGGTATTACGCACCCACAGTTTGGATTTTGGATCAAATTTGCTCACGCCGAAGAAGGCCAGTTTGGCGCGCAGCAGGTGCATAGGCAGAATGTCACGATCAAGCAGGTTGGCCTGAATATCACCGTAGATGCAGCGGTTCATGCTCTGAATACGACGCACAATGCCTCGCAGTTTAGGGCGTGCCACCATAAAGCGCGCTGTGGTGTGCTCCGGGTGCAGTTGGACATATTCACTCAACTGGTCGTAACACTTGCGTACTGCATAACCGACACCCAGTGCCATCTGCTTCTCTTTACCCTGGTCACAGGCAGAGTGACCCAGGCGCGGTTCCATCTTCTCTTCTGAACGGTACCAGAATATTTCACGGGAGCCTTCGGCACCAAAATCGATATCCAGCGCCCAGCGGTAGCGATCTTCGATCACGGATTTCAGCGCCTGAACCGGCATCAGAGGGTCCAGATCCAGAAACTCTTCAGCGGCTTGGTAATCATCCAGATCTTCGACCAGCTCTGGATACAGCTCCAACATAATAGATACCAGCATCTCCTGACCCTGTACCGAGCTGTTGTTTTCGCTCCACTGGATCAGCTCATTCCAGTCACTGAAGTTTTCTTCGATCTGCTGCTGTAAAGCTTTCAGGTCGTTCAGTACCAGTTGATTATTGTCAGTCTGCCACGCATCTTCGGTGACGGTTTGCTCAGTGTGCAGGCTGCAACGCTCAATCAGTTCCTGGAAGCGAGTTCGGATACGCAGGTCAATTTGTCCCAGAGTGCGTACACGAGCCAGTGCCAGTTCACGCATCTCAACCCATTGATTGATCAGGTGTGGGTGATTCACCAGATAAGGCGCCATACCCAGACCGGTAGAGTTACCGATACCGAAGTAGCGTTTGATCTCGTCCTGCATCGGCTGATAGGAATCCTGGGACTTGTGTTTAGCAATATGTTCAGCCTGAGTCAGGCTGAAGTTACGCAGCATCAGACAGACAAACATCTCAGCGGCAAAAGGGCGGGCAAAATCGGGATAGCGGGTTTGTACTTTTTCCCAGTCCGCCATACCCAGCTTACCGCTGCCGTATACCGCTGTAGTGCGGTACAGGTAGCCGACTTCAGCGATTTTGCTAACATCCGGCTGCTCGCCGTTGGCCAGTTGATCCACCACATAGTTAAAGTTACGGGCGCTACGATTCGCGCGGGATAGGACAAAGACACGGGCGTCAACTCGACCGGCTTCCTGCTTAGGTACGTTTTGACGCAGCTTTTCCAGGTAGATATCGTCTACTTCACCGTCAACCAGGGCCATTGTCAGGTCCCATTTGGTCGCGATAACGCGGTCGTTACGCTCTTCGTCAGACAGATAATCAGAGAAGATGACAAAGTTAAATAAGCCGTGCGGTGCTTGAACCTGATAAATCACGGTGCCGTAACCTTGCTCATCCAGATCAAAGCGACGGGTTTCGATCTGCCAGCGTTCGCGCATGATGCGACGAACCAGGGCGCGCATAAAGCTTAAACGGCTCTGGTGCAGCGCACCTAAACGTTCCAGATTCATCACCTGGTCAGCTGGTCGTAAGGCCAGCGCGTTGCCCCCTCTCAGAGAAGCATGAATGGCGGCTAGGGTTGTCATTATTATTGTCCTCTTCTTATGTCTGCCTGCATTGTTTTAATCAGGATTCGCAACAGGATTTTTATCAGTAATGTTAGCTTGTAAAGCGTCGTCAGTTGATGAGCCAATCTTGAGTCAAATCTGCCTACGCCGACAAATCAGAAGGTTATATCGGGTGATAAGTAAACTTTATCAAAACCTCGTCTGTAATTATTTTTACTAAGGTAAGGATGGGCAAAACCCTTGAAAAATGGGGGCTTTTATTCAGTTTAGTGGTTTAGAGATGAGGGAGGGCTGAAAACAAAGCGCTGGAAAAGAGCGACAATATATTGATAGAGAGCAATAAATGCTCTCCTCTGCCTGTGTGATTAGTCTTGATGGTCTTGGCTCTGCTGCTTAATAAACTCCACCAAAGCCTCGGCCGGTGGTGATAGAGATTTGTTATTCATCTGCACAATACCGATATGGCGAATCACCTTGGGACTACTTAACGGTACAAAGGTCAGCTTCTGGCTATCTTTTGGTACCGCATACCAGGGCAGGGTGGTGATACCAAAGCCTGCTTCCAACATCGCAATCAGCGAAATCATATTCGAGATATAGAACTGAGACTGACCTAACAGTGGGCTGGCTTCCGTGTCTTCCAAAATACGCGACGTACCATTACCGATTAAACGATATTGCGTTAGCTCTTCCCAATGGATCTCATCGAACTCTGCAATAGGGTGATTGATGGGGCACACCACACCAATCTGATCATCCCAGATCGGAGTAAAGCTTTTATCACTGTGTTCCTCTTCATGGAACAGGCTGGCGATACCAAAATCCACTTCCTGGCTTTCGACCATCTTTATTACCGCATCCGAGTTGCCATCAAAAAAGCTGATATGTAGATCGGGTGAGTCAGCAACAAACTGCAGCAACAGCTCTGGCAGAATACGGGTGGCAATAGAAGGCACAGAGGCGATACGCAGATGACCGGTTTTATGTTCGGCCAGCAGGGTCATATCTTCGGCGACACGATCATGATGGGCGATCAGCTCTTTGGCCTTAGGTAAAAAGTAGCGACCAAAAGGGGTCAGCTCTGTTTTTGCTGTTTTGGCATTGCGCTTTTCAAACAGGCCTTCACCCAGTTTGTTTTCCAGATCCCGAATCGATAGTGAGATCGCCGGTTGCGTGCGGTGGGCCTTTTCTGCGGCAGCATGGAAACCTTTCAGCTCTGCTACCCAGACAAAATGACGGAGTTGGGTGATTTTCAGTTCTGGCAACATCGCTTTTTTCCTCGGTTCTCTCTGATCACAAGCCCGTTAAAGTCCTATCAATGCATCGTCAAAAGCGCGGTAAAACCCTATTCAAGTGCTATTTAAGCCCGGTCAAAGCTCTATTTTTGTTCTTTCAACACTCTGTCGATGCATCTCAAGGCCCGATAAATAAAGGCCTTCGCAGCGCTTGATGCTTGATTATCCTCACCTTTTTTATGGTTTGCTTTTAAAGCGATTTTCTTTGGTAAGGAAAACTTATCAACGAATATTATTTATTAATTTTTATTATTAGATGCCTGGGCCTAAGATGCAAACAACGATTTAAGAGAGGTAGCGTTATGACAACAAATACAAACACTGGGTCTGATCAGGTTTTCCGTAACTATATTGGTGGTGAGTGGGTAGAAGGCAATAAAGGTAGTGTTGCCAACATCAGCCCTGCAGATACCAGCGATGTGATTGGTCATTACGCTCAGGCAGATAAAGCGCAAACTGAAGCCGCTATCGTCGCTGCTGAACAAGGTCAGATTGAATGGGCCAAAAGTGGTCTGGAACAGCGTTACTCTGTTCTGATGGCCATCGGTGATGAACTGATCGCCCGTAAAGATGAGCTGGGTGAGATTCTGGCCCGTGAAGAAGGTAAAACCCTGGCGGAAGGTATCGGTGAAACGTATCGCTCCGGTCAGTTCTTCCACTACTACGCGGCAGAAGTACTGCGTCAGATGGGTGAAACCGCTGAATCAGTACGTCCTGGTATCGAAATTGAAACCCGCCGTGAGCCAGTCGGTGTTGTAGGTATCATCACCCCCTGGAACTTCCCGACAGCCACAGGTGCCTGGAAAATTGCTCCGGCACTGGCGTTTGGTAATGCTGTGGTTTGGAAACCTGCGAATCAGGTACCGGCTTCTGCATGGGCGCTGACTGAAATTATCTCGCGTCAAAACCTGCCAGCAGGCACGCTGAACCTGGTGATGGGTCCGGGTGCTGAAGTGGGTGATGTGATGATCAACTCCCGCGGCATCAATGCACTGACCTTCACCGGCTCTCTGGAAACCGGCCGTAAAGTAGCCGCTGCTACTGCGGTAAATCTGGTGAAATGCCAGCTGGAGATGGGTTCTAAGAACGCTCTGGTGGTACTGGACGATGCGGATCTGGATAACGCCGTTGAGTGTGCGGTTAATGGTGCCTTTGGTGGTACTGGTCAGAAATGTACGGCATCTTCCCGTCTGATTGTGACCGAAGGTATTCACGATCGTTTTGTTGAAGCGGTTGTTGAGCGCATGAAGAAGCTGGTGGTTGGTCACCCGCTGAAAGAAGGTGTTCATATTGGTGCTGTGGCTGACGCCCGTCAGATGGAACAGAACCTGGCCTACCTGGAGCTGGCTAAGAAAGAAGGCGGCAAGCTGGTATATGGCGGTGAAGTACTGAACGAAGATACCGAAGGCTACTACATGCAGCCTGCACTGTTCACCGAAACCACGAATCAGATGACTATCAACCGTGAAGAAGCTTTTGCTCCGATCGCCTGTGTGATCAAGGTGAAAGATTACGACGAAGCACTGGCGACTCTGAATGACACTAACTTCGGTCTGACCGGTGGTATCTGTACGGAATCTCTGAAGTACGCCTCTGACTTTAAGCGTAATGCGAAGACCGGTTGTGTCATGGTGAACCTGCCAACGGCGGGTACTGACTACCACGTGCCATTCGGTGGCCGTAAAGATTCCAGCTTCGGTCCACGTGAACAAGGCACCTACGCCAAGGAATTCTACACCGTTGTAAAAACGACTTACATCCGCCCATAACCGGGAGCAGGTCTTATGACTACACAGCAGAATTCAAACAATAATGCGCTGCATAACGATCTGATAGTGATTGATGGTCTGCAGTATTCCAACTGGAATCGCACGATCTTTGAACAACTGCGCGAGGGTGGTGTGACCATGGTGCATGTCACCATCGTCTACCACGAACAGATTCGTGAAACCCTGCTGCGTATCTCGGAGTGGAACCGCCACTTTGAGCAACACAGTGATCTGATTATGCCGGTCAGAAGTGCGGCGGATATCCGTCGCGCTAAAGAACTGGGCAAGGTGGGTATCATGTTTGGTGCCCAGAACTGTTCGCCGATTGAAGATGATATCGGCATGATCGAGGTGATGCGCGAGCTGAACCTGATGATTATGCAGCTGACTTATAACAACCAGAGCCTGCTGGCATGCGGTTGTTACGAAGCTGAGGACAGTGGTGTTACTCGCTTTGGTCGCCAGGCGATCAAAGAGATGAACCGGGTCGGTATGGTGGTGGATATGAGCCACAGCGGTGAGCGCAGTACACTGGATGCCATTGAGATTTCTGAGCGTCCTATTGTGATCTCTCATGCCAACCCGACCAGTTTCCACGCCGCCAAGCGCAATAAGTCCGATACGGTACTGAAGGCGCTGGGCGAGTCCGGTGGCTTACTGGGCTTCAGCCTGTATCCGTTCCACCTGAAAAATGGCCCGGATTGCACACTGGATGAGTTTTGCGACATGGTGGCCAGCACCGCTGATCTGATGGGGATTGATCGTATCGGTATTGGTACCGATCTATGCCAGGATCAACCACTGTCTGTATTGGAGTGGATGCGTAACGGTCGCTGGTCAAAAGAGATGGATTATGGTGAAGGTTCTAAGTCCAATGCGGACTGGCCACGTCCATTGTCCTGGTTCCGGGACAGCCGTGATTTCCCGAATATCACTAATGGCCTGCTGGCGCGGGGCTTCAGTCCTGAAGAAGTGGCCAAAGTGATGGGCCTGAACTGGCTGAACTTCCTTGATGATGCTCTGAAACCAGAATAAACCCACAGTTATTTTCTGATCACACTGCTTCAAATTCCATTTGATCAGGCCGTGATTTGAGACCCGCTGTGTCCGGTTTACGGGTAAGTTGTGCCCGTAAACCGGAAAACAGGCCGAAAAACAGAGGTTTTTACCCTGAAATCTTTGTTTTTCAGTCTATGAAAATCTGGCTTAAGAGCCCTGATAGCGTACAAAAATAAAAGACATCAGGAGACTTATAATGAATGATACAACCCTGGCCTCTGCACAAGCAGACGAGGCGGTTATGAATAAAGGCAAATTCTTTGACGGCGTTGATATCCCCGTCTTTCTGATCAGCGGTGGCGTGCTGGTACTGTTTGCTGCGTTTGCGCTTTACGACATCAAGATGGTATCCGGCTGGGTGAATACCGGCTTTGCCACCTCCACCAAATTCTTCGGTGCCTATTGGCAGGTGCTGTTGCTGCTGACCTTTATTATCGGCCTGTTCCTGGCGATTGGTCGTACCGGTTCTGTGGTACTGGGTGGCCTGAAAGCCCCTGAGATGAGTACTTTTAAATGGATCTCTGTGATCATGTGTACTCTGCTGGCCGGTGGTGGTGTGTTCTGGGCTGCAGCTGAGCCTATGGCGCACTTCACTTCTCCTCCGCCTCTGTTTGTAGGTCTTGGGGGCGGCGAAACTGGTACGGTACAAGCGGCTTATAACGCACTGGCACAGAGCTTTATGCACTGGGGTTTCCTGGCGTGGGCGATTCTGGGCAGCCTGACCGGTGTAGTCTTTATGTACCTGCACTATGAAAAAGGTCTGCCACTGAAACCTCGAACATTGCTATACCCAGTGTTCGGCGATAAGGTAATGAAAGGCCCTCTGGGTGCCATCGTTGATGCCTCCTGTGTACTGGCAGTAGTGGCAGGTACGGTGGGTCCTATCGGTTTCCTGGGGCTGCAGGTGAGCTTCGGACTGGAAAAACTGTTTGGTATTCCTGATGTATATGCCACTCAGGTGACCATCTTGGTGGGCCTGATTGCCATCTATACCCTGTCTGCAGTGAGCGGTGTGACAAAAGGTATTCAATTACTGAGTAGTGCTAACGTAATTCTGGCTGTGGCACTGATGGCTTTTATCCTGCTGTTTGGCCCAACGGCATTTATCTTTGATAGCTACCTGCATTCGTTTGGTATCTACCTGGATCAGTTTATCCCTATGGCAACCTTCCGTGCTAACCCCGGTTGGTTGGACTGGTGGACCGTATTCTTCTGGGGCTGGTTCCTGGGTTATGGCCCGCTGATGGCGATGTTTGTGGCACGTATCTCCCGTGGCCGTACCATCCGTGAAATGATCCTGCTGATCTCTGTAGTAGCACCTGTAATCACTTGTTTCTGGTTCACCATTGTCGGTGGAAGTGGTCTGGCGTTTGAACTGGCGAATCCTGGCGTGATTTCAGAACCTTTCACAGGTTTTAATCTGCCTGCGGCACTGCTGGCGATTACCGAACAGCTGCCAATGGGCTTTTTGATCTCTGTACTGTTCCTGGTACTGACTACAATTTTCGTAGCGACGACGGGTGACTCCATGACCTACGCGGTTTCTATGGTAATGACAGGCACAGACAGTCCTCAAGCAGGTATCCGTGTGTTCTGGGGTGTGATGATGGGGCTGGTTGCGGCGCTGCTGATCTCTATCGGCTCCGGTGGTATCTCTGCCCTGCAGTCCTTTATTGTGATTACCGCTGTACCCGTATCTCTGGTACTGCTGCCATCACTGTGGAATGCCCCTCAGATCGCTAGGAAAATGGCGGATGAACAAGGTCTGTAGTGTTTAGGTTATTCTGCCTCACACATTGATCTCTTTATCTTTGACAGGCTGCAAGGGCAGCCTGTTATCCCTCCGATGATTTTAAAAAGTGATAACTATGAAACAAGCAGTTAAAACTGAACTTTTTGCCTCTAAAGCACCGCTGGAGTGGGCTGTAATTGCTAATGGCCAGTTGTCGACGGCGCAGATTCCCATTGATCAGAATGGGCAGGTGGTTGACGGCGGCATTGAAGCTCAGGCGCGTCAAACCATGGATAACCTGAAACATACCATTGAGGCTGCAGACCTGACGATGGATCACGTCACTCAGGTGCTGATCTATGTCACGGATCGTGATCAAATGCCTGTGTTTAATAAGGTCTATGCTGAGTATTTCCAAGCGCCTTACCCAAACCGTGCCGCGATGATAGTAGCCGGTTTGGCCCGTGAAGAGATGCTGTGTGAAGTGGTTGCCTATGCCACTGTGCCACAGTAACCCTGTATTCGAATAAACCGTCCCTCATCGGTTTATGGGTTACGCAAAGTTCAAACTTCGCCATTTGAAGTGAATTTGGTTTGAAATCTGTTGCTGGAGCACTCCACCACAGATCTTACAAACAGGGTAAGCGAGCCCGCGTGTCGGCTCGCTTTTTTGTCAGTGTAACTATTGATCATTGATATCTGTTGTTGCTTTATTAGCTTTAGTTTTTTCTGCTATTTGAAGTACCGCGATTTCTACTTGCTGAGGAATAACTGCCACGTTTGCCTGAACTGCGCCTTTTCTTCTTAAACGCATCTTTATTTTCCAGCCCGGCTAAACCAGACATCTGAGCCGTTTTTGCTTGCTCTATCATGCTGTTGAGTTGCTGTTGCATGGGCAGCATAAAGTCATCGTATTTCAGCGCCTTCTGGCTGATATTCTCCAGCATGGATTCCCAGTGGGCGGTCATATCCGGCAGAGTGGCGGACTCGGGCAGGTTATTGATCAGGGCCTGACCGGTTGGGGTAGAGAGAATCAGCTTGTTCTGACGCTGTAAAAAGCCACGTTTAAATAGCAGCTCGATAATGCCCGCACGGGTGGCTTCTGTGCCCAGGCCATCGGTGTCTTTCAGAATCTTCTTAATGCTTTTATCTTTTACATAGCGGGCGATGCCTGTCATGGCAGACAGTAAAGTCGCATCGGTAAAGTGCTTGGGTGGCTGGGTTTGTTTCTCCAGCAGTTCGCCGTGACTACAGTGCAACACATCGCCTTTTTTTAGAGCCGGTAGATGTTGTTCATCCGGTTCCTGCTCAAACGGTTTTTTCCAACCCAGATCGATATTCTGCCGAGCTTTGGCGATAAACAAACCGCCGGCAATATCAAAGCTGATCTGTTGAGTGTTATAACGATATGCGGGATAAAACTGTGCCAGATACTGGCGGGCGATCAGTTCGTAGAGTTTTCGTTCGTCATTGGCTAAGCGGCCACTATCCATGCTTTTGGTTGTCGGGATAATAGCGTGGTGTGCATCCACTTTGCTGTCATTCCAGGCCTTGCTGACCAGTTTCTGATCCGCTTCTGTTGCACCCTGGCGCAAATTATCCGCCGTGTTTTGGATGGCACTGATCACCGCAGGGGCATCTTTCAGCTGATCTTTAGGCAGATGACGACTGTCGGATCTGGGGTAGGTGATCAGGTTGTGTCTTTCATACAGCGCCTGACACAGATCCAGTACCTGTTGTGCCGAGAAACCGAAACGCTTGTTCGCGGCGATCTGCAGTTGTGACAGGTTAAAGGGCAGCGGTGGTGACTCTCTTTTGCTTTGCTGCTCAACGTCGACCACGGTGGCCGCTTGTTCAAAAATACGCTGTACCACATGTTCGGCCAGCTTTTTATTCAGTACCCGGCTTTCTTCATCCATATGAGGTGCGCAGGCATCACTGGGTTGCCATTCTGCAGTAAAGCTATGGTTATTTTTCCCGGATGCATCGGTGTGCAGGTGGGCGAGTACTTCGTAGAAGTTTTTCGGCTGGAAGTTTTTGATCTCTTCGTCGCGGCGCACCACCAGGCCCAAGACTGGGGTCTGTACCCGGCCTACCGAGAGCACGCCTTTATAACCCGCTTGCTGTCCTTTAAGGGTATAAGCACGGGTGAGGTTAATCCCATAGAGCCAGTCCGCACGACTGCGGGCCAGTGCCGAAGTAGCCAGTGGAATAAAATCCCGATTGCTACGCTCGTTATTGAGGGCTTTTTTGACCGCGCCTGGGTTTAAGTCACTGATCAGTACCCGACGGGTATTGTTGCGTTTAGTGGCAGATGTTTTAAGGTAGCTGATCACCTCATCGACCAGTAGTTGTCCTTCACGGTCCGGGTCACCGGCATTAACCAGAATACTGGCTTGTTTTACCAGCTTGCGCAGTACCGTCAGCTGTTTGCGGGTTTGGCTTTTGGGCTCTAACTGCCACTGGTCGGGAATAATGGGCAGTTTATCCAGCTGCCACTTTTTCAGGGCTGGATCATAGACTTCAGGATCGGCTTGCTCTAACAGGTGGCCAATACACCAACTAACACAATCACCCTGTCCGGTTTCGATATAACCCTCATGCTTTTTATGAGGTTTGGGCAATACCGCTGCGATAGCGCGGCCCAGACTGGGTTTTTCTGCAATATAGAGTTTCATACGATCTTGTGGTCCATATACAGCTGATATTTTCAATATACAGTGGCTTATCCCGCACACTGTATGACGACAGCGTTTATACAGTACTTTTTGTTGTAAAAAAGCAGGCAGGAAATAGCGAAAAATTTCCCCTTAGCCATGTATAATGCGCGCCATCTATACCGGTGCGACCAGTGTGTTTAGGTGATGGCCAGGGTGTTTGCGGGCATTTTAAGCTTATTTTCAACCCTGCTTTCAACCTAAATCGGCATATTTCAAAACACAGGATTCAGCCCGTTACAATCTTCTTAATGTCACTACTGTACACGACTACTGTTTTCATATACAGTGTTCTGTAGTTTAGGATTTCAAATTAAAGGTGTGTCATGTCAGATCAAGAAAATCGTCAGAAAGCGTTAGGCGCGGCCCTGTCTCAGATTGAGCGCCAGTTTGGTAAGGGTGCGGTTATGCGCATGGGCGAGCAGCCTCGTGAAGCTATTCCTGCGGTATCCACCGGTTCTCTGGGTCTGGACGTTGCACTGGGCATTGGCGGTCTGCCATATGGCCGTATTGTTGAAATCTTTGGTCCTGAATCTTCCGGTAAAACCACGCTGACGCTGCAAGTGATTGCTGAAGCTCAGAGGCAGGGCAAAACCTGTGCTTTCGTTGATGCGGAGCACGCGCTTGATCCGATTTATGCCGAGAAGCTGGGTGTAAATCTGGACGAGATGCTGGTATCTCAGCCTGACACCGGTGAGCAGGCGCTGGAAATCACCGATATGCTGGTGCGTTCCAATGCGGTTGACGTCGTGATTGTTGACTCCGTGGCGGCTCTGACACCGCGTGCTGAGATCGAAGGTGAGATGGGGGATTCCCATATGGGTCTGCAGGCACGTCTGATGTCTCAGGCGCTGCGTAAAATCACCGGTAACATCAAAAACGCCAACTGTCTGGTGATCTTTATTAACCAGATTCGTATGAAGATCGGCGTGATGTTCGGTAACCCTGAAACTACAACGGGTGGTAACGCGTTGAAGTTCTACGCTTCTGTACGTCTGGATATCCGTCGTACCGGTTCCGTGAAGCAGGGTGACGAGGTTGTGGGTAACGAGACCCGCGTTAAGGTGGTGAAGAACAAGGTATCGCCTCCGTTCAAACAAGCCGAATTCCAGATTATGTACGGTAAGGGTATCTATCATGCCGGTGAAGTGATCGATCTGGGTGTACAGCATAAGCTGGTTGATAAAGCCGGTGCCTGGTACAGTTATAACGGCAATAAGATCGGTCAGGGTAAAGCCAACGCCGCTCAATACCTGATGGATAACCCGGAAATATTAAGTGAGATTGATGGTAAGTTACGTGAAATGCTGCTGACCCCTATTCCTGCTAAGGCAGAGTCCGGTGCAAAAGCGACAGAAGAAGATAAAAAAGCGGCTAAAGAATCCAAAGAACCTAAAGAAGACAAGCTGCTATAGGCTTATGAAATAGCACTTTGTGCGTTACCCGCTCTACTCAGCCTTAAAACCAGTCAAAGCGATTTGACTGGTTTTTTGCCGTTTGGGGTAAGGGGTAACGGTTGAGATAGTCAGAGCGAATAATAAAGTCTGTCTGATTCAAGCCCGGATCGGATATTGGTAATAGCGCAAGGGTGAAACGGGGTGGAAAACAAAGATGGCGGCAAAAAAACTCACCACAGAATCTGAAATTTTCCAGGCGGCAATTGATCTGTTATCCCGCCGGGACTATGCGGCTGGTGAGCTTAAGCAAAAGCTGTTGGTTAAAACCGGTCCTGCTGAGGCGGAATCCTCGGAAGGTGATGGGTTTGACGAGCCGGTTGAGCCTCAAGTTTCACCGCGAGAATTAGTAGAGCGGGTGATTATCCGTGTGCAGGAAGCAGGCTATCAAAGCGATGAGCGTTATATCGAAATGCTGGTGCGTGCCCGTAAAGAACGGGGTTATGGCCCGCAGTTTATCGCCCAGTATCTGCAGCAGTACAAACTGGATAGTCTGCTGGTTGAGGAGTATATCGACAGCCGTGATCCCGAGTGGAAAGAATACGCTCTCAGACAGCTGGAGAAAAAATACCGCCAGCCCAGTGATGATTTTAAGGAGCGGCAGAAGCAGCAACGTCATCTGTATCAACGGGGTTTTAACAGCGATCAGATCCGGTGGGCGATGAGTCGTTTTGATGAAGATACTGTTTGAATAGATGGTTCTCTTTTAACCCTCTCTTTTTTATCTATCGAGAACGTTTCTCAATAATCTGCTGGGTCTGGTTGTCTATTAACGTCTAACGTTACTGATCTGACGAGAAAAATCGGTTCTCAATCAAAGTAATACTACCCTTCCTGTCTGCAGGTCTTATAATATTTGCCTTTTACTCCTGGGGCTGAGTACAGCATCAGGCCGCTCTCTGGCTCTTTTCTGGGCAGAAGTGATGCCTGTCTCCAGGCTTAGATCGTGTATTCCCTACGGACCTGTTGTATGAAAAGTGCAGATATTCGCCAAGCCTTTTTAAAGTTCTTTGAATCGAAAGGCCACAAAATTGAAGCCAGTAGTTCACTGGTACCCGCTGATGATCCTACTCTGCTGTTTACCAACGCAGGTATGAACCAGTTTAAAGATTGTTTCCTGGGTATGGAAAAGCGGGATTACACCCGTGCCACGACCTCGCAGAAGTGTGTGCGTGCCGGTGGTAAACACAACGACCTGGAAAATGTGGGTTATACCGCCCGTCACCATACCTTCTTTGAAATGCTGGGTAACTTCAGCTTTGGTGATTATTTCAAACAGGATGCGATTAACTTCGCATGGGAATTCCTGACCTCTAAAGAGTATATGGGCCTGCCAACCGAAAAGCTGTACGTGACCGTATATGCGTCGGATGATGAAGCCTATGACATCTGGACCAAAGAAGTGGGTGTTCCTGAAAATCACATGATTCGTATCGGTGATAACAAGGGTGCACCATACGCATCGGATAACTTCTGGGCGATGGGTGATACCGGTCCTTGTGGTCCTTGTACTGAGATTTTTTACGATCACGGCCCTGACATTGAAGGTGGCCTGCCAGGTACGCCGGAAGAAGATGGCGACCGCTATATCGAAATCTGGAACGTGGTATTTATGCAGTTCAACCGTACTGCTGATGGTGAGATGCAGCCTCTGCCTGCGCCGTCTGTGGATACGGGTATGGGCCTGGAGCGTATCAGTGCAGTAATGCAGGGCGTTCACGGTAACTACGATATCGATCTGTTCCAGAACCTACTGAAAGCAGTAGCGGATGCGGTAGGTTGTGTCAACGATGGCAATCCATCACTGAAAGTGATCGCGGATCACATTCGTTCTTGTAGCTTCCTGATTGCCGACGGCGTAATTCCTTCCAACGAAGGCCGTGGTTACGTACTGCGTCGTATTATCCGCCGTGCTTGCCGTCATGGTAACAAGCTGGGTGCCACCGGTCTGTTCTTCCACAAGCTGGTATCCGCACTGGCTGACGAGATGGGTGAGGCTTTCCCTGAGCTGCGTGCTCAGCAGGAAACGATTGTACGTCTGCTGAAGTCTGAAGAAGAGCAGTTTGCTAAGACTCTGGAGCAGGGTCTGAAGATTCTGGAACAGGATCTGGCTGATCTGGACGGTAAAGTTATTCCGGGTGACGTGGTCTTTAAACTGTACGACACCTACGGTTTCCCAATGGATCTGACTGCAGATATCGCCCGTGAGCGTGATCTGGAAGTGGACGAAGCCGGTTTTGAAGTAGCGATGGAAGCCCAGCGTGAGCGTGCTCGTTCCAGCAGCAGCTTTGGCATGGACTACAATGCGCTGATTAAAGTGGATTCTGAAACGGTATTTACCGGCTACGATGGTACCGAAGGTACAGGCTCTGTTGTGGCTCTGTTCCGTGACGGTAAAGAAGTCGAGACACTGAGTGCCGGTGAAGAGGGTGTGATCGTACTGGATCAGACGCCTTTCTACGGTGAGTCCGGTGGTCAGGTAGGTGACTGCGGTATCCTGACTAAAGATGGCGCGCGTTTTGATGTACGTGATACGCAAAAAGCCAGCGGTGCTTTCCTTCATCATGGTCTGGTTGCAGAGGGTTCTGTCAGCAAAGGCGATAGTGTGAATGCAGCGGTTGAAGCCGATCTGCGTCTGCGTACTGCTCATAACCACTCGGCGACTCACCTGATACATGAAGCTCTGCGTCTGGTGCTGGGCGATCACGTGCTGCAGAAAGGCTCTCTGTGTGACAGCCAGCGTCTGCGTTTTGACTTCAGCCACTTTGAAGCGGTCACGCCGGAGCAGCTGAAGCAGGTTGAAGAGATTGTTAACGCTCAGATCCAGGCGAACCTGGAAGTAACCACTGAGCTGATGGATCTGGATGCCGCAAAAGCTAAAGGTGCCATGGCACTGTTTGGCGAGAAGTACACTGGTGAAGTCCGTGTGCTGAGCATGGGTGAGTTCTCCGTTGAGCTGTGTGGTGGTACTCACGCCAAGCGTACCGGTGATATCGGTCTGGTGCGTATTGTATCGGAAGGCGGTATCGCATCTGGTGTGCGTCGTGTCGAAGCGGTATCCGGTGCTGAAGCGATTGCTTACACCCAGAGCCGTGAAGCCCAGCTGAGCGAAGCGGCGGGTCTGCTGAAGTCTAAACCGGAGCAACTGGTTGAGCGTCTGACGGCGAGTCTGGATCGCAGTCGTGCACTGGAGAAAGAGCTGGAGCAACTGAAGGCTAAACTGGCCAGTGCGGCGGGCTCTGATCTGGCCTCTCAGGCGGTTGAGATTGCTGGTGCTAAGGTACTGGCGGTGAACGTTGAAGGCGCAGATGGCAAGTCTCTGCGTGATATGATGGATCAGCTGAAAAACAAGCTGGGCAGCTGTGCTCTGGTGCTGGCTGCTGTGAATGGCGACAAGGTTGCTCTGATCGCGGGTGTCAGTAAAGACCTGACTGGCAAAGTGAAAGCGGGTGAGCTGGTTAATCACGTTGCGACACAAATTGGCGGTAAAGGTGGTGGTCGCCCGGATATGGCGCAAGCGGGCGGTAATAACCCTGCGGCATTGCCAGGCGCACTGGAATCCGTTCAGGCCTGGGTTGAGGAAAAGCTGGCTTAATGTCAGACTTCTGAGAGCAGGACTAAGATCTGTTAGCTAAATAATACTTTGTTAACAGTATCCTACAGGGGCCCGGCTATATGCCGGGCTTTTTGACCAACCCGAAAAGGGAAAACGTAACGATGGCTCTTTACGTTCAGAAGTTTGGTGGTACCTCCGTAGGCTCCATCGAACGTATCAAAGCTGTTGCCGAAAAGGTAAAAGGTTACCGTAACGAAGGGCACGACGTAGTGGTTGTGGTCTCAGCTATGAGCGGTGAAACCAATCGTCTGATCGGACTGGCACATGAGATTCACGAGGAACCGACACCCCGTGAGATGGATATGCTGGTGTCCACCGGTGAGCAGGTGACTATTGCTCTGCTGTCGATGGCGCTGAACCATATGGATTGTCCGGCGGTGTCTTACACCGGTTCTCAGGTGAGTATTGTGACCGATAGCTCACATACCAAAGCCCGGATTAAGAAGATTGATAACGACAAAATCCACAAGGATCTGAGTGAAGGTCGTGTGGTTGTGGTGGCAGGCTTCCAGGGGGTGGATGAGCACGGCAATATTACCACGCTGGGTCGTGGTGGTTCCGACACCACAGGTGTAGCGCTGGCGGCAGCACTGAAAGCAGACGAGTGTCAGATCTTTACCGACGTTGACGGTGTATATACGACCGATCCGCGTGTCTGCTCAAAAGCAAAACGTCTGGAAACCGTGACTGTTGAAGAGATGCTGGAGCTGGCCAGCCTGGGCTCCAAGGTTCTGCAGATTCGTTCTGTAGAATTTGCTGGCAAATATAATGTCCCACTTCGCGTGCTGTCCAGTTTTGAGGATGGCCCGGGTACTCTGATTGTTGCTGAGGAAGTCGATGCAATGGAAGAACCGCTGATCTCTGGTATCGCCTTTACGGCGAACGAAGCTAAACTGACTGTATTGAATGCACCGGATATGCCGGGTGTGGCTTCCAGAATTCTGGGCCCTGTGGGTGATGCCAACATTGAAGTGGACATGATTGTTCAGAACGTGGCACCCGATGGCAAAACCACCGACTTTACCTTTACTGTAGCCCGTGGTGATTACAAAAAAGCCCAAGCGGTTCTGGAAGGTGTTGTGTCAGAGCTGGGTGCCGGTGAAATCGCTGGTGATAACGAAATCTGTAAAGTATCTCTGGTCGGTGTGGGTATGCGCTCCCATGCAGGTGTAGCCAGTAAGATGTTTAAAGTGCTGTCAGATGAAGGTATCAATATCCGTATGGTTTCTACCTCAGAGATTAAAATTTCTGTTGTGATTGATGAGAAATTTATGGAGCTGGCTGTACGTGCTCTGCATACCGCATTCGGGTTGGATAAAGAAGAAGATTAAAATCTGCTTTTGAAGTTTTAAACAGGGTCTACTTTAATAAAGAAGACCCTGTTTTTTTTTATCTGGAGCATATATTCTGTAAGAAACTTTTCGGCAGAATAGTTTTTGATGAAGGGTTTATTACAGGAAATAGTTGAGTGAAACGGTATTTGCCGCATAATATGCGCTCAATTTAAAAGATGGCCTCTACATCCATCTGATCTGCTGTATGCTCCACAAGAGCATCAGTCCCCGAGGAGATAAGGAGATTCAACCATGTTGATTTTAACCCGCCGTGTTGGTGAAACCCTGATGATTGGTGACGAGGTTACTGTAACTGTACTGGGCGTTAAAGGTAATCAGGTACGTATCGGTGTAAATGCACCAAAAGAAGTAGCGGTTCACCGTGAAGAGATCTATCAGCGCATTCAGCGTGAGAAAGAGGGTTCTGACCAGAGCGATTCCTAAGTTACGAAAAAATAACTAAAAAAATATAAAAAAAGATAGACAAGCCGAAAAACTGTGGTATAGTTTGCGCCGTGTTTCGGAGAGGTGGCCGAGAGGCTGAAGGCGCTCCCCTGCTAAGGGAGTATAGAGTTTGTAGCTCTATCGAGGGTTCGAATCCCTCCTTCTCCGCCACATCATCACCCGCTCGTAGCTCAGCTGGATAGAGTACCTGGCTACGAACCAGGCGGTCGGAGGTTCGAATCCTCCCGAGCGGGCCATTTTAAAACATTAGTATTTAGAATGAAGATGTGGTTTTGGTGTCTGTAACTAGAGATAGTTATAAGCTATTTTTAGATAGCTAGGCATTGCACTGTACGAATAACTTCGTAGAATTTTAAAGTTTTGCCCGCTCGTAGCTCAGCTGGATAGAGTACCTGGCTACGAACCAGGCGGTCGGAGGTTCGAATCCTCCCGAGCGGGCCATTCTTAAAAAACCAGAGTGAACGACTCTGGTTTTTTTCTTGTTTTGTTGTGGAGAGGTGGCCGAGAGGCTGAAGGCGCTCCCCTGCTAAGGGAGTATAGAGTTTGTAGCTCTATCGAGGGTTCGAATCCCTCCTTCTCCGCCACATCATCACCCGCTCGTAGCTCAGCTGGATAGAGTACCTGGCTACGAACCAGGCGGTCGGAGGTTCGAATCCTCCCGAGCGGGCCATTTTTTGATGTGAAGAATCAGCTCTGGTTTATCAGGGCAAAGGACTTTTAAGTCCAGGCAAGTTTTGCCCGCTCGTAGCTCAGCTGGATAGAGTACCTGGCTACGAACCAGGCGGTCGGAGGTTCGAATCCTCCCGAGCGGGCCATCTATTCTCTTCTTGGATTATCGACTTATCTAAGAACAAGAGATCAAAAAAACCGAAGCAAAGGCTTCGGTTTTTTTATTTCTGCTTCTCTATTTATTGTTCAGGTACTGCTATATCTTCTTATCTAATCAGTAGACTTTTCTTTATATTGTTTTAAAAGAGGCCTGTTTGTTTTATCCACAGGCCTTTCGAGCAAATAGAGCGGTAAGGGGTTGTTGATAACTCTTTATGGTTATGCCAGTCCAGATAAGTTGTTGTAGGTCGGAAAAGCCGCAAGGCGCCTTCCGACAATTATCCGGTATCGGAGTCAATGTAGGATGGCGCTTCGCTTATCCGGCCTACCCTGATATCAAGAAACTTATCGTGAATGGTATTATCTATCGTTCTGAGCAAGCCGCGCTCTGCATCTGGTTACAGATTGTAGCTATTTAATCTTTGATTAAAGTCTTCCGGTAATCTGTCAGCAAATAACCTTTCCTGTTGCGCTGAAGCCGCGATCAGTTCCAGCATAGGCTCGGCTTTAATACAGGTTTTGGCTTGCTCAAACAGTACCTCCATACGCGGATCTTGCTTTTTCATCATCGTCAGCCACTGTTTGCCTCTCGATATCAGGTATTTCTCGGGGCAGTGGCTCTGTATTTGCCATAAATAGTGCAAAATGACAGCAGCTAGATCAGCGGGGGTAGGTCGCTCATGAATATCATGTCGAATCCGATAGGCCAGGTAAGGATCTGCGATTAGACCGCGACCAATCATGACGTCTTTACAGTTGCTGACTTCGCGGCAGTTGTGATAATCCTCAATACTCCATATATCGCCATTTGCAATTAGCGGGATATGGGCCTTCTCTTTTAGCTTGGCAATCCAATGCCAGTGTGCAGGTGGCTTATAGCCTTCTACCTTGGTTCGGGCGTGTACCGTTAATTCTGTTGCGCCGCCATCCTGAATCGCTGCCAGATTTTCAAAGGCCAGGTTTTTATCTTCATAGCCCAGACGCATTTTTGCTGTCAGACGGGCACCGCTCCCCTCAAGTGCTTTTGCCGTAGATGATACTATTTGATGAATTTCCTCGGGGTCTTGGAGGAGTACAGCTCCTCCTTTGTGACGATTGACGGTTTTGGCTGGGCAGCCAAAATTAAGGTCCACGACCTCAGCGCCTAGCATGGCGGCTTTGGAAGCATGGCGGGCCAGTAATTCGACATTATTGCCTAACAGCTGTAAATGAACGGGCACCTGACTGACGGTTCGGCAATCATGTAGCAGTTCCGGGCAGGTCTTTTTAAAAGCTTTGGCCGGTTGTATCTGGTTTGTAATGCGCAGGAATTCGGTGACACAGAAACTCAGTCCGCCGATTTCACTCAGCAGCTGGCGGACGTGGTAATCCACAACCCCCTCCATAGGTGCCAGTGCGATGCGATCTTCTGCTGTGATGCCTGCTGCTTTTTGGGGCAGGGCATGATTTGGGTTGATCGCTGGGTTGCTACTGTTTTGCTCAGTAGATGAAAGGGGGATTAACGGCTTGGGCATGATGAGTCGCTGTTGATCAAAGGTCTAAGGGAAGACAGATATTGATAAAGGTCAAGCTCTGTTTCGACGTGGCAATGATATAACGTTTGTACGATAAAGGAATCTTTCAGTGTGAAAGAAGTGACTTTTAGCTGTTGTTTGTGTTCGGTTTTTAGCGAAATTGACCCTTGAGTCCTGTTAATTGTCTACAGTTTCCGGGATTTTATTGCTTGGCACAAAAAATCAAGGTAAATTAGCTGCGCCCTTGTGTCTGTGTATTGGGCGAGAGCACAGATTTCAGGGGCACGCTGCAAGAGGCAAAAAAAATAGGTGGCAGACTCCTAGTCAAAGTCTGACCCATCCAAGAACTAAACGAGGAATGGCTTAATGCAACCTTCTGAGCTGATTTCCGAAGGCATCAGCCTGATGCTGTTCGGTATGGGGTTTGTTTTTGTATTCCTGACGTTGCTGGTTTACGCAACGGGCGCTATGTCCAATATAGTGACTCGTTTTGTTAAACAGGCTCCGGCAGAAACAACGAACAAACCGGCTCCTGCAAGCGCACCTGCTGCTGGCAATAATGATGAGCTGATCGCGGTAATGACCGCCGCAGTTCATAAATTTCGAGCGGGCAAATAAGAGCAGACGCTTTTTTAGCCAATAAAAACTCATAATTAATGGAAAAGGCCAATACCCATGACCGAGTCCAAAAAACCACTAGGCATTACTGATGTCGTCCTGCGTGACGCTCATCAGCCCCTGTTTGCGACCCGCCTGCGTCTTGATGACATGCTTCCTATTGCTGAGAAGCTGGATCAAGTCGGTTTCTGGTCATTAGAATCCTGGGGAGGAGCAACGTTTGACTCCTGTATTCGCTACCTGGGCGAAGATCCGTGGGACCGCATTCGCGAACTGAAAAAAGCGATGCCTAATACCCGTCATCAAATGCTGCTGCGTGGCCAGAACCTGCTGGGCTACCGTCATTATGCTGACGATGTGGTTGATAAGTTTGTTGAGCGTGCTGCGACTAACGGTGTGGATGTGTTCCGTGTTTTTGATGCGATGAACGATCCGCGTAACCTGCAGCGTGCACTCGAAGCCGTTAAGAAAGTAGGTAAACACGCGCAAGGTACGCTGTCTTACACTACAAGTCCGGTTCATAACCAGGAAGCCTGGGTTAGCCTGGCTAAGCAGATCGAAGATATGGGTGCAGACTCTATCGCGATCAAAGATATGGCGGGTATTATGACGCCATACGATGCTTATGAACTGGTATCTCGCCTGAAAGCGGAAACAGATCTGGAAGTTCAGCTGCATGCGCATGCGACTTCTGGTCTGTCCGATATGACCATCCTGAAAGCGGTAGAAGCCGGTATTGACCGTGTTGATACAGCGATCTCTTCCATGTCCATGACCTATGGTCACACAGCGACTGAATCCGTTGTTGCTGCCCTGCAAGGCACTGACCGCGACACCGGTATCGATCTGCTGCTGCTGGAAGAAATTGCGGCTTACTTCCGTAAAGTGCGTAAGAAATACGCGAAGTTTGAAGGTGCCCTGCGTGGTACTGACTCCCGTATTCTTGTGGCACAGGTACCTGGCGGCATGCTGACCAATATGGAAAGCCAGCTGCGTGAACAGGGTGCCGGAGACAAGTTCGATGAGGTTCTGGCTGAGATCCCGCGTGTGCGTGAAGATCTGGGTCATATTCCTCTGGTAACGCCAACCTCTCAGATTGTCGGTACTCAGGCAGTACTGAACGTACTGACCGGTGAGCGTTATAAGAGCATCTCCAAAGAAACTCAGGGTATCCTGAAAGGTGAATACGGTGCAGCGCCTTCTGCTTACAATGCAGAGCTGCAGGCTAAAGTACTGAATGGTGCTGAGCCAATCACCTGTCGTCCGGCAGATCTGCTGGAAGCCGAAGTGGATAAACTGACTGCTGAGCTGAACGATCTGGCAAAAGAGAAGGGTTTCAACCTGGCTTCTGAGTCCATTGACGACGTTCTGACTTATGCCCTGTTCCCGCAAATCGGTTTGAAATTCCTGGAAAACCGTGGCAACCCTGATGCATTCGAACCTGTTCCAACCGAAGAAGAAGGTACTAAAGCTGTGAGCAAGAATACTGGTCCTGAAGTTTACACTATCACCGTTAACGGCCAGAACTACGTAGTTCAGGTAACTGAAGGCGGCGATATTTCTAATGTTCAACCTGCCGCAGCTCCAGCGGCGGCGCCAGCAGCTGCACCAGCTGGTACGGGTGAGCCTGTAACTGCGCCTCTGGCAGGTAACATCTTTAAGGTTATGGTTAACCCAGGCCAGGCTGTACAGGAAGGTGACGTAGTAATCATCCTAGAAGCGATGAAGATGGAAACTGAAGTTCGTGCAGCACGTTCCGGTACTGTAGGTACTGTAAACGTACGTGAAGGCGATGCGGTTGCCGTGGGCGACACTCTGCTGACTCTGTAAGTCCTGCTTTTGAAACGAGGTTGATTTAAATGGAACAACTTTTGAGCTTATGGCAGGGCTCGGGTCTTTACAACATGGGCTTTGGGCAGTTGACGATGATTCTCATCTGTCTGGGGCTGCTGTATCTGGCAATCGTAAAGAACTTCGAACCACTGCTACTGGTTCCAATCGGTTTTGGTGGTCTGCTGGCCAACATTCCTGAAGCCGGTTTAGCCCTGTCTGCTGCGGAGCAAGCTATTTATATGGCTAACCCGGATGTACTGGCGTCTATGGCGCAGGTGCTGGGTGCTGAAGCTGCGGATAAAGAAACACTGTTGCATCTGGTACACGAAGCACAGCCTAGCACTTACGCTGCTGCTCAGCTGGCGGCGCAGGATGCAGGTTACTCCAATGGTATGCTGTATAGTTTCTACTCTGTAGCGATCGCCAGTGGTATTGCACCTCTGGTTATCTTTATGGGTGTAGGTGCGATGACTGACTTTGGTCCTCTGCTGGCTAACCCTAAGACTCTGTTCCTGGGTGCAGCAGCGCAGTTCGGTATCTTTGCTACCGTACTGGGCGCAGTTGGTCTGTCTGCCTTGGGCATTATGGATTTCTCCGTACAGCAAGCGGCAGCTATCGGTATCATCGGTGGTGCAGACGGCCCTACGTCTATTTACGTAGCGAGTCTGCTGGCCCCTGAACTGCTGGGTGCAATCGCGGTAGCGTCTTACTCTTACATGGCTCTGGTGCCTCTGATTCAGCCACCTATTATGCGTGCGCTGACGACTCCAGAAGAGCGTAAGATTGAGATGGTTCAGCTGCGTACCGTATCTAAAGCAGAGAAGATCATCTTCCCTCTGGTACTGCTGGTACTGGTAGCTCTATTGCTGCCTGACGCGGCACCTCTGCTGGGTATGTTCTGCTTCGGTAACCTGATGAAAGAGTGTGGCGTAGTTGAGCGTCTGAGCGATACTGCACAGAATGCTCTGATCAACATCACCACTATCTTCCTGGGCCTGTCAGTAGGTTCCAAGCTGATGGCGGACAAGTTCCTGGCATTAGAAACCCTGGGTATTCTGGCACTGGGTATCGTAGCCTTCGGTATCGGTACTGCGTGTGGTGTTCTGATGGCTAAGCTGATGAACCGTGTGACTGAAACTCCAGTCAACCCTCTGATTGGTTCTGCAGGTGTATCCGCTGTACCTATGGCGGCACGTGTATCCAACAAGCTGGGCCTGGAATACAACCCACACAACTTCCTGCTCATGCACGCTATGGGCCCGAACGTTGCAGGTGTAATCGGTTCTGCGGTAGCAGCCGGTGTGATGATCAAATACCTGGGCGGCTAACAGCCTGATCTCTGGTTTGATCTGCGCTTTTCATAAGCGCGATACGAAAACCCCATGGCAGTGCCATGGGGTTTTTCATTGTTTACTCGGCGAAAGCAGTAACCCCATATGCTTGAAAGAAAGCAGAGGCACCCTAGTTGATATGATTATGCCTGTATGTTCTGTAGCAAGCCGGTAGGCACGACCAACTGATCTAGGTTTCCTGATCTGGTGTAGCCATTGTTGGGGATATTATCTGTTGGTCTAGGTAGGGCTTCTGAGCCAAGCTTCATTACTTGCTGAACTTTTGAGCTACTGTCATTAAATTGTATTTTTTCACGATCTTGCCCAGTCGCAATACTGATAATGTAACCGCTGGAATGAGTGAGATAAACACTGTTCCCCGTTGAATGTACCTGAAAATCTGGAGCGCTACCCACAATTCGATAAGTATCGCTCAACACAAGACCGTTTTTTGCTTCCGGTAGTTTGATCTCAGTTTGCTGCGGTTGAGCCTGATCTTCTTGTTGTTCTCTCGCTGCTTGAGCTGCCTCTCTATTTTCTCGCGTTTGAACTTTTTGTATTTGTGCTCGATTGGTCTGTTCAATAGAGTTTAGAACACTTGGAGTATTTCCAGTATGCACACTGGAGGAGGGCTGCGCTTTCGGGGAGGCAACGGATTGGGCTGCAATACTGCTATAAACAGGAACGGTACTACTAGTAACAGTAAAATTAGTAGCAGTAAAATTGGTGACTGCGGCTACCATAGCTTCTCTCCTCTCAATAAACGATATTAGAGGCCTTTGCTGAGAGATACGTTACGCTAAAGAGCGGATGTGCCGAGTTGATAATGGTCAGACCTTATCAGGTTACGGCTTACTATCTCTTAAACATAGATGAAAAAAAGCACTGTTGCCAAATAGACCACAGAGATAATTGGAAGTTCGCTAAGGTAACAAGGGTGGGGACTGCAGCTTGCTTTGAGGAAGGGGGCTAACCCAGGAAGGTTTAGAGTCCTCTTTTGGGTTAGCTATAATACCAAACCAGATAAGTTGTTGTAGGTCGGAAAAGCCGCAGGGCGCCTTCCGACAATAATCAGAGCCAGTGTCGGATGGCGCTTCGCTTATCCAACCTACTCTGATATTAAGAAACTTATCGGGAATGGTATAAGTTTGCTGTTAACTCGCTGGCATATCAGAAATATCGGCTAATTGTAACTTGAAGGTAGTCATCATTGCGCAGGCTGTGCATTGGATCACGGCTGTCTGAAGCATCAATAATGCGCGCTTCACCACTTAGCTTCCACCAGTTGTTCAGGCGGCGACTGGCTTCAATACTGAAGATATGGCCATCATAATCCATATCTCTTCCCAAACCTGCAAGAATCTCGGTGCCTTCCTCATCATTAAGCGCAAAGCGCAGACCACCAAAAAGGTCGTTTTGCATTGTCGATGAGGCATCTTTGCCCCGCTCATCCCAACCATACTCAACGATTAAACCTAAATCTGTATCGGTATCCATGATGCCATACAGGGTATACTCAAAGCCGGTATGAAGAGCGGCAAAGCTTTCACTCTTGCTGTCCCTATGAATCATCTCCAGTTTAAATAACCAATCCAACCAGATAGCCTGGGCCGTCGCTCCAACTTGAGTCATCTGCTCATAATAGGGCACAAGTACCGGTGTGCCATTCTCAAGGCTGGCCTGTAGCAAAGGTTCACGATTGGTGCCGTGGAAGGCGGAGAGTGTCAGATCCAGCCAATCGTAACTTTGGCTCCAGCGAATCGCCAGATCCGTATGCAACTGTTTTGCACTGCTTTCATACTGGGCATCATCGCTGATATTCAAGGGCAGGCTAGGGCGGCCATCAGTACTGGCGAAGGTACGTTCCCTGAAGCCAGGTAGCAGGTAGAAGTCCCAGATACCCGAATCCATTGCGATGGAAAGGTTGATCATGGGTTGACCCAGTTTTTCCTCGCCACTGATGTTTTCCACCAGATCGGTTTGATTGATCACATCGACCAGGTGTTGGAATTCGGTCACGCCCCAGAACTCTTTGCGCAGACCTGAGCGTACCTCCCAATTGTCTTGAGTGTATATCCAGTAGGCTTCGCGAATATCACCATGGGTGCGCTCATCATCGTTCTGATCAATACGTAGCATGGGCTTAAATTGCAGCAGATGCTGCTGATCTTCACTAAACCAAACCCATTGGGGTTCGATCAGTACGGAGGCGTTAGTATCTTCCTGATTATTTCGGCTGGCATCCTCGGTAAAGACCCGGGCTTCCAGGTCGATCTTACCGCTGAACTCCAGTTCTGCCTGAGCAGAACCGGCCAGAGCACTCATCAGTGCTCCGGCCAACCAATAAGCAGGCTTGGATCTCTGCATTTTTGCTGCAGTGATGGCTTGCTTCATGGTAAGTGCTCCTGATTAACGGGCGCGTTTTAACGCGTTTTTGTTAAAGTCACGTTCATCCAGACCCTGCTTAAAGCGGTAGTCTTTCCACGCCAGTACGGTGCTTTTGCCATTTTGATGGTTCTGCATTTCCATCTTATCAGCGCGCCAGTATTGACCGACATACTGTTGATAACCGGTAAAGTTCAGGGTTTTCAGTCGTTCGTTTTTACGGTCGTAGAAATCCAGTTTCTGCATACGGTATTCCGTGGTATCAACCCAGCTGATGCGACGGGTATAGCCGGAGGTCTTTTCTACCGGATAGCTTTCTACGACATAGCAGGTTAGTTTGCCGCAGGCTTCTTCGGTCAGATACTTGTAGGTGTATTTATCGATCTCAAAGGAACCCATATCCTCATAGGAGAACTCGGAGCCCATAAAAGGACCGGATTTGTTGCGTGACGAGATACGCTTTACACGACCGAGTGCAGGCAGGTACAGCCATTGATCATCCGGCTTATTAATATGGGAGAAGCTCAGGAAAGCGGTTCCCTTAACATCTCTGGGTTCATCAAAGATGGTCAGGCTTTTATCGCCATCATTCTCCTGCTCCAGGGATTTCATACGAATCTCCCGAATACTCTCCTGGCCCTGAGCGTTGCGCAGAATCATCTGCATCTCGGCCTGCATATCCTGCCAACCGGTGTCACGACGTTCGTACTCTTCCATGATACTACGGCCTTTATCCTCAACGCTTTGTGCTAAAGCCAGAGGGCTTAGCGTGACACAGAGGCTTAATCCTGTCAGTGCCAGTTTATGCGGCAGGTTGTTCAGAGCCATGGGCTACTCCTTTATCATTATCTGAATCTTGTTGAGAGATTTTCGAATCTTGTACGCTATTGTTTGTATCCAGCTTCATCAGTAGAGGCGGCAGGAACAGGAAGTCTACAATCAGTGCGATCAAAATGGTGATAGCCGTCATTAAGCCCATTTCGGCATTCACTTTGAATGTGGATTGGGCCAGTATCATAAAGCCGCACACCAGAACAAAGGTCGTCACCCACAGTGCACGACCTACACTGCCGAAGGCGTATTGAACGGCGCCATGACTATCTGCACCTTTATTACGACGAGCGTGCAGGTATTTGCTTAAGAAGTGCACTGTATCATCGACGACGATACCCAATGTCATACTGGCAACAATGGATAGGCCTAAACCAATTTGGCCAACGGATAATCCCCAGATGCCAAAGGCTACTGTTGCAGGTAGGATATTTGGTAACAGGCTCAGCAGACCAAAACGCACCGAACGCAGTGCAAACCCCAGTACCAGTGATATCAGCAGTAATGCGATAACCGTACCTGAGATCATGCTGATAATATTGCGTTGGCCTATGTGAGCAAACATCAATGTTGGACTGGCCAGTGTTGCCGTGTATTGAGGCGCGTTTTGGCTAAACCACTCGATAATCCGCTGCTCAATGGCCAGTTGCTCATTCGTGGTCTGGTTCTTCAGTGTGACCACAACCCGGGTAGAGGATTTATCAACATTAAGCTGATTGTTCAGATCCAGGCCGTAAGGCAAAGACATCTCATATAGCAGCAGATACTGAGCAGCCAACTCCTGGTTATCTGGCAGTTTGTACCACGAAGGATCATCACCGTGCATATTTTTATTCAAGCGTTTGATGATATCGGTAATGGTATTCACATGGTCCGTTTCCGGTTGTTCACGCATCCAGTTACTGAAATCTTCGACTACCTGGAGAAAGGCGGGATTATTGATGCCACTTGTCACTCCGCTATCAATCGACAGTTCGATCGTTGTCAAACCGGACAGATTATCCTGCATAAAATCGGTGGCCTGACGGAATTCGACGCTTTCATCAAAGTATTTTACAAAGTCGTCGTTGAGCTCATTTTTAGGCACAAAGATGCTGATGGCAATCAGAACCACTGTCATAGCCGGTAAGAGTACGCGGCGGTTTTTAATCACAAAGGCACTTAAGCCTAGCATCATATCTTTATCACCTTCCTCTTTTTGCTTCACTCGCAGAGGAAGTAGCATCAACAGAGCAGGGAAGATGGTGACAGAGAAAGCAAAGGCCAGCATGACCCCCATCGCCACCATATTACCCAGATCGCGGAATGGCGGTGAGTCTGAGAAGTTCATGGCAAGGAAGCCAATGGCAGTGGTAGCACTGGTCAGGAAGATAGGCTTCAGGTTGATACGCAGGCTGTCCAGCATGGCCTGCTTTTTCTTCACGCCATGACGCATCTCGTAGAACATAGTGGTAAGAATATGAATGCAGTCCGCGACAGCCAGGGTCAGGATAATGGTGGGCGCTGAGGCGGAAGGGCCTGTCAGATAAAAGCCCATCCAGCCTGCCAGCCCCATGGTCGCTACGATACTGGAGATGACCACTACAACTGTTGCAAAGGTGCCGGTAATGGTGCGTAGCATCAGGCCGATGGTGACGACTACCACCAGAAACATCGCAGGTACCAGTGTCGCATTATCTTCAAGCGTCGCTTCTGCAAAGCTGGTGTTCATCATCGCGACGCCAGATAGCATAATATCCAGGCCTGGATATTCCTGCTCAACCTGAGCACGAATCTCACGCACTTTATTGGCAACGGCTGGTATTTCCTCTACAGGGTTGATGCCCGGTAGCTGCAGTGTGACATTGACCACGGCCACATGCCCTTTCGATGAGATCAAACGTTTTTCGATCAGAGGATCTCCAATAGCAATGGCTTTGGCTTCATCCAGCTGGTTCTGATCCAGTGAGCGAGGTTCGTAGACCAGATCTTCAACAATCAGGTCATCCTCTTCCGCATGGCTGTACTGGTAATTGGTGATCGAATCCACTCGTGTGGAGTAAGGTACCTGCCAGGAGGCTTCAGTGATCTTCTGAATCGCTTCCAGGTGTTCCTGGGAGAAGATGGTTTTATTATCGGGTGCTATAACAAACGCGACGTTATCGCTTTTTGTATAGACCTTCTGCATGGCTTCAAAGGCTTGTAATTGAGGGTTTTCCGGTCCGAAAAACACCCGATAATCACTTTTAAAGACCAGTTTTTGTGCCCCTGCTGCTGCCGTGACTATCAGAGCTATTCCGATAAGTAAGGCGATCAGAGGGCGCTTTAACACAAAGTTAAAAAGCCGCTCAGACATGATTCAATCCTCTTGTGTCTGAATATTGAGAAAAGGGAAATTACTTCAATCTTCCGTAATCAGTTGATTTATTGATGGTCGTTTTGCTATTTCTTTATGGCTGTCGCCGTAACCTGCTCTTTTAAATGACGAATCGTCATATTAGAAGAATATAAAAGGCAACCTGAGTTGCCTTGTTCTAATATGGCACCTGAACTAGATGCACAAGGTGCGACCCCGCTGTTCGAGGGCTGCCACTTCCGGTGCAAATACGTCTGACAGAATGCGTTTCAGTGATGCTTTGGTGTCATGCTCAGTACTTAACGGTTTGAAACCATAGCCATCCATCATAATGTTGACGGTATTAAAAAACTCCTGATCCAGTAATAAACCGCTGGAGACAGGACAAGACTCAATCATACTGTTTAACAGCGCTATACTGCCAAATGCTGAGGTCCAAAGGCCAAAGGTCACCTGCTGCAAGTTCATATGATGTGGCAGTTTAAACTCGCCAGATACCAGCGCATCCTCGACCACTCGGATGGCAATTGCCATCATATCGGTATCGGCATCAAACAGTTTTTCCAGTCGGGTATGACTGGCCTTGGCCTGCAGATCTGAGGTGCGAACATAGAGTACAGCCATTGCTTGTGCCGGAGACAGTAAGGCATAGAGAAAGTAGGCGGTATTCATCGCCAGTAGGCGCTCTCTGTTACTGCCATTAAACTTAGCAGCCCGGAAGAACATCTTCTTTAATTCTCCAAGCTTTAAAATACACAGCCCCACCAGTAGGTCTTCTTTACTGGAAAAATGGTTATAAACAGTGCCTTTTGAATAAGGAACACGAGCGACAACCTTGTCGATAGTCAGTGCGCTGTAGCCGATCTCTTCCATCAACTCTGCTGTCGTTTGCAGAATATGATTTTCGCGCTCTTCAATAGTGGCTGGGCTGGCGATCCTGGGTGTCATGATGTCTCCAATGAAACCTGTTATAGCGGAAGATTAGTTTTTAAGTGACGATGCGTCAATTACTTTTATGACGATTCGTCATTAAACTTTTAATCAGTTGACCTGATATACTGGAATTTCTCTGATTGATCAAATGGTTAGGAGGAACTGTCATGTTGTCAGACTTTAAGGTGGCTGCGGTACAAATGGTCTCGGGTGAGGATGTGGCACTGAATCTTGCGCAGGTAGAAAAAAGTGTTGCTCAGGCTGCGACGGAAGGCGCGCAGTTAGTAGCGCTGCCAGAATATTTCCCAGTGATGCATCACGATGGTGGTTTTAAGTTATCCATTGCTGAAGTATTTGGTGATGGTGAGATTCAGAGTAAGTTGTCTGAGTTGGCGGTTAAACACAATATCTGGCTGGTGGCAGGCTCAATGCCGCTTAAGAGCAAGCAGGAAGATAAGGTCACCAATACCTGCCTGGTGTTTGATCCTGAAGGCCAGTGCGCTGCGCGTTACGATCAGATTCACCTGTTTGATTTTCAGCGTGGCGACGAAGTGTATAAAGAGTCTGATAGTCACGAGGCGGGCCATCAACCGATCTGTTTTGATACGCCATGGGGGCGAGTGGGTTTAGCGATCTGTTATGACCTGAGATTCCCAGAGCTATTCCGCGCGCTGGATAATGTGGATCTTTTGGTGATTCCTTCTGCTTTTACCGTGCCAACGGGTAAAGCCCATTGGCAATTATTATTGCAGTCCCGCGCGGTAGAGAATCAGTGTTATGTCTTGGCTCCTGCACAAGGCGGTCAGCATGAAAATGGTCGTGCTACCTGGGGACACAGTATGATTATTGATCCTTGGGGGGAGATTATGGCGCAGATTGAGACGGGTAATGGTGTGATCAGTGCAGAGTTGTCGCGTAAGCATTTTGAGGAAGTACGCCAACAGCTACCCGCCTGGCTGCATCGTAGGCTATAACTCGTGAGCATCGCAGGCTATAACTTAGCTGCTTTGCAGGCTAGAAATGAATCTAGGCTATTACTGTCTTTGCTGGGTTATGTATAATCTTGCACTGATTTTTTAAGTGATCCTTCTACTTTTACAGGACTGAACGTAAGTCATGACTGTTCGTACTCGAATTGCACCGTCTCCAACCGGTGATCCGCACGTTGGTACCGCCTATATTGCACTGTTTAACCTGGCTTTTGCCCGTAAACATGGCGGTAAATTTATTCTGCGTATTGAAGATACCGACCAGACCCGTAGTACGGACGAATCAGAACAGATGATTCTGAACTCCCTACGTTGGTTAGGTCTGGACTGGGATGAGGGTCCAGACGTAGGCGGTGACTTTGGTCCTTATCGCCAGAGTGAGCGTAAGCATATGTATGCGGATTACGCTTTCCAGCTGGAAAAAGAGGGCAAAGCGTTCCGTTGTTACCGTACCAGTGAAGAGCTGGATGAGCTGCGTGAAGCCCGTAAAGCTGAGGGTAAGCATACTGCGCTGAAACAAAGTGATCTGGCGCTGCCTGCGGAAGAAGTGGCAGCCCGTGAAGCGGCCGGTGCTCCTTATGTGATCCGCATGTGTGTGCCGGAAGAGGGTGTCTGTCAGGTTGAGGACATGCTGCGTGGTACGATTGAGATCGACTGGGGGCAGATTGACTGCCAGATTTTGCTGAAGGCAGACGGTATGCCGACGTATCACCTGGCTAATGTGGTGGATGATCATCTGATGCAGATCACTCATGTGCTGCGTGGTGAGGAATGGATCAACTCTGCGCCTAAGCACAAGCTGCTGTACGAATACTTCGGCTGGGATATGCCGGTGTTGTGCCACTTCCCACTGCTGCGTAACCCGGATAAGTCCAAGTTGTCCAAACGCAAGAACCCCACGTCGATCAACTACTACCGTCGTATGGGTTTCCTGCCGGAAGCGGTAATCAACTATCTGGGGCGTATGGGTTGGTCCATGCCAGATGAGAGCGAGAAGTTTTCTCTGGATCAGATGATCGAGAACTTTGATATTCAGCGTGTTTCCCTGGGTGGTCCGGTATTTGATGTAGAGAAACTGTCCTGGCTGAATGGTCTGTATATTCGTGAGGATCTGGGTGATCATCAGTTTATGCAGGAAGTAATGAAATGGGCATTTAATCCAGAGTATGTGAGTCAGATCATTCCTCAGATCAAAGGCCGTGTGGAAACCTTTAGCGACATCGCGCCGCTGGCGGGGTTCTTCTTCTCCGGTATGCTGCCAATTAATGAAGAGAGCTTCTCTCATATTAAGCTGGAGAAAGATCAGCTGGTTAAGCTGCTGCAGTTCACTTTGTGGCAGATGGAAGCACAGCGTAGCTGGAGCAAAGATAATATCTTTGCCGATATTAAGATGCTGTCTGGTCATTTTGAGCTGAAGATCAAGGATTTCTTACAGCCTATTTTTGTGGCCATTGCCGGTTCTGCAACCTCTTCTTCAGTGCTGGATTCCATGGCGATTATCGGCCCTGATCTGACTCGTGCCCGTCTGCGCCATGCAGTCAATGTGCTGGGTGGTGTATCGAAGAAACAAACCAAGAAGCTGGAAAAAGAGTTTGCTCAGCTGAATGGCTAAGCAATTGATTTTGTGCAATTAAGTATAAAAATTAATTGTGAAAAAGTGATTGACACCTGCGGAGCAAATCCATAAAATTTGCTCCGTACTTGAGAGGGGCCTTAGCTCAGCTGGGAGAGCGCAACACTGGCAGTGTTGAGGTCAGCGGTTCGATCCCGCTAGGCTCCACCATCTCAAGCATGCGTCCCATTCGTCTAGTGGCCTAGGACACCGCCCTTTCACGGCGGTAACAGGGGTTCGAACCCCCTATGGGACGCCATTTATTTTGCTAAAAAGCAAATAATTAGCCGCTTAAAAGCGGTTTTTTTATGCCTGAAATTCCTCATTTCTATTCTGTTGGCTTGCCTTCTTTGTTGTCTGTCTGTATTGACGGGTGCTCCTTTATATAATTTCCGCTAAATTTTTGATATCAGATCAGGTTGGATAAATGAAGCGCCATCTGGCATTTTCTTCGGTGTAGGATGATTGCAGGAAAGCGTCTTGCGGCTTTTCCGATCTACAATAACTTATCTGGTTTGGTATTTATCTGGTTTGGTATTAGTTGCTGGTTTTCGCTGCATTTACTCAGAGGCGTGGTGCTGGCTTATTATTATGGCTTGGTTGTTAAATTGGGTGGGTCATATTAGTGCTTTTGCTCTTATTTGAGGCGAGAGAATTTGAAAAAGGATGGAAGAGGGTGGGGTTTAGTCCATCATTAGCAGGCGATTAACAAAGTATCGGGATGGGTCTTCTGGTCGCACGATACTGCCAATCTCTCTTTCAACGCTTGGGTCGCTCAGATCAAAATCATCAGGTGGAATCAGCTGCTTTTTGTCTGCATCGTAGATGACCCGTACAAGAGCGGGTTTGGCGGTCTCTGGGTTGAGAGTGAGCACAAAGCATAGCTTGTTGCTGGATAGTCTGACAAAGGAGCCGACAGGAAGTAGGCCTATGCATTTAATGAAGCGTTGAACCAGTGTTCGGTCAAACTGTTTGTCGCTGTTCATTAGTGTCTTAAAAGCGAGTGCGGGCAGCATGCCTTTAGCATAATTTCTATCTGTGGTCATAGCGTCATAGGCATCAACAATCGCTGCCATTCTTGCCAGGCCGGATAGTTTGTCTGACTTAAGTTGACGTGGGTAGCCACTGCCATCGAGGCGCTCGGTATTGCCTAAGGTAACGCCAAGAACTTCTTTGGGTAGGCTATCTGAAGCTGCTGTCAGTGCTTTGTGAGTGCTGACTACATGGCGTTGTAATTTATTGGGCTCGATTGGAGTTAGTTTGTCCGGCTTCAAGAGAATGGCGCTAGGCAGCGTAGCCTTACCAATATCATGCAGCAAGCCTGAGTAAATAATATCGGCCAGATTGCCTTGATAGCCAATGCTGCGGGCAAAGTGAGCGAGTAGGATGCCAAAGCTTACACTGTGCTGGGCCAGATAATCCTGAGGATCTCTTAGTGTGGTGAGGGCCAGGAGGACATAAGGGTTTGTTTCAAGTGCTGCAGCCAGTTTCTCCGAGATCTCGTAAGCGGGCTCTAGCTTTAATTTTTGTTTCTGCTTTATTAATGCCATCAGTCCTTTCACGCTTGCAATGGCATTAGTGTGGTATATGCGGAACTCTTTGAATAGTTCCTGTAGTTTGGCTTTCTCTTTTTGCTGTTTTAGCTCAGAGATACCGGACCTGATGGCTTGTTCGGCTTCTGTGAGCTCTTTTTCCTGCTCTTTCTCAGCGGTTTCTTTCTTGCGGTTTTCTTTTTTGCGAGATGTTGGTTTCTCGCTATCGCCGTCTGTGAAAGGAGTGGTGCTATCGTCGTCATCCGCAGGCTTTTCTTCATAAAGCGGAGATATATAGCGTGAGCTGCCATCATTCGAGCGTCGTGCGACTTCTCGTTGGATCTCTGCTACGGCATAAGAGATTTTGCGCTCTTCCATGGGGTCGAGAGCAGCGAACAGGCTGCCAAGGTAGGAGCAATCCTGTTTTTCATCATAGCCTACGTGCCGAATCTGGATGCTGCTGTTGATCGTTAGTTGGTTGGGGAAGGTGATCAAGCAATTTTCAATAATAGCTTGGTTGGCCAGGATTTCCTGGTAATCACCTTCCAGGCATATTTGGCAGCCTTGAGCGGAGATGTCTTTTAGTACACCAATTGCTGGCTCTTCCAGTTGGGGAGAGGTTAATACTGCTTCAACGTCAACGCCGCGACGGATTTGCGCGCGATAAAACTGTCGGCGCTGGAAGTAATCCAGTTCGTCAGGAAAGGGTATCTTGTAGATAGCCTGGCCGTCTTGTACGCCTTTGCCTACAGCGCGAATCTTTGTTGATGAGATACGGCAGCCGTCATAAAAAGCTTCAAAGGAGAAGGTGCTGCTTTTAGCCATTAGGCGGTCACCCCAGTTTGGGGTGACCTGGTCGATAATGAAGAAGCGGCCTTTCAGGTCAACCTTAAGGATTATGGTTGAGTAGCTGCCTTCGACCGTGCTGAACTGCAGTTTGACAGGAATATGGTGTTCTCTAAGGCGGTTTAATAGCCCGTAGATGCTTTCAGGTTTGGTCAAGAGCTGCCCTTGTGGTTGCTGCTGAGTCTCCTGTTGTCTGTTGGGCGTATCGGTTGCCAAGGTGCCAAATCCTCTGTCCTAAGTGTTAGTTAGTTATCTATTATAGAGATAGAAAACATCTTATAAAATCAAAAAGATAAATTGTAAACTGCAAATTCGTCGTGGCAAACCCTGAAAAAACATTTAATCGGTTGCTTTCAGACGCTTTAGTAGGCTGGAGGTGTCCCAGCGGCCGCCGCCAATGGCTTGGACTTCAGCGTAAAACTGATCGACCAGTGCGGTGACAGGTAATTTTGCCTTAATTTTTCGTCCTTGTGTTAGACAAATATCAAGGTCTTTGCGCATCCAGTCAACAGCAAAACCGTGTTCGTATTGGTCTTTGATCATAGTATTGTGACGATTCATCATTTGCCAGGAGCCGGCAGCGCCTTTGGATATCACGTCAATAACTTTATGTTGATCCAGACCTGCTTTTTCTGCAAAGTACAATCCTTCGGATAATCCTTGAACCAGGCCTGCAATACAGATCTGGTTGACCATTTTGGTGAGCTGGCCTGCGCCAATGGGTCCCATTAATGTCACTGCCTGGGCAAAGCTTTCCATAATGGGTTTCGCTTGTTCGAAAACTTCCTCATCGCCACCGCACATAACTGTTAACAGGCCGTTTTCGGCACCTTGTTGACCGCCGGAAACCGGGGCATCAATAAAGTGGATCGCTTTTTCCTGGCAGGCGATACCGATCTCTTCGGCTAGTTCGGCAGAGGCAGTGGTGTGATCGATCAGAATGCTGCCAGCTTTCATGGTCGAAATTACGCCATTATCAGCGCTGGTTACGCTGCGGACGTCGCTATCGTTGCCTACGCAGCAGAAGACGATATCAGCATCTTGGGCGGCCAGTGCGGGGGTGGGGGCGCTATTGCCCGGGTAGTCTTTTAGCCATTGCTCGGCTTTTTCTGGGGAGCGGTTATAAACCGTAACCTGATAGCCTTTGTTTGCCAGGTGGCCGGCCATTGGGTAGCCCATGACGCCTAGGCCAATAAATGCCACTTTAATTGTCATTATTATAGCTCCTGTAATAAAAAAGGGCTGCATAGCAGCCCTTTGGTAGAATGTCGTGAAGACCCGTTTATTTGCTTGGGTAGTCGCGCGTATCTGGGCCGGTGTACAGCTGGCGTGGGCGGCCGATACGGCTGTCGCCGTCGATCATCTCTTTCCAGTGTGAGATCCAGCCAACAGTACGGGATAGTGCAAAAATCACTGTGAACATGTTAGTTGGAATGCCAATAGCTTTCAGGATAATACCAGAATAAAAGTCTACGTTTGGATACAGTTTGCGCTGGATGAAGTATTCATCTTCCAGGGCGATCTCTTCCAGGCGCTTGGCAATGTGTAGCTGAGGGTCGTTTTCCAGGCCCAGCTCTTTCAGTACTTCATCGCAGGTTTCTTTCATTACCTTGGCGCGAGGATCAAAGTTGCGGTATACGCGGTGACCGAAGCCCATCAGGCGGAAAGGATCGTCTTTGTCTTTTGCTTTGGCAATAAAGCGTTGGATGTTTTCTTCGGAGTCTTCGCCGATTTCATCCAGCATTGTCAGAACCGCTTCGTTTGCACCGCCGTGTGATGGGCCCCACAATGCAGCAATACCTGCCGCGATACATGCAAACGGGTTGGCGCCAGTGGAGCCGGTCAGGCGTACGGTGGATGTAGAGGCGTTTTGCTCATGATCCGCATGCAGCATAAAGATGCGATCCATTGCCTTGGAAAGTACTGGGTTTGGCTTGTAGTCTTCGCAGGGTGTGCTGAACATCATGTGCAGGAAGTTTTCTGCATAGTTCAGGTCATTGCGAGGGTAGACAAAAGGTTGGCCTACGGAGTACTTGTGACACATTGCAGCCATGGTTGGCATCTTGGCAATCAGGCGGAATGCAGAGACTTCGCGGTCACGTGGATTGTTGATGTCCAGTGAGTCGTGGTAAAAAGCAGACAGAGCGCCGACTACGCCACACAGGATAGCCATAGGGTGAGCATCGCGACGGAATCCTTTAAAGAATTGGGTCAGTTGCTCATGTACCATGGTGTGGTAGGTGATAGTGGTTTCAAACTGTTTTTTCTGTTCCGCGCTTGGCAGTTCGCCATTTAGCAGCAGGTAGCACAGTTCGATGTAATCTGACTGTTTGGCCAGCTGGTCAATGGGGTAGCCGCGGTGTAGCAGAACGCCTTTTGCACCATCAATATAGGTGATGGCGGATTCGCAGGCTGCGGTGGAGACAAAGCCAGGGTCGTAAGTGAACAGTCCTTTGGAGGTCAAGCCGCGTACGTCGATAACGTCAGGGCCAATGCTGCCAGAGTAAATCGGCAGGTCAATTGGTTCTTCCAGCCCCGGTACCGTCAGGATCGCTTTCTTGTCAGCCATTGATGGCCTCCTTTTCTAATTGTTAATTCATACTTGCCATGCCCTAAATCGCGGACCGGTCAAATATAGAGTGATAAACAGGATTGTCAATTACCTAAAAAGGTAGCAGCAAATGGATTTAGGCTTGCTAAAATCTGTTTAAGTACGGAGAAATCCGTTACTTCGTAGCTTGCAGGCGGGTTGCTGTTACTTTTTGAAGCAAAAAAATGTTACCTTTTTGGGCCTATACTTTTTGCTTTATTGTAATCGGAATTCCGAGTCACTATAATTCCTGCCGCACGATTGGCGGTGGTGCTACCTTGTATCGCTTTGTATCAGAAAGTCGTTTTTTGACCTCTTTCTGATGTATTGAGGGCATTTGCAAGTGCTTCTATATATAAGGCAGCAGCCACCTGAAACCATAAGCCCTTAAGGTAAGGGCATAGAGAGTGTGTAAGAGCCGTGAATAGCAAAAGACCTGTAAACTTAGATCTAGCAACTATTAAGCTCCCTCTCCCTGCATATACTTCTATTGTTCACCGTATTACAGGTGTCATTCTGTTTATCGGACTGGCGTTCCTGTTCTCTGCTTTTGACTCCTCTCTGGAATCAGAGGCGAGCTTTAATGCGGTGAAAGAAACTCTGCAGGAGAGTGCATTCGCGAAGTTTGTACTCTGGGGACTATTATCTGCACTGGCCTACCATCTGGTAGCTGGTATCAAGCACCTGATTATGGATCTTGGTATTGGTGAAACACTGGAAGGTGGACTTCAAGGTGCCAAGCTGACGCTGGCAATTTCAGCATTTCTGATTCTTCTGGCAGGAGTTTGGGTATGGTAACTAACGTAACCAATTTTGGCCGTAGTGGCCTGTCTGACTGGTTGTTACAGCGTTTCAGTGCGGTTGTTCTGGGTCTGTACAGTGTTTTTATCGTTGGTTACATGGTAACCAGCTTTGATGGTAGCTACGCTGAATGGTCCGCTTTCTTTGAAGGCACCTTCGTACGTGTATTTACTTTCCTGAGCATTCTTTCGATTGCTGCCCATGCCTGGATCGGTCTGTGGACTATTTCCACTGACTATATCAAACCAACGGGTATCCGTTTTGTATTCCAGACAGTTTGTAATTTAGCCCTGTTTACCTATGTGGTATGGGGTGTTCAAGTTCTGTGGGGAGCGTAAACGAATGACTGCAAACCTTCGTACACTGAATTTTGACGCCATCATCGTTGGTGGCGGTGGTGCAGGCATGCGTGCTGCACTGCAATTGTCTCAGTCTGGTAAAAAAACCGCACTGATCACTAAAGTATTCCCAACCCGTTCTCACACGGTATCGGCTCAGGGTGGTATCACCTGTGCGATCGCAAGTGCTGATCCGAACGATGACTGGCGTTGGCACATGTACGATACCGTTAAAGGTTCCGACTACATCGGTGACCAGGACGCTATCGAGTACATGTGTAGTGTAGGCCCTCAAACAGTTTTCGAACTGGAGCATATGGGTCTGCCTTTCTCCCGTTTTGACAATGGTCGTATCTACCAGCGTCCTTTCGGTGGTCAGTCTAAGAACTTTGGTGAAGGTGGTCAGGCTGCGCGTACTTGTGCTGCTGCGGACCGTACTGGTCACGCTCTGCTGCACACGCTGTACCAGGCTAACCTGAAAAACAACACTGTATTCCTGAATGAATGGTATGCAGTGGATCTGGTGCGCAATAAGAACGGTGACGTATGTGGTGTTATCGCTCTGTGTATCGAGACTGGTGAAACGGTATTTGTTAAAGCCGCTGCAACAGTACTGGCTACTGGTGGTGCGGGCCGTATCTATGCTTCCACGACTAACGCTCTGATCAACACCGGTGACGGTGTCGGTATGGCGCTGCGTGCAGGTATCCCAGCCCAGGACATGGAAATGTGGCAGTTCCACCCAACCGGTATTGCCGGTGCGGGCGTACTGGTGACAGAAGGTTGTCGTGGTGAAGGTGGCTATCTGGTCAACAAAGACGGCGAGCGCTTCATGGAGCGTTATGCACCTAACGCAAAAGACCTGGCCGGTCGTGACGTTGTGGCGCGTTCCATGGTTATGGAAATTCTGGAAGGCCGTGGCTGTGGTGAGAAAGGCGATCACGTATACCTGAAGCTGGATCACCTGGGTGAAGAGGTACTGAACAAGCGTCTGCCGGGTATCTGTGAGCTGTCTAAGACTTTTGCTCACGCGGATCCTGTAAAAGAGCCAGTACCCGTTGTTCCAACCTGTCACTATATGATGGGTGGTGTACCGACTAATGTTAACGGTCAGGCTCTGCAGCCAGATGAGAACGGCGAAGATCAGCTGGTTCATGGTCTGTACGCGGTAGGTGAAGTGGCCTGTGTATCTGTACACGGTGCTAACCGTCTGGGTGGTAACTCCCTGCTGGATCTGGTGGTATTTGGTCGTGCGGCTGGTATTCATATCGAGAAAGCACTGAGCGAAGGCATGGTTTACGCTGATGCTGACGAAGCAGATATCGAGCGTGCAATGGCGCGTCTGAATCGCTGGAACGAGTCTACCGACGGTGAAAGCGTTGCGGATCTGCGTGCTGAACTGCAAACCTGTATGCAAAACTACTTCGGTGTATTCCGTACAGAAGAGTACATGCAGAAAGGTATTAAAGAACTGGCAGACCTGCGTACTCGTATTGCTAATGCTAAGCTGGATGACAAGTCCCAGACATTCAATACTGCGCGTATCGAAGCACTTGAGCTGGATAACCTGCTGGAAGTAGCAGAAGCGACCGCAATTGTTGCTGAATACCGTAAAGAAAGTCGTGGTGCTCACGCTCGTGATGACTATCGTGATCGTGACGATGAGAACTGGCTGAAGCACTCACTGTACTTCCCTGGTGAAAAACGTGTAGGTAAGCGTGACGTGAATTTTGCGCCTAAGACTGTACCTGCGTTCCAACCAAAAGTACGTACCTACTAATTTACGGGAGTAAGCCAAATGCTGGTCGTTAGTGTATATCGCTACAATCCGGAAAAAGATTCTGCTCCGTTTATGCAGGAATTTCGTGTAGACACCAAGGGTGCTGACCTAATGGTGCTGGACGTACTGCATCTGGTAAAAGAGCAGGATAACACTTTTGCTTACCGTCGTTCCTGTCGTGAGGGCGTTTGTGGCTCTGACGGTATGAACATGAACGGTAAAAACGGTCTGGCTTGTATCACACCTCTGTCTGAGGTTGTGACGGAAGGCAAACTGGTGATCCGTCCGCTGCCAGGTCTGCCGGTTATCCGTGACCTGGTTGTAGACATGTCTCTGTTCTACAAGCAATATGAGCGTATCAAGCCATACCTGCTGAATGATACTCCAGCGCCTGCAATCGAGCGTTTACAGGCACCGGAAGATCGTGACAAGCTGGATGGTCTGTACGAGTGTATTCTGTGTGCTTGTTGTTCAACGTCTTGTCCGTCTTTCTGGTGGAATCCAGATAAGTTTGTAGGCCCATCCGGTCTACTGCAGGCTTATCGCTTCCTGGTTGACAGCCGTGACACTCAAACTCGTGAGCGACTGGCTGAGCTGGACGATCCGTTCAGTGTATTCCGTTGCCGCGGTATTATGAACTGCGTAAGTGTATGTCCAAAAGGTTTGAACCCAACCAAAGCAATTGGCCATATTCGTGACATGCTGGTGCGTAACGCAACCTAGTGTTAACCGCAGATCATTAATACAATAATAAAGTAACTGGGTTTACCTTAAGGTAAACCTCTGTGGTCGCCAGGCCGGCACTCACAAGGTGCTGGCCTGGCAATGTAAAAAATACGACTTGGGGAACGGGGTTAACCACCCTGATTTGCAGAGGGTAAGGCACGCTACCTTTTTTTGACCGGAATAAGACTCTCTGGTCACTGCAGATGACAGTTCCTCGTGCAGGGTGACTAAGAATGCAAGAAGGCATAATGGAGTTGATGTGGAGCTCTTCCCACGTCTACGGGGGCAATGTGTCCTACGTTGAAGGGCTTTATGAGCAATACTTGCTTGATCCGAACGCAATTCCTGAAGAGTGGAGGAACTACTTCGACAAGCTTCCCAGAACCGAAGGCACAGGTTCTACCGATATCCCCCTCACACCCATCCGTGAACATTTTGATCTGCTCGCAAAAAATAAGCATAAAATGGCCCCTGCTGGCGCCAGCTCTGTTAGTACCGACCATGAAAAGAAACAGGTTCGTGTACTGCAGCTGATCAATGCTTATCGCTTCCGTGGCCATCAGAAAGCGAATATTGACCCACTGGGTCTGATGCAGCGTGAACCTGTTGCGGATTTGGAGCTGGCTTATCACCAACTGACAGCAGCCGATCTGGATACGACTTTCCAGACGGGTTCTCTGTTTATTGGCAAAGATGAAGCCCCGCTGCGTGAAATTATTGAAGCGTTGGAAAAGACTTACTGCACGACCACCGGCGCTGAGTTCATGCACATCGTGAACACAGAAGAGAAACGTTGGCTACAACAGCGTTTTGAAAGCGTGCGATCTGCACCTGCATTCGGTGTAGAGGCTAAGAAACACATCCTTGAGCGTTTGACCGCCGCTGAGGGTATGGAAAACTACCTTGCATCCCGCTATCCAGGTACCAAGCGTTTTGGTCTGGAAGGTGGTGAATCCTTTATACCTATGGTTGACGAGCTGATTCAGCGCTCGGGTTCTTTTGGTGTGAAGGAAGTGGTTATCGGCATGGCTCACCGTGGCCGTCTGAATCTGCTGGTAAACATTCTGGGTAAAAATCCTGCAGAGCTGTTTGATGAGTTTGAAGGTAAGAAGCTCATGCATGACGGCTCTGGTGACGTGAAATACCATCAGGGCTTCTCATCCAACGCGATGACCACTGGCGGTGAGGTTCACCTTGCACTGGCTTTTAACCCGTCTCACCTGGAAATTGTTTCTCCGGTAGTTGAAGGTTCCGTTCGTGCCCGTCAGGATCGTCGTGACGATTTTGAGGGTGATATGGTTATGCCTATCGTAGTGCATGGTGACTCTGCATTTGCAGGTCAGGGTGTGGTGATGGAGACATTCCAGATGTCCCAGACCCGTGCTTATAAGACCGGCGGTACTATCCATATCGTGATTAACAATCAGGTTGGTTTCACCACCAGTAAGCCGGAAGATACCCGTTCTACGGAATACTGCACTGATGTGGCTAAGATGGTTCAGGCGCCGATTATTCACGTCAATGGCGATGATCCTGAAGCGGTGATTCATGCCGCTCAGGTGGCAGCGGACTATCGTCAGCAGTTTAAGCGCGATGTGGTGATTGATCTGGTATGTTACCGTCGTCGTGGTCACAACGAAGCGGATGAGCCATCCGGTACACAGCCGCTGATGTACCAACAGATCGCTAAGCAGCCAACCACTCGTAACATCTATGCTAAGCGCCTGGTCGCAGAGGGTGTACTGACTGAAGCAGAAGATAAAGATCTGATGGAAGATTATCGTTCTGCATTGGTTGATGGTCGTCATGTAGCTAAAAGTCTGGTTAAAGAACCTAACAAAGAGCTGTTTGTTGACTGGACGCCTTACCTGGGTCATGAGTGGACATCCGAGTATGATACCTCTCTTGAGTTAACCCATCTGCAGAGTCTGGCAACTAAGCTATGCGATATTCCTGATGGTGTTAAACTGCAGCGTCAAGTTGGCAAAATTTATGAAGATCGCCGTAAAATGGCGGCTGGTGCGATGCCTGTTAACTGGGGCTTCGCAGAAATTCTGGCATACGCGACTATCCTTGATGAGAAACATCCGATCCGTATCACCGGTCAGGATGTGGGTCGTGGTACCTTCTCCCACCGTCACGCTGTAATCCACAGCCAGACGGATGCCAGTGTTTATGTTCCTTTACAAAACCTGTCTGATGATCAGCCAACAATGACCATCCATGATTCCTACCTGTCGGAAGAAGCGGTATTGGCATTTGAGTATGGTTATGCGACCACGACACCAAGCTCTCTGGTGATCTGGGAAGCACAGTTTGGTGATTTCGCCAATGGTGCACAGGTTGTAATTGATCAATTTATTACCAGTGGTGAGCACAAGTGGGGCCGTCTGTGTGGTCTGACTATGCTGCTGCCACACGGTTATGAGGGCCAGGGGCCTGAACACTCCTCGGCTCGTCTGGAGCGTTACCTGCAGCTGTGTGCTGAGCACAATATCCAGGTCGTTGTACCAACGACTCCTGCTCAGGTTTATCACATGCTGCGTCGTCAGGCGGTTCGCCCGCTGCGTAAACCTCTGGTGGTGATGTCGCCTAAGAGTTTGCTGCGTCATAAGGATGCAACCTCCACGCTGGAAGAGCTGGCTAACGGCACTTTCCAAACCATCATTGATGAAGTGGATAGCTCTATCGACAAGTCTCAGGTGAAACGCCTGGTACTGACCACCGGTAAGGTTTACTACGACCTGGTGAACTACCGTAAAGAAAACGAGCGTAACGACACGGCTGTTATCCGTATTGAGCAACTGTATCCGTTCCCTGAGGCAACTCTGGACGAGATCGTGGCTCAGTACCCCGCGCTGGAATCTGTGGCCTGGTGTCAGGATGAACCACTGAACCAAGGTGCCTGGTATAGCAGTCAGCACCACATGCGTCAGGTTATGAACCGCTACCGTCACGGTTTGGGTTATGAACTGAAGTTTGCGGGTCGTGAGGCTTCTGCCGCTCCAGCCTGTGGTTACACCTCAGTACACGCCGAGCAGCAGGCTCAGCTGGTATCTGATGCGTTTAACCTGTAATTGATCAATTAGTCGCCTCTGATGCAAAAGGCACCAGAGGCACAACCGTTTTTGTTTGTGCAAGCAAAAAGAAAAGAATAGTAAAGGACCGAACATGGCAACTGAAATTAAAGCACCCGTCTTCCCTGAGTCCGTAGCAGACGGCACCATCGTAAACTGGGCAAAACAACCTGGCGAAGCTGTGGCACGTGACGAGCTGCTGGTTGAGATCGAAACCGATAAAGTTGTTCTGGAAGTTGTTGCACCTGCGGATGGTGTGATCAAAGAGATCATTCAGGACGTAGATGCTACGGTACTGAGCGACGAACTGATCGCTATCTTTGAAGAAGGTGCTGCTCCTGCCGCTGCGACGCCTGCTCAGGCTGCGGAAGAGAGCGCTGCAGAGGAAGAGACCGTACAGGTTGGCGATAAGATTCTGAGTCCTGCAGCACGTAAGCTGGCTCAGGAGAACAACCTGGATGTGGCTAAGCTGAACGGCACCGGTAAAGGTGGTCGTGTGACAAAAGAAGACGTACTGAAGGCGGTTGAAGCCGGTACGGCTAAAGCGGCTCCTGCACCAGCTGCAGCTGCAGTCCCTCAGGTTAATGTTGAAGCGGGTGCGCGTGTTGAGAAACGCGTACCTATGAGCCGCATGCGTCAAACGATTGCCAAACGTTTGGTAGAAGCTCAGCAGACTGCAGCGATGCTGACCACTTATAACGAAGTGGACATGAAGCCTGTTATGGAGCTGCGTAAGAAGTATAAAGACATGTTTGAGAAGAAGCACAACGGCGTACGTCTGGGCTTTATGTCTTTCTTCGTAAAAGCAGCAGCGGAAGCACTGAAGCGTTTCCCAGATGTGAATGCATCTATCGATGGTACTGATATCGTTTATCACGGTTACTACGATATCGGTGTAGCGGTATCCACTGAGCGTGGTCTGGTTGTGCCAATTCTGCGTGATACTGACACCATGAGCCTGGCTGATGTAGAATCTACTATTGGTGATTTCGCTAAGCGTGGTCGTGAAGGCAAACTGGGCATTGATGATATGACCGGTGGTACGTTCACAATCACAAACGGTGGTGTATTTGGTTCCCTGATGTCTACCCCAATCCTGAACCCACCACAAACGGCTATTCTGGGTATGCACAAGATCCAGGAGCGTCCAATGGCGGTTAACGGCCAGGTTGAGATCCGTCCTATGATGTATCTGGCCCTGTCCTACGATCACCGTATGATCGATGGTAAAGATGCTGTACAGTTCCTGGTTACCATCAAGGAGCTGCTTGAAGATCCGGCGCGTATCCTGCTGGAAGTTTAAGAACAGCGTTTATCACTCATGACACAAAAGACAGGAAAAAAGAATGTCTGATAAATATGATGTAGTTGTCATCGGTGCAGGTCCTGGCGGGTATGTGGCAGCAATCCGCGCTGCACAACTGGGCCTGAAGACTGCATGTGTAGAGAAAGGGCAGAATAAAGAAGGTAAACCAACTTACGGCGGTACATGTCTGAACGTAGGTTGTATTCCTTCGAAAGCACTGCTGGAAGCCTCTCACAAGTATGCTGAAACTCAGCATGACTTTGCAGAACTGGGTATTGAAGTTTCTGACGTTCAAATGAACGTTAAGAAAATGATCGCCCACAAAGATTCCATCGTAAGCAAATTGACTCAAGGCGTTGGTGGTCTGTTGAAGGCTAACGGCGTTACTGCTCTGCATGGTTCCGGTAAGGTTCTGAGTGGCAAGAAAGTTGAAGTAACCGCTCAGGATGGTTCTGTTCAGGTTGTTGAAGCAGAAAACATCATTATCGCTTCTGGTTCTGTACCAGTAGAGATTCCACCAGCGCCTCTGACCGAAGGTCTGATCGTTGATTCCACTGGCGCACTGGAATTTGAAGAAGTTCCAGGTCGTCTGGGTGTCATCGGTGGCGGTGTAATCGGTCTGGAGCTGGGTTCTGTATGGAGCCGACTGGGTTCCGAAGTAACCGTTCTGGAAGCACAGGATACCTTCCTGGCGTCTACCGATCAGGAAATCGCTAAAGCAGCGAAGAAAGTACTGAGCAAGCAAGGTCTGAACATTCAGATCGGTGCACGCGTAACCGGTACAGAAGTGAAAGGCAACGAAGTTGTTGTAACCTATACTGATGCTAAAGGTGAGCAACAGCAGACTTTCGACAAGCTGATCGTTTGCGTAGGTCGTCGTCCATATACTGAGGCTCTATTGTCTAATGACTGTGGTGTGACTCTGGATGAGCGTGGTTTCATCTACGTAGATGACCACTGCCGCACGTCTGTACCAGGTGTCTACGCCATCGGTGACGTAGTACGTGGTCCTATGCTGGCGCACAAAGCTTCTGAAGAAGGTATGACGGTTGCTGATCTGATCGCAGGTCATAAAGCAGAAATGAACTACGATGTCATTCCTGGTGTGATCTACACCTTCCCTGAAATCGCTTCTGTGGGTAAAACCGAAGAAGAAGTGAAAGCAGAAGGTGTTGAATACGAAACTGGTACTTTCCCATTCCAGGCAATCGGTCGTGCAATGACCAATGGTTGTACTGACGGTATGGTCAAGATCATTACTGAGAAAGCATCCGATCGTATTCTGGGTATGCATATTATGGGTCAGAATGCTGGTGAGATGATTCACCAGGGTGTGATCGCTATGGAGTTCGGCTCCAGCGCTGAAGACCTGGCTCTGATGTGTTTCGCGCACCCAACACTGTCTGAAGCTGTACACGAAGCAGCTCTGGCGGTTGACGGTCATGCGATCCATATGCCAAACCGCAAGAAACGTAAGTAAGAATTAAGATTACGGGTAACCGTAGCAGGGGGCGGCATCCTACCCCAAGGGGTGTCGCCGATAGTGTTAGTGCACAATAAAATGGCTTAGCAGTATGAATCTTCATGAATATCAGGGCAAACAGCTTTTTGCCGAATACGGACTGCCTGTTTCCAAGGGTTTTGCTGTAGATACCCCTGAGGACGCCGCACAAGCGTGTGAAAAAATCGGTGGTGACAAGTGGGTAGTTAAAGCACAGGTTCACGCAGGTGGTCGCGGTAAAGCGGGCGGTGTGAAACTGGTTGATACTCCAGCAGAAGCAGCAGAGTTCGCGCAAAACTGGCTGGGTAAGAACCTGGTAACTTATCAGACTGACGAAAACGGTCAGCCTGTTTCTAAAATCCTGGTTGAGAGCTGCACTGACATCGCAGACGAGCTGTATCTGGGTGCGGTAGTTGACCGTGCTACTCGTCGTGTTGTTTTCATGGCATCCACCGAAGGTGGTGTTGAGATTGAGACAGTTGCTGAAGAAACTCCAGAGAAGATTCTGAAAGCAATCATCGATCCAATGACCGGTCCTCAGCCTTACCAAGGCCGTGAGCTGGGCTTCAAACTGGGTCTGAACAAAGAGCAGGTTGGTCAGTTCACCAAGATCTTCATGGGTCTGGCAAAACTGTTCCTGGAAAAAGATCTGGCTCTGATCGAAATCAACCCTCTGGTTATTAAAGAAGACGGTGATCTGCACTGTCTGGATGCCAAGCTGGGTGTTGATGGTAACTCTGTATACCGTCACAAAGATCTGCAAGAGATGAATGATCCATCTCAGGAAGACGCTCGTGAAGCTGAAGCAGCTGAATGGGATCTGAACTACGTAGCACTGGATGGCAATATCGGTTGTATGGTGAACGGTGCAGGCCTGGCTATGGGTACTATGGACATCGTTGCTCTGCACGGTGGCTTCCCAGCTAACTTCCTGGACGTAGGTGGTGGCGCAACCAAAGAACGTGTTGCACACGCATTCAAACTGATTCTGTCTGACGACAAAGTTAAGGCAGTACTGGTCAACATCTTCGGTGGTATCGTTCGTTGTGACATGATCGCAGAAGGTATTATCGGCGCGGTGAAAGAAGTTGGTGTAAATGTACCTGTAGTGGTACGTCTGGAAGGTACCAACGCTGATCTGGGTAAGAAGGTTCTTGACGAATCTGGTCTGGACATCATCGCAGCTGAAAGCTTAACTGACGCTGCTCAACAAGCGGTTAAAGCGGCGGGGAACTAATCGACATGTCTATCTTAATCAACAAAGACACTAAAGTAATCTGTCAGGGTTTCACTGGTGGTCAAGGTACTTTCCATTCTGAGCAAGCGATTGCTTACGGTACTCAGATGGTAGGTGGTGTAACTCCAGGTAAAGGTGGCACTGAGCATCTGGGCCTGCCGGTATTCAACACAGTTGCTGAAGCTGTTGAAGCGACGGGTGCTGATGCCTCTGTTATCTACGTTCCTGCACCTTTCTGTAAGGATTCTATCCTGGAAGCTGCGAACGCAGGTATCAAACTGATCGTATGTATCACCGAGCACATCCCAGTACTGGATATGCTGGAGTGTAAAGTTAAGTGTGACGAGCTGGGTGTTCAGCTGGTTGGCCCTAACTGCCCAGGTGTGATCACTCCAGGCGAGTGTAAGATCGGTATTATGCCAGGTCACATCCACCTGCCAGGTAAAGTAGGTATCGTATCCCGTTCCGGTACTCTGACTTACGAAGCAGTTAAGCAGACAACTGATGCTGGCTTCGGTCAGTCTACCTGTGTAGGGATCGGTGGTGACCCTATTCCGGGTTCTAACTTCATCGACATCCTGAAACTGTTCCAGGAAGATCCACAGACTGAAGCGATCGTAATGATCGGTGAGATCGGTGGTACTGCTGAAGAAGAAGCTGCTGCTTACATTAAAGAGAATGTAACCAAGCCTGTTGTATCCTACATTGCGGGTGTAACTGCACCTAAAGGCAAGCGTATGGGTCACGCTGGTGCGATCATCTCTGGTGGTAAAGGTACGGCTGACGAGAAGTTTGCTGCTCTGGAAGATGCGGGCGTTAAAACTGTTCGCTCTCTGGCTGGCATTGCAGACGGTCTGCGCGAAGTGACTGGCTGGGAATAATATTTCCTACGCTAAGTAAGCTTCTTAAAGGCGATCTTCGGATCGCCTTTTTTATTGCCTGTCGCTAACTCAGATTGGAGTCTTCTCTGTAATACTAATCTTGACAAGTTGCTGTAGGCCGGAAAAGCCGCAAGGCACCTTCCGACAATAATCAGGCATATAGGTCTGTCGGATGGCGCTTCGCTTATCCAACCTTGTATCTCTCCAGAAATCAGGGCTAGCTACCTTGATGACCTGTAGAGTCCGGTGATATTGAAGGCGATTTGGAGCGATGGTATTTACCCAGATATCAAAGAATTGGTCAGAAGAAACAGCAGGCAATAAAAAAGGTCAGCAGATGCTGACCTTTTTTGCACGATGGCTAACCTGAGCTGTGTTCTAAGACTGATCGGCTTAGCTAAAACTTCGGTTTTCCAAATCAGGTTGCTTACATTTTGTTATACGCTTTTTTAAAGGCTGCAATCAGAGCGTCTGGACGCTTCTTCTTGTTGCCTTTGTTCAGGACGTAGACAACGGTTTCGCCATTAGGGCCAGAACCGATATCGGTATAACGGTAAGGTGCTTCACCTACAGTGCGCACGTCGTTCATATCTTCCAGCGTGCTGAAGACATAGATACGACCTTCAATGCGTGCTTCGCCGTAGAACATTTCTGGCTGCAGCTGACCGTCGTACATTTCAACACTTGGGATACCCGTGGTCTTCTTCTTGTCTTTGCCCGTCAGGCCAAATACCAGAGTCTCACCTTTAGGGCCTGATGCGATACGTTTATAAGCGTATGGCGTTTCACCGTGTTGCAGGAAGTGCTTGTAGCTGTCTTTGTCGTAGAAAAAGTACAGGCGACCATCTTCATGGTGTACTTCGTACAGTTTGCTGATTTCAGCTTTAACTTGTTGTACTTTCTCTTCTGCTTTTTTTTCTACAGCGTTTTCTGCAGTTTGCATTTGAGAACAAGCGCTTACGCCAGCCACTGCGCCAGCTACAACCATGGCCTTAAAAAGGTTTTTCAGTTTCATTACCTGAATCCTTGCTTCTACATACATTGATATTGTTAGCAAAGGAGACTAAAAAAAATCTGTTGCAGATATATGACAAAAACTTTTCAGCTTCTTTACAGGGGGCTGTTTCAGTAAGGCTTCATGTTCCCGCCAGCTATGGTAGAATCGCCGACTTTCAATTTTCCGTGTGCAGTGCACGTTATCTTCACAGGGTGGATCTGGCCTGCGACCAGACACTGAAGAGGTTGTTATGTTTAAACCTGAGCTATTATCCCCAGCGGGTACTTTCAAAAATATGCGTTATGCGTTTGCTTACGGTGCGGATGCGGTCTACGCCGGTCAGCCACGTTACAGTCTGCGTGTGCGCAATAACGATTTTAAACTGGCCAATCTTGAGCAGGGTATTCAATATGCCCACGATCGTGGCAAGCAGTTTTACGTGGCCAGCAATATCGCGCCACACAACGCGAAAGTACGTACCTATATGGATGATATGGCACCGATTATCGAGATGAAGCCTGATGCGCTGATCATGTCGGACCCAGGTTTAATCATGATGGTGCGTGAGCGTTGGCCGGACCAGGTGGTACACCTGTCGGTACAGTCCAACGTGGTGAACTATGCTGCGGCTAAGTTCTGGCACCAGCAGGGTGTGAAGCGTATTATTCTGTCCCGTGAACTGTCTCTGGAAGAGATCGAAGAGATTCGTAATGAGTGCCCAGAGCTGGAACTGGAAACCTTTGTTCACGGTGCGCTGTGTATCGCTTATTCTGGCCGTTGTCTGCTGTCCGGTTACTTTAACCACCGTGATCCTAATCAGGGCACCTGCACTAACGCTTGTCGTTGGAACTACAACACGGTTCAGACACAAACTGACGCCACGGGTGATCTGATCCCTGTGTCTCAGGCTGATCAATCTGCCGGTATATGGGATCCTTCTCAGGATTCTGCTCAAGGCAATGGCGCTGCAATGACTTCTCCTGGTGCCGCCCACCATGATGAAAACAGTCAGGGCTTGTCTGCACTGATCGAAGAAGCATCCCGTCCGGGCGAACTGATGCCAGTGTATGAAGATGAGCACGGCACCTATATTATGAACTCCAAAGACCTGCGCGCGGTTCAGCACGTTGAGCGTCTGACCAAGATGGGTATTCACTCCCTGAAGATTGAAGGTCGTACCAAGTCGCACTATTACGTTGCCCGTACCGCTCAGGTTTATCGTAAAGCGATTGATGATGCCGCTGCCGGTCGTCCATTTGATATGAGTCTGATGGATACGCTGGAAAACCTGGCCCACCGGGGTTACACCGAAGGTTTCTACCGTCGTCACGTACATGATGAGTATCAGAACTACGAAACCGGTAATTCTATCGGCGTAAACCAGCAGTTTGTTGGTGAGGTCTTAAGCTTTAACGATCAAACCGGTATGCTGGAAGTGGATGTGAAAAACCGCTTTGAAACCGGTGATACTCTGGAACTAATGCTGCCGGGTGGTAATGTTCGTTTTGAACTGAAGAATCTGGAAAACCGTAAGGGTGAAGGCATCAATGTCGCGCCGGGTAACGGTCATATTGTGAACCTGCCGCTGGATGGTAAGGTGAACGAAGCCGATCTTGAATATGCACTGCTGATGCGTGACCTGAAGTAATCCTTCAGTCACCACAGGGAAACGTTATAAGGGAAACCATGTCGGAAACAGCCACACTATTGCAGAACCTCGACGGCTGGCAGAAATACCAGCGGGTTCGGGCGGCAAGACCTTTTTCATTAGTGGTGGCTGTGGCTGCATGCCTGCAGGGCATTATTCTGGGTTGGTCCGCAAGTGACCAGCCCTTTTTATTGTCACTGTTACTGCTGGCAGGGGGGATTTTGCTGCAGTTTGGCGTCAATTTGATCAATGACTACTCTGACCTGAATGAGTTAAGCCTGCGTTTTCCTCAGGCGGATGCTAAGCAGCTTTATCGGCTCTCCGTTTTGATCAAGCAGAACTTTCGCTACGGTCTGGGCTGTTTTGCGCTTGCACTTGTGATCGGGCTTTATCTTATCTACCTTTATGGTCTGCCTTTACTGGGGCTGTTTGTTCTGGGGTTAGCCGGAGCTTACTTCTATACCCAGGAGCCCATCTGTTATAAGAAGCGCGGTTTGGGTGTACCTCTGGTGTTTTGGTTGATGGGCGTCTTGATGATTGTCGGCTCGTACTATGTGATGACCGGCCATTACGATCGTGATCTTCTTTGGCATGCGTTGCCACTCAGCCTGTTAACTTCGTTGCTGTTACTGAGTAATGAGCTGCGGGACTACGAAAGCGATCAAAGAAACAGCCAGCATACCTTAACGGTGCGTATTGGTTATGGCCTGTCGGTGCAGTTGTATTTATTGTTAACGCTGGCGGCTTTTGTCAGTGTGTTTTATCTCTGGCAGCTGGAGTTATTAGCCTACCCCTGGTTAGTCCTGCTGGCGCTGCCGACACTAAAACAACCTCTGTTATTGTTGTTACGGCCTGAAGAAGAGCGTCGTTTACTTACCCCATTGACCGGGCGTTTTCACGGTTTCTTTGCCTTGTTGCTATTGATTAGCTATCTCTTAGCATAATTTAGAGGCTAGAGGCTAGAGGCTAGAGGCTAGAGGCTAGAGGCTAGAGGCTAGAGGTTAGAGGTTAGAGGCTTCAGATTAACCTTAAGGCCTGAACATTACTTTAAAGGATACCTGTACTATGTCATTTGAAAGCTCAGTGTCATTTGAGAGCACTGTGGCAGCGTTACTGCCACAGGTTGTTGAGATCTCCCGTCAGGCCGGTGATGCCATTATGGATATCTATCAGCAGGAAGATCTGGGCGTATCCTACAAGCAGGATGAAAGCCCACTGACACTGGCCGATATGGCGTCTCATCGTTGCATCGAATCCGGCCTGCAACAACTGCAGCCAGAGTATCCGGTACTGTCGGAAGAGAGTGGTAAGATCAGTTGGCAGGTGCGTCAACAGTGGCAAACCTATTGGCTGGTGGACCCGTTGGATGGCACTAAAGAGTTTGTGAAGCGTAACGGTGAATTCACGGTCAATATCGCACTGATCCATCAGGGTAAACCTGTGATGGGCGTGGTTTATGCCCCTGTGTTGGATGAACTGTACTACGGTGTTGAGGGTTTAGGTGCTTTCTTTGTTGCTGCAGATAAGCCTGCCGAGAAGCTGGAGCTGGACCTAGAGTTTGAGCCGGAATGCTGGCGTATTGTTGGCAGTCGTTCTCATGGGGCAAGTCGTTTAGAAACCTTTGCCGAGTGTCTGCCTGAGTATCGCAATGTGCCAATGGGCAGTTCATTGAAGTTGTGTATGGTGGCAGCCAATCGTTCCGACCTGTATGTGCGTTTTGGTCCAACCAGTGAGTGGGATACTGCAGCAGCCCAGGCTGTTGTTGAGCAGGCTGGTGGTGCGGTGCTGAATGATCAGCTGGAGCCATTGGCTTATAATCACAAAGAGAGCCTGTTAAACCCCGAGTTTGTTGTCTGTCAGAAGAAGAACGCTATCTGGACCGATACCTTTGCCAAACTGGTGGAGCCGGTAGTGGGTTGATCTCTTAAGACTGTCAATGCTGCTGAGCTTGTGGAGCACCAGAGATATAAACACTCTGGTTGCGTCCATTGTGCTTAGCCTGATACAAGGCATCATCGGCCCGTTTGATGGTGCTATCCAAAGGTTCACCAAAACGATGCAGGCTGATACCGACGGATAGAGTACAGTTAAGCCCCGGTTCGATCTGATCAAACTGATATTTCGCAAAGGCCTGACGAATCCGCTCAGCAACCTTGATACCACTGTCCTGATTATTCTGCGGCAATAGTAAGACAAACTCTTCACCACCGTAACGACCAAACAGGTCGCTGGATCTAAGATATTGCCCTGCAATCTGGGTAAAGTGCTCCAGTACCTGGTCACCGGCCTGATGACCGTATTGATCATTAATCTCTTTAAAGTGATCAATATCGATCATGCACAAGGCACTGGGTTGATAGTTATCACTGGATTCCAAGCGGCACTCGGCTTCCTGAAAGAAGCGACGACGATTCAGAATACCGGTTAGTTCATCGGTACCCGCAATCTCATCCAGTTGCTGCATCGCTTGTTCCAGCTCTTCATTCGCTCGGATCATTTTGTGATTACTGGCTTTCAGCACACTTTTTTGTTTTCTTAAGCGCTCACTCAAGCGACGCACATAGCTGCTAAACAGAGCAATCCAGGTTTGTGCCGCAGCCAGGATAATCCACTGCATAATACTCAGGCGTAGTTGGCTGCTTTCCGGGTGCAAAGACAGATCTGAGACAATCACAGTACCAAAGCACACCAAACTCAGTAAACCGGCAAAGGCAAACTCCAGAGGATTGAGCTGGAAGATGCCAAACAGCATCACCATCACATAGAGCAGTAGCAAAGCACCTCTGAGTTCCGGCAGTTGGCTGATGATAAAACTGAACCAGATAATAGCGGTCGCCATCTGCATAAGGGTCAGGGATGGATCATTAAATTTCAGATTCAGATCCAGACGGAACATCAGCCAAAAAGTACCTTGTGTTATAAGTGCAGAGCCGACAAATAGCAGATAGTCCTGATAGCTGACATCGTTTAGCAAATCTAATATCAGGGCGGCCAGTAAAATCCCCAGCAATATCATATGAGACAGCACTGAGATGATCAGGCGTTTGATACGCAGTCGCTGTTCATGATGTGCTCTGGAACGCGGAGATTTCAGTGCTGTCATGTAAATTACCGGATGATTAATTAATGTGGTTAGGAATGATTGATCTGAAATAAATCTTTAATGAAGAGGAGTGTGGAATAAAAACTCTACCTTTTCCGTGGTTAAGCTGTAATTCATTGTCAAGCTATGTAACGGTGTAACGGCGTGTTAACCCATTTGGCTAAAGTTGATGGCCTCAGCGTCATTTAGGTTATGAAAATGGTGTATACTTGCGCCGACTCTGCTGCAATGCACGTAAGACAGCAGAGAAACAGATAAAACAGCATCGGCCCTGCGCACAACAGCAGGGATCGTTGATATAAGGTGTATCCGGCTCAACCCCGGACGAATAAGCACAGACCGTGATAGGAGATGCTCCGAAGATGACGACAGTAATCCGTCAAGACGACCTGATCGATAGCGTTGCGGACGCACTGCAATATATTTCCTACTACCACCCGGTAGATTTTATTCAGGCGGTACATGAAGCCTACCTGAAAGAGGAAAACCCCGCAGCTAAAGACGCTATGGCACAAATCCTGATCAACTCACGTATGTGTGCAGAGGGTAAACGTCCTATCTGTCAGGACACAGGTATCGTAACTGTATTTGTTAAAGTGGGTATGCAAGTACAGTGGGAAGGCGATATGAGCCTGGAAGATATGATCAACGAAGGTGTTCGTCGTGCTTACACGCACCCGGATAATGTACTGCGTGCTTCTATTCTGGCTGATCCTGCCGGTAAGCGTCAGAACACTAAAGACAACACGCCAGCAGTGATCCACTACGAAATCGTACCGGGCAACACCGTTGACGTTCAGGTTGCAGCAAAAGGCGGCGGCTCTGAAAACAAATCCAAGATGGTGATGCTGAACCCATCGGATTCTATCGTTGAGTGGGTTAAGAAAACCGTTCCTACCATGGGCGCTGGCTGGTGTCCGCCGGGCATGCTGGGTATTGGTATCGGTGGCACTGCAGAGAAAGCTGCGGTTATGGCGAAAGAATCCCTGATGGATCCGATCGACATTCATGAGCTGCGTGAACGTGGCCCACAAAACCGTGCTGAAGAGCTGCGTCTGGAAATTATGGACGCAGTAAACGAGCTGGGTATTGGTGCGCAAGGTCTGGGCGGTCTGACGACTGTTCTGGATGTTAAGATCAAAGATTACCCCACTCACGCGGCGTCTCTGCCGATCTGCATGATTCCAAACTGTGCGGCAACCCGTCACGCTCACTTCGAGCTGGATGGTACAGGGCCTTCTTTGCAGACTCCGCCGGATCTGAATGACTGGCCGGAAGTGACCTTTGAAGTCAGCGAAAGCACCCGTCGCGTTAATCTGGATGAAGTGACTCCGGAAGATGTACAAAGCTGGAAGCCAGGTGAGACGGTTCTGCTGAACGGTAAAATGCTGACCGGTCGTGATGCGGCCCACAAGAAAATGGTTGAGATGCTGAACGCCGGTGAAGAGTTGCCGGTTGACCTGAAAGGTCGCTTTATCTACTACGTTGGTCCGGTTGATCCGGTACGTGACGAAGTGGTTGGCCCTGCGGGTCCGACGACTGCGACCCGTATGGACAAATTCACTCGTCAGGTGATTGAGAGTACTGGCCTGCTGGGTATGATAGGTAAGTCTGAGCGTGGTCCGATTGCGATCGACGCGATCAAGGATAATAAAGCGGTTTACCTGATGGCTGTCGGTGGTGCGGCTTACCTGGTATCGAAAGCGATCACTCACGCTGAAGTTCTGGCTTTCCCTGAGCTGGGTATGGAAGCGATCTACGAGTTTGAAGTGAAAGATATGCCGGTAACCGTAGCGGTAGATGCTAATGGTGAATCCGTACATAACACTGGCCCTGCTAAGTGGAAAGAGATTATTGCGGCTAAAAACGTCGGTGCTTAATCTCAGGTTTAACCGGATTAGCGCTATTCTGATAGCAGCGATCTGATCCGGTTTGAACATAAAAAACGCCCGATTATTATCGGGCGTTTTTTATATCTGCATTTAGGTCGCTTTTATCGCCTGAACCTGCCTTTATTATAGGACTAGGCTGCAATGGCCGGTTTTCGAACCCGACGCCCTTTCGGGGTTGAGCCATTAGGATCATCCGGATCTTCCGGTTGGTCTTCATCATTCATCGCAGCATTCAGGTATTCCAGGATCATAGGTGTGGTATCCCCTATGATCTTATTGATGCCTTGAGTGCCAAACATGCGGTTAAACTCCAGTACAAAAGGGTAATGGCCGATCATAGCGATATCAAAACCGGCATGATCAATACCCAATGTTTTGGCAAGCTTCAATACCAGCTCGACAGCTGACTCAGGTAGAGGGCCTTCCAGTAGCGTGCCGCCTCGGGCGATATTATTATGAAATCCATTCTCTGCCTGCACTCGCCAGTAACCGCCCACCACTTTGTCACCGATCACCACAATACGTAAATCACGGTCAATAGGTAGATATTCCTGGGCGTAGAGTACATGGGTTTGCAGGCAGTACTGATGCCAGTCAGCCAGTGATTCGATCAGGAATACCCCTTCACCCATAGAGCTTTTAGGAATCTTGGCAACAAAAGGACGTGGCATTTTCTGCCAAATCTCATCTGCCTTTTCAGGTGAGTTGCCGTGGATCAGAGTAAAGGGGACATGCTCAGGGGCTACCGCCATGAAAGCCCGGGTCATCTCGACTTTATCGTGCCCCAGGGCATAGCTGGCAGGAGAGGGGAAAATACGCTTTTTGTAAGCATAATGCAGTACATTCAACTGCCAGTATTCAGGAAACAGCAGCCAGTCAGCTGATTCTATCTCAGCATCATGCTGCAGATAGCAGTCGGGTTTAATGTAATGGGTGGAAGGAAAATGTAAGGTACGCAAAGCATCAAACGAGATCAGTTTCATACAGTCAACACGCACAAATGAAGGATGCGCGATCATACAAAGCTTCGTTATAACTGCCAATTCTAAAATGTTGCTTCTGATTATTATTTTTCAAAAAACACCATGAGTTGAGCGACTTATGAGTCATTCTTTGACTTCAATATTGTATTGTGAAAATCTCAGATGTTTAAACAAGTGTTTGATTTCTATGTGCTTGGTCAAGCAGGCGCTGAATATAACTTAAAAGCATCTGAGCTATGGCCGCTCGCCTTCTCTATGGGACTTGCCTGTCGTGAGCAGGGTGATTGATATTCAGGTGTACAGCTTTATCTTGGGGAGAAAGTGATGAGTGTAATTTTGTTCGAGCGTTATGATGATATTGCATGGCTTACATTAAATCGTCCGCAGGCATTTAATGCCATGGATGCGGATACGATGCGAGGTTTGTCTGAGATTGCCAATCAATGTAGCTGCGATAAGACGTTACGGGCGTTAGTGATTACCGGGAGCGGTGATAAGGCATTTTCAGCCGGTGGCGATGTGCCTTCTTTTGCCAGCGATCCTGATAATGTGGATCGACTGTTGATGGATATGACGACCTATCTGCACAGCGCGATATCCCGTTTCTCCCGTTTGCCGATTCCTGTTATAGGCGCGATTAATGGTATGACAGCCGGTGCAGGCCTGGGGTTGATGGCTTGTTGTGATCTAGTGATCGCGTCGGATACCGCACGTTTTACCAGTGCCTATACTCAGATCGGTTTTTCGCCTGATGGCAGTACATCTTATTATCTGACCAAACAGCTGGGTCCACGGAGAGCGAAAGAGTTCTTTATCACTAATCGTGTGCTGGATGCGCAAACTGCTCTGGACTGGGGGTTAGTCAACCGTGTCGTACCGGCAGAAAAGCTACAGGAGATCACTTCGGAGCTGGCTCATATGTTGGCATCAGGGCCGACTCAGGCTTACGGGCAGGTGAAATCTCTGGTGGATAGCGCCTTATCTGAAACACTGGAATCCCAAATGGAGCTTGAAGCCCGCTCCATTACTGAACTCAGTAAAACTCAAGACGGTCAGGAAGGTGTCAAAGCCTTTATGGAGAAACGTCCCGCTCAGTTTAAGGGCTGCTGATGGGTTCTGTTTTTTTGGGATAATACTTCTGTATCTCAAATCCGCATTCTGCGGTTATTGGATAATAAGGTCAGCACCCGACTTTATGGGTTTATAAGGGGGGGGCAGCTGGCCTTATTGTTTTTATGGCTCATCTTTTTGATATCCAACATGCTTCTGGTTTATCTGGGTTAGTAATGAATACCTAACTTGCGGTAGATAAAACCCAGTAACCAAGCCGGGCCGATCAGGAGAAACTGCACATCTTTAAAAAATGATGGCTTTTTGCCTTCAATCTTGTGGCCAATAAATTGAAAGATCCAGGCGATCACAAACAGAGTCAGGCTAATTTGCCATAACGGCCAGTTAGCGCTGATATCGATCTGCCAGGCGAGCATAAAGCAGACCAGGCTAAAGGCCAGCATGCCGAGCATCAGTGTCCAGGAAAGCGAAGCGTAAAAGATCAATACAGGAATCAGAATAATACTGGCCCAATTCACACCTTGAATATCGCTTAACAGAGCCGGTAGAGGCAGGTTCCACAATAAACCGACAATGGTGAAAAAGATGGTGGGTACCATCAGCCAGTGAATCAACTTATTGGTGGGGTTTTGGTGGCTTGAGCCATATTCATCAAACCATTGTTGGGCGCTACGGGGCATCTTTCTCTCCTGCTAAGCCTGAGCAGTGATTCTGGTGATATCCTTTCTATATGTTAGTAATCATTGATAGCTGGGATAGCTTACTGCGCCGATTACGTTATTGATAATCCCTTTATTACTGATCATGTTTGTTGCTAATCACTGTTTGGGCTTTTTGCTATTATTGTTATCTTAGTAATAGAGTTTTTAGTCTAGTCGTGCTCTGGCTGCAAGTTTTTTATTAGACTTGCATCATGTGCGCACTGGACATAGGCTTTTGCTACGGATTTTTCTGTTGCTCTTAAATTGTTGTTAACCCGTATACACTCGCATAAAAAAAGTGCTTTGAGGTTCTTCAGTCAGCAGCTGAAGAATGAACGATTTGTTATAGAAAAACGCTTGTGTGAGTCGTGACGTGTTTATTTTTTTGAGCTCTCTGATAGCTGACAGGAACGATAATGACAAAACCCTTTTCTCAGGCATGTGAAAACAATAAGTTGCCGATTCTGAATGTGTTAAAAGTGGCCTTTGCCAGAAGTCAGCAGGTACTTGAGGTGGGCAGTGGTACAGGCCAGCACGCGGTGTTTATGGCGCAGAACCTGCCGCATCTAAGCTGGCAACCCAGTGACCAGGGTATCTATCTGGAAGGGATTGAGCAATGGTGTAGTGAATACGAAGGCGATAATTTGTTAGCCCCTATTCCGTTGGATGTGACAGAGTATCCCTGGCCAATCAAACGGGTCGATGGTGTGTTCAGTGCCAATACTCTGCATATTATGTCCTGGTCGATGGTTGAGGCCTTTTTCCGTGGTGTACGTAAGGTATTGCCTTGTGGTGGCGTTTGTTGCGTCTATGGGCCGTTTAATTACGAGGGGAGTTTCACTAGCCCCAGTAATCAGCAGTTTGATCACTGGCTGCGTCAGCGTGATCCAGAGAGTGGTATTCGGGATTTTGAGGCTGTCGACCAACTGGCCCGTGAAGCGGGTATGTTTTTAGTGCAGGATTACGAGATGCCAGCCAATAACCGTCTGCTACAGTGGCAGATGCTGGATCTTGAATAGTTCCCGGTCAGCCTTTTTGCTCTGTAGCTGAACAATCATGTGGCTTGTTGACTCATTCAGGCTATTGAGTTGCTCCTTTGATTTCTTTTCCCTGTCTTGCTGCTGGGGTAGGATGGTGGCGTTTTCGCTCAGATATGATCTGGGATACCGGTTTTAAGCCCTCAATAGCACTCGGAACAGGAAAAGGCTGTGACTCGATTTATCATTATTATGGCAGCGATTGCCGTTGCATTTTTTATCTTTAAACGCATGTCTGACGACAGGAAAGCATTGGAAGCTAACACCCGTGAAGGACAGGCGTTTCTAGCCAGTAATGCTCAGGACGAAGGGGTTAAAACCACGCCGTCTGGCCTGCAATATCTGGTCCTGGAAGAGGGAACAGGCACTGTACATCCAAAACCTACGGATCGTGTGCTGGTGCATTATCACGGTACGCTGATCAATGGTAAGGTATTTGATAGCTCTGTCGATCGTGGTCAACCCATTGACTTTGGTTTGAGTCAGGTGATTGCGGGTTGGACTGAGGGCCTGCAATTGATGGTCGAGGGCGAGAAAACCCGTTTGTATATCCCTTCTCATTTAGCTTATGGCAAAAGCAGTGTTGGTGGTATTCCTGCAGGTTCTGCTCTGGTGTTTGAAGTGGAGCTGATTAAGATCAATCCTTAAGCTTTTCCAGATCATCTTCACTTTATTACCATCCGATTATGGAGGTTATTTCTTGATAGCCTCCAGCCTCAAAAAACTGACCGCTTGGTTTTTTTATTCCCTTGTCTGCTCATGCTTTTCCCCGTACAACACTAAATAACGTGTTGATTGGCTAACTTGTAGCTAATCGAATACTACGACTATCAAAGAATAACAATGGTGGCTATAGGGTAGCCCGTGAGGGGAAGTTATGTCTGAGCAATATATGGGTAGCTGTTTATGTGGTGCAGTGAACTATCAGATGGAAGGACCGTTAAAATATTTTCAATACTGCCACTGCAGTCGTTGCCAAAAAGTCACGGGTACAGCTCATGCTGCTAATATTTTTGTGCCCCCTGAGCGTTTTCAGTGGTTAACCGGTGAGGATCAGCTAGGACGCTTTGAACACCCGGAAGCTAAGTATTACGCGACCAGTTTCTGTAAACAATGTGGCTCCAATATGCCTTGGCTGGTGCAGGGTGGCGGTAATGTGGTGGTGCCTGCAGGATCGCTGGATCAGGACCCAGGTATCCGACCCTCTTCCAGCCTGTTTTGGGCGGATCGTGCCTGTTGGTACACAGAGCCTAAAGAGTTGCCCAAGTTTGATGGCATGCCTGTCAAAAAATAAATTAAACCGTGAGATATTCAGGGGAATGAAACCGGCTGTAAAAAATGCGAACTTTTTTCTCAGCTGGCTCTCCAAAAGATTGGCAAATTTACCTGTACGGTAAAGCTTTGTTGTTCTGGGGCGGTATGGCAGTGTTTTTGAACTATGCTAAGCCGAAGCGCTTGTCATCTGCTCCTTTGGTTATGTTGTTTCCTTGATCGCACTTAACCATGTTTTAGCCACGGTAGTTGTGCCGTGGCTTTTTTATTAAGGCCTGTTTTCCCCAAGCGCACTGTTCAGCAAGCCTGCCAGAAAAACGAGAGTACCCGTTAGCGCGTGTAATACAAGGTTGATGCTGAATCTTTAACGGATAGCGCGTAATTCTCCTTCCAAAACTAACGAGCCCAGGCGAGATATTTTGGTGGGAGATGGATAGCGCGGCCAACGTCAAGTTGGCCTATCTTGATTCTCGATGTACTCTTTGAGCACTTCAACTGGTACTCCGCCTGCAGTCAGCAGGCAGTAAGCTCGACTCCAGAGCACTGGTTTCCAATAATACTCTTTTAGGTGCTCCGAGAACTCTTTTCGAATCTTTCGGCTTGTGACCGTTTTTAGGCTGTTTACCAGCTTAGATGGCTGAATCGTCGGGTTAAGTTCAAGCAAAAGATGGATATGGTCGGATTC
>NZ_AULT01000035.1 GCF_000422425.1 Oceanospirillum beijerinckii DSM 7166
ATGTGAGAGTAGGGCATCGTCAAGCGCTTGTTTAGTCTTTTTAGAAAAGACAGCAAACCCCGATCAGCAATGATCGGGGTTTTTTCGTGTGGGTGGAAGAAAAGTCTGTAAGAGAAGAATGCAGAGCTTGGAAAAAAATAAAGCTCTGCATCGGGGGGGGGAGCAAAGCACTACTCAATATCAGTACTAAGGGCTAATGCTTCAAAGCGATAGTGATCTGCGGACCTCTCAACAAGGTTGCTCAGGCTAAAATGCTTAAGTTCACCATGAATATCCAGTTCAACCTTTAGTTTTTCAGAAAAAATGGATAGTGAAGGTGTAATGATATTAGCTTGAATACCCATAGCCGATAGCTCGGGTATAAAAAAAACAGATACCGAAGCTTCATTATAATCAGCATTTTCCAGTATACGAATTTGGCAACAGGTCACTTGTTCTGCCAGGGTTTGTATACCAAGTTGGCTCTCATAAAAGTCATCGCTGTTTTTGATCCAGCGAACGATACCTAAGCGCCAGATTTTATCTGTCTCTTGTATTCCAATCAGTGCACTAGTCTCAACGCTAAAGACATTTTGATCATAGCTTTGAATACAGTAGCCGCCGACACTGGCATTGATTAATTGAGCTTCATCAACAGGATATTGCTCTATTTTACCTATACCTTTTTCCAGATGCTGATAGATATTCTCAAAACCAAAACAGATGGTTACGATGCCATTAGTGGGTGTTCGATCACTGTTACGCTTGCTGGGTTTGCTCCAGCAAAAAATAAGATGTTTTAATAAAGTAACTGATAGTGTGTTGGGTATTTGAATAGGGAGATTGCTATCTTGGTGTTGCTGTTTGGCTTTTAGGTGCTGATAGATATAGTGAGCCAGCTGTTCAGTGAATAGACCTATATGCTGCTTGCTTAATTCGCTCTTCAGGTTCTGTTTGTAAATCGGAGGCTGATTGTGTTGGCTATTCAATACAAATAGAGCTGCTTTATGTGCAGAAGGTATCAGCTTACTGCCATCCGACCAAAGTTCCAGTGTCTTATAAATTCGGTCCAGCTCGATAGGTCGTAACTGATTGGGTTTTGCACAGGCTAATAGCAGGACTTGTTTAAACGCCTCTTCTATACTACTGCGTTGCTTGAAATATTTTTCTGGATCTGAGGTTTGCTGTTTAAGTAACTTGAACCTCTGAGCATAGCGAAAGAGTAGATAAAGTTCTTGCCAAACACCTTCAGTGGTTGTTGTGTATAGCTGGCAGGCTCGTAATATACTCAACCCAATTTCTGTCATAGCCCTATGGATACTCTGGCCTAACAGATCATTAAAACTGCTGACAGTCATTTGCTGCTGTTGTGTCAGTGTCTCTGCAAATACCATTTTATAACCTGTTGAAAGCTCATGCTGTAGTGCCTGAGCCAGGTCAGAGATTTGAATTTGATGTTGAATATTATCTGCTGTCGAGTTGTGATTAAGATAGCTACGACTCAGAGTACTTAATAGGTGATGAGCTGCAGGGCGAACAACTTCGAGCATTTGCATGCGGGTGTGTGGTAATGTTTTAAGCTCATTTAGCTCCAATAGGGCTTGATAAATTTGCTTTACAGTACCACCAATATGAACCATAGGTAGTGCCGAGACCCACTCTTCTAAGCCAGTAACACTGGTTTCAGCAAATGTCAGCTGATCACGGCAGGGTGATGGGATATCCAGGGCTATTGTCATAATTCTTATCAAGCATCCAGCTATAGGGTGAGCTTAAAGATTTATCCTCTGATATAAAAATGACTTAAACATATTTTCAGAAGATACTGTTTTTACAGCCAAATTAATACTCTGTTTGCATTGTTATCGGCGGCTAGAGCAAAGTCTTTGATGGCTTTCCCGGAATTTCACGTACAAGTTTGGGCAAAAGAAAACCCGGTAGCTCAGCTTGCAGGGCCTGCCAGAGTTTTATTGCCTCCTGATCTGACACATTAAAATGGGCTGCTCCTGTAACGGGATCAAAAGTATGAAGATAATATGGCAGTATGTCAGCTTCGGATAAGGCTTCACTAAGAGCTGCCAATATCGTCATATTATCGTTGATGCCTCTAAGAATGACGGACTGATTCAGTACCAGCATGCCGTTATCTTTTAGGTTGCGGCTGACCCGGGTTACTTGATCATCAATTTCCTGGGGATGGTTGATATGTAATACCCAGACAGTCTTTAGGCGGCTCCCTTTCAATAAGCTCACCAACTGCTCTGTAACTCGTTGTGGAATCACGACGGGTAATCTGGTATGGATACGCAGTCGTTTAATGTGAGGGGTTGATTCCAGTTTGCTAACAATCTTTTGTAAACGGTAGTCACTGGTGGCTAAAGGGTCTCCACCACTTAAGATTACTTCATTAATCTCTGGGTGCTGCATCAAGTAGCTGGAGATCTGTTCCAGGCGCTCACTTGAGATCGCATTACCCTGATACTCAAAGTGACGACGGAAGCAATACCTGCAATTAATCGCACAGGCTCCCGCAGTAATCAGTAGCACCCGGCTTTTATATTTATGCACCAAGCCTGGAATAGGATTGCTGTCTTTTTCCTGTAGAGGGTCCGTGACATAACCGGGTGTCTGCACTGCTTCTAGCCCTAGCGGCAGCACCTGTTTTAACAGCGGGTCGTTAATATCCCCTTTTTTGATACGATCCAGATAAGGTTCTGGAACTCTTAGCTGAAACAGCTCATTGGCTTGCTTGATCTCAGTTAGCAGTGTTTCAGGTAGTGCTAACCGCTGAACTAATTGCTCAGGTGTCAGCAAACTTTCCGAAAAAAGTTGCTGCCATGGGGTATCGGCGGAGGTTTTCTGCGTAGGTAACTGCACAGAAGATGAAGAAACAGGTATCATTGGCGACCAGATTTTTTATATAGCAGTCAGTGCCAGCACTGGGTGACTGAATTAAAGCGATATTGGTGAAATTTTATGGCTAACTATTCTACCAACGAATTCCGTTCCGGTCTTAAAGTAATGCTCGACGGTGAGCCTTGCTCCATTCTGGACAATGAATACGTTAAACCTGGTAAGGGTCAGGCGTTTAACCGTGTAAAACTGCGCAACCTGAATAATGGTCGTGTATGGGAGCGTACTTTTAAGTCAGGCGAATCCCTGGAAGGTGCCGATGTTATGGAACTGGACATGGAGTACCTGTACACCGATGGTGAGTTCTGGCACTTCATGTTGACAGATGGTTCCTTTGAGCAGCACGGTGCTGATGAGAAAGCACTGGGTGATACCATCAAGTGGCTGAAAGAGCAGGAAGTATACACCGTAACTCTGTTTAACGGCTCTCCTATCTCTGTATCTTCACCTAACTTTATTGAGCTGGAAGTGGTTGAAACTGATCCAGGCCTAAAAGGTGATACTGCTCAGGGTGGCTCCAAGCCTGCAACACTGACTACAGGTGCTGTAGTTCGCGTCCCTCTGTTCGTAAATATTGGGGATAAGCTGCGTATTGATACTCGCTCTGGTGACTATGTCAGCCGTGCGTAGTTGATCGCGCAGATGTTCATAACCGGCAAGGCTTAGGCTTAGCCGGTTTTTTTATACCTGCTTTTCATCTCTGTCATTTGTCTTTTCTCATTTCTTGTTATTAACCGTTGTTTGATCCTATGAGCGAATCTAATCCAGTGTTATGGCAACCTTCTGCCAGTATTGAAAACTTACAGTTGCGTGCGCAGGTGCTGAGCCAGGTCCGAAACTTTTTTACGGAGCGAGAAGTATTAGAAGTTGATACTCCTGTATTGGCCCGAGGTGGCAGTACCGATCCTTATCTGGACTCTATGCAGAGCCGGTGTGATGGCGGTGGAGTTGCAGAAGCAGTGGATTTATATCTGCAAACGTCACCTGAGTTTCATATGAAGCGTTTGCTTGCGGCTGGAAGTGGTCCCATCTGGCAGCTGGCCAGAAGCTTCCGTAACGGTGAATACAGTGAGCGCCATAACCCGGAATTTGCTATGTTGGAGTGGTATCGTCCAGGTTTCGATTTGCCGATGTTGATGGAAGAAGTACGCCAATTACTCACCGATGTGTTGGGCGACTTGGCCTGTGAGCAAGTACGTTATCGCGAGCTGTTTCAACGCTATCTGCAATTGGACCCTTTTAGTTCAAATCTGGAAGAGTTACAGCTTAGCGCACAACAAAAAACCGCTATTGATGCCCGTGAGTTGGATCGTGATGCCTGCTGTGATCTGTTGCTGTCCCATGAGATTGAACCTCATCTGGGTAAAGAAAGCTTAACTTTTGTTTTTGATTATCCTGCATCTCAGGCTGCATTGGCTAAGGTCCATCTGGATGAGCAAGGCGATCAGGTGGCTTCCCGTTTTGAGTGTTACTACCAGGGTATTGAGTTAGCCAATGGGTATCATGAGCTGACCGATGCTGATGAGCAGAATAAGCGTTTTCAGCAGGATAATGTGATGAGGCAGGCGCTGGGCAAGCCAGAGGTTACGGTTGATGCGAGTTTGGTTGCAGCATTGGCGGCGGGAATGCCAGAGTGTGCCGGTGTGGCTTTGGGTTTCGATCGTATGCTGATGCTAAGGGCCGGTGCAGAGAAATTGGCAGAGGTGATTAGCTTCGCTATAGACCGGGCATAACCCGGTCTATCAACGCTTCGTCGCACAGAGCTGTAACTGGATTCGTGTTAGCTGCAGCAGACTTTTCTAACCTTGTTCAGTCGACTCGGCTGTAGCATCAGTTTTAACGTCTACTTCAGGATGTGTCGGCTGGAACTGAGCAAAATGTTCACCCAAGCGAGTGGTAGCACCGGGTTGCATGCGTTCAACGAATTCGGCCATCTCAGGACCAAACAACATAACGACCGTAGAACCCAGCTGGAAGCGGCCCATCTCTTCACCTTTCTCAAGGGTGATGCCTTGAGTGTCCAGGCGGTATTCACAGCTGGATACTTCACGGGCCAGTGGTGTGACCTGCCCTGCCCATACGGTTTCAATACTGGCCACAATCATCGCGCCTACGAGTACCATGGCCATAGGGCCGTATTCAGTCTCAAAGATCGCCACAACACGTTCGTTACGGGCAAACAAACCCGGTACATTCTCAGTTGTTGCAGGGTTAACAGAGAACAGACGCCCTGGTACATGAATCATCTGCTTTAATGTGCCTTTTACCGGCATATGGATGCGGTGGTAGTCCTTAGGTGACAAATAGATGGTCGCAAACTTCCCCCCCATAAAAGGTGCAGCAGCCTCTACCTTGCCGCCTAGCAGCTCCAGTGCCGAGTAGCTATGGCCTTTTGCCTGAAATATACGGCCGTAATCGATGTCGCCTAGTTGGCTGACAGTACCGTCTACCGGACATGCTGCACTATGCTCCAGATCGATCAGATCCCGGGCATCTTGTTTTAATGGTCGGGTAAAAAACTGATTAAAGTTCTCATACTGGCGGTAATCCGGTTGCTCGGCTTCCGACATATTCACTTTAAAGATATTGATAAAGTGTTTTATCAGGAAGTTCTTCAGCCATCGAATACGTGTCTGCGCCAGGAAGCCCACCAGGCGGGAAATCAGATGATGTGGCAGTGGATACTGGATCCAGGCAAAAAGCTTTTTAATAATCACTGTATACCTTAAGTTTCAATGGGTGTGTCCTGACGGTTGCCCCATTCATTCCAGGAACCATCGTAGGCGCGGATTTGCTTAAAGCCCAGTATTTTACCTAATAGCCAGGTAAAACCCGAGCGGTGGTGAGATTGACAGTAAGTGGCAACCTCCTGATCAATATTGAGCCCGGCGGTTTCCAATTCTGACATCAATTCAGCCATATCCCGCAGGCACAGGTTGTTATCTTTATCCATGGCCCGGGTCCATTCATAATGTACCGCGGTAGGAATATGTCCTGCACGGGCCGCTTTGCTGGTTGTGCCCTTGTACTCACCTTCTGAGCGGGAGTCCCAGATGGCAAAGCCCGTTTGACCAACCTTTTCCTGCAGCTCATCCAGTTTAATACGCACTTGAGGCACGAGAATATCAGCCTGATATTGACTGGCAATGGCTGGTGTTTGTTCCTGACTCTGGCTTTTTCCATCGCCACGCCATGCCAGGATACCGCCATTCAGATAGGAGTATCGGCTATGGCCCATGATTTCCAGTGTCCATAACAAACGACCGGCCCAGCCGCCGCCTTCATCATCATAAGCTACCACATGGCTGTCCCGTGTTAAGCCTAATTCAGAAAACAATTGGCTCAACTGTTCCACACTGGGCAGCTTATTGGCGACGGGCGCTGCGCCACAGAACAGGCGCTTGTAATCCAGAAAAACAGCACCGGGCACATGCCCTTGATCATAACACTCCTTCGTGCAGGAGACGTCGATGATAAGCAAATCCTTCTCACCCAGAACAGCTTCAAGCTGGTCTGTTGAGATCAGTAACGGTAGTAAGTTCTCTTCAGAGCTCATATTTTGGCTTCCCGATCCGTCAATATTGACTGATGTTTGATACCACTGAAATGATTAAAAATAAAGTATCATAAAAAATGAAGCTTTATTTGACCCAAGATAGCCGTGTCATCATTTACTGTGATACACATGAATACAATTAGAGACAAAACTCTCTTTAGAAGATAGTGTTTATCTCCAGTACACTCAGGTGTATCGTGCGAAACAAGAGCCTTTTTCTACTGCTTTATGTCTGAAAGAGTGGAGCGTGCGATGTGATATACCCCTTGTTTTTCAGGCATAGTTTCGCGACTTAATGATATTTGCTGACGACAGCGTAGTGTTTAGTCATTGCTGAATTAGAGCAGCATTTGGACTGAAGCGATAAAGGATGAGGATAGAGTGGCATGCTTCTGATTGTGGGTTCGTTGATCGTATTGGTCAGTGTGGGTGGCGGTTATGTGCTTTCCCATGGCTATTTGCCGATGTTATGGCAGCCTTTTGAGATGATTATTATCTGTGGTGCAGCCCTGGGGGGCTTTATCATCTCAAACAACAAACATACCCTGGTTGAGGTCTTTAAAAGCCTTCCGGGTTTGCTGACAGGCACGGGTTTTAATCGGGCGTTTTACCTTGATCTGCTTAGCCTGCAATATGACCTCTTTACCAAAATCCGTAAAGAGGGGGTGATTGCGATTGAGGAAGATATTGAAGAACCGGAGCAAAGTCCTATTTTTGCCGGTTATCCAGCGGTAACCAAGCATACCGAGTTGGTCGAGTTCCTATGTGATTACATGCGTTTGATCAGCTCGGGGAACATGCAGGCACATGAACTGGAAAGCCTGATGGATGCAGAGCTTGAAACACTGCAGCATGAGCTGGAAGAGCCCGCTCATGCGGTGACCAGCGTAGCAGATGCGCTGCCGGGCTTTGGTATTGTTGCAGCAGTATTGGGGATTACTATTACCATGCGTGATATTGCGGCACCACCAGAGGTACTGGGTTTGCATATTGCTGCCGCATTGGTCGGTACTTTCCTGGGGATTCTGCTGTCCTATGGCTTTGTGGGACCGATGGGCATCGCTATGAAAAATGAAGCCCATGAGAAAATTAAAGCCTTTGAGTGTATTAAAGCGGCCCTGATTGCCAATATGAATGGCCTGGCACCGCAGATGTCAGTGGAGTTTGGTCGTAAGATGCTGTTTACCTCCGTTCGTCCAAGCTTTAACGAACTGGAAGAACACGTACGTTCTCGCTAAGGGCTAAACCCCATGGAAGAAAATAAAAGCATTATCATCAAGCGAGTTAAGAAGGTTCAGGGCGGTCATCATGGCGGCTCCTGGAAAATCGCAATGGCGGATTTTGCGATCGCTATGATGGCCTTTTTCCTCTTGATGTGGCTGTTGGCTAATACAACAGAAGCGCAAAAAATCGAACTGGAAAAATTCTTTGTTGACCCTGTGGGTTATATGGACAAGGTTGGTCGCCTGACGGCTATTGACCTGGGTGGCTCCCCAACCATTCTGAATAATTTTAACCCCAGCTCTGAAAGTGATCAGATTAATCAGGAGCAGATGCTTAACCAGGAGCAGACTGAACAGCTGGCAGGCAGCATTCAGCAAGATAATGAACAGGCCATGTCTGAGCTGCACAGCTCTTTGTTAAACACAATTGAGGCTAATGAGACGCTGAAAAAGTTTGAGGATCAGCTTCAGGTTGAAGTTAAGCCTGATGGTCTGCATATTCAGATTGTCGACCAGAAATTGCGCCCAATGTTTGATGCCGGTGGTGATAAGGTTAAACACTATTTTGCGGAAGTGTTGTTGCAATTAGCTCCAGTGATTGCTCAGGTGAATAATAAGATCAGTGTTAATGGTCATACCGATGCCGACAACTACAGTGATCGGGATTATTTCAGTAACTGGGAGCTGTCTACCCGTCGTGCTAATGCCGCACGGCGTATGCTGGTTGAAGGGGGGTTGCCGGAAGATCAGGTGGCCCAGATTTCCGGTTTTGCCAGCTCACAGTTGTTTAAACCGGACAAGCCCAATGATCCGATTAACCGGCGTATTGAGATTGTGGTACTGAATCGTCCGGCATTGGAAGATATACAGGCGGAGAGGCCATTGTCGCCGGAGCAGCAGGAACGCATGCGTGAAGCGGAAGCCTTTAAGCTAAGCAACCCTGTTCCAGAGAGTCAGTTTAACTCCGATGGTCCGCTGGAAATTCAGACACAGGAGTCACAGCGCAAGCGTGCGGAGAGTCAGTCGGGTATTGATGGCGCTGTCCAGCCGAGGAAAGAAAGCACCTTTGGTGAAGAAGGCGTTGTGATTGATCGGGATTTAAGGCGTCAGCCCAATGCGGAACCAAAAGATGTTTTGGATACGCTTAATCAGATTCAGTCTCAGCCGGCAAAGCCATACACGCCACCACCTGAAGTCGATTAAGTCACTGATTGGATTGATGCTGAATCATCCGAAGTGCTGATAACGATTCAAAGGCCTGTTAAATCTCTGCTTAACAGGCCTTTGTTTTAATCGCACCTCAAGGGGGGAGAGGCGCATATAGAAAGAGGGAGTAACTTTCAGGCTTAAAACTCGTTCAGCGAGTTCACAATTCTATGGTAGCTTTCCATGCGCTCTTCACTGATACGGCCGTCTTCATAGGCTTCCCTTAACGAGCAGCCAGGTTCCTGGCGGTGACGACAATCACGGAACTTACAGGTGCCAAGTAGGCCATCGAACTCCCTAAAGCCTTCGGCAACATCGCGTTCTTCTATATGCCAGAGACCAAACTCTCGAATCCCCGGTGAGTCAATCAGATCACCGCCGTCTGGCATATGGAATAACATTGCTGTAGTAGTGGTATGCATGCCCTTGCGGGTTTGCTCTGATAGTTCACCCACTTTCAGGTTGATACCCGGTAGCAGGGTGTTCACCAAGGATGACTTACCCACACCGGACTGGCCGACAAACACACTGACTTTGTGATCCAGTAAGCTTTTTAACAGTTCCAAACCATCTTCATCGACAGTGGATGCCGTTAGCACTTTATAACCGATCTGCTGATAGCGCTCTGCCATATCTAATAGACGCGGGGCATTGTCGCTATTTAACAGATCGGTTTTATTCAGTAGCAGTACCGGTTCGATGCCGGTGTTTTCTGCTGCAACAATGTAACGATCGATCAGGTTGGCATGGGCATAGGGCTCGGGTGCGAATACGATAACGATATAATCAATATTGGCTGCAACCGGCTTGATCTGACCTTTGGTGTCCGGGCGTACCAGCGCGTTCTCACGCTTTAAGCGTGTTAATACAATACCATCGTTATCGGCTCCGGGACGCCAGACTACGCGGTCGCCGGTGACCAGAGCATCAACATTGGCGCGCATATAGCAGCGATTGATCGACCCTTTCGCTTCACCTTCCAACGACTCAACATCTACCTGGCGGCCGTAATGAGCAATGATCAGGCCTTCCTGCTCGGCTCCCAATTGACCTGAGGATAGCTGTTGATCAATCTCGCGATCTTTTTTACTGACCCTGGCAGCACGCTCTTGCTGCACCTTTTCAATGCGCCATTGTTGACGGCGATTTAATTTACGTTTGCTCATGATGCCTGTCGGTTGGAAAAATAAGACATCATTCTACCTGCTTTTTTTAAGGGATGCCTAGCAGATGCTCAGGGCTTTTAACAGCGCACTGGTATGAGAGGCTGGCATAACAAAAGCTATGGGTGAGTTAAAAATGCCCTTATACTTTAAAGCCGTTCATTCTATTCGCCGTAAAGCGCCAGAGACTAGGAGTAAAGTTAACATGGCCAAAGCAGATAATATGGTCTGGATCGACCTTGAGATGACAGGGCTGGAGCCTGAACGTGACACCATTATCGAGATTGCGACCGTGGTAACAGATCCTGAGCTGAATATCATCGCAGAAGGCCCTGTGCTTGCGATTTACAAGCCCAAAGCGGTGATGGATGAGATGGGTGAATGGTGTACTAAACAGCACGGTTCATCAGGGCTGACCAAACGTGTCTTGGAAAGTAAGGTGACGATGCGTGAAGCGGAGCGCCAAACGCTGGAATTTCTGAAACAACATGCTGAGCCAGGCAAATCACCGATGTGCGGTAATAGTATTCATCAGGACCGTCGTTTCCTGTACAAAGAGATGCCTGAGCTGGAGAAGTTTTTCCACTATCGCCATCTGGATGTCAGTTCTGTAAAAGAGCTGGCCAAGCGTTGGTATCCGGATGTGGCGAAAAGCATGAAAAAAAGCGGCTCTCACCTGGCGATGGATGATATTAAAGATTCCATTAATGAACTCCGCCATTACCGTGAGCATATGTTAAAACCCACGGCTTAAAGCAGGCTTTTCTGCGAAGTGAGGCGAGTACTGCACTGTATAAGCCTCACTACGATCAGCTTTGAGCCAAATTAAACATGATTGCTTTGATGCTGAGCGAGTGCCCATTCCACATGTTCTCTGACTAATGCTGATTCTTCCTGTTGTCGGCTTTCCAGGGCTGCAATCACCTTGGGCGTGCTCGGAGCGTTACCTAGTCCGACAGCGATGTTTCTTAACCAGCGTTCATATCCCGCCCGACGAATCGGTGTGCCTTCAGTCGCTTTCAGAAATTGCTCTTCGCTCCAGGCAAACAGGGTCACCAGGTCAACGTGATCCAGATTATGGCGTGGGGTAAAATCCTTTTCCAGGGTAGTTTTGGTGAAGCGATTCCAGGGACACACCAGCTGGCAGTCGTCACAACCAAAAATACGATTGCCCACCCCTTTACGTAGGTCTTCAGGAATCGGCCCTTTTAGTTCAATGGTGAGATAGGAGATACAACGGCGGCCATCCAGTATTTTGTCACCAACAAAGGCTTCCGTCGGGCAGGCAACATGACAGGCATTACAGGAGCCGCAGTGATCTTTGGGGTAAGCGGCATCTTCCGGTAAGCCAAGATCGATCATAATCTCACCCAAAAAGAAAAAAGAACCCGCCTTGGGATGAATCACCATACTGTTTTTGCCAATCCAACCCAGACCTGAGCGAGTGGCCAGGGCTCGTTCCAGAATCGGCGCACTGTCCACAAAGGCGCGATAGCCAAAGGGGCCGATGGCTTGTTCGATCTGTTTCGCCAGTTGGGTCAGACGTTTGCGGATCAGTTTGTGATAATCACGTCCCAGAGCATAGCGGGAGATATAAGCTTTTTCCCCCTGAGTCAGCAGCTTGGTTGTTTCTACGTCTGCAGGCAGGTAATCCATACGCGCTGTGATGACTGTTTTGGTACCCTCGACCAGTTCGTCGGGACGGCTGCGTTTATTGCCGTGGCTGGCCATATACTCCATCTCGCCGTGATACCCCTTATCCAGCCACTCCTGTAAATGGGCTTCATGTTCATCCAGTTGAGGACGGGCAAAGCCGATCTGCTGGAAGCCCAGTTCCCGGCCCCATTGACGAATATTATCCATCAGTTGCTGTTGTTGCTGAGAGGTGAGGCTAACGGGGATTGGTGTCGACATACTGATATACTGAAGTTAAGAACAGAAATGATGAGAGATAAGGCTCACAGACGCGACAAGCTTAGCCGATTCTGAAGGCAAAACAAGTCTCGCTATCTGTATTGGCAAGAGTGTAGCAGGCAAAAGCTGTGACAAGTAAAAACCGCACTTATAAAAACAGTGATTAGACAAAACTGTAGAAAGGATCATCCTATGCAATGGCCCCTCCATGAACGTATTTATACCGCCGCTCAGGTGAAAAAAATGGACCAGCTGACGATTCAATCCGGTACACCGGGTTTTGAATTGATGAAGCAGGCGGGGCGTATGGCGTTTCGTCATCTGTTACGCCAATGGCCGGAATGTCGTGCTTTGACACTATTCTGTGGTGGGGGAAATAATGGTGGTGACGGGTATGTCATGGCCGGATTGGCACGACAGCAGAATATGGTCGTACAGCTGATCAGTTTAACGCCACCAGAGCGTTTAGTGGGTGAAGCAGCCCAGGCATACCAATGGGCTCTGGAATGGGGTGTTGAGGTGCAACCCTGGCAAGAAGATTTCAAGCTAAGAGGGCAGGTTATTGTCGATGCCCTATTAGGTACAGGCCTGACCGGGGATGTACGGGGAGATTACCTGGAGGCAATTGAGCGGATCAATAGGTCAGGGCTGCCAGTACTGGCGGTGGATATTCCTTCAGGTTTGTGTGCAGATCGTGGTGTTTGTTTGGGACAGGCGGTTAAAGCGGATGTTACGGTTACCTTTATCGGTAAAAAACTAGGCCTGTTAACTGGCCAGGGGCCTGAATACTGTGGTGAACGTCGTTTTGAGCCATTAAACGTGACGGATAGAGTAAGAGCTCAGGTTAAACCTATTGCGACTATGCTCAACGATGAAACTCTTGAGCATTTAATCGCCCCACGTGCCAGAACCGCTCATAAGGGCGACTGTGGTCGGGTACTGGTTGTGGGGGGAGACCAGGGTTATGGCGGTGCCATTATGCTCGCGTCTCAGATGACGGCTCGGGCCGGAGCTGGCTTGATTAAAGTAATGACCCGGCCTGAACATATCCTGCCGCTATTAACCCGTCAGCCTGAGTTGATGGCGGAGGGATTAACCTCGGTACACCAGTTGGATCAACGGCTTAAGTGGTGTGATGTCGTGGTATTAGGGCCGGGCTTAGGTCAAAACGGTTGGGGCCAGCAGATCTGGCTGAAAGTGATGCAGGCAAAATGTGCCAAAGTCATTGATGCCGATGCCCTTAATCTTATGGCGTCCCATGGAAGCTGGCTGAAAAGATTACCGGAGTGCTGTCGTGATTGGGTGTTAACACCTCATCCCGGTGAAGCCGCGCGATTGCTAAACTGTTCAGTGCATGAGGTTGAGCAGGATAGACCTGCAGCGATACGTCGTTTGTCGGATCAGTATGGTGGTACGGTGTTATTAAAAGGTGCGGGAACTCTACTGCTCAGCGAAGGTCGATTAGCGGTAAATAGCAGTGGTAATCCTGGCATGGCCAGTGGTGGTATGGGTGATGTGCTATCTGGGGTCATTGGTGCTTTGCGTGCTCAGGGGCTGACAGGGTATGATGCCGCCTGTCTGGCTGTGCAGGTTCATGGTAAAGCAGCGGATCAGCTAGCCTGCCGTTATGGTGAGCGAGGCTTATTGGCTTCCGATCTGATTGATCAAATACGAGTAATTTTAAATCCGGAGTGTAAACTGAATGCATCCCTGTGACGATTTTTCCATTGAACTTGCCGATGAAATTGCCCAGGTGGCGTTTGGTGTCCAGTTAGGTCAAGCCTGTAATGGTCAGGGAGTGATATTCCTGCAGGGTACTTTGGGAATGGGGAAAACCACGCTGACTCGGGGTATTTTGCAGGCTTATGGCCATCAGGGGGCGGTAAAAAGCCCAACGTATACCCTGGTCGAGCCTTATCAGCTGGTGGATAAGCTGGTTTATCACTTTGATCTCTATCGTCTGGCTGACCCTGAAGAACTCGAGTATATGGGGATCCGGGATTATTTTGATGATGATGCCTTATGTGTTATCGAATGGCCGGATAAAGGTGCCGGTGTCCTGCCTGAACCCGATATCACTTTGACTCTGGATAAAGCCGGCGAAGGCCGCAACGCATTGTTACAGGCGCAGACAGTAAAAGGGGCTGAAATTTTACAGCAGCTCCGTACAATAACTGGCTAACCGTTCCAGAGTACAGGTTTGGTCGCCGTATTGAGTGTTGCCGCCTGTAAAATAAAAACAGCAGTGATCATTATGATGGTTTTATCTTCTTCTAAAAACAGATACTGGCAAATGCTGTTCAGCATCTTGCTGTTGTGCCTGCTGGTCTTACCTGCCCATGCTGTCACGATTAAAAATGTCCGTATCTGGCCTGCGCCGGACCATACTCGTCTGGTATTTGATCTGGATAAGCCCATCCGGCATCAGCTGTTTACTCTCGATAAACCGGATCGGCTGGTGATTGATCTGGATGATACCCGGGGACAGGACAGTATTGAGAAACTGCCATTAAAAGATACCCCGATCAGTCGGGTGCGCACGGCCGTTAAAAGCGGTTCAGATCTGCGTGTGGTATTTGATCTGAACAGTAAGATTCAACCCCGTAGCTTTCTATTGAAGCCAAACAAGCAGTACGGCCACCGGTTGGTTGTTGATCTGGTTTATAAAGAGAAAAAAACGGTTAAAAATACAGCACCAATTCCCCGGGTTGACCCCACAGGTCAGAGGGATATTGTGGTGGCGATTGATGCGGGTCATGGTGGTGAAGATCCCGGCGCTATTGGGCCAGGGCGTGTACGCGAAAAAACAGTCGTTTTGGCGATCGCCAGAAAAGTTGAGCGTATGCTAAACGCTGAGAAAGGCTTTAAACCTGCGATGATCAGAACCGGGGATTACTATGTGGGGCTGCGTGCTAGGACGGAGCGAGCCCGTAAACATCGTGCAGATCTGTTTATTTCGATTCACGCGGATGCTTTTAAAGACAGTCGCCCCAGAGGGTCTTCCGTCTTCGCTCTCTCCCAGCGGGGGGCAACCAGTGAGACCGCCCGTTGGCTGGCAAACTCGGAAAACAGTGCAGACTTAATCGGTGGTGTTAATGGTGCGCTGACTTTAGACGATAAAGACAAGGTGTTGGCGGGTGTGCTACTGGATCTGACTATGACCGCAACACTGTCTGATAGTTTAAAGGTTGGGCAGAGTGTACTGCGCTCTATGGGGCAAATTAATAAACTGCATAAGAGAGATGTGGAGCAGGCAGGTTTTATGGTGTTGAAATCACCTGATATTCCATCGATTCTAATTGAAACCGGCTTTATCTCCAATCCGCGGGAAGCGAAGAACCTGCAAAGCTCGGCTTATCAGGAAAAAATGGCCCGTCAGATTGTCGCGGGTATTAAGCGTTACTTTGGTAGCAACCCTCCGCCAGGCACTTGGCTGGCGCATCAGAAAAAGCGCCTGAGTCAAGGATCTTATGTGGTGAGTCGCGGTGATACTCTGTCGGGTATTGCACAGAAGAATAAAATCAGCGTAGCCAGTCTTCGTAAGGCCAATAATTTGCGCAGCGATGCTTTACGTGTTGGCCAGCGTTTAACCATTCCCCGCTCTTAATCCATCGCCCGGAGCTTGCGCTACCGGGCTTTAACGGTTTTTTCAGGCTAAAATAGTGCCATGAGCAAAATCCATATTTTAACCCCCCGGTTGGCGAACCAGATCGCCGCCGGTGAGGTGGTTGAACGTCCTTCTTCTGTCATTAAAGAGCTGGTAGAAAACGCCATTGACGCCGGTTCCACCCGTATCGATATTGAGGTGGAAAAGGGCGGTACTAAGCTGATTCGTATTCGGGATAACGGTTCGGGTATTGCCCCGGACGATCTTCCACTGGCCCTGAGTCGCCATGCTACCAGTAAAATTGTGACGCTTGATGATCTTGAAGGGGTCGCCAGTCTTGGTTTTCGTGGTGAGGCGTTGGCGAGTATCAGCTCGGTGGCACGTTTGGATCTGGTATCCAGTACGGAAGATAACGGCGAGGGTTGGCGTGTGATCGCCGAAGGCCGTGATATGCAGACTCAGGTAACACCGGCCCCCCATCCAAAAGGCACCTCTGTTCAGGTCAAGGATCTGTTTTTTAATACTCCGGCGCGGCGTAAGTTTATGCGCACGGAGAAAACAGAGTTTAATCATATCGAGGAGACGTTTAGACGCCTGGCGCTCAGTCGTCCCGATATTGCTTTAACTCTGCGCCATAACCAGAAACCTGTCTATAACCTGCCAGCCGGTTCCAGTCAGTTGGAGCAAGAAAAGCGTTTGGCCTCTTTGTTGGGTCGTAAGCTGATGGATCAGTCGCTGTTTGTGGATGTGGAAGCCACTGGGCTGCGTTTATGGGGGTGGGTCGGATTGCCAACCTATTCCCGCGGTCAGGCGGATCAGCAGTACTTTTTTGTCAATCAGCGTGTTGTGCGCGATAAGCTGGTGGCCCATGCTATTCGTCAGGCCTATCGCGATGTATTGTTCCATGGCCGTCATCCGGTGTTTGTACTTTATCTGGGGTTGGACCCGGCGGTTGTGGATGTGAATGTGCACCCGACCAAACATGAGGTGCGTTTTAGAGATGGTCGTCTGGTGCACGATTTCCTCTTCCGTACCTTGCATCGGGTATTGGCAGAGGTGCGCCCGGATGCGTCTGAAGCGGTTGCGCCGACAAATATGGATCACTCAGGGCTAGGGGCTCAGCTTGATAATAGTTTAACAACGCAGAATCGAATCCCTTTTGAGACATCTGGGTTGGGTGGTTTATCGTCTGGTTCTTCTTCAATAAATATATCGTCTTCCAATGGCCCTGCGTTTTCCAATCAGGGCAATGCGGCGAGTACAGGCTTGGCCGAGCGTAACGATACGCCACCGTGGTCTGACTCCCCCGTTGGTTCAGCAAACTCTACGGGCCATAGTGGCAGTAATAGTGGTTATGGTTTTGGCCAAGGTGCATCCAATCAAGCTTCTGCTCAAGGCCCATCGTTAAACCGCGGTCAGGTCAAAGACTATATGGCCGGTTATCAGCAGCTGAATCAGCAGGCAAAATCCCTGGCGGATCTGCCGCAAAAAGAAGGTGAAGAGGATATACCGCCGCTGGGTTTTGCCATCGCCCAGTTGCATGGCATCTATATATTGTCGGAAACCCGTGACGGGCTGGTGCTGGTGGATATGCATGCGGCCCATGAGCGCATTACTTATGAGCGTCTAAAGCAGTCTTTCCAGGAAGAGAACCTGAAAGCTCAGCCGATGTTGGTGCCATTAAGTCTGGCGGTAAGTCGCAAAGAAACGGATTGTGCGGAAGAGCATCAGGAGCTGTTCAGTCAGTTAGGCATAGAGCTGAATGTGATGGGACCGGAAACTCTGGTCGTGCGTCAGTTGCCTGTTTTGTTGATGGATTCTGATGTTGAACCATTGATTCTGGATATGCTGTCTGATCTGATGAAGTACGGCACCAGTGATCGGATTCAGGCCCATATTAATGAGATTCTGGCGACGGTGGCTTGCCATGGTTCGGTACGGGCTAACCGCAAGCTGACCATTACCGAGATGAACGCCTTGTTAAGAGATATGGAGCGCACCGAGCGTAGCGGTCAGTGTAACCATGGACGCCCGACCTGGACTTATCTCAGCATGAATGAACTGGATAAACTTTTTTTGCGTGGTCAATAGACGGCGTATTTTGAGTCCGTATTTTTAAGCGCTCACAGGAGCGTGTATTTTGAGAGAACATGATGTCATCTGAACCTGCTGTAATGCCTACTGACCATGATAAGCCCCTGGCGATTTTTTTAATGGGACCAACTGCGTCCGGTAAAACGGCCTTAGCGGTTGATCTGGTCGAGCAGCTGAACTGCGATATTATCAGCGTCGACTCTGCGCTGATCTACCGGGGCATGGATATCGGTACGGCAAAACCGGATGCGGAAACCCTGGCACGGGCACCCCATCGCCTGATCGATATCTGTGATCCCTGTGAATCCTATTCCGCCGCTCAGTTTCGCGATGATGCCTTAAGAGAGATGGCTGAGATTCATCAAACGGGCAAAATTCCTCTGCTTACCGGTGGCACCATGATGTACTACAAGCGCTTGTATGATGGTGTTGCGGATCTGCCGTCTGCTGACCCGGAAGTCCGTGCTGAGCTGGATGCCTGGGCAGAAAAAGACGGCTTGGCAGCACTGCATAAACGTTTACAGGAAATAGATCCTGTTTCTGCGGAACGAATTCACCCTAATGACCCTCAAAGGTTGCAGCGGGCGCTGGAAGTGTTTCAAATTACCGGTAAAAGCCTGACGCAACACTGGCAGGAGCAGAAGCAGCACAGAGATCACTTTCCATTTCGAGTGTTGTCACTGGCGGTGAACCCCGCAGAGCGAAAAGATCTGCACGAACGTATTGCGCTGCGGTACCAGCTAATGTTAGAACAAGGTTTTATAAATGAGGTGGAACAGCTGAGAGCCAGAGGCGATCTGGATTTGAGCCTGCCATCCATGCGTTCAGTCGGCTATCGTCAGGTGTGGGAATATCTGGATGGTGCTTACGATTATGACACCATGGTGCACAAAGGAATCGTGGCAACCCGGCAGTTGGCTAAGCGTCAGATTACCTGGTTAAGAAGCTGGCCAGATCTGCACTGGTTGCTGACAGAATCGCCGGATTTAAGCGCACAGGTGTTGAAAAAAGTAGAGTCAAGTCTTATTTAAACTGGTATGATAAAAAACGCCGCATAGTCAGATCGCGGTGATATTTAACTTTTATCACCATAAAAATTAAATCTAATAATCTAATAAAGAAAACAAGGGAGAGCGGTATGTCAAAAGGGCAATCATTACAAGACCCTTATCTGAACATCCTTCGTAAAGAGCGTGTGCCAGTATCCATTTTTTTGGTAAACGGTATTAAGCTACAAGGCCAGATTGAGTCTTTTGACCAGTTCGTAATTTTGTTACGTAACACGGTTAGTCAAATGGTGTACAAACACGCCATTTCCACAGTAGTACCTTCCCGTAACGTTCGTCTGCCTGCACAGGAAAAAGGCGAAGGCGTGGGAACTGAATAATCTTCGGAGTAATACTTGTTTTTCGAACGTCCCGATTCAGGTGAAGTAGCTGTTCTTGTCCATATTCATTTTCCGGATGAGAAGGACCGGGAAGATCCCGGAGAGTTTCTGGAGCTGGTGCGTTCAGCAGGTGCTGACCCGGTTGCCTTGATTGAAGGTAGCCGGTCACATCCCAGCCCCAAATTCTTTGTTGGCGACGGCAAGCTGGAGGAGATCCGGCAGGCGGTTGTTGAACATGAAGCGGAAGTGGTGTTGTTTAATCACTCTCTGTCCCCCTCCCAGGAGCGCAACGTTGAGCAGGCATTGCAATGTCGGGTATTAGGCCGTACGGGGCTGATTCTGGATATTTTTGCCCAGCGTGCACGTACCCACGAAGGTAAGCTGCAGGTTGAGCTGGCTCAGCTGGAGTATATGACGACCCGGCTGATACGTGGCTGGACTCACCTTGAGCGTCAGAAGGGTGGTATAGGCCTGCGTGGTCCTGGTGAAACCCAGTTGGAAACCGACCGCCGCTTATTGCGCGAACGGATTAAAACCATTCATAAACGTTTGGAAAAAGTGCGCAAACAGCGGGAACAGAATCGTCGTGCCCGTCGTCGCGCGGAGATTCCTTCCGTCTCTTTGGTTGGATATACCAATGCCGGCAAGTCGACGCTGTTCAATGCGCTGACTGAGTCTGATGTTTATGCTGCGGATCAGCTGTTTGCGACGCTGGATCCGACGTTGCGCCGGATCACCATGCCGGATTCTGGTCCTGTGGTGATGGCCGATACTGTAGGCTTTATTCGTCACCTGCCGCACAAGTTAGTTGAAGCGTTCCGTGCGACCCTGCAGGAAGCCAGTGAGGCGACCTTGTTGGTGCATGTGATTGATGCTGCGGATGAATCCCGTGACGAAAACGTCGAACAGGTGAATTATGTACTGGAAGAGATAGGTGCTGACGATGTTCCCCGTCTTCTGGTGTATAACAAAATTGACTGTTTAGAGGGTTATGAGGCTCGCATCGATCGGGATGATCAAGGGGTTCCGGAACGAGTTTGGCTTTCTGCGGTCAATGGTGAAGGCCTGGATCTGTTGTTACAGGCGATAGGGGAGCGGTTGTGTGATGACTTGTTTAAGGAACAGCTGGTTCTGGCTCCTTCAGAGGGGCGATTGAGAGCTCTTTTGTATCAGCAGGAAGCCATTTTATCTGAAGCAATTGATGAGCAGGGGCGGTTTGTATTGGATGTCAGAATTCCGAAAGCCGACTTTATCCAAATGCTGTGTAAGGTAGGTGTTGATCCTAAACGCTATTTCCCAAATTACGGCATTGAAGATTTTATGCTTGATTCAGATCTGGAAGTTTCCTAAGACTTATATAACGTCTTGATATTTTTGAAGCACGCCATTTTTAGTTTTCGCTTCATCTTTAACGGCATTATTTACGTAAAGCACTGAACGATTCATAACTTTAACGGAAGCTGTTGATCAGTTTTTCTCGGAAAGTGGAGATAGGTATGGCTTGGAATGAGCCGGGTGGCAATAAAGATAATAACCGAGACCCTTGGGGCAGCGGTAATAACGGTGGTCGGGGTGATCAGGGGCCGCCAGATTTGGACGAAGCGCTGAAAAAGTTTAATGACCGCCTCAGTGGTATTTTTGGTGGTAAAAAAGGCGGCGGCGCAGGTGGCGGCGGTGGCGGTGGCGGAGGTAACTCCGGTGCAGCCAGTTTCGGTCTGCTGGGTATCCTGTTAGTGATCGGTGCGTCTATTTGGGCGGTTTCCGGTTTCTACCGTGTCGATCAGTCTGAGCGTGCTGTGGTACTGCGTTTTGGTGAGTATTATGAGACTGTCGGTGCGGGTTTGAACTGGAACCCGTCAATGATCGATAGCGTCAGTACCGTGAATGTGACGAAAGTGCGTTCCATGAGCCGTCGCGCACTGATGCTGACCGAAGATGAGAACATCGTACAGGTGAATCTGTCGGTACAGTACCGTGTCAGTAATCCAAGAGACTTCCTGCTGAATGTACGTAACCCAGAGCAGAGTCTGGAGAATGCCACTGAGTCGGCGCTGCGCCATGAGGTGGGTTCTTCCGAAATGACGGATATTCTGACAGAAGGTCGTGAAGCGCTGGCACAACGTGTCCGTGCCCGTCTGCAGCAATATCTGGATCGCTATGGTGTCGGTCTGGAAGTACGTTCTGTGAACGTGGAGAGCACTGCGGCTCCAGATGAGGTACAGGCCGCGTTTGATGACGTAATTAAAGCCCGTGAGGATGAGCAGCGGGTGAAAAACCAGGCTGAAGCCTACTCTAACGGTGCGATCCCTGAGGCGCGTGGTAAGGCTCAGCGTATGATCGAAGAGGCTAACGGTTATAAGGAGGAGATCATTGCTCGTGCAGAGGGTGAGGCAGACCGTTTCCTGAAGCTGTTGACTGAGTATGAAAAGGCACCTGAAGTGACCCGTGAGCGTTTGTATCTGCAGACCATGGAAGAGGTGATGTCTAAGTCAAGTAAGGTTCTGGTTGATGTAGAAGGAGGTAATAACATGATGTACCTGCCTCTGGATCGTCTGAATCAATCCGGCTCTGCGTCTGGCGCTAACCGTGCGACGACTAGTGACAGCCGTTTCAACTCTTCGAGCAGTATGACGACTGATTCTGAAGTAGATGCTCTGGCTGACCGTGTACTGGAACGTCTGCGTGAGCGTCAGCAACAGCAACAAAACCCCACTACTAGCCGCCGGGAGGGCCGATAATGCAATCTAAGTCGTTTTCTGCGTTGATCTTGATCGCTGTTCTGGCTTTGGTCGCTAGTAATAGCCTGTATATCGTTGATGAAACAGAGCGTGCGATTAAGCTGAGGTTCGGTCAGATTGTTGAATCAGATATTCAGCCAGGTCTGCACTTTAAGATTCCTGTGCTGAACACTATCCGCAAGTTCGATGCCCGTGTACTGACGATGGATGCGCGCCCTCAGCGTTATCTGACGTTAGAGAAAAAAGCGGTAATCGTAGACTCCTTTATCAAATGGCGTATTGCCAATGTACAGGCATACTACGAAGCGACTTCCGGTGATGAGCTGGTTGCATCCCGCTTGTTAGCCCCTCGTGTTGATGAAGGTCTGCGTAACCAGTTTGGTGAACGTACCATGTATGAAGTGGTTTCCGGTGAGCGTGATGAGATCATGACTGAACTGACCTCGAAGCTGAATACGATCACGAAAGCTGAACTGGGTATCGAGATTCGTGATATCCGTGTGAAGCGTATCGATCTGCCACCTGAAGTAAGCCATGCGGTCTATGAGCGTATGAACACCGAACGTCAGCGTGAAGCCCGTGAACATCGTTCACAGGGTAAAGAGCTGGCCGAGGGTATTCGCGCTGATGCGGATCGCCAGAGACAGATTATTCTGGCTGAAGCATTCCGTGAATCCGAGCGTATCCGAGGTGAAGGGGATGCAACTGCTGCTTCGACTTACGCCCAGGCTTATACTCAGGACCCTGAGTTCTACTCCTTTGTGCGTAGTCTGGAAGCTTATAGAAACACCTTTAATAACCGCGATGATATCATGGTTATTGAGCCAGACAGTGACTTCTTCAATTACTTGAAGCAGGCCTCTCCGGCAAAGTAATCCTGTAAATGGGTTGGATAAAGGCACCGCTTGTCGGTGCCTTTTGCGTTTTGTGGGTAATAAATCGGATAAAAGCCTATAGAAACCATGGTCGATCAGCATAATCGTGGTAGAATAGATCAAACCGGGTTCGCCCCGGTTTTTTTGTGTGCGTTACTTTTTAGCCCGGATCCGTACTGTACCTTGTTGTATTAGTCGGCGTGTTGAGGCGCGGGGTTACCAAAAAGTCATCTTTTTTGACTAGGATTACATTGAGTCGGTGAATCTGACGGTAGGGGCTTATTACGCGACTGATAAGCACGAAACAAACAGTCCTAATGACTTTGGTCCCACTATTTTTAAGCCCCGTTATGGATTATGACAGTAAGATAGAACAGGCAAGATTATGACCATTGCAGATCGTTGGTTACTTCCAGATGGTATGGAAGAGGTGTTACCCCCTCAGGCGAGACAGATTGAAAGCTTACGTCGTGAGCTATTGGATCTGTTTCATTGCTGGGGTTATGACCTGGTATTTCCACCACCAGCAGAATATCTGGAGTCCCTGCTGACGGGCAGTGGCAACGATCTGGATCTGCAGACCTTTAAAATCACTGACCAGTTAACCGGTCGTCTGATGGGGGTTGCGGCAGATATTACACCTCAGGTGGCACGTATGGATGCTCATTCTATGCGGCGTCAGGGGCCGGCCCGTTTCTGTTACTGTGCGAATGTATTGCGCACCAAGTCCAACAATATGCTAGGTTCCCGTAGTCCGATGCAGGTCGGTGCTGAGCTATTTGGTCACGCCGGAGTGGAAAGTGATAGCGAAATTCTGGGGTTGATGATTGCGGCCCTGGGGACGGCCGGTGCGGAGAAGATCTACCTGGATCTTGGGCATGTGGGTATATACCGCGCTCTGATCAGTGAAGCGGGCCTTGAAGCAGATCAAGAGAAGCAGTTATTTAATGCCATTCTGCAAAAAGCTTACGGGGATATTGATCAAATAGTCGCAAGGGATGTTGCGAACGCCTCTGTGCGAGGTATGATCTCTCGTCTGGCACGTCTGAATGGTGGTTTTGAAGTCTTGGCTCAGGCTCAAATTGAGCTGGCAGATGCACCGACTTCGGTTAAAGAAGCGCTGGATAGCGTTGAGCAAACCGCCAAACTGATCCAAAGTCAGTATCCTAATGTTGAGATTAACTTCGACCTGTCGGAGTTACGCGGCTATAACTACCACACAGGTATGGTATTTGCTGCGTATATCCCAGGTTATGGTCACCCTGTTGCCCAGGGCGGCCGTTACGATGAAGCCGGAAAAGTATTTGGTCGTGCCCGGCCAGCAACCGGTTTTAGTGCGGATCTGAAAACATTGGCGAAATTGTTGCGGGATAATGACCTGAACAATGGTGTTATGGCACCGGCCGGTTTCAGTGATGACGAGGAGTTGCTGTGTACAGTGCGTGCGCTACGCAGTGAAGGTACTCGCGTAGTGTATGCGATGCCGGGGCAGGATATTAACGCCTCCGAGATGGGGTGTGACAGTGAACTGGTCAGAAAAGACGATGGCCAGTGGGTTGTAGAACCAATTAACCAAATCTTTTAAAACCGTCCTTTTGGACAAGGCTGGCAACAGCCTGAGTTCGAGTGAATGAGAAGGCAGTAATGGGTAAAAACGTCGTAGTACTGGGCACCCAGTGGGGTGATGAAGGTAAAGGTAAGGTAGTTGATCTGTTAACAGAGTCGGCTGCTGCGGTGGTACGTTTCCAAGGTGGTCACAATGCAGGCCATACTCTGGTGGTTAACGGTGAAAAAACCGCTTTGCACCTGATTCCTTCAGGCATCCTGCGTGAAAATGTTACCTGTATCATTGGTAATGGTGTGGTGCTGGCTCCGGATGCTCTGTTAAAAGAGATCCGTATGCTGGAAGACCGTAATGTTCCAGTACGCGATCGCCTGCGTCTGAGCTCTGCGTGTCCACTGATTCTACCGTACCATGTGCGTCTGGATCAGGCCCGTGAAGTGGCTCGTGGTGCTGATAAGATCGGTACGACCGGCCGTGGTATCGGTCCTGCCTACGAAGATAAAGTAGCGCGTCGTGGTCTGCGTCTGGGCGATATGATGAACCCGGAATTGTTTGAGCCAAAACTGCGTGAAGTGGTTGCGTATCACAACTTCATGCTGGAAAGTTACTATAAAGAAGAACCTGTAAACGCTGATGAGGTGCTGGAAGAAGCGCTGAAGATGGCGGAAGAGCTGCGTCCTATGGTGTGTGACGCGACCAGCCTGCTGCATGAGTATCGCAAAAATGGCGATCATATCATGTTTGAAGGTGCACAGGGCTCTCTGCTGGATATTGATCACGGCACCTACCCATATGTTACCAGTTCTAATACTACCGCGGGTGGTACGGCGACAGGTTCTGGTTTTGGTCCATTGTATCTGGATTACATTCTGGGTATCACTAAGGCTTATACAACTCGTGTGGGCTCTGGTCCTTTCCCAACGGAACTGTTTGACGATTGTGGTAAGCATCTGGCAGAGAAAGGCCATGAGTTTGGCACCACTACTGGTCGTGCCCGTCGCTGTGGTTGGTTTGATGCCGTAGCGCTGCGTTACTCTGTGCAAGTAAACTCTATCTCCGGTATCTGTCTGACTAAGCTGGACGTACTGGATGGTCTGGAAACCATTAAGGTTTGTACTCACTACAAACTGGAAGATGGTAGCCAGGTTGAGCTGCCAGTTGATGCCTCTGCTTTTGGTGCGGTTGAGCCGGTATACGTTGAGCTGCCAGGCTGGACTGAATCTACCGTGGGTGCTAAAACCCTGGAAGAGTTGCCACAGGCAGCTCGCGACTACATCATCTTCCTGGAGAAACAGGTAGGCGCGCCAATCGATATCGTATCGACAGGCCCGGATCGTGAAGAAACAATTGTTCTGCGTGATCCATATAAAGCTTAATCTGTCAGGCCTTAGGCCTGCTGATTAGTTTTAATAAAAGGCAGCTTTTGAGCTGCCTTTTTGCTTCACCCTATCCGTAGATCTACTTCTCTCTCGTTATTATATTTTCTCTGTAACCTATCTTTTTAAGACTATTGGCCTAAATTCAGCCAATTGTTGACGTATAAACTAGACTATTTGGTCAAATTTTATCCTTGTAGCAATTCTGTCATTTTTGCTTGGTGTAATAAGTCACAGTGTGCGTGGGAATTCGCTTCAGTTACGTCAGGGGTTGCACTATATGCCACAGTCCATTGATCTGCTAAGGATCATTGAAGAACAGAAAATCAATACACTGTTCCAGCCGATTATTGGTGCACGGGGCCAGTCTATTTACGCTTATGAGGCGCTGAGTCGTGGACCCGCCGATAGTCTGTATTGCAGCCCTATCCACCTGTTTGAGGAGGCAAAACGTCAGCATCAGCTGTTTGCTTTGGAGGGAGTATGCCGAGGGCGGGCGATTGAGAATTTCACTCGTCAGAAGCTGGCTGGGAAACTGTTCTTAAATGTTTCGCCTGAGACCCTGTTGCAGTCAGATCACCAGAGTGGCCTGACGCTCGATCTGCTAAATACTTATGGCCTTAAACCAGAGCAGGTGGTTATAGAGATCACTGAGCACTCTCCAACCCATGATTATGATCTGATGCGTGCCGCTGTTGAATATTATCAGGGGGCGGGCTTCTCTATTGCGATTGATGATCTCGGTGCAGGTTATTCCAGCTTGCGTTTGTGGTCTGAGCTAAAACCTGAATACGTTAAGATTGATCGCCACTTTGTCTCGGGTATTGAGAGCGATAAGGTCAAACGAGACTTTGTGCGCTCTATTGTAGAGATTGCCCGAGCGGTGAATAGCCAAGTGGTTGCCGAGGGCATTGAAACGCGCCAGGAATTTGAGGCTCTATCGGAGATAGGAGTGGACTATCTGCAGGGTTATTATTTTGCCCGCCCACATCCGCAGCCGATTCGAGAGGTGTGTAAATCCGCTCAAGTGGTCTGGAAACAGATCAAGGAAAGTAGGGATATGTACAAGGATGATGGACAGATTGGTCGTCTGATGTTGGATATACCGCCCGTAACACCGGATACCTTGGTAGAAGATGTGGCAGAGCTGTTTGATCTGCATGAGCACTGGTTTTCTCTGCCTGTGGTTTCGGGTGGGATACCCGTGGGGATGATTAAGCGCACTCGACTACTACAGAAGCTGAGCAAAGCGTTTGGTCGCGACCTTTACAGCAAAAAACCAGTGAGTCAGATTATGGACTCCGAGTTTATGGCGGTTGAGCGTCATATGCGTTTAGAGAAGGTCAGCCAGCAAGTGACCCAGCGTAGTCGTAATTGTTTGGAAGAAGATTTTATTGTTACTGAAAATGGCTACTACTGCGGTATAGGTCAGGTGATTGATCTGTTAAAAAAGATCACCGAGATGCAGCTGAAAAGTGCACAGAACTCCAATCCGCTCACAGGCTTGCCTGGTAATATGCTGATTCAGGAACAGATTGATCAGCTGATAATCTCACGTTCCAGCTTTGTTACCTGTTACTTTGATCTGGATAACTTTAAGCCTTATAACGATCAGTATGGTTATGCTAAAGGGGATGAGATCCTCTTGACGGTAGCTCGTCTGCTTCAGAAACACTGCGATGGAAGCATGGATTTTGTTGGGCATGTGGGTGGCGATGACTTTGTAGTGATTTTTCGCAGTAATGAGTGGCAAAGTTATGTGCAGAGTGCTCTAAACGAGTTTAGTCAGGTGCGTATGGAGTATTACAGTACCGATCATGTGGCGGACGGTGGTATCTGGGCAGAAGATCGTTTTGGTGAGAAGCGCTTCTTTGGCCTGATGAGTATCTCCGTCGCGGCAATTGATTCTGAATCTGCTAACTTTGGTTCAGCGAAAGAAGTGGCCAGTCAGCTGACTCAGATTAAACATGAAGCGAAGCATGCCAAGGGAAATAGTCTGGTGGCCCGTTTGGCCGGCTCTATTGTAAATCTTTTTCAGGAAGAGCAGACTGCATAGGGGTTGATCAGTTGATTCATTGAATTGTCATAGGCTTGTCTCGTACCTGTCTTTTTAGGGCGTTATAAAAGATGAAATAGATAAATAAATAGAAGATAAGTCGAAGGACAAAGCAATGAAAATGACCGAACTGCACAGCTTGTTGAAAGCTGAATCACATCCATCCATCCATATCCAGTCTCATCACGATGGTGTTTACTTTACAGTAGAGATCGAACATGGGGATGATAAGCAACAGCTGCGCGCGCTAAACGGTAAACCCATGGTATTTCGTGATGAAGAAGCGGCGCGTAATCTGCTGCAACAGGCTGGAATCAAGCAGGTTAAAGCTCGCCGTATCCTGTCTGGTTTTTCAACCCTGGCCCAGCCAGGCTTTCAGTCATCCTGGCCAGCCCGTTTTGCATAAGCGATTGATCTAAACGCTTTTATCTCTCGTACGACACGTTATCATGATGCCTCTAAACATTGTGCTTTGTTTAAACCCAAGCTTCTCGGCGTAGGAAGCAGTGTTTTACCTAAGATTGTTTACTCAATCTAATAAGTTGACAGCACTGGTCACCAGAGAGCAGACAAAGCCTATAAAATAATGGTTTAGGGATGTAGCAGCCCGGATTTTTGGCTGGATCAATTAGGAATAACGATGTCCGAACAGAGCACTTCTCAACCCGTACAGGGTATTCTGCTGGTGAATCTGGGTACTCCCGATGCCCCAACACCGGCAGCAGTAAAACGTTATCTGGCAGAATTTTTACATGACCGTCGTGTAGTTGATCTGACACGTTGGTTATGGTGCCCTATCCTTCATGGCATTATTCTCAACACCCGGCCTAAAAAAGTGGCTCATGCCTATGCCAGCGTTTGGACGGAAGAGGGTTCACCGCTCATGGTGATCAGCCGCCAGCAACAACAGGCGCTACAGGATAAATTGGCTCGCCAGGGTTATGATCTGCCCGTTGAACTGGCGATGACCTACGGGAATCCGTCGATGGCTAAGGGGCTGGATGCTTTGATGGCCCAAGGCGTTGAAGAAGTGATTGTGCTCCCGCTCTATCCTCAATACTCTGCGACCACGACTGGTGCTGTGTTTGATCAGTTGGCGCGGGTGATTGGCAAGCGTCCTGAATTTCCGGCGCTGACCTTTATTCGCGACTACTACCGTTCACCGGGTTATATCTCTGCTTTGGCCCAGTCGGTGCGCGAGCATTGGCAGGAATATGGCAAAGGTGAGCGGTTGCTAATGTCTTTCCATGGTATTCCGCAACGTTATGCGGATAACGGTGACCCTTACCCTGAGCATTGCCGCCAGACTGCACAGGCACTGGCAGCTGAATTGGAGTTAAGTGATGAACAGTGGATCTGTAGTTTCCAGTCCCGTTTTGGTAAGGAAGAGTGGCTCAAACCTTACACCGATATCACTTTGCAACAGTGGGGTAAGGAGATAGAACAGGTGGATGTGATCTGTCCTGCATTTGCTGCAGATTGCCTGGAGACACTTGAAGAGATTCAGGTGGAAAATCATGACCTGTTTATCGAAGCTGGAGGCAAAACCCTGAGCTATATTCCGGCACTGAATGCCCGTGATGATCATATTCAGATGATGATTGATCTGTTAGTGGCAAAGCTAAACTGATCCAAGATGGCACAGGTTTCTGCTGGCTCAGAGTATTTTTGGTCTTACTCTGAGCCGGTTTATTCTACTTTGCCGCCCAATGGCTAATGCTTAAAGACTCAACACAGATATAGCGCTTTAGAATAAACGCGCCAGTAAAGCTGTGACGGCTGTTTCAACCCGCATAATGCGCTCGCCCATATGGACAGGTTTCAGGCCAGCTTCTGTTAGCTTTTCAATCTCATAGGGAATAAAACCGCCTTCAGGGCCAATAGCCAGCGTGGTATCCTGTTCGATTCCCCTTGGACAGGCATCGGGCACGCGTGGGTGGGCCACCAACCCTAAAGTACCTTGGCAGAGTGCCGGTAAACGGTCTTCAACAAAGGGTTTAAACTGCTTCTCCAGAATGACTTCCGGCATCACCGTATCTTTGGCTTGTTCCAAGCCGAGGATCAGTTGTTCCTGGATTTTATCTTCTGCCAGCATCGGTGACATCCAATAGCTTTTTTCCACCCGCTTGGTGTGTAGCAGAACCAGCTTCTTTACACCCAGGGTGCTGATATGTTGCAGCGTACGTCCCAGCATACGGGGCCTGGGTAGTGCCAGAATCAAGGTTAGAGGCAGAGCAGCAGGGGGCTGTTGATTCAGTTCAACTTCCAGAACTGCTTCTTGATGATTCAAGCGGATTAATTGGCCGCGACCACAGAGACCATTGACCTGACCGACAGTTAGAAAATCGCCTTCCTGTGCCCGGTGAACCGTTAAGATATGTTCCAGGCGTCTGTCAGTCAGGCGAACCTGTTTTTCGGTAATAAAATCTGAATCAAACAGTAAAATTAGGTTCATAGAACTACCCTTAGAGATGTGACTGCATCATAGTCAGGTGATTACTGAATGCAAGAGGAAGTATGTCGAGTTATTTTAATCAAGTGTTAACCCGTGAAAAAACGGCGCTGATCTATGTACTGGACCCCATGTGCAGTTGGTGCTGGGCCTTTAGTCCTATCTATCAAGCGGTGAAAGCCCGTTTTCCTGAATTGGAACATTCTCTGCTGCTCGGTGGTTTGGCCCCTGATAGTGATGAGCCCATGCCTGAGAGTCAGCAGCAGTATATTCAGGGCATCTGGCGTAATATTGAGCAGAGCACAGGCACTCAGTTTAACCACGATTTTTGGCGTGAATGTCAGCCCAGGCGTTCGACCTATCCTGCCTGTCGAGCGGTGATGGTTGCTCGGGAACAGTCCGATGAGCTGGCAGGGAAGATGCTCGGTGCGATTCAACAGGCGTATTATCAGCAGGCGCAAAATCCATCTGATCTGCCCACACTACAAAGTTGTGCCCGACAAATCGGTTTATCAGAACAGGGTTTTACTGAGCGTATGCAAGTGCTAAGGGATAGCAGTACTTTGGAAGACGAAGTAGACTTTGTACAGCGTTTGGGGGTGCAGGGGTTTCCTACATTAATCTTGAAGAAGGGGATGCAATGGTTAGCGTTACCAATTGACTACAAGGATAGTGCACGGCTTATTTCTGTGATTGAATCACGCTTGGTATCGGATTAGCGCCCATATAAGGCTGGCTAAAGTAAGAGTCACGAGCGACTGGTAAGTACCTAATTCAATAAGCGGTATCACAAGACTGCTCTGCTTGAGTAATCTTGTGATATTTTCTTTCTTCTTGGTACTTTTTCTTCGTATCTTACTGACTTCTATGGCGTTTTAAGCTTTTGAGCTTATTGGCGTTGCGCATCATATTCTCCCGGCCTGCCTCGAGACGGCTGACAACACTCTGAAACTCAGCGACCAAGCGATCATTGTTGTCCGATATTTTTTCATTTAAATGCACTATCTGACGAAAAACTTCAAGATCCATCTTCTTAGCTCCGAAGGCGGTTTAAAAGATGGGTTTAATGTACATTATAAAAAGTGTAGCGCGCTAGAGTCTTTGTTCTGCAAAAGTGTAGCGCTTTGCTAACAGGCGTAACTAAACGTAATGCTAATGCTTTGTGATAAGCATTCTGGTCGCGGTAAAGTAGCTTATGAACCTTGGAATTTGATAAGCGACCAGAGTCTTTGTTTAATGGATAAAGGCAATGTTGAACTGGACAAATCTCGATCAACTTGACATATATCAATAATATAACGTTCGTGACTTGAGAAAGTGCGAATGAGAAAGAATGCTGGTTTTTAAATACTTTATTACCCGAAGCTAGAGCGGTACTATGCGCTGTGCCTTTTATAGGTGCAATTTTAAGGTGCAAAAGGCTGTCAGTTTACAAGGGTTGTGTCACTGAATGAGTTTTAATCTGGGCGTTAAGGGACAAAGAAGGAAAGTGATTGTACATAGGACAGTCTGTCAGCTGGCTGCTTTGATGGCTATGCTGTTATGTCTCAGTGCCAGTGCATTGGCCAAATCCCCAGCGGTTGAGCTGACCGCAGCAGAAAAGCAGTGGTTGCAAAACCATCAAAGCACCATACGCCTGGGTGTCAGTTATGTGCCGCCCCATACCATGATCAAAGATGAAGCTGGTCGCTACCGTGGTGTGGCCATGGATTTTCTTTATCTGATCGAAAAGAAGCTGAATATCACTTTTGAGCCGAAGTTTTTCCCCTCTTACAGTGCTATGTTGCAGGCCGCGCGTGATAAAGAGGTTGATATCGTATTTGCTGCGTCTGAAACCCCGGAGCGTCTGAAATACCTGGATTTCACCCAACCCTATACTTTTTTGTCTAACAAAATTTTTGTTCGTAAGACCTCCCCGGAATACCAGGGTCTGGATCAGTTAGCGGGTAAAAGCGTTGCTGTAATTCGCGGTACTGCTGTTGCCGAGTATTTGAAAGCTCAATTTCCGGCGATCAATCTGGTGGAGTTGAAAAGCTCTCGTGATGTAATTGTAGCGCTGTCATCAGGCAATGCGGATGCGGCAATCTCTGTGGTTGCCAGTGCCTGGATGCATATCAAAAGTGAAGGTATCAGCAATGTTGAGGTTGTGGGTGATGCCCACTATAGCTATGCGGTACGTTTTGCCAGTCGTAATGATTGGCCCGTGCTGAATCAAATATTAGAAAAAGCGCTGTACAGCTTTAGTGATAAAGAGAAGGATGATATTCATCGACTCTGGCTCTATCCGGAAAAAGATGAGGGGATTGATCCTGAGCTGGTCACTCGCTATGCCATTATAATCGCACTTGTTTTCCTGATTGGTCTGCTGCTATCGGCAGCATACTGGATTCGGCGTTTACGTCTTGAGGTTGATAGCCGCTTGCGTTCGGAGGCTGCCCTTAAGGCCAGTGAAGAGCGTTTTGAGCTTGCAATTCGTGGTACGAACGATGGTATCTGGGATTGGGATCTGTGCAGTAATCAGCTCTATCTGGCTCCGCGGGTGCAGGAGATCCTGTCAGCCCCGGGAAACAGTGAACAGGGGCTGGTACAAAACGGTCTTGAACCCTGGCTGAATAAAGTGCATCCAATGGATATCAGTCTGGTGCAAAGTGGTGTTGATCAGCACCTGCAGCAAAAGGTGCCTCTGGACGTAGAATACCGTATGAAAAACAGCCGGAATGAATGGGTTTGGCTGCGTATGCGGGGACAAGCACAATGGGGCAGTAATGATAGCCCGGTGCGCCTATGTGGCTCTATTATGGATATCACTCGTACTAAACGGGCGGATGAAGAGGTCAGACGTCTGGCTTATTTCGATAATCTTACCGGTATTCCAAACCGTGAGCGCTTTAAGATTACCCTGCAAGGTGCAGTCAATAAGCTGAATACAACAGGCCAGGGTTTTGCCGTTCTGTTTATCGACCTGGATCACTTTAAGGTGATTAATGATAGCCTGGGTCATCGCATTGGTGACTTGTTGCTTAATCATGTGGCGCAGCAATTGCGCGATCTATTGCCTCCGTCCAACTTTATTGGTCGTCTGGGTGGCGACGAATTTGCCATTCTGATGGAGGGTACCATCGAAGGGGCTCAGGTTGAGCGCTGGGCCGATGAGATTCTTCTTATGGTGGCACGGCCACTGAAGTTAGATGGTCACGATATCAGAACGACTGCCAGTATCGGTATCAGTTTGTGCCAACAGGCTCCAATACATTTGGATACGGTGATGGAACAGGCAGATATCGCTCTGTTTGAAGTCAAACGCCAGCAGCGAGGCCAATACCGCTTCCATAGCCCAGAGATGAGTCAGAAGATGATAGAGGCCACAGCGCTGGCCAATGATCTGGAACAGGCTCAGGACAGAGGCGAATTATTTCTGGTTTTCCAACCTCAGGTACACCTGAAGGAGGAAAGGCTTATTGGCTGTGAAGCCCTGTTACGTTGGAAGCACCCCGAGCGTGGGTTTATCTCTCCTGGGCAGTTTATTCCTCTGGCCGAAGAGCGCGGCCTGATTCATCAGCTGGGTGACTGGGTATTGTATCAAGCCTGTACTCAGGCCAAGCGTTGGTTGGAACAGGGGGTTGCGTTCCAGCAGATCGGTATCAACGTATCATCACTGCAGTTGCTGGAGCCTCAGTTTGTTGAGCGGGTCTATCAGGTGCTGCAGGAACTGGAGCTACCGGCTCACTGTATCGAGCTGGAGATTACTGAAACGGTGTTGATGAAGGATATCTCCGTGGCAGAGCAGGCGATGCGTAGCCTGAACAAACTGGGTGTTAACTTCTCCATTGATGATTTTGGAACTGGCTATTCTTCGTTGCGTTATCTTCATAAATTACCGATTAAGCGTCTCAAGCTGGCGCAGGAGTTTGTTCGTGATATGGCACCGGATGATGAAGGTGCAGTGATTGCCGCAACATTGCAGCTGGGACGCAACCTGAATATTCCTGTTATAGCCGAAGGCATTGAAACCTTCCGTCACTTTGAACAGCTACGGGAGCAGGGTTGTGATCAGGGCCAGGGGTATCTGTTTGCAAGGCCTATGGCCAGATCTGAGTTTGAAGACTTTGTTGCCAAGAGTCAGCAAGTCGGCGTGTTGCCTGAATTTTCTGATTGCAAAGAGCAGATTATGGAGGTGGGTTAAATCACTGTTCTCTTTGAGTGGAGTGATATTCTCATCTCTCGTACAATAAAAATGCGCCGCCAGAGATACTCTTTAGTGGCGCATTTTTCTAACCTTTTTAAGGCGATCTATGCTTCAAGCCGCGTGCTCTTGTATAGAATCTGCGGGATGAAAGCCTGTGATTTTATTGCTGAATGGCTTTATTGATCGCTTCACTCAGTAGCTCAAGATTACGATCATTAATACCGGCGACATTGATACGGCCGGACTCAACGGCGTAAATGCCGTAGTGCTCACGCAGATACAAGACCTCATCTTTACTCAGGCCAGAGTAGGAGAACATGCCTTTTTGCTGCTCAATAAATGAGAAGTCCCGATTGCAGTTCAGGCTTTGCAGGCTACCGACCAGTTCGCTACGCATACGGCGAATACGGTCACGCATTTCGGCCAGCTCTGTTTCCCATTGTTGGCGTAGACCTTGATCAGACAAAATGGTGGTTACAATGGCGGCACCATGAGCTGGCGGGTTGGAGTAATTTGCGCGGATACAGTTCGCTACTTGAGAAAAAGCGCGCTGACAATGCTCCGCACTTTCGGTAACCAAACTTAAGGCTCCGATACGTTCGTTATACAGGCCAAAGTTTTTGGAGCAGGATGTAGTGATCAGTGCTTCAGGACAGAGGTCCAGCAGCATTTTCATACCGCGCACATCCTCCTCTAAACCCTCACCGAAGCCTTGGTAAGCACAGTCGATTAAAGGCACAAGACCTTGTTCGGCCACAGCCTGACTGATTAGTTTCCACTGCGCTTGTGTTGGGTCAATGCCTGTCGGGTTATGGCAGCTGGCATGTAGCAAAATGACATCACCTGCAGGGATCTGACGGATGCTGTCCAGCATAGCGTCAATGGCCAGTGCATTATGATCTGAGTCGTAATATGGGTAGGTGCGCACTTCGACACCTGCACCGGCAAAGACATGAAAGTGGTTAGACCAGGTCGGATCACTGACCCAGATCTTAGCATCGGGACTAACCGCATTGATCAAGTCACCGGCCACACGCAACGCTCCGGTGCCGCCTGGGGTTTGAGCTGTGGCGATACGGCCTTGTTGAATAATTGGGTGCTCGTTACCCAGCATCAAACCTTGCAGTAAAGGAGCCAGCTCCGGGGCTCCGGTGGCACCAATATAGCCTTTGCTTTGTTCATGTTCTAACAGATAGGCTTCTGCTTCTTTAACGACATTCAGAATCGGTGTTTGACCTGAATCGTTCTTGTATACACCTACTCCTAGGTCAATCTTATTAGGGTTAGGGTCATTCTTAAAGGCAACCATCAACGCTAACAGGGCATCGCCTGGAATAGCTTTTACATTCTCAAACATGTGTCGCTCCGAGAGGTGCAGTGACATAAAACTATGTAACCCGAATAAACATAGACAAGGAGGCCGTGATTAATCCCTTTCCTAACATAATCGGGGCTAAACTATCGATAGTACCGTGATTTAGCCTTGGCATAAGACAGATTTCCGTAGCAGGTATGTGTTGTAAGGCGGGTTGTTTGTAACGAATTAATGACACTGCTCATCTGCCTTAAGTATTAAGGTGTGGTGTGGTGTTGGGTGTAAAAAATAGTATACGAAGAAGGCTTTTTGTGTCGCGATTATCATTTTTTCTCATGGGAATTATATGAAAAAGGTCTTTTTACAGCTTTATTGATACAGGTCGGTAAACCCAAAAAAAGAGCCATCTAGACTGGAAGGACAATAAAAAATGGCCAGGGACGCAGTTTTTATTCATTGGATGAATGACCGTAGATCGGAATTGGATAATGAAACTGCAACATAAACTCTATTTGGGCTTGGCAGCGATTTTTACCATCTTGATGGTGATCGGTGGTCTGCTGTTTTCTCAGGAGTACCAGAAACGTCGTTATACAGAACAATTGGTCAATCTGTATCAGCCTGCCTTATCCGCCTCAGAAGGCATGATCAGCGCGTTTTCTGAACTGAATAGTGCTGTGGTTAAAAGCCTTAGTCCTGTAGTGGATTCTCCTCAAGGGAGTCTATTAGCAGCGATTGAGTTGTTTAATAAAAACCAGAATGAACTGGCTTTGCTATCCGGTCATCTTGAACTATCAGGTCTGCCCAGCGAGCAGCTGGAGCAACAGTTTGATGAGACATCTGTACTGGCATTAGTTTTGGTCAATCAGTATCAGGAGATGTTGAAGCAGCAGCGGCAGCTGGAAGGCAATGTTGATATCCTGCTCTCATTACTGAAATCACCGGACCAAAGTCATCAGCCAGAACTGTTACTGCTACAAAATGACCTGTTGCGGTTAAGTCTCTATATTGCGTCTCCCCTGCATCGTAATGCCTGGTATAACAAGGATGAACTGGAGCTACTGGAGCAAAATCTGGCTCAGCGAGTCGAGAGTATAAGGGCCCGTGATGAGCTGGCATTTACACTGAATTATTCCGAAATGGGGTATGGTGTGGGAGAGGTGCGTACTCTCTATCATCACATGCTGGCGAACTTCGACCGCTTTCATATTAAGCTCAGCCAGTATCAGCAGGCGCAGCAGGATCTTCAGCTGTTGCTGAATCAGCTCCATAAGCAGTTGGTGAAAAAACATGAACTGTCTATGACACACGTACAGGCGGTAAGCCGTAATAATAAACGTATCGAGTATGTGTTGATCCCGCTGGGGATTATTATTGCGGGACTGCTGGCCTTTCAAACAGCCCTTCAGGTACGCAAACCGCTGAACCATCTATTGGAAGCGATTCGTTTTGCCCAAGCAGGGGATTTCTCTTACCGCATTGATATCGAGTCTCATGACGAAGTGGCGCAATTGGCGGGGCATTTCAATGAGATGATGGACAGGCTAGGTTCGATTACCGTTTCCCGAGCTTATCTGCAGGAGGTGCTGGATACCGTTCTCCATGGTGTTATTGTGACCGATCATCGGTTTAATATCCGTTTTATCAACGCTGCGGCTGAATACTTCTTCCCTGAACAAGCTTATGTGGAGGGTTCGATTTTTAATTGTCGGACCGAAGATGGTGCTATGTTGCTAACAGCATCGGAGCGCCAGGTTCTAAACCAGCAGAAGCGCTTAACCAGTATCGAAAAAGTGGTGGTTCTGCCCTCAGGCCATCAGGTGATACTGACTCTTTCAGTGACTGAGTTGGTGATTAATGAGGCCAGTCATTGGGTAATCTCACTGCATGATATCTCACAGATCAAAGAAGCTGAGAAAAACCTTCAGCTGTATGCCAAGGTGTTTGAAACTTCCAATGATGCCATTGTTATCTCAAGCAAGCACAATGTGATTGAACAGGTGAATCCGGCATTTAGCCGTATTACCGGTTTTGAGCCTGAAGAGGTGGTCGGGCAAAACCCCAGTGTACTCAGTTCAGGTAAACAAGATCGAGGGTTTTATCGTGAGATGTGGACACAGCTATTGATGAAAGGCTGTTGGCAGGGAGAGATCTGGAATCGGCGTAAAAACGGCGAGGTTTACGCCGAGTGGTTGTCCATTGTGACTATTCATAATGAACTGGGCTTGATTGAGCGCTTTGTCGGTGTGTTCAGTGATATAACCCAACGTAAAGAAGCAGAGCAGCTGATTCATCGTCAGGCCAATTATGATGCCCTGACCGAGCTGCCCAATCGTCGCCTGTTCTGGGATCGCCTGTCCCAGGCGTTGCTGCAAGCGCAAGCCAACGAGAGTCAATCCAGTGAGGCTCAGGTGGCACTACTTTATGTGGATCTGGATGGTTTTAAGCCGGTGAACGATTCCTTTGGTCATGAGTACGGTGACCTGCTATTAAAACAGGTTGCCGTGATTATGAAGTCGCTGATTCGTATTACCGATACCGTGGCGCGTTTGGGCGGTGATGAATTTGCGCTGATTCTACCGGGTTATAGTCAGGCTCAGTTACAAGAGGTCGCTCAGTCTATTGTGGATCAGTTGATGCAGCCGATCATGGTGAAGGATAAGTTGATCTATATCGGCGCCAGTGTGGGTATCAGTATCTATCCTGAGTTGGCCAATAATCAGGAGACTCTGGTGCATCAGGCAGACTCGGCCATGTACTATGTGAAAAACCAAAGTAAGAGCAGTTTTGCTCTTTATAACAGCGAGATGGAGGTTGTCGCTTACGAGAAAATTCAGCTGGAGCAGGATCTGAGAGATGCGCTCAATAAAGACCAGATGCAGGTGATTTTTCAGCCGCTATATGATGCTCAAAGCGAGCGTATTGTTAGCGCAGAAGCTCTGCTGCGTTGGCAGCATCCGGTACGAGGTAAGTTGATGCCTGATCTGTTTATTCCGCTGGCGGAGGAGACGGGAATTATTCATAGCCTGGGTGAATGGGCTATACGGGAGGCCTGTCAGCAGGCCGTACAGGCGCTAGGTGGTATCGGTTATGTGCGTGTGGCGGTGAATATCTCACCGAAACAGTTTGCCCAAGCGGACTTTGTCTCTCAGGTGGAAAATATTCTACTTGAAACCGGTTTCCCGGCGAAGTATCTGGAGTTGGAAGTGACCGAGCGCCTGATTATTAATGATCTCAATGCGACGGCCAGTGTGCTGAAACAGTTATCAGAGATTGGTGTTTCTGTGATTGTGGATGATTTTGGTATCGGTTATGCCTCGCTCAATGATTTGCGCCAATATCCGGTGACTGAGCTGAAATTTGATCGTAGCTTTATTAAGGATGTTTGCCGCAGTCCTCAGGATAGCGGCATGATTCGATCTATGGCGGACTTGGCTCACCAGATGGGGATGAAGGTTGTGGCCGAAGGAGTGGAAGACGCAGATAGCCTGGAAATGTTAAAGCAGATGGGGTGTGATTTTATTCAGGGTTTTGTCTATCACGAGCCCATGGCGATGAATAAGCTGGCACAGCTATTGGAGAATCAGGCCGAGGTCGGTCAGTGAGCAGCTGGAATCGTGATATTTCTAAATCTAAAGCTTAGCTTCTGCCGTTAACATGGCGTTATATGCCACTTATCTATAAAACAATGCCCATGATAAAGGGGCATTGTTTTATAGCAGGAAAAAAGCGATTGATTTTGAAGTGGTTTAGGCGATACCTGTACCCACTTCCAGCTCGTCCAGCCAATCCAGGAAACGCACGACATCACGGTCTCTGAAAATAGCTCCGTGCTGCGGTGCCATATATTTAATATCCAACTGGCGTACGCGACGAATCCAATCCTTCTTGGCTCGGTTAGAGGGCATCCAGCGTTGGTGGAACAGGCGCATTTTGTCAACGTGAGCATCAAAATCTTCTACGAACAGCGGCGCGCCGTCAGGTAGCAGTGCGGCGCCAATATCGCCGCTCATCAGAATCTTAGCCTGAGGATCATAAACACTGAAGTTACCGGAGGAGTGCATATAGTGCGCCGGGATAAATTGCAGCTCTACCTCATCCAAGCGAATGCTTTTACCTTCGTCGGGCAGAGGGTTGTACTTAATACTGTTACAGCCGAAGTGGCGCAGGAAGCCTTCCCATAACCAGGGGGCGTGCAGCTCTGCATGAGGCAAAGTTTTATCCCACAGGCCCAGGGAGGAGATAATATCTGGGTCCTGGTGGGAAGCAAACAGGTGCGTGATCTGTTGCACTGGCACATGGTGTACCACAGCAGCCAGCATAGCAGAAAACAGCTCAATACCACCGGGGTCCAGCATGATAGCGTGGTTGGTGGTTTTGATCATATATTGGTTCGTATCAATAATCTTACTTGGGCGCTCTTCATCCCGGCCAAAGACCAGCCACTCGTGGCTGCGGCTTTCATGCAGTTTGACTACTTTCATCGACTTCTTTCCGTATTCCTGATGATCTGTGCTGAGAATTAGCGCTCAAGTGAATGTCGGCATTTACTGGCGATATGCTTAATGCGGTTAGCTGCTTTTTCCAGTTTTACCACGATGCCTTCCAAGCTAGCCTGGTAGCTGTCTGCTGCTGTGGCGGCTTCCAGTCGGGAGGTTGCTGTGACTACATTGGCGGCCAGCATGCGGGACTCAATTTCATCAAGCAGTTCAAACAATTTTCGCATATGACGTCGTAGTTGCATGGTTTGCTGATGGTGTCGGTTGGATGCTTCCTGTGCAATGGAATCCAGAGTATCGCCAAATGCGGCTGTTTTTGAGCGCTCCTGCGCTTTTTTGAAGCGCTCATGGGCATCCGCGCTATGTAGGTCTGCCAATGAGTTTCGGGAGAGAGTCAAGGCCTCCCGGTTGATCTCTTTTACCAGCCAGATGGTGTCATTGGCCAGCTCAACCATAAAGTCCGTAATAGGTTTAAAGGTTCGGACATTGTCACCGGCACGGGCGACCAGAGCCTTGGCATTCATCGCTTCCAAAGAGATGTTTTTTGCTTCAGTGAGCACTACGCTTAATTCAGCAGCCACAGTGGCAGCATTAATAAAAAAGTGTGCGCTGTTTCTTGGGCCTGACTGCATTCCGGGCAACCCTTTTATCGAACCAGTGAAATGGATTTCTTTCAATTATGGTGAGCTGTGTGCGGGTTGACAACTATTTGCACTGATTAATTCGCTGCTTGAGTGCTGAAAAGATCGAATATGGGAGAAGCTGTGTAAAAACCAGTGGCACTGGAATGAGTGACTTAATTGCTTCGTTGATCAATCTTGATTAGCGGGATTGAGCCTGATTCCATTGTTTTTGAGTGGTTTAGCGCATTATCTTGCTGAAGTTGTAAAAAAAAGCAGTGAAAAATGCGTAAATGCCGGTTTTTATTGTGCGACGAAAGTATTATTCTGATAAAAAGGCCTGCCTCCTAGGGATCACAGGCGGCAGAAAATAATAACAAACCGCTTTAGGATGATTATGATTTCATCGTAAAGCCAACGGCCAAAAGCTGTTGAGGTCACAATGTCAAATCAACTATTTGCTCTGGGCAGTAAGCTGTTACGGCCCGTGATTATCACGATTGTTATCCTGGCAGTCGTGCAGACTCTGCTCTTTATTACGCTGACCCGTTCCGGAGGGGAAAGCCTGATTAATGATATCAGTGCCAAACTCAGTCTGGAGAACGGTAAGGTTTCTGAGCAGCTGGCAATGTCCAGTGAGCGGGTGCAGGGACAGATTGCCGAGATGTCCGATAAGGTATCCGTTGAACTGTCCGGTAGCCTGAAGCTGGAGCTGGAGCAGGAGAAAGATAGCACAGTTAAGATGCTGGAAGATTCCCTGCTGGATACTTCCAAGAATATGGCGGTTATTCTCGCCGCAGTAGCCCCCCAGGCGATCTGGGATCGTGACATTCCTCAGCTGACTCGCTATGTACAGATGGCTCATGAAAGTGAGCATGTGGTGTTTGCCGGTTACTATGATATCTACGGTAAACGTATGACCCGCTATCTGAATAGACGCAGTGATCTGGTGAAAGATCTGATTGAAGAATCTAAAGGGAGTGGTAAAAAAGGCCTTGATGGAGTGATTGCTGCTGCCGCTGATCATGAGCGTATCATTATTATCCGTCAGCCTATCAGCCCCAGTGGCTCTCCTATCGGGGAGTTTGTCTTAGGGGTGAGTCGTGACAAGGTGATCTCTGGCACTCAGGAGATGGAAGTTGGCTTTAATGCATTAATTAATAACAGTATTGAGGCAGTGAAGAACAGTATCAATACTGCTTCCGGTGAGACAGTATCTGATTTGAAGGATCGCCTTTCGGGGATTCAGCAGAATAACGATACGGCCCGTCACTCCGTGGAGCTACGTATCGAAGAATCGTCTGATCAACTGGTTCAACAGATGACCTTGGTGTCTCTGATCAGTGCTCTGGTATTGATTGTAGTACTGGTGGTGGTGCTATCGGTACGTATCTTACGTCGTATCGGGATATTGACCGATGCACTGAGTGATCTGTCTGAAGGGGAAGGAGATCTGACGCGTCGTATCGGCATTAAGGGGGATGATGAAATCGCATTGATGGCCGGTAAGGTAAACCACTTTGTCCAAGCCATTCAGGCGATTGTGGGTGATGTGCAGTCAGTGTCCAGACATACCTCCAGCGTAGTGAATACTATGCGTCAGGGAAATATTCAGGCGTCACAAGCAACTGAACGACAACAAAGTGCCGTTTCAGAAGCCTCTGCTGCAGTGGCTTATATTGTGGACAGTGTGGCAGAAGAGAGTGAAAGCGTGGCTCAGACACTGAAAAGTGTCGATAAGATCCGTGAGGAGACCGGACAAAGCGCGGCTATCTCTCGGGAAGTTCGCCATGATATTGAGCATCTGGTAACCAATGTGGAAGCCACTTCTGATGTGATTGATGCGCTGGCATCGCAAAGTGATCAGATTGGTGATGTACTGGATATGATCAAGGCGATTGCCGAGCAGACTAATCTCTTAGCACTGAATGCGGCTATTGAAGCAGCCCGTGCCGGTGAGAGTGGGCGTGGCTTTGCGGTTGTGGCCGATGAAGTACGTATGTTGGCCAGTAAAACCCAGCAATCGACGGAAGATATTGAGGCCCAAATCGGGCAGCTACAGGCCGGTGCCACTAAAGCCGTTACGGCGATTAATGAAGCAAGTACAGTAGCGCGTAGTAGCATTGATGGCATTCGCCAGTCTGATGAACGTTTAGCAAGTGTCAATAACGCGGTCGAAGAGCTGCATAAGATGTTCACTGAGATCACCCGTATGACGGAAGATCAGGCCGGACAGGCGGGCAGTATGCATCAGGCACTGGAGCAGATTTTTAATGAATCCCATGTCACTGCGGGTGCTGTGGCTCAGGCCGATAGCACCAGCCTGGAGCTGGAGCAGTTGGTGCAGGATCTGGGACAGAAGGTGGGGCGCTTTAAGGTTTAATCCATTCAGCTGATAATAGATACTCTGTGTCGTCGCTGATCGTTAGCATATAGGATAAAGAACCTCCGGTTTGCGTGGCAAACCGGAGGTTCTGTTCTTTAATCGGAGTGCTGTGTATCTCTATCTGTCTTCAGAGTTCATAGCAGAATTAAAAATTAACTTGTTCCAGTTTTACCGGAGTATTGGCTGCAATATCCGTATTGACCGTTTTACCGATCAGTTGATCCAGATATTTAGGGGCGGCACCATAACCGGGACGTACACTACGAATATGGGCCTGGGTAATGGTCTCTCCTGCATTCAGTGCTTTTACAAAATACAACGAACGGCGGAACTGGACATTACCGCTTTCACTGGATTTTTTACCATAGTCTACCTGTCCACGCGCCTGCCAGGCGGTCTTGCTGTCCCGACATAAAGCGATCAGATCTTCAGGTTCCAATGAGAAACTGTCATCTGGGCCGCCACCGTTACGATCCAGAGTAAAGTGTTTTTCGATAATAGAGGCACCCAGCATCACACTGGCAATCGCGGTGGTATTATCCAGTGTATGATCTGACAAACCCGTCACTAAACCAAAGCGCTCTATCATATCGGCAATAGTCGCTAGATTATAGTCGGCAGCCGGGGCCGGATAGCCACTGACGCAGTGCAGAATTGCCAGCTCTTTACAGCCGCCGTCCTGTGCGGCGGCAATCGCTTCAGCAATCTCATCAGCGTCCGCCATACCGGTTGAAATAATCATCGGTTTGCCGGTACTGGCGACATAACGAATAAGTGGCAGGTCGACGGCTTCAAAACTGGCAATCTTGTACGCAGGTGCATTCAGGTCTTCCAGTAGATCCACCGCGGTTGAATCAAAGGGGGAACTGAACATGGTGATGCCCAGTTGACGGGCGTAGTCAAACAGAGGCTTATGCCAATCCCATGGTGTATGAGCTTCTTCATACAGCTCGTATAGACTTCTGCCATCCCATAAACCGCCCTGAATAGTGAATTCGGGGGCATCACAGTCAAGCGTGATGGTATCTGCGGTATAGGTTTGCAGTTTAATGGCATCTGCACCGGCTTTATGAGCTTGTTCAATAATCTTAAAAGCGGTATCAATGGAGCCGTTATGATTGGCAGACAGCTCAGCGATAATATAAGGCGCATCCTGCTGGCTGATGCGGCGCCCGGCGATTGTGATCTCTTTCATACTTGGTTATCTCTTGGCTATCTGGGCCATCTCTTGGCTGTGGGTGTGCCACTCCTGCGCTAATAACCCGAAGCAGGCGATTGAGTGGAAATTCAGGCCATCATAATACTGATCTCTCAGCGTCCCTTCCTGCTGAAAACCCATCTTTAAGTGGAATCGGATTGATTTGTCATTATACCCAATGGCCTGACCGCACACTTTATGTAACCTGAGTTCGCAGAAAGCATAGTTCAGGGCGTGAAAGCCTAACTGACTGCCCGTACCTTTGGCGGCATCCGGTGCAAGATAAAATCCCCAGTCGGCAATCTGTTGGTGAGACTGCAGGGTAAAATGAATAAAGCCTGCCGGTAGACCCTGGTGCTCAAAGACCAGCAGTTGGCGTAAGGGATCGGGTTGGCAGCGTTCGAACCAATGGGCGTGTTCCTGCAGAGTTATCTCATGTTGAGTGTACATAAAACGGCGTACCTCAGGATGATTACGCCAATGTAACACAGTGGTCAAATCGTCTGCTGTCATAGGGCGGACAAAACTGGCAGAGGTGTTCATTGTGACTCCTGCTCCAGATAATTAACGACTTTCAAGCACCCCAGACCATCGCTGATCGCCTGAGCGGCCTGACTACTGTTGCTGAGATAGTTGGGGCTTAGCTGATCAAAACATTGAGCGACCTGTTGTGCAAGCTTAGGACCGATACTGAGTGATTGTGCTGCACCGGCGGCTTGCAGTTGTTTGGCAATTGTTTGCTGGTTTTCTGCCAATATGATCATCAGTGTGGGTAAACCCAGACAACATCTCTCCCAGCTGGTACTGCCTGCCGCGCCAATGGCAAAATCGGCGTTGGCCATCAACTCTGCCATATTATTGACGCCCTGGAGTACCTGGCAGGGTTGTTTGAGCTCAGCGGCGATCTGTTTGACCTGCTCAATATGAGGAGCGGTGACACCCATCACAACGGTTAATTCGCAGGATTCAGGCAGGTGGCTGTGATCAATGGCTTTGAGTAGAGTACCGGTGATATTGTCTTTATCCACCCCGCCCAGATTAATCAGTAGATTGTTTAACTCAGGAGACTGGCGACGTTTAAGGCTGGTAGTACGCCACTCGCTAAATTCAGGCCGTAACAGCGCGTATTGAGCGCCGGTCAAAATCTGGCATCCAGCGGGAACCAGAGATTGATAGTTGTCTGCTGTGCGACCAAAGGTTTGATCCAGTAATAGATTACACCGATGTTTTCGGTCTGCCAGATCATCAATTACCATTAATTGCTTAAAACCTGCCTCGCAGGCATCCTGCCAGTGATAGTCCAGGGCATAGTGATCTACAATCAGCCAATCGACAGCCTGTCCTGAGGTGAAAAGTATTGAAAGTGTCTGAAGTGTTTGTTCGGCGTCCTGCTGCCAGGTGGCCCCTAGCCAATGGGCGTGAGGTGGCAGGTCTGAGCCAGAACTATCGGTTATTGGATCAACCTGATCGGATGCCCTAGGGGCTGAAAGAAATTCAACATGGTAGCCTTTCTGGTGAATAAAATCCCCTAGGTGTCCCTTATGTGGTCGGCAGATAAAGCGGCATTGATGTCCCCGTTCGGTCAATGCATCTGCCAGCGTCAGGCAGCGCATAATATGGCCGCTGCCAATATTGATTGAAGCATCAGCACGAAAAACGATGTTCATAACAGCCTTTGTTTCCTAAAGAAGCTGACAAAAAGTCCAGCATATCCATCATATAGAGAGGGTTAACTGAGTCAATGTACAAAGTTGTTTACTGAAATACCAGAGCCGTAACGGGCAAAGGTTTTTGACTTAAGTGGATACTGGGTGATGGTATGATTCCATTTGACCCTGAATAGAGGAATGTGGTTAATTTGTTGGCATAACCCAGAAAAACCAAGCAAGCGCTAGATTTGATATGACTCAGACCAACAACTCAAAACGACGTAAGGAACTGGTGTCCATTGCTGCCCGCCTGTTCTTTGAACAGGGCTACGAGCGGACTACCGTAAGAATGCTGGCCGATGCGATGGGCATTAAATCTGGCAGCCTGTTTCATCATTTTAATGATAAGCAGGAGATCCTGTGTGCGGTAATTCAGGACGGTATGGAGAGTGCGCTGGAGATTGCAGGGGAAGCATTAGATGGGGTTACTGAACCCAGAGAGCGCTTTCTGGCACTGTCCAAGGCTCATCTAAGTACCTTGCTGACCGACCGTAATGCTCACGTTGTTGCCCTGTATGAGTGGCGTAGTTTGTCGGAAGAGTCGCTGAATGTGCTGATCGGTATGCGTGACGAGTATGAAGCTCTATGGCAACAGGTGATTGATGAGTGTGTGACTGCTGGGGTGCTAAAAGGTGATGTGCCTCTGATTCGTCGTTTTACTTTGGGGGCGCTCAACTGGACGGTACAGTGGTATGATGCCAGCGGTGAAAAATCCCCGGACGATCTGGCCAAGGCTTTGGCTGAATTGATCGGCTTACAGCGTAATTAACTTTTTAAAAGCAGTTACCTCGTGTGACTGATGTGCTGCTGGGTGTTTTAAAGATAATCTGCGCAAATTTTTTAATCGTTATGACCTTGCTAAGGCTCGCTTTTTGCGGGCCTTTTTTGTTTTTTTAATCCAATGGATGAAAAAAACTGTTTTTCAGGGCTTGCACCAAAACCTCAGGATAGCTAAATTGTTATAAAACCGAGCGCTTGCTAGTTTTTCTGGTTGAAACACAACCGGTCGCATCAAGGCGCTTTTTTTAGGGATAAGGGATGACGTTAACGTAAACGTTATTTGTTCCGGTCTGGTACGAGCTAAGCCAGACCTGATGGATTGAGCCATAACAAAAACAATTTCTGGCATTTGGACTTTCGGAGACCCTAACAATGCAAACAAACCACTACCCGGCCTTTATGGCTGACTTCTCAATGGATCAGGTTGAAGAGAAATTTCTGGGCAGCCTGAAGGAAGGTTTTAACGCCTGTGTGGAGTGCTGTGATAAGCAGGTACAGGCGGGCAAGGGCGATGAGATTGCGCTGTACTATGAAGGTATCGGCGGAGTCAGCTCGACCCACAGCTGGGTTGAACTGCAGAAAAAATCGGCACAGTTTGCCAACTTCCTGAAATCTCAGGGTGTTAAAGCCGGTGATCGTATCTCCTGTATGCTGCCACGTACCCCTGATCTGCTGGTAGTGGTATTGGGTACCTGGCGTATTGGCGCGGTGTATCAACCACTGTTTACCGCTTTTGGTTACGAAGCTATTGAGTATCGTATTACTCAGTGTGACGCCAAAGTGGTGGTGACTGACGATGCTAACCGCAGTAAGTTTGACCAGGTCAACGGTCTGCCAACGGTCGTACAGGTCTGTGCTGATCAAGAGACCGCAGAAGCGAAAGGTGACCTGCACTTTGATACGGTCATGGCTTCCTTCAGTGACGAGTGTGAGCCTGTGGTTCTGGATGCTGAGCAGCCGTTCCTGCAGATGTTCACCTCGGGTACTGTCGGTAAGTCCAAAAGGTGTTGCGGTGCCTTTGAAGGCGCTGCTGGGCTTCTATATCTATATGAAGTATGCCGTTGGTCTGGATGATCATGATAAGTACTGGAACGTGGCTGATCCGGGTTGGGCGTATGGTCTGTACTACGCGATCACAGGTCCACTGTGCATGGGCATAGCCACGCACTTTAACGAAGCGGGCTTCACTACCGAAAATACCTACGAAATGCTGGAAAAATACCAGATCACCAATCTGGCTGCGGCGCCTACTGCTTATCGCATGATGATGGCCAGCGATGCTCATAAAGAGATGAAACCTAAGCTGGCGCTGCGTCGTGCCAGCTCTGCTGGTGAACCTCTGAGTCCTGAGGTGGTGAACTGGGTATCCGATGTACTGGGTTGTCCGGTGATGGATCATTACGGCCAGACTGAAACCGGTATGACCTGCTGTAACCACCACTCTCTGGAGCATAAGGTGCATATCGGTGCTATGGGTTACGCTCTGCCAGGTTACCGTGTTGTAGCCCTGGATGAGAACTACAATGAAGTGAGTGCCGGTGAAGAAGGTCAGTTCGCAGTCGATATGGAAAACTCACCTGCGTTCTTCTTCCAGGGTTACACCTGGCAGGAGAAAAAACCGTTCCACGGTAAATACTACCTGACCGGTGACATGGTGTTTGAAAACCGCGATGGCATCTTCCAGTTCAGTGGTCGTGACGACGATATCATCACTACTGCAGGTTACCGTGTCGGTCCTGCGGATGTGGAAGGTACTGTACTGGAGCACGAAGCCGTAGCAGAAAGTGCCGCCGTAGGTAAACCAGATGCTAAGCGTGGCCACATTATTAAGTCCTACGTGGTACTGCGTGACGGTCATGAGGGCTCTGATGAGTTGGTGCAGGATATCCAGAATCTGGTGCGTGAGCGTCTGTCTACCCACGCCTTCCCACGTGAAATTGAGTTTGTGGATCAGTTGCCAAAAACACCGTCTGGCAAGATTCAGCGCTTTATCCTGCGTCAGCAAGCACATGAAGAGGCTCAGACAGCATAAGTTGTGTGAGTCGCCCGCTAAGGTGGATAGCCGCTATATAAGATAAGGGCTGCTGGCACCCGGCAGTTTGTTTCAACGGTCGGGTGTGAGTGAAAAATAGTTAAGGTTTAGCAACCAGAATTAAAGGGCGAAGATGACGACCTGATCCGTTCGATCCAGGGTGCGGCACTGTCGCCCTCTTTTTTAATCATTGATTACCAGCATAGAGATAAGACGATGCAGATTTCCGGTAAAACATTTTTAGTGACAGGTGCCAGCTCAGGTCTGGGTGAAGCGACAACCCGTAGTCTGATCGAGCAAGGCGCTAACGTGGTACTGGCCGATATCAATAAAGCCGGTATCGAACTGGCGGCAGAGCTGGGTGAAAGTGCTAGCTTTATCGCTACTGACATCACCTCTGAAGAAGATGTGCAGAATGCAGTAAATCTGGCGGTAGATTCCTACGGTGCTCTGCATGGCGTAGTACATTGTGCGGGTATTGTTGTCGTACAGAAACTGCTGGATCGTGAACTGAATCCGGCTTCTCTGGAACTGTTTGCCAAGGGTGTGAATATCAACCTGGTAGGTACTTTCAATGTGAACCGTCTGGCCGCTCAGGCGATGGCGAAAAATGAGCCTATGGCGGATAACGAGCGCGGTATCATCATCAACACGGCATCTATCGCCGCATTTGATGGTCAGATCGGTCAGGCGTCTTACTCCTCTTCTAAAGCCGGTGTAGCGGGTATGGCACTGCCACTGGCCCGTGAGCTGTCCCGTCACGGTATCCGGGTTATGACCTTGGCGCCAGGTGTGTTTGAAACACCCATGATGAGTGATATTCCGGATGAAGCAGTGGAAGCACTGGGTAATGCGGTACCTTTCCCGAAACGTTTGGGCAAACCTGCCGAGTTTGCGGCGATGGCGTGCCACATTATCGAAAATACCATGCTGAACGGCGAAGTGATTCGTCTGGACGGCGCGATCCGTATGGCTTAAGGCCGTTGCTGAGGAGATAACCGTATGCATATGGCATTAACCGAAGAGCAGCAGATGATCCAGGATATGGCGCGTAAATTCGCTCAGACCGAGCTGGAGCCTGTTGCTGCTGAACTGGATCACACCGGTGATCAAACCATCCTGCTGGCTAACCTGAAAAAGCTGGCTGAGCTGGGCTTTATGGGTCTGAATGTCAGCGCTGAGTACGGTGGTACGGAAGCGGGTGTGGTGGCTTTTAGTGTGGCTATGACCGAGATCGCCCGTGCCTGTGCTTCAACTGCTGTGACCATGTCGGTAACCAACATGGTGGCCGAAGTGATTCAGGTAGTGGGTAACGAAGCACAGCGTCAAAAGTACCTGCCTAAGCTATGTAGCGGTGAATACCCGGCGGGTAGCTTCTGTTTAAGTGAAGCCAATGCTGGTTCTGACCCGTCTGGTATGCGTACCAGCGCCGTGAAGGACGGTGATGACTGGGTGATCAATGGCGCTAAGCAGTGGATCAGTAGTGCCGAATACGCCGGTGTCTTTGTGGTATGGGCAGTCACCGATAAGGCTGCGAAGAAAGGTAAGGGTATCAGTTGCTTCCTGGTGGATGCCGACAACCCGGGCGTTAAGATCAGCAAAGCGGAAGACAAGATGGGCCAGAAGGCCTCTGCCACCAACGAAGTGCTGTTCGATAACTGTCGTGTACCGGATTCTGCCATTATGGGCGAGCTGAACGATGGTTTCCGTATTGCCGTAGCGGAGCTGGCCGGTGGTCGCATCGGTATCGGTTCCCTGGCGCTGGGTATTGGTAGTGCGGCGATGGACTATGCAGCCCGTTACACCAAGGAACGTGAGCAGTTCGGTCAGCCGATTGCCAACTTCCAGGGGCTGCAGTGGATGATGGCCGATCATTACACCGAACTAGAAGCGGCGCGTCTGCTGCTGATGAGTGCAGCGTGGAAGAAAGAGCAAGGCCAGCCGTTTGCCAAAGAAGCCTCTATGGCCAAACTGTTTGCTACTGAAAAAGCTAATACCGCGTGTTATTCAGCGTTGCAGCTGATGGGTGGTAACGGTTATGTCAAAGAGTACCCACTGGAGCGTTTTGCCCGTGATGTCCGTGTGACCTCGATCTACGAGGGTACCAGTGAGATCCAGCGTGTGATTATCGCGCGGGAAATCCTGAAAGAGCTGGATTGATCACTGCGTTCAGTTTTACTTTTATTGTTGCCTCTGTATCTTTTGGCGCTGTCGTTTGGCAGCGTTTTTTTGTTTGTTGCTTTAAATGAAGCACAAGAGATAGCTAAAATCTATCGTCTCTGGTGGTGGGGACAGCTTTGTTACTGATTGAAAGGAAAGGCAGTTATCGAAAGTTGAGATCTGTTAAGATTAAGCTTTGTCTATATTCATCTTCATAGCCCCTAGCGCGGTGTTAGAGGAGATTAAAGCTTTTCTGGTAATGGCCGAGTATCAATAATAGAGAACCCTTTAATAGAGGACTTGTTATGAAAATTGATAGCCTAAGCCAAAGTGTTGTGTCCTTTGCAGACGATGATTCCACTGGGAAGAGAGTTATTGAGAATGCTCTTCCTGCTTATGAGCAAAATGATATTTTGGGAGGGCTAGATGAGCGCTCTCCTGATATTAATGCGGGTACAGACGCTAGCGATGATGAGTTGCTCGGTATCCTGGATAAGGTGAATCAATTTGCTGAAGCTCAGCAGGTCGGTTTGCGTCTCAAGGTTGATGATGATACAAGAAGAATTGTAGTCAGCATGGTTGACAATGGCACAGGAGAGGTAATTCGGCAAATTCCGTCAGAGTTCGCACTAAAGTTGTCTAAGGAAATTGATGAGGCGATTCAGGAGTCGTCAATGCCTAATCCTGAGCAGCTTTTTAGCTTATTTTCTGAGGAGGCTTAAGGGTTGCTCCTGTCATAAAAATATACGAGCGAAGCGTAGCTGAGAAAGAGAGATGATTCTGTGTTTTGTCATTTAGGCTCTGTATCGAAGTAATGGCTGTACGATGAATGCTCAAACGGGATTGTACTTTAGGAAGGTAAAAATGTTTGATAATGCAACTATATTGATCACTGGTGGAACAGGATCTTTTGGTAAAAAATATACCCAGATTATTCTTGAAAAGTATAAGCCTAAAAAAATCATCATTTTTTCTCGGGATGAACTGAAACAGTTCGAGATGCAGCAGATTTTTAATGATCCATGCATGCGCTACTTTATTGGCGATGTGCGAGACTCAAGTCGAATGATGGAAGCTATGGATGGTGTCGATTATGTGATCCATGCTGCAGCGATGAAACAGGTGCCTGCCGCTGAATATAATCCGATGGAGTGCATCAAAACCAACATAGATGGGGCTGAAAATGTCATTAAAGCCGCAATCGCTAATAATGTTAAACAGGTTATTGGCTTATCGACAGATAAGGCGGCAAACCCAATCAACCTCTATGGTGCAACAAAACTAGCTTCTGATAAATTATTTGTTGCTGCAAATAATATGGTCGGAAGTAGAGACACCAAGTTTTCTGTAGTGCGTTATGGTAATGTTGTTGGCTCAAGGGGGTCTGTTGTCCCCTTCTTCAGAAAGCTGATTCAGCAAGGTTGTGATGAGCTACCGATTACCCATACTGATATGACCCGCTTTATGATCACTTTACGGCAGGGCGTTGAGTTCGTTTTGAGAAATTTCGAGCGTATGCATGGCGGAGAAATTTTTGTACCAAAAATTCCTTCTATGCGCATGACCGAGCTTGCTAAGGCGCTAGCACCTGAGTTGAAACACAAAGTTATAGGCATAAGACCTGGTGAGAAGCTTCATGAGATTATGTGCCCAGCGGATGATTCCCACCTGACATTGGAGTTCAGTGATCATTATGTCATCTGCCCTACCATTCAGTTTGCGAATCAAGCAGACTTTTCTGAAAACAGGTTAGGTGAGAAGGGCACACCTGTAGCACAGGGCTTCGAATACAATTCCGGCAACAACACGGATTGGTTAAGCCATGAGCAGTTCTTGGCGATGGCAAATAGTATTGGTGACTGACTCAATGATCCCATATGGAAAACAGGATATTAATCAGGAGGACATTGATGCTGTTGTCGATGTTCTGACATCTGATTTTTTGACTCAGGGGCCTCGGGTTCCAGAGTTTGAGGCTGCATTAGCTAATTATTGCAATGTTAAACACTGCGTTGCTGCCAATAGTGCCACTTCAGCGTTGCATTTGGCTTGTTTGGCATTAGGACTTAAGCAGGGCGATTGGCTTTGGACCTCTCCTGTAACATTTGTAGCGTCTGCTAACTGTGCCCGTTATTGCGGTGCGGAAGTGGATTTTGTCGATATTGATGCTGACACCTACAATATTTCCGTTGTAGAACTTGAAAAGAAGTTAATCAATGCGGAGAAAGCAGGTCACTTACCTTCCGTTTTGGTTGCTGTTCATTTAACCGGTCAACCGTGTCAAATGGAAGATATTTACGCTTTGTCACGGCGTTTTGGTTTCAAAGTGATTGAAGATGCCTCCCATGCAATTGGTGGAAGATATAAAGGTAAGCCTGTAGGCAATTGCCAATATAGCGATATTACCGTCTTTAGTTTTCATCCTGTCAAGATTATTACAACGGCAGAAGGTGGCGCTGCCGTTACTAAATCAGAGCAACTTCATAAGAAGATGCTACTGCTGAGAAGCCATGGCATTACCCGGGATGATGCGTTAATGACCCATGAATCGGATGGTCCTTGGTATTACCAACAGATCGATCCGGGCTTTAATTATAGGATGACTGAGTTGCAAGCAGCGCTTGGGGTCTCTCAACTCAAGCGTATTGATCGTTTTGTTAAGAGAAGACATGAGTTGGCTGACCGATACAATAAACTTCTGTCATCTTTACCAATCATATTACCTTGGCAACACCCTGATAGTTATTCAGGTCTTCATCTCTATGTTATCCGGTTGCGGCTGGATGAAATTTCAAAGTCCCATAAGAAAGTGTTCAATGAGCTTAGGGCGGCAGGCATAGGTGTAAATCTACACTATATTCCTGTCCATACTCAGCCATACTATAAGAGCTTAGGCTTTGAATATAATGATTTTCCGGCTTCAATTGAATATTACAGGACAGCAATAAGCTTACCGATGTTTCATGCAATGACTGATGAACAGCAGGATAGGGTTGTTCAGGTATTAAGAGATATAGTGTCATGAATTTGTGCGTTATTCCTGCTCGTGGAGGCAGTAAAAGGATACCGGGAAAGAACATTAGAGAATTCTGCGGTAAACCAATGATTGCGTGGTCTATCGAGAGAGCGATTGAGAGCGGAGCTTTCGACAAGATCATAGTCTCGACGGATAGTTCTGAGATTGCTGAAGTTGCAAAAAGCTATGGTGCCGAAGTGCCGTTCATTCGGCCTGAAGAGTTAGCTGATGACTTCACAGATACCTTGCCTGTCATAAAGCATGCAATTACCGCTATGGCTGACCTTGGCCTTAATTACAAATATGTATGCTGCCTGTATGCCACGGCCCCGTTCGTACTGGTAAACGATTTAAAAAAAGGGCTAGGCTGTCTTATGAATAAACCTATCGATTATGCTTTTAGCGTAACCAGCTATGCTTTTCCTATACAGAGGGCGTTAAAGGTTAATGGGAACGGAGGCATTGAGATGTTGCATCCTGAGCATAGACTGACTCGTTCACAGGATCTTGAGGAATATTGGCATGATGCAGGTCAGTTTTATTGGGGGGCTGTCGATGCATGGCTATCGCAGAGAAAGATCTTTTCGGATCGATCAGCACCTGTTGTACTTGATCGTTATCGTGTGCAGGACATTGATACAATGGCCGATTGGGTTAGGGCAGAGTTGATGTTTAAAATGATGCAGACTGAAGGTAGAGGGAATTAGTCAGGCCTGAGAAATTATTAACAGACTATTTTTAAAAAAATTAGCTATTTGGGCATGGATGATTTCGACCGGGGCGGTAAGTTGTGTCTTCAGTTTCTGGTCGAAAATGGCTCTGATATGCTGACTAAAAGCCCTTCTGATTCTGCCCAATTCAGCTTTTTCGATATCATCAATCAGCTGATGATACTCACCCCTTACTCGCCTTAAGTCGTGCTATTGACGACTTAAGGCGCTGGAACTGGAATTTTCATCTCTTTACAGCACAATAGGACGTAAAGCTAAACTGATTCGTTTGATGACCGGCCTTCTGATGCTCAAGCAGCTGTATGACCTGAGTGATGAAGCCATTGTTGAACAGTGGCAAATGATTCCTTACTACCAGGCGTTTTGTGGTGCAACCCTCTTTCAAACAACACCGCCCGATTTTTATGGTGAAATACAGCCGCTCATTTAAGATTTTGTTAGCTCAAGAGTGCCTTAATGGTGCTGCAGCTCACTAGTTGAGCCGTAAGCACAACATTTCAAAGAGTATAATTCGATATTGGCGGGCGCTTTATAAAGCCAATGCAGTACGATCATTTCTCCCTACCTACTCAGAAGTGCCCTCCACTAGTAATGTTGTGAACTTTAAAACAATGAGAACTCATTATTTCAACTCAGGATGAGGCGCTGAGTCGTCAGTATTGGCGGTCAAGTGTCCTGGGCTGGTAAGGCAGCTGATTAAACTAGGTCGATTATGCCGTAAACACTAGCTAGAAATGCATCAACTTGTTTACTGGCAAAGTGTCTTCCGTAATCGTCAACGGGATAAAATCAAAATTCTCTGCTGGATCGTAATGTCTCTATCTACAGTGGTTTACAGGGAGCAATATATCCATTGATAGTGCAGTGCGAGACCAGTAGCTGGGTGGTTGAGATATATATACTTTCAAGCTCATCTAACTTGAGCAAGCAGAAGCTGAGATCACTCAAAGGATTATAGGTTTATTAAAAGCGGCAATGCACTTCCGCTTTCCTTTTTTCTCCTTTTTTATCTCATCTGGATGATCTGTTTTTTGTATTTAGTTCTTTGTTTTTATTGATGTTTTTATTTATGGTATGGAAATTGTATATATATTGGGAAAGTTAATGGTGGGGCAGGCTATGACCGCAATCAGTTTTGACAATGCTCTTGGTATTCACCCAGATGCACTACGTGTTCGCTCTCAGCGTTCTGAAATTTTGGCTAATAATATCGCGAACGCAGATACGCCAAATTTTAAAGCGCGTGACCTGGATTTTAAAGGTTTGCTGAAGGGTGAATATGAAAAACGAGATCGTATGGCATTGGACCGCACCCACAGTAATCATATTCCGGCGGAAGCCATTACGACTGATAGTGCGCTGAAATACCGTATTCCTACACAGCCAGCCATTGATGGCAATACTGTAGAAACGGATATAGAGCAGGCTCAATATGCACGCAATGCCCTTGAGTTTCAGTCCAGCTTTACCTTTTTGAATAGTAAATTCAAAGGGTTAAGTAAAGCGCTGAGGAGTGAATAATTATGTCTCTGGGAAAAGTATTTGATATTGCCGGTAGCGGTATGGGGGCGCAGTCACTGCGTCTGAACACCACCGCCAGTAACATGGCTAACGCGCAAAGCGTTAGTAGCAGTGTGGATCAAACTTATCGTGCCCGTAAGGCCGTGTTTGCCCCTATGCTGGAGAGTTACAAGTCCGGCGAACCAGGTAGCCCGGTGACGAGTTTTGATCCTCGTCATAGCGCAGGTGAAGGTGTGCAGGTGTTGGGTATCGTAGAGAGTGATGCTCCGCTGCAACGCCGGTTCGAACCCGATCACCCTATGGCCAATGAACAAGGCTATGTATTTTACCCAAATGTCAATGTTGTGGAAGAAATGGCTGATATGTTGTCGGCATCTCGCTCGTTTCAGACTAATGTTGAAGTCATGAACACCGCAAAGCAGATGTTGCAGCGCGTGTTGACGTTGGGTCAGTAGGAGCGAGGTGTTGAGTCATGACGAATGTAAGTAACAGCGCAGATTTTTGGGCAAGGTACAGCGTTGAGGGTAAGCAGACTGCGGCAAAAGCTGCGGAGCAGGCGACCAACGACCCGAATGCCATGGGGCAAACTGAATTCCTGGAACTGATGATGGCTCAGTTGAAGAATCAGGATCCATTAAGCCCTCAGGATAATACCGAGTTTATTGCTCAGTTGGCTCAGTTTTCATCCGTAGAAGGTATTCAAAGTATGAATACCAGCGTGGATAGTTTGGTCGACTCTTTCAAGTCTAGTCAGGCATTACAGGCGTCGGCATTAGTTGGAAGGAAAGTTCAAATCGAAGGCTCTCTTGTGCCAGCTAAAGAGGGAGAAGGGGTTTCAGGTACTGTTGAAGTGCCTGAAGGTAGTCAAAATTTATCAGTTGTTGTTCACAATGCTGCTGGTCAGGCGGTCGCTGAATTGGATATGTCTGGATATGCGTCTCCTTCTGGAGCTTATCCCTCGGGGCAGATCCCGTTTGAGTGGGATGGCAAAGATGCAGAAGGTAATCCTGCGCCAGCAGGGGTTTATTCAGTTTCAGCTGTTTCGAATGTTCAAGGCAATGCGCAAACGCTGGGTACAAATGTCAATGTCAATGTTGATAGCGTGACCTTGGGTAATGGTGGGCAGATTACATTGAATCTCGCGGGATATGGTTCAATGAGTCTTTCTGATGTTAAAGAGTTTCACTGATTGTTTTCAGGGGAGATAAAAAATGGCAGTGTTCAGTACGGCAATCTCAGGGTTACAAGCGTCTAATAAAAACCTGGCAACAATCGGTAATAACGTAGCAAACGCCAGTACCGTCGGTTTTAAAAGTTCACGTGTTGAGTTTGGCGATCTTTATTCAAAGAGTAGCTTGACTATGGGATCTGATCAGCCTGGAAATGGTGTTCAGGTTGCTGCAATTAGCCAGCAATTCCACGGAGGTGGTGTTACATATACCCAGAATAACCTAGATATGAAAATCCAGGGCAATGGTTTTTTTATCGTAAATAACCCAAGTCAGCAGCAGGATCTATACACTCGAGCAGGTACTTTTGGGTTGGATGATGATGGCTTTGTCGTTACAAACCAGGGTTATCGTGTTCAGGGTTTTCCGGCAAATCCAACTGGTACAGGTATTTCTGTTGGTGCTCTTGGAGATATTCAAATTCCAGCCTCAAAGCTCAATCCTCAGGCAACAACTGAGGTTGAAATGGCATTTAACTTGGACGCCAGTCAATTGCCACCATCAAACTTTGAGTTTGATCCGGCTGATCCAGAAACCTATACCCATATGTATCCAACAGAGATTTATGATTCTTTGGGTAATGCTCACACAATGACACAGTACTTTGTTAAACAGCCATCGTATGAGCCTGAGTTTGGTGAACCATCCAGAGCACTGGAAGCGATGCTGCGCTACAGTGAGTCCGGTACTGATGCTCTGTCTGCAGGTGATGCTGCAGACGGTGCAACGATTGATAGTGATATTGCTGATTTGCTGACAACCAGCGGTTTCGCGGGATTTAATGCCGCAGCTTCAACATTTGACGTTGATCCTTATGCCGCTGGTGATGACTATGATTCAGCTACTACCACGGATGCTCAACGGGCAACTCAGCTGCAGAATATCCATGATGGGCTGAATACGCTGGTGAATAACAGTACGGGCAAGGAAAAAGATTTCTATCAGGCTGCTTATGATGAGCTGACAGGCTACTTGCCTGCATTGACATCTGGCTCTTTGTCTGCGGCATCGATCAGTGTTTTTGAGGGGGCAATGGATGCTGTTCGCGGTGTTTCTCAAAGTCCGCAGAATACCGCTTGCGCCAAACTGGATACTCTGGCCGGTATGGCTAAGAACCTGTTGATTAACAGCGCTGCTACTGTTGACCCTAACTCCGATGCGTTAAATATTGATCTTGATCCCAATAATCCGGGGATGATTGATACTGCGGCAGCACCATATAATGGAGCGGATCCGGTTCAGGATGTCGGTGACATTATCACTGACCTGAAAGACTCTATACAGGCTCTGCTCGACGGTGCGGATTTGCCGGGTTCTGTGGCGAGACCGGCAACTAGTGCTCAATGGCCTGTAGCGGGTACGGACTTTAATCTTGAATCAACCTCTCCTACGTTGCTGACTGATGAAGAAAAGTCTGTCTACAAACTGGCGTTGGATGCTCTGAATGAGTTGTCGGTTAGCTTAGATGATGGTTCTGGTAATGTAGATAGTGCCGCTGTGATTGAAACGCTGAAAACTTTGGAAACCGGAAGTGCTGATAATCGCTGGCAAATGCATGCGTATGTTGAAGGTGAAAAAGTCACGGATGGCAACGCGGGAAGCCCAGACTACTTTTCATTTAGTTTTGATGAGTTTGGTGCCCTTTCCAGCCCTCCGCCAGTGATCTCTGTTAAGGACTGGGTGCCTGTCAATGCTCTGTCTGGACCAACAGGTTCATCAACACCACAGGATTTTGTGATTAATCTGACAGGAACAACGCAGTTTACCGGGTCGCTCAGTGCCGACACCGTGAGTCAAGATGGTCATGCCTCTGGTGAGTTATCGGGCTTAGAGGTGGACGATGAGGGGGTTATAAGTGCTCGCTATACCAATGGTGTATCAACATTGGTTGGCCAGGTTGCTATCGCTAACTTTCGAAATGAACAAGGCTTAACACCTGTAGGTGGTACAAGCTGGGAGGCATCTGCTGATTCTGGTGTGGCCGTTGTTAATGCGCCTGGGTCTGGTGTCGCGGGTACAGTGCGTTCCGGTGCCCTTGAAGACTCTAATGTGGATTTATCAGAAGAGCTGGTGAAAATGATCCTTGCTCAGCGTGATTATCAGGCGAATGCTAAAACAATTCAGGCTGCAGATACCCTGACGCAGACGATCATTAATCTGAGATAACCTCAGAAAAAATCTAAAAAATATTAGTTTGGCATAAGGCTTGCATTTACTTAGGTAAATGCAAGCCTTTTGCCGTTTATAGGGGCTGAAAAAGCGGAAAACGGCAAAGGACATCCTGCTACAAGGCAAGAATGAGGTCTCACAATGGATAAAGCGTTATATATCGCGATGACCGGCGCCAAGAACAATATGATGGCGCAGACCGCGCGGGCCAATAACCTGGCTAATGCCAATACCACAGGCTTTAAGGCAGACTTTGAACAAGCACGGGCAATGCCTGTGTTTGGTGAAAGTTTCCCCACCCGAGTCTATTCCCTGAGTGAGCGCCCTGCGACTGACATGAGCAGTGGTGCTTTTATCGAAACCGGTCGTTCACTGGATCTTGCCATTCAGGGCGATGGTTGGATTGCCGTAGAGTCTAGCCTGGGCGATGAAGCTTATACCCGCTCAGGAGAACTGATGATTGATGCCAGCGGTGTGTTAAGAACCGGTAAAGGTCTGCCGGTGATGGGAGAGGGTGGCCCTATCGTTGTTCCTCCTGCTCAGCATGTAGAAATTGGTGTTGATGGCGTGATCACGATTCAGCCTCAGGGTGCTGGCCCGAATGAGGTGGCCCAGATTGATCGCATTAAACTGGTAAATCCAGATAAGCAAGAGCTGGAAAAAGGCTTGGATGGCCTAATGCGTCAGCGTAATGGCGAACCGGCGGATGCGGATGGTTTTGTGCGGGTAGAATCCGGTTTTCTGGAGGCGAGTAACGTGAATGCCGCAGCAGAACTGATTAACATCTTGTCCCTGACCCGTCAGTACGAGATGCAAACCAAGATGATGAAGACAGTGGATGAGAACTCCGCTTCGGCAGCTTCCGTAATGCGGATGCGCTAGGGCTGAATTAAGAGGGTAAGGTTATGCACGCAGCATTATGGGTAAGTAAAACAGGTTTAAGTGCGCAGGATACACAGTTGCGTACGATTTCGAATAACCTGGCTAACGTCAGTACTGTAGGTTTTAAGAAAGAGCGCGCGATCTTTCAGGATCTGTTGTATCAACAGGTGCGTCAGCCAGGGGCTCAGTCTTCATTAAATACGCAACTGCCTTCTGGTTTGCAGCTGGGTACCGGTGTACGTACTGTCGCGACTCAGAAGATGCACACTGAAAGCAGTCTACAGATTACGGATCAGCCGTTGGATATGGCCATTGATGGCCGTGGTTTCTTCCAGATTCAGATGCCGGACGGTACCTTGGGCTATACCCGTAACGGTCAGTTTCAGGTGAATGCGGAAGGTCAGGTTGTTACCGCAACAGGTTTTCTACTTGAGCCAGAAATTCAGGTGCCAGAAAATGCGCAATCTGTCAGCATCAGTCGTGATGGTATTGTTGCGGCCCGTATACCTGGTCAAACTAATGAGCAGGAACTGGGTCAAATCACAGTCGCGGACTTTGTAAACCCAGCCGGTTTACAGGCCTTTGGTGGTAACCTGTACCGTGAAACAGCGGCTTCCGGTGCGCCAATTGTCGGAGTGCCCGGTGATGAGGGCATAGGTACGACCGAACAGGGTATGCTGGAAAATTCTAACGTAAACGCCGTAGAAGAGCTGGTGAATATGATCTCTACCCAGCGGGCGTATGAGATGAACTCTAAAGTTGTCTCTACTGCTGATTCTATGCTGCGTAATCTGACTCAGACTTTATAACGCGCTGATCGCAATAACGAATAGATCGAATTGATAGGTGACCGTATGTTGCAGGTAAAACGTTTAATGGCTATTTCGCTTCTGCTAACCCTGGCGGGTTGTCAGAAAGAAGCTATGGTAAAACCGGATGATCCTTTTTACGCACCGGTGCAGCCCAGTCATATGGCGCCACCGCCTGCCAGCAACGGTTCTCTTTATCAGCAGAATTATAGTATGTCATTGTTTGGTGATCGTAAGGCTTACCGTATTGGCGATCTGATTACAATTCAGTTAACAGAAACAACGTCATCTAAAAAATCGACCAATGCGACTCACTCAAAAAGTAATGAAATTACTATCGCTAATCCAACGATTTTTGGTAAAAGCCCTGTAGACTTATCCACATCGGTTTCGAATGAAACTGATTTCTCGGGCAATGGTTCTGCAAATCAGAGTAATAGTTTGCAGGGTAGTATTACTGTAACTGTTCATCAGATCTACCCTAATGGACTGATGTTCGTGAAAGGTGAAAAGTGGCTGAATCTGACCAATGGTTCAGAGGTGATTCGTGTCAGCGGTCTGCTGCGACCTGATGATGTATCACCGGAGAATATTGCACAGTCCACCAAGATGGCTGATGCCCGTCTGACATATAGTGGTACCGGTGATCTGGCTGAAAGTACCCGTCAGGGCTGGCTATCTCGCTTCTTTAATAGTGATTACTGGCCGTTTTAAGGAGAGATAAGATGTTTGTTCGAATTTTAATGGCAGTAGCTCTGTTGTGGAGTGGTCTGGTACAGGCTGAGCGTTTAAAAGACATCAGTAATGTGGATGGTGTGCGCACTAACCAGCTGATTGGTTATGGTCTGATTGTGGGGTTAAGTGGTACGGGTGATAAAGCACCCTTTACCAACCAGACTTTCGCGAACATGATGAATCAATTCGGTATTACCTTGCCTGCGGGTGTTGATCCTAAATCGAAAAACATTGCGGCGGTAACCGTACATGCGGAGTTGCCACCCTTTGTTAAACCGGGTCAGCGTATCGATATCACAGTATCTTCTATCGGTAATGCGGCCAGTCTACGTGGCGGTACTCTATTGATGACTCCACTGCGTGGTGCGGATGGCAATACTTATGCTGTGGCTCAGGGGAGCTTGGTTGTAGGTGGCCTGGGCGCTGAAGGCGCGGATGGCTCCCGTATTCAAGTGAATGTACCCAGTGTGGGCCGTATCCCCAACGGTGCGATTATTGAGCGTGCTGTAGCCCATAACTTTTACGGTGGTGACTCCATCACCTTTAACCTGCATCGCGCAGATTTTACTTCTGCCAAGCGTGTGGCTGAGCGTATTAATGATCTGTTGGGCGATCAGGTGGCTCAGGCGATTGATGCGGTATCTGTGCGTGTGCGTGCACCCCGTGACCCATCTCAGCGTGTGAGCTATCTGTCGGTCCTGGAGAATCTGGAAGTCCAGCCGGGCGAAGAGGCGGCTAAGATTATTATTAATTCCCGAACTGGTACGATCGTGATCGGGCAGAATGTTAGAGTCTCTCCTGCTGCTGTGACTCACGGAAGTCTGACCGTTACTATTACTGAAGCGCCGCAAGTCGTGCAGCCAGAGCCTCTGGCCAATGGTGAGACTGCTGTTCAACCTGTGTCTAATATCGATGTGCGTCGAGATGATTCTACGATGTTTAAGTTTGCTCCTGGTATTACCTTGGATGAGATCGTACGTGCAGTGAATCAGGTGGGGGCGGCACCGGGTGATTTGATGGCAATTCTGGAAGCTCTGAAACAAGCAGGCGCATTAAAGGCCGATCTGGTGGTAATCTAAGGCTTCTGAGTTAAGGAGACAGCAGATGATCAGCAACAAATATGATCAGTCCAGAGTATTTACCGATGTAAAGGGGCTGGAATCACTGAGAAAAGGTGCTCGTGAGGATGACCCTGAGGCGCTGAAAGAGGTCGCGCGTCAGTTTGAAGCGATGATGGTGCAGATGATTATGAAAAATGCCCGTCAATCCAATGAGCTTCTGTCCAAAGACGGTATTTTTGATAGTGAACAGCTGCGCTTTTACCAACAGATGTTTGACGAGCAGATGAGTGTCAACATCACTAAAGGTGGTACTTTTGGTCTGGCTGATGTGCTGGTGCGTCAGCTGAGTAAAGATTTTGGTATGGAGCCGGTGGATGCTAACGGCAATAAAAAGCCACCAGCGACTATCCAGGATATGTTGGACCGTGGCAGTAAGTTTCCGGCCAGTCGTTACGATCCTGAACTGATGGCACAGTGGCGGGAGAAGTTTGCCGCTGAGCGGGAAAAAGTTGCCGCTGATAAAGCGGATGCCGAAGCTGTTCAGGCTGTGGCTAAACAAGCGGAGATTAAAGCCGCTAAGTTGGAAAAAGGCTTTGAGTCACCGGAAGAGTTTATTCGTGAGTTATATCCGGCAGCAGAGCGTGCGGCAAAAGAGCTGGGTGTCAATCCTGCTGTGATGCTATCCCAGGCTGCCTTGGAAACAGGATGGGGGCGTTATATGATCCGGGATAGCTCAGGTAAAAACAGCTTCAATCTATTTGGTATTAAGGCTGATCGTCGTTGGGAAGGTGAGCACGCTGTAGTATCCACTCTAGAGTACCGTGGTGGTGTTGCTCAGCGGGAAAGTGCGGCTTTTCGTGCTTATGATAGCTACGAAGATAGCCTTAAGGATTATGCCAGTTTCCTACAGAGCAATCCTCGCTATACGAATGCATTGAGAAATGCCAACGATCCGGTTGCTTTCACTAAAGGATTGCAAGATGCAGGCTATGCGACTGACCCTGCTTATGCGAAAAAAATTCAACGTATCCTGGCTAGCCCCGTGATGGCTAAAGCATTGTCAGCACCTTCTAACAAAGGCTAATCCTTTCTTCTATTATCTGAGTTATTTGCTAATCCCCCTGCTCAAGCTGGGTAGGGGATTTCTTGTTCTCAGTTCTTTGTCTCCTTTCTGGTCTTTGCTATACCCGTTTTAGATGGTCGTACTCTAATTTGCTTATGATCTTCTATCTACAGCGCTTTTTTATCCTTACTCATTGATTTTATTTTATATAAAAATAATTGGCATGTTTTGTGCTTATATAGATGTAATTAAGAAAGATCGGCAAAGCTATGCCGAGCCTCCCGGATTGTGCTGTATTAGCCAGCTGTCTTTGGTTATCCGGGTCAATTATATATATCGGGTAGCTTGTGCCAGGTTGCTTCCCGTAAAGGAGAGTAAAGATGTCAGAGCTGATTAAGATCGGGAGTACAGGTGTAAGAGTTAACCAGCTGAACTTGCAGGTGACAGGTCACAATATTGCTAATGTTGATACAGATGGTTATTCACGCCAGCAAGCTTTGCAGGTGACTAATCCGGCTTTGATACGGGGAGATGGTCACTATGGTCAGGGCACCAACACAGAGACTATTCGCAGAATTGTCAACGAATTTACAGTGACACAGCTGCGCAATGACACGAGCCTGGCTAAAGAACGGGAGATGATTCTGGAATATGCTCAGCAGCTGGATAACTTGCTGGCCGACCCTGATTCATCGCCGGGTAACGCCCTGAATGAATTTTTCTCTGCGATGCAGTCTCTGGCTGATGACCCAAATAACATGACACTGCGTAATCAGGTCATGGCGCAGTCTGACTCTCTGGCTCAACGATTTAATCTGATGCAGGAGCGTTTCGATGTTATGCAGGATTCCGTTAATGTTCAGCTGAATAGTTCCATTGCTGAAGTTAACAGGATTGCAGCCAACATTGCAGACCTTAATGAAGGAATTATTGTTGCTGAAAGTAAAAACAGTCTCCCAGCTAATGATCTGCGAGATGCCCGAGAAGAACAATTGAGGCTGTTAAGCGAATATGTTGATGTAAAAGCAACGGCGATTAATGACGGCTCCTTATCCGTTATGATCGGGGATGGTTTCCCTCTGGTTGTGGGTAAGAACTCCTATGAACTGGAAGTTGAGCCTCTGGGTAATGATATCCAGAGACTAGGGGTGTTTTACCCTGATAGGGAAGGCAATCGAGATGTGACAAACCTGATCCGGGGTGGCGAGTTGGGTGGGTTATTGACGTTTCGTGATGAAATGCTATTGCCTGTGCGTAATCAGGTTGGTCGTCTGGCATTAACCATTGCTAAAACATTCAATGATCAGCACAAGCTTGGTATCGACCTTAACAACGAAGCTGGTAGTAATTTTTTCACAGATGTGAATAGTCAGAGCGCAATGCAGAACCGTGTTTCTTCCTTTAAGGACAATAGTGCCAGTACGGATCTGCGGCTGAATGTAGAAATTACGGACACTTCAAAGTTGTCAGATAGAGATTATGTACTTAAAGCGATGGATACGGATCCTCTGACGTTCAATATTTTTGACACAGATGGCAATCAGCTTCGTTTTGAACTTAAAGATTCAGCTGGCAATGTATCTAACCCATCCTCTGTTACTCTGGAACAGCTTAACAGGCATACAGATACTGGAGGCTACAACGCTGATGGCATTGCCATCTCCGTAGAGGGTTTTGAACTCTATCTGGCATCCGCAAATAACACCACTGTTTCACCAGGCGATCGCTTCATGATCCAGGCATCACGATATGCTGCTGGTGAAATCAGCCGAGAGATAACCACGGCAGAGGAGCTTGCTATTGCACTGCCCTTGAGGTCTGAGGCTTCGGTTGCAAACTTCGGTAGTGGTGAAGTGCGAAGTGTTGTGGTGAATGACACTTATATCTCTGGTATTGCAGATACTAAGCCACTGGCTGTCAGTTCTAGTCCTAACCCGAATGGCGTGAATATGGCGGATCCTGCTGATCCATCTAATCTGATTCCAACAGAGACAGGGTCTTATGCTTTTGTCGATTCCCGTGATGGGTCTTTCAAAATGTATCTTGATACTGCGCTAGGGGCAGTGAGTGGTTCTTTGGTTGCTGATATTGCAACCGCTAGCACAACGGGTGCCACAGTAGCAGGTAACTCTCGGGCGGTAGCAGATGAGATTTCAGCGGCTGCAGCAGGCCTTACCACGGCAATGGATAAATCTGTAATTGGTGCTGCTTATACTGCGGCTGATGCCATTGCAGATCACGAGCAAGATATCCTTGACTATGCGGCTGCAGCTGCAGCTGTGGCAACAACAGAGTCGGTAAGAGCCGGGGCAACGGTTGATTCTGTAGCTGATGCAGTAAAAGGTTACCTAGAGGACCAGGGGGCTTCCAGCCAGGTGATTTCGGATACTCTTGCAGGTATTAAAAGTGCTGCGAATCCAGCGGATGCAGCTGGATTTGCTTCTTATGATGTGGCTGCTGCTTATACCCGGGATGCACTGAAAAGTGCGAGTGTTGACCCTGCAGTGATTACAACCACATTGGCAGCTATTGCGACGGCCAAAACCGGTGCTACTTCTGGAGTTAGTGTCAGTCAGGCTCAAATGTCTTCATTTGCTAAGACTGCCGCTGACGATGCTGCAACTAAAAAAGCAGATGACATTACTACAAAAACGGGTGTTGCTGCGGTGGGTGTTGCTGCGACTGACTCTGGTCTTTATGAGCTTAAAAATGGTGTGGATATTCAATTCACATCGGAAAGTGCGACAGTGCCTGGTGAGCTGAACTATGACGTGCGTGATCCGGATACGGGTGCCATTCTATTTCAGGGAACCTTTACCCAGGGGCAGGAAAAAGAGCTACTGCCGTCAACCTGGGGTATTCAGCTGAGTATTGCCGGTAATCCTGCTGTGGGTGATAGTTTCTCTACAACCTACAATACCGATGGTGCCGGTGATAACAGCAATGCATTAATGCTGACTGCGTTGCAGGGAGAGCCAACACTGGAAGGTGATATGAGCTATCAGGATGCTTACGCCAGTACGACAACCAGTGTAGGTTCTCAGACCGCTGAAGCAAGAATTACTGCTCAGTCCGGCGCCGCAATTCTTGAGCAGACAACAAACCTGCGCGACAGTGTATCCGGTGTGAATATGGATGAAGAGGCGGCAAACCTTGTCCGCTTCCAGCAGGCATACAATGCATCATCTCAGATTATCAGCACCGCAAGACAGTTATTTGACACTCTTCTGGCAGCCGTAAGATAAGGAGTTTTATCATGCGTATTTCAACTTCAATGATTACTCACAACAGCATCAACGGCATGTTGAGAAAGCAAACTGAGCTTGCAAATACCTCTAATCAGATGGGGTCAGGTAAGCGGGTTATGACCCCATCAGATGACCCGGTAGCCAGTGCTATGGCTTTTAACGCAAAAAATAAGCTGGAGAATATCGAGCAGTACGGAAAAAACATTGATTATTCCCGTAAGAGTATGCAGACGACAGAAAGTACACTGAGTAATATGCATAATCGCCTGCAGAAAGTAAAACAGTTGGCTATTCAGGCAAATAGTGATGCGCTAAGTAAGGAAGACCGACAGACCATTGGTCTTGAAATAAAGGAAATTACCGGGCAGCTGGAAAAGCTAATGAATACCCGGGATGAAAGTAATAACTATATTTTTGCGGGCAGTAAGGTAAATACTCCGCCTTTTGCTCGGCAACGTGATGGTAGTTACGTTTATCAGGGAGATGCAACAGAGCGGAAGCTGCAGATTTCCGATACTACCTTTGTATCGCCTTTTATCTCCGGTGAAGCGGCATTTCAGAACATTGATAATGTTCAGCAGATCAGAAGTTACGCGCTGAGTTCTAATGATTCAGAGGAAACTATTGGTGTAACAGGTAGCACCGGGTTTCTGGAAGATAACCATGTTGGGGAATATAAGCTGACATATAATGCCGCTAACAACTGGACTATTGAATTACCAACAGGGGAGCAGTTGACTAACCAGAATCCGTCTGCTGATAGTGATGTAGACCTTGATGATCTGGCTGCATTTATTAATAAGAGCGGTGGTGATGTTGCTCTGTCACCACCAGATCCTGTTCCTGCACCTGGTGATGAGTTTGTTTTGGTCTTTGATAACAAAAAAGAAGGCCTGCTGACAGGTATGCAGCGTTTTGATAAAGCTCTGAGTGATTTTAGTGGTGAGCAATATCAGAAGGATGCGATCAATGATGTTGTTGCAAAAGCAGATCATTGGTTGAATGCTGTGGCTGATGCTCGTTCTGTTATTGGCACAAGAGAAAATGGAATGGATACTATCAGGTCAAATAATGAAGACCTTCAGCTGTATCTGAAGAGTAATGTCTCTGAGCTTGAGGATCTGGATTATGCAGAAGCAACAGGGCGTTTTATGTTACAGCAGACAGCTTTAACTGCATCTCAACAGACATTTTCTAAGGTTGCCCAGTTATCATTATTTAATTATATCAGATAGAACGCAGCTCAATATTAGTTGTATAGTAGAAAGTATCATGATAGATGGGAGGTTAAGCAGTTGAGTGTAAATAAAGGTTATGATGATATAGTTGTCAGATTGTTAAATGGTGCATCGCTTTCCAGTGTCATGGTACCAGACCCAGCATTACCTAGTAATCAGCCAGCGCATGATGAAACCTACAAAATGAATTTTATTTATTTTGATGGCAATAAATTCTTTGCTCATGCAAATATGATGCATCGAGGTATGAGACCAACTCCTGCTACTGGTCAGTATCAATCGATTCAAGCATTCTGCTACTCATATGGCTATAATGGCTTAATGATCATCAACACCCCTTATTTGAAGTATGCTTCATTCGGTGATATTTCTGGCCGCTACTCAGAATTTAAATGGGTTGTGAGAGATGACTTTGAGACTGTTTGGGATTCTGACAAATCCTCTAATACAAATCTATTAAGAAAAGCGGTATTAGAGGGTAGAGATATAAAAATGGCTATTAAGGATGATGAAGGGTATTGGTCGGTTCTGCCTGCCGACTTAGTCAATATTGATCAAGGGACGGATAACTTTAACATCAGGAGTGAGACAGGGACTTCAGATGTTAATCTCCATAATAAAGAAAAAGGACTGAATGTTGTTTTAGAGCATGTAAGTCCACTTCTTAAAAAAGATAGCTCTAAATTTGTTATTTGTCCAAGCCACTCAATTCAAGTGTATTATGCGTGCTTCTCAGATGGGACTTATTATAATCATTTTGATGAAGCACGAGAAACAGTAAGGGAATATCAGGGGCTTAAAATATTTGCTAGAAAGGATATGAGAGTATCTGTTAATGAGTATCCATATAATCCTGGTAGTTAGTCAGCCCTGAAAAAGTCAGGTTTCTACCTAACGGAGTATCCGTTGGCTTTATTGCTTCAAGAAATAAAGCCAACCGACTTTCTGCTCCCCACCTGCAGCTTGTAAGACAACCAAAGCCTGAATGACACCCCGGTATTCAAACAAAAAGAAAAGGCTCATCCATTTCCTCAAATTCCAGGCACAAGCCGCCATTAACAGGTTTATTGCATCACCTTCGCTACCTTTCAGCCAGTTCCTGGAAAGTCGATAATCCTGTTTCAGATGCCCTATGATGGGTTCAATCGCTGATCGCCTCCTGCAGAGCGTCCTCTTTCGGTTCCTCTCTTGTTCGCTGTCTCTTTTCAACGGTGGGCTAGGCAAAATAACTTCGGCATCAACCGTGCGCTTTGAACCTCGATACCCCCGATCAACCACTGCCGCTTCAATTGGCGCCTGTCGACATTGTTCGGCATGATCCAGAGCGGATTTGAGTGTTTTAGAATCGTGCTCATTGCGCTCATGGCTAACAACACCTACGATCACCTGACTGTCTAACGTGGTGACAACTGAAGCTTTTTGGCCATATTCATAAGGCTTATGGTCTTTGCCTTTCCCGACACAGTAAACGTCCGGCTCATGCAGGCTATAAATTTTAT
>NZ_AULT01000036.1 GCF_000422425.1 Oceanospirillum beijerinckii DSM 7166
TTACGCTCAAGTGCTTGTGCCAAGCCCTCTGTCACGCAGCGTTCCCGGATTTGCTCAATAGTACGCCGGCTATATCTCACTCTTTCGGCAGCGTCACGATCAGTAAGAGAAGGGCCATGCTCACCTTCGTCAACCAGCAGTAAGACTTCTGCATGACGTCGACGATAAGCCGCTACACGGCCTCGTGTAACCAGATCAATTAAGTGATTACGTTCTTCTTCAGTCAACTTCACTACATAACGCTTTTTCATTCAGATTGCCCTCAACTGGTCAGGTGACTTCCACCTTTTGAGAACAAGTCTAGCACTCTATGTTTTCATGATGACTGACTACTAGCAGTCTCTAATGACGCGGCAAATACCCTTCCCAATATAGATCTACTTTCTACTTAGCCCCTTGCGATACGGCATAGCTTTTTTGACACCCTGAATTGTTGCAGTATGAAAAAATAAACCCCGGTGACAACACCAGGGTTTACCAATCAAACTAAGCGAGCCTTCTGACTTACTCGTCAATAAAACTTCTTAAATGCTCAGATCGGGTCGGATGACGCAGCTTACGCAGCGCCTTAGCTTCAATCTGACGAATACGCTCACGTGTTACATCAAACTGCTTGCCAACCTCTTCCAGAGTGTGATCGGTATTCATATCAATACCGAAGCGCATACGCAGTACTTTTGCCTCACGACCTGTCAAGCCTCCCAATACAGAGCGGGTTGCTTCAACCAAACCTTCACCAGTCGCAGAGTCCACCGGAGATTCCATAGCAGTATCTTCAATAAAGTCACCCAGATGGGAATCTTCATCGTCACCAATCGGTGTTTCCATAGAGATCGGCTCTTTAGCGATCTTCAATACTTTACGGACTTTATCTTCCGGCATCTCCATACGCTCACCCAGCTCTTCCGGAGTCGGCTCGCGGCCCATCTCCTGGAGCATCTGACGAGACACACGGTTCAGCTTGTTGATCGTTTCGATCATATGCACCGGAATACGGATCGTACGGGCCTGATCCGCAATAGAACGGGTAATCGCCTGACGAATCCACCAGGTAGCATAGGTGGAGAACTTGTAACCACGACGGTATTCAAATTTATCAACCGCTTTCATCAAACCGATATTACCTTCCTGGATCAGATCCAGGAATTGTAAACCACGGTTGGTGTATTTCTTAGCGATAGAAATCACCAGACGCAGGTTGGCCTCAACCATCTCTTTTTTCGCACGACGAGCTTTGGCCTCACCAATAGACATGCGGCGATTGACTTCTTTAATCTCACTCAGAGACAGCTTTAACTCTTGTTCAGTATTAGCAATCTTACGCTGAGCACGCACAATATCAGTACGCATCAAACGCAGCTTACTCGCATATACGGGCTCATCTGCCAGTATACGATCCAGCCACTCCAGATCTGTTTCGTTACCAGGGAAGCTGGAGATAAACTCTTTACGGCTCATCTTAGCTTTACGCACACACATTTGCATGATGCGCCGCTCCTGGAAGCGAATGCCGTCCATACCATCACGTACGCGCGCCACCATCATATCGAAATATTTAGGTGTCAGCTTAATTGGCGAGAAATGTTCAGCCAGCTCAGCCTGAGCTTTACGATACTCAGCACTGTCTAAACCGGACTTTTCGCCAGCTGTACGCACTGCATCATTCAACTCTCTCAGACGAGTAAAACGGATGCGGGCTTCTTCAGGGTCAGGACCGCCGTCACCACCCTCTTCATCGTCGTCCTCATCATCTTCATCGTCATCCAGATCTTCCGGGGCGATTTCAGCTTCTGCAGGAATCGCAGAGTCATCATCAGGGTCGATATAACCGATCAGAAGATCACTCAAACGCCCTTCTTCGGTCTGAGTTTCATCATACACAGCCAAGACCTGATCCACCTGACCAGGCAGATAAGCCAAGGAGTGCATAACCTGACGCAAACCTTCTTCGATGCGCTTGGCAATAACAATCTCACCCTCACGGGTCAGAAGTTCAACCGTACCCATCTCACGCATATACATGCGTACTGGATCAGTGGTTCGACCTACATCAGACTCCACTGCAGCCAATGCGGCTACGGCTTCTTCTGTAACTTCTTCATCGCCGGAAGAGTCACCGTCGGTCATCAAAAGAGTTTCGGCATCGGGCGCTTCTTCAGAAACTGAAATCCCCATGTCGTTGATCATACGGATAATATCTTCAACCTGATCGGGATCAGAAATATCTTCCGGGAGGTGATCATTTACTTCTGCGTAAGTGAGGTAGCCCTGCTCTTTACCGCGGGCAATCAGTTCCTTCAAGCGCGACTGTTGCTGCTCATTTCCAGCCATAGATACCCTATCTCAAAAATAGTGCATAGAACGAGGTGAGAAAAATGCTAAGCGTTAAATTATAGCATTAAAAAGCCCTTGACTTCCACCCGCGTACTCATATAAGTCATTAATCTGGCTATTGCTTTTGCCCAATCGCCCCTGCCGGTGCGTGTTGGGCCTGAATCAGCATAACCAGTTCTTGTTTTTCGGCCTGGGTCAGAGCCTGACCGGAACGGCTCTTATTTGTCAGCTCATCAAACCGACGACTGCGCTGCTGCTCAGCCCTTTTATGCTCCAATGAATGAAGCCATGCCTGAAATTCGGATATCAGCATCTCAGCTGGTATTAATATATCCTCTACTGAAACCCGTCCCAGTAATTCTCCCTCGGGAGTGCCATACCAGTGGGCCAGGATACTCTGAGTGGTGGCTTTTGGTTCAGAATTCAAGTACTCGACCAATTTTTTCATCAATTGCCCTGCCTGATGAGACAAGTTTTCGTCGCTTAACTGCTGCAACTGCTGCTTCTGCTCATCAGTCAGCGCACCCCATATTGCAGGTTGATGCACCAACCAGGTCAGCAGGCGTTTAGCATAAGACAGGGAAAAACTCTCAACGGCATTTAATTGCGCATAATCGCTGTATTCACCACTATCACCATACTCGCTTCCGCTCTCATCGCCATGGCCCATATAGCTATCATAGACATCATAATCATCATAGCTCCCAGCCCTTGATTCTACAGCACTCGAAGACAGGGCAGACTCATAACGACCAGATTGCGCCCCTGCAGATGAAGACCTTGGCGTAGGCGCGTCAGCCACTTCCAATAATAGCGGGGATAAATGCTCTTCGCTGACACCAATCAAACCGGCCAGCTTCTGTACCAACAGCGTTTGCAACAGCCCTTTGGGGATACGTTGCAGCAGAGGAATCGCCCGTTGTTTCAGCTGCGCTTTGGCTTCTGGCTGATCCATCTGCAGGCCTTGCTGCAACTGCCAGAACAGATACTCCGACAAAGGAGCGGCACGCACCACACGCTGCTCGAACAAGTTTTTACCGACCTTACCCACCAGAGAATCAGGATCTTCACCCTCAGGCAAAAACAGAAAACGCGCCTGACGACCATCAATCATAAAGGGCAACACATTATCCAATGCCCTTTCTGCCGCCTTTAAGCCTGCCGCATCGCCGTCAAAGCAGAACACCACCTCAGGCACCAGCTTAAACAGACGCTCCATATGATCTGCGGTGGCCGATGTACCCAATGTCGCTACGGCATAGTTAATACCCGCCTGAGACAAAGCGACCACATCCATATAGCCCTCCACCACCATCAATCGCTCCAGCGATCCCGATGCAGTGCGGGCCTCATACAGACCGTAAAGCTCTTTCCCCTTCTGGAAGACCTGGGTTTCCGGTGAATTCAGATACTTGGGCTTTTCATCCCCCAATACCCGTCCACCAAAGGCGATCACCTTGCCACGCCAATCTTTGATCGGAAACATGATGCGATGACGGAAGCGATCATAGGTGCGACCGGTTTCTTCTTTATGCACCAGCAGACCAAAGTTCACCTGCTCTTTTTCGCTGATCGTTTTTTCCAGCAGATGATTTTTCAGGTTATCCCACCCTTCGGGGGCATAACCGATACCAAACTTGTTAATAATATCAGGATTCAGTCCACGCTTATTCAGGTAAGCCTGAGCCACTGCTTGCTGCGGATGTGAGTGCAGCTGATCCTGATAGAATTTCGCCGAAAGCTCCATTACTTCCTGGCTTTTCTGAGCGACCTTACGTTGCTTAGACTGAAACTCGCTCTCTTCCCTGGGAACATCCAAGCCTTGCTGTCTCGCCAGATCTTCGATCGCCTCCACATAGGTCATGTGGTCGTGCTCCATCAGAAAACCAACGGCATTACCATGGGCACCGCAACCAAAACAGTGATAAAACTGCTTTTCCTGACTAACCGTGAAGGAAGGTGTTTTTTCGTTATGAAACGGACAGAGACCATGCCAATTGCGGCCACTTTTCTTCAGTTTTACCACTGAAGAGACCACATCCACCACATCGGTTCGGGCAAGCAGATCATCAATAAAATATTGGGGGATTCGTCCAGCCATTACACCAGATCCAGACAAAAGCACCAGAAATGAAAAACGGCTGCCAGAAGGCAGCCGTTTTAACCCCTATAAAGACAACCGTTGAGGTTGACTCGCCTCTTGTAGACTCAAGCCTGACAAGAGAGCACCTACAAGAGGTTGCTTAGTACAGACGCTCGAAGCGTTTCTGCTCGCGTTGTACCTTTTTAGCGTGACGCTTAACAGCTGCAGCTGCTTTACGCTTACGAACCCAAGTAGGTTTCTTGTAGAATTCACGACGACGTACTTCGGCTAAGATACCAGCTTTTTCACAAGAACGCTTAAAACGACGTAGAGCAACGTCAAACGGCTCGTTGTCTTTAACTTTAACAGCAGGCATGAAAGACTCACCACCTTAAATAAATTAGGATTAAAAAAATTGAGGCTACCTCTATAAATATAGGTAGCAGCCTTAGGGGACGCATGATTCTATAGGCTTTACCCATCACATGCAAACCAGATCCCCCGGTTTTCGTCGACTTTTAGTGTCATTTTTCGACCATATAGGTAAAATCGCCCCAATCCTTCAAGTAGTTAGTGAATCCCATGCGTGTACTCGGAATTGAAACCTCCTGTGATGAAACCGGCCTGGCCATATATGACTCTGAGCAGGGCCTGTTAGCCCACGCCCTCTACAGTCAGATCGATATGCATATTCCCTATGGTGGCGTTGTGCCTGAACTGGCCTCCCGTGACCATGTACGCAAACTATTACCCCTGACCAAAGAAGTGATGACCAAGGCCAACTGCCAGGCCGAGGATATCGACGCTATCGCCTATACTGCAGGCCCTGGCCTGATTGGCGCGTTGATGGTGGGTGCATCTACCGCACAAGCCTTGTCTCTGGCCTGGGATAAACCCTGCCTGGGTGTACATCATATGGAAGGCCACTTATTGGCCCCTATGCTGGAAGAAACCCCACCAGAATTTCCGTTTGTTGCGCTGCTAGTGTCCGGTGGTCATACCCAATTGATCGAAGTACAAGGTATTGGCCAATATCAGATGTTGGGTGAAAGTATCGACGATGCGGCTGGTGAAGCGTTTGATAAATCCGCCAAGATGATGGATCTGCCTTATCCTGGTGGTCCTCATATCGCCCGTATCGCAGCACAAGGTACCCCTGACAAGTACACCTTTCCGCGTCCCATGACCAATCGCCCCGGCCTGGATTTCAGTTTCAGTGGTTTAAAAACCTTTACTTTAAATACCATCGAAGCAGAAAAAGGAGCCAATGATGGCGTTCTGACTGAGCAAGCCCGTGCGGATATAGCCCTGGCATTTCAGGAAGCTGTTGTCGATACTCTGGTGATCAAATGTAAACGCGCACTGAAACAAACCGGGCAAAAACGCCTGGTTATCGCTGGAGGCGTCAGCGCAAACCAGTATTTGCGACAACAACTGGAAAACACCCTTAAAGGTATGGGCGGTAGTGTGTATTATCCCCGCAATGAGTTCTGTACCGATAACGGTGCCATGATCGCCTACGCGGGTTGCCAGCGTTTGAGCGCAGGGCAGTTCAGCGACAAACAGATCAAGGTGCAACCACGTTGGCCATTGACGGATCTGCCGCCGGTAACCGACACAGAGTAAGGCACTCTTGCATTAATCACTGGTACAGATACCAAGCGATAACCACAAGCATATAAAATTAAGTAACAGGGTGACTCTATTGGACCGCGTATTTATCGAAGGTTTAAAGGTTGATGCCGTAATCGGTGTGTATGACTGGGAACGGGAAATTACTCAGCCTCTGGTTTTTGATATCGAGATGGCGACAGATATTAAACCCGCCGCCGCCAGCGATGATCTGAGCCTGACCCTGGACTATTTTGCTATCAGCCAGAAAGTCACCGAGTTTGTGCAGCAGTCATCCTATGAGCTGATCGAAACACTGGCTGAGGCCATCGCTCAACTGATTATGCAAGACTTTGGTGTCAGCTGGCTGAAAATCAAAGTCAGTAAACCTGGCGCCGTACCCAATGCCGGTAACGTTGCCGTACAGATCGAACGGGGAACTCTATAACCATGGCCCGCATCTACCTCAGCCTGGGCAGTAATATCCAGGCCGAAAAACATATTCTTCAGGGCCTGGATGCCTTAGCCGATGAATTTGGCACGCTGGAACTCTCTGCTGCCGTGGAAAGCGAGCCAGTGGGCTTTATTGGTGATAACTTTATCAACCTAATGGCGATCATTCATAGCGACCTGCCGTTAAAACAGCTAAGCCAACAACTGCGCCAGATCGAATATGATCATGGTCGGGAAGAAAACGCCCCTAAATACAGCGGCCGCACCCTGGATATTGATATTGTCATGGTGGACCAGCTGACCGGTGAGCACGATGGCATCAGCCTGCCGCGCAAAGACCTGTTCCGCCATGGCTATATGCTTTACCCCATGGCATTGATGGAACCGGATATGATACCACCAAGCCAGGATCTCACCTGCAAACAGCTGTGGCGGAGCTTCCCGCATACGGAACAAAAGCTGTGGTTACGGCCATTAACCTGGCAAGGCACAGATATCAGCCAACCCTATATGGACTGACTCTCTCTTCTTTCTGAAGCCAAAATGGTAGGAGCTAACCTCTTTCATCGATTACCTCAATTACTGCCACAAAAAACGACACCGGTAATCACAGACAGAATAGCTCCCGCCCTTCACACTGCACCAATCTCGCTAGGCTCACTCGTCCAGCCTTAAACCTCAGGCTTTCCAGCGCCAATCAACCAATGCTGTACTTTCTGCAAACGCCCTTCCTTCATCGCTTTACCTAACTCAGGACCTTTAAAACCCTGCTCAATATAATCCTGAGCCTTTACCTCAGACACCTGCTCTGCCAACTGCTGCCACCACTCTCTTAAATCGCTTTTAGAGTCAGGCAATAACTGCAGTAACTCAGCAAATAAACCGCCCTGTTTTAGTACTCCGCTTTTCTCCAGCAACTGTAGACAAGACTCCGCTTCCTGCGGTTGTTGCAACACACCAAAATAACCTTGTACTAGCAAGGCAAAATCCAGATGACGTTTTGGACAGCGCAGGCGCTCGCACAGCGCTCTAATCTCTGCCGCTGACAAATCATGTAACAGATATCCCCAGCGCAGCAGAGCGATATTCTGAGCTGCTTCGCCCAGATCGATCTTCTCCTGAACACACTCTTTCCTACCATCGCCCTGCTTACCGCCCTCACTCTGAGAAGCCCCGTTAGAAGACAGGTGATCCGGCAGTTCAAAATCACTCTTCGATAACTCAAGCCACCAGGTATTTAATGCTTGGACTTTCCGTAGCAGTAAAAAGTATTGTTCCGCATCGGGCTCTGCCAGCGCTCGCTCGGTTTCTTTCCATACTCGCTCAGCCGATAGATGCGCCAACTCACCTTTTTCAGCCAACTGAGTCATCAGAGCTAAAGTCTCTTGTGCAACGCTAAAACCCAGGTGATGAAAACGCGCCAAAAAACGTGCGCCACGCAATACTCGCAAAGGGTCTTCCGCAAACGCAGGCGAGACATGCCGAAATATTTTATTCTCAAGATCCTGCTGACCACCATAGGGATCCACCAGCTCCCCCTGATCACTTAACGCCATGGCATTGATGGTAAAATCACGGCGCAGAAGATCCTGCTCCAGCGTCACATCCGGACTGGTATGACAAATAAACCCCTGATAACCATGCCCCTGCTTACGCTCTGTACGTGCCAGGGCGTACTCCTCTTTCGCCTCCGGGTGCAAAAAAACAGGGAAGTCCTTCCCCACTTGAGTGAAACCTGCTGACAACATCTGCTCAGGTGTAGCCCCCACTATCACCCAATCATTATCGTGAGCCTTAAGACTTAATAATTGGTCGCGAACCGGCCCGCCCACTAAAAATACCTGCCCCGGATGTGCCATACTTAAGTTACCCTTATAATTTCTAAACTTTTTTTCGTAATCGCCGATAATATTCATTACATTTTTCGGCTCAAGTGTTAATACATAGCGAAACAACGGTTGTTGATATTCTCCATACCGGAAACCAGAGCACCCAGCATGTCTTACTCTGGAAACATTTGTTTCTCTACTTAGGATAAAACGTCAGGTCTGAGTTGATGCAAAACATACTTAAGGTTGCGGGCACCACATTTTTAATTGCAGGCTTAACCGCTTGTGCTTATCCCCAGGGATACCATCAGGCGCCGTATAATGCCGCACCGCCACCGGGTTATGTCAAACTGCCGCCGCAGCCGCAGCTTCAACCCAGAAGAGTAATTATACGAACGGAAACTCATCGGGTACTGACCCCACAGATTATCATGGAGCCCTGCTGCAGAATGCAGCCTGATGTAATTTATATTCGTAAACGTTAACAAATCACTAAACAAAAGTTTTTGCGTAAATAAGCCGTATTCTCTTGCAACAAACTGTAGAATATTGAAATATTTTTGTTTATTGATGCAATAAGCCGAAGCAAGTTTTCTGTGACGGACATCTGGAGAGATGAAATGAAATTAAAACTGGCCACTCTGACACTAACTAGTGCAGCACTGCTTGCTGGCTGTGGACCTATGAACCAAGCTTACATGCAACAGCAGGCGATGCCTCAGCAGCAGGTTGTTTATCAGCAGGTTGAACACACCTACACCCCTAAAGTTGAGCCCATTATTGTTCGTGTAACAGGCTATGGAGCCTATTTGGACAACCCTCGTATGTCCAAAGGCCAAAACCAGCTAATGGCGATGCGCGCTTCTAAGCTGGATGCCTATCGTGCTCTGGCTGAACGTGTATACGGCACCCGTGTAAGTGGTGGCTCTACCGTTGAAGCCATGGTGCTGCGCGATGACCGTTTCCGTACCTACGTGGATAGCGTTATCCGCGGAGCTAAAGTGATTTCCACTTACGAACTGTCTCATAAAAATTATGAGACTACTCTTGAACTGGTGCTGGAACCTACTTTCTACGACTGCATAACCTCTGTAGACGCGGTTCAGACTCCGAACTGTACTGCTCCAACCGTTCACGGCCAGTCCCCTGATACCCGCGCGGTTACTCGCCCTCTGGTGAAAACTCAGCCGGGGCAGTATTATCTGAACTAATAACTCTCAGATCATACAAGGAGTGGTCGGTTGTTCAGTCAAAAGATCCGTCACAATATTCTGAAGGGCCTGGGTTTAACCCTGGCTCTCAGTAGTTTCCAAGCCGAGGCCAAATGGCTTGAAGCAACCGGTCAGGCCTCTATTCAACATCAGGATCTGGTCAGTGCACGCCGAGCGGCCATTCGCGATGCGATTCAGCAAGTCAGCCTGCAAGCTGGAGCGGATGTCAGCAGCTTTCAACAGATGACCGATGGTGCCATCACCGCCGATAACCTCAGAGTCAGCTCCAATGGCTCTGTGCAGGATATTAATATCCTGAAGGAGGAGATCAAAGATGGCATCATGTACCTAACCATCAGTGCCGATGTCATTACCGAGAATAATACCTGCGGCACAGAGTCCAGCAATGACTACCTGCGTAGCGCTGCAATCAGCTCATTTTATCTTGCTGATCCCCAGTCCTCCACTTTCGGTGGCCTCTATAAGATCAGCCAAAAGCTACCTGCAGACTTAAGTCGCCGCCTTTCCAGTCAGCAACGCCTAAGAGTTTTAGATGCTTCGGAGTTTCAGGTTTATAATAGACCTGAAGCCATTCCAACCTCAGTCACGGAACAAGGTACCCTCACGACAGCGGTGAGTACTGCAGGAAAATTAGGTGTGCAGTATGTGGTCAGCGGTGTAATCCGCGATATATCCATGGTGCGCCCTGACTTGCTGCGGGAAAAATCGTACATCGACCAAATCCGCGACAAGATGGAGTATGAAGATAAACGTTTTGAACGCCGCTTCCAGATGGATATTTATGTCCACGACGGCTTTAGTGGCTCTATGGTCTATAGCCAACGTTATGATACTCAAGGAAATTGGAATATTCCTTTGAATGAAAAACCAGGCTTTGGTGCCATCTCTTTCTGGAACAGCGATTATGGCCAGAAAGTGAATAAAGTAATGGAGCAAGCAGCAGAAGACCTGCAGGCGTCTCTGGGTTGTCAGCCTTTTATGGCTAAAATTACCCGTACCGATGGCCGTAATATCTATATCAATTCAGGTGCAGATGCAGGGTTAAGACCTGGCGATACGCTGAATATCTATCGCCTAAGTACCTTCTACGATAATCAGCAAAACCCTTATACTGAGCTGGAAAATGTCAAACTAGTTCTTACATTAAAAAAGGTACAACCTTTCTTCGCTCGCGGTCAGGTTGCTACAGACCCTGATAAAATAGGCATTCAGCAAGGTGATGTAGTCATTGCCTGGTAAATCACTCTGAATATTGCTGCCCACTAAAAACCTGAGGGTTCTAATACTTTCAGGTTTTTATTTTTCTCACCCCTCTGCATCTTTTTTAGCTCCAGTCACTAAAACAGTCTGCCAGGCAAGCGATATCTATACAAGATACTCATATATACAAGACATTCGTATTTTCAGGTAAGTGAGTAGGAATATTGAAGAGTGTTTACTTCAATATGAGATAGCAACCTTTTTCTTGTTCACCCGCATCCAAACAGCAAAGCAGAAGTGCTATATAAAAGAAGAGTGAAAGATGTACCCACTAAAAGGCAGCGCCTACACGCACCTATTAGAGCATAAGAACTAAAAAACCTTCCGTTATAAGATCATTCAACTATACGAACATCAGATTTCTCTCTCATAAAAGGTAGCTTTTTCTATACTCAGTAGCTAGTCTGAGGGTTAGTTACGGCTCTCTACGACGCGTCTAGCCAAAACAGTCAGACAGCCTCGTTTGCCTTAAGTTTCTCACACAGGGTTATCAGTTTATGAGATGGCTAAACTTTAAAAAAGGTTTCACTATATTGCCAATTATGACGGCATTGACCTTTTCCTCTACACCTTACGCTCAAACAGATAAGGACAATTTAATCAATGAGTTAAAGGTACTGACTGAACAAGGAAAATCGGAAAATGCCTACAATATTGCAAGTGAACACTTAGAGGAGTTGGAAGGTACGCCTTTATTTGACTTCTACTATGGTTTAGCTGCCGTAGATTCTGGCCACCCCGGAGAAGGAACGATGGCCTTAGAACGAGTACTGATTCAATACCCAGAAAATGACAGGGTAAGGCTAGAGTACGCCCGGGGTATGTACTTGCTGGAAGACAATGAAGCCGCTAAGCAAGAGTTTAACACTGTTCTATTGAAAGAGCCTCCGGAAGCAGTTGCAATCAAAATTAAGCGCTACCTGGCACTAATAGAGAAAAGAGAGCAGCAGTATAAAGTCACGAAGAAAGTCTATGCTCAAATAACAGCTGGATATGACAGCAACTTAAATAGTGCACCAGAAGATCAACTCAACAGGGTAGAGCTCACAGACGAATCCCTGGGCAAAGGGGATTCTTATGTTCAGGCCAGTGCCGGTGCTACGATAACCAAACCTATGGACAAAACGTACACATTATTTGCCAAAGGAGACGTCAATCATAAGAGTTATCAAGATGAAGATAGCTTTAACAACAGCACGCTTAATATCGTAGGCGGATTGCGTTATAACCTGGAAAATAAAGACCGGGTTCAAGTCACCGCCCGAGGCCAACATTATCGTACTGATGGCAGCGCCTTCCGTAACATGTTCAGCCTTTCTGCAGACTATACTCACAGTTTCAGCAACACTCTTTCGGCCAGTGCTTATCTATCGGCCTCACGTTTTAGCTATCCTGATAGCAGTATTGCTTGGCGCGATTCTATTCAGGTCAGCACGGGTGCCAGCGTATATAAAGTATTACCCATTTGGAATAGCCCTATCCTTTTCTCTAACCTCTACTATGGTGAAGAAACTCCAGATGATGTTACTACAGTCAGTAAAGCTTCTGTTGAAAAGCAGTTCTTTGGTGGCAGCATCGGCCTACAGCTGCCTATTACCGAGAAAAATATTGCCACTGCAGCAGCCATCTATCAGGATACCGAATACCAAGGACGGGATTGGTTATATAACACTCGTCGCCATGATAAATACAAAGCCCTCAACCTGTCCTGGCGCTATCTGTTTAACGACCAGTTCAGCGTCAACTTAAACTCCTCTTTTATTGATAACAGCTCTTCGATTGAACTGTATGAGTATGACCGGGAGGTCGTGTCCATTGGCGTGAAATACGAGTATTAGTTATGGCTATTTCAGAATGTATAAAACTGCGCTTTTCTAAAATAGGTTTATCGGCCGTTGGCCTGTCCTCCACCATATTGGCCGCACCGGCCCTAATGACCTGGCCTGGCTGGGTCAAAGCTGACGATATCGCAGGCAAAGTTATTATCAGCACTGGCGGCAACAAAGTATTGCGGGCAGACGGCTCGGTCCTGGCACTTAAAGCTAAATCCCAGATCCTAAGTGGCGATACGATCAAAACAGGGAAACAGGGACGTATTCATATACGATTTTCTGACGGTAGTATTCTCTCACTAAAGTCTGATACTGAGTTTAGAGTCAATGACTATCAGTTCAAACAAACAGCAGAAAGTAACGGTAAAGCAAACTTTAGCCTGTTAAAAGGCGGCATGAGAAAAGTAACTGGCCTGATTGGTAAAAAACGCTTTTCCAACTATAAGGTTGAAACATCCGTTGCTACAATCGGCATTCGCGGAACAGTCTACAAAGCTGTTCTAGTATCCCCTTCGGATATAAACCCCTGGTCTTCTGATAACCTCATGGCAGGTCTATATCTGGGCGTTGACTCAGGTATTGTCAGCTTATTCAACGATACTGGAGAGTTATTGTTTGCCAGCGGTGAATTTGGTTTTGCCGCATCCCCGACCGATGTGATCCAAAAAACCATTCAGCCTTTCCCTATACTGCAAAGTGTTACCGCAGAGGAAGAGGATTCTGAGGAAAATAGCACAGCGTCTAATGAAGACGATCCAGATGACAATTCTTCCTCAGAAAATGAAAGCCCTGAAGAGCAAAAAGACGATAGCTCTGAAGATAGCTCATCTGAAAGCAACAATACCTCTGCTTCATCTAATACTCGCCGTACTGAAAGCACCAGCACCTCTTTATCTGATGGTGAACTTTCCGATACGAATGCCTCTGCCTCTGGTCAATCTGAAGATAGCTTAGGCTTGAGTAGTCAATTCTCAGACGCAAACTCCTCGCCCTCTAGCCAAACTGAAGATAGTTTAGGCATTGGTAGTGAGTTTTCTGATGCTAATGGCATTCTTTCCAATCAATCAGAAGAAAACCTAAACGATGAACAGATCCGTGTTGCCATCAATGAAAGCGGTATTCTGATTAACAATGTTAATGACGCATTACCTACCAGCGACGCAGATCAAGTTACGAAGCTTGATGTCGCACTAAACAGCTCTGCTCAGACAATTCTGGATAGAGAAGGTGAAGCGGCACTGGATACAACAAGTAATACAGCCCAGAACGGTAATCTAATAATAAATACCGGCGATGGAGACACCATCATTACTAAGCCAGAGCCAGAGCCAGAGCCAGAGCCAGAGCCAGAGCCAGAGCCAGAACCAGAACCAGAACCTGAGCCAGAACCTGAGCCAGAACCAGAGCCAGAGCCAGAGCCAGAGCCAGAGCCAGAGCCAGAGCCAGAGCCAGAACCTGAGCCAGAACCAGAGCCAGAACCAGAGCCAGAGCCAGAACCAGAGCCAGAGCCAGAGCCAGAACCTGAGCCAGAACCAGAACCAGAACCAGAACCAGAACCAGAGCCAGAACCTGAGCCAGAACCTGAGCCAGAACCTGAGCCAGAACCTGAGCCAACAGACCCCGTATCCGAGACAGTACCAGCAGTAACGGGGACATCTATTATTGTTAGCTACGTACCAAATAGCAGCGCTTCCACTTCGGCTTCAACACAAGGCTGGGTAACTGATGGCGAAGCGAATACTTTAACACTGGCCACAACACCAGGTGGTGTATCCAATACAGCCTTTTCTGGGGCCAGTTCAGATGGTTTCCAGTTTGACGCGCAGCAAGCAGCAGAAAACAATTTGATTCTGGACTCAGGCTCGCTGACAGAAACAGATAAACGGGTCTATTGGGGTAAGTGGACTTCGAACTGGACGGTTGATAACACTCAGAGCAGTAGCGTGGGAGCTTTGCATTATATCCATAGTCCCGATACAACCAGTACATCTAACCTGAGTAATAAGTCCAGCGCCGAAGGCCGCCAAGTACTGTACAAGTTAGACTCTACTGCAGGAACATCTCCTACGGATAACAGTGGTAATAGCATTGGTACCCTGGGTTCAGGCTTTATAGTGATTAACTTCTCGTCATCAGGTCAGGAGCAACTCAGCAATCTGGATCTTAAGATCAATAGAAGTACGGACTCAAGCGCCGATCTCGTTATTGGAAGAGGGACTTCGACGACGATCAACACCAGCCAACAACAGCATACTACTGGTTTAGACGCGACTGCTGATAGCTCGGGCTTAACAGGAAATATGACCTATTCCTTTATTGGCGACAATGCTGAGCGCATTGCAGGTGGTTACTCCCTTAATAGCTCAACCACGAACACGACATTAAACAATGCGGTAGGCACTGCAGTTTTTGATCAGGTCGATAATAGCAGCGTCAACTATCAGGTACTTTATTCCGATATCGGAAGTTCGGGTATCACCCTGCAGAATATTGCAACTAGTGCAGCCCAAGCCAGTGTAGCCGATAGCACAAGCTCTGCATTTGATCTGCTGAGTTATGACAACGGCGAGCAACATCATTTGTTTGTTGCAGAGCAAACGCCAAGCGTTCAACATACTTTATCCAACAGTGGCACTGGCACCAATAGTGACCGTATCAGCTGGGGACAATGGCAAGCTGGATCTTGGTTGTACTATGTTGATAGTGTTCGAATCTCTTCCGGTGGTGAGCTACCGATGTTCTTTACCTCTGCAGATCACCTGTTGAGTTTGAACAATCTACCCTCTTCCGGCCAGTTTACCTATGCCCCCGAAGATATGAATTCGACTCTACTGATCAACTCTGCAGATCAAGCCATGCAGGTTGCATTAAATGAGTTCACCGTTGATTTCGGCCAGGCAGAAATCACTAGCTTTGCGCTAAACTTCAACTCACCATCGCAAAGTTATGAGTTTGACCTGCTACAACCAACGGCACTTTCAGGACCTGGCAATCAGCTAGAAGTAACTCTGCAAGATGGCCAGAACAGCACATCAGGCACAGCAACACTCCAGTTCTCAGGTGATAACGGCCAACATGCACTCGGTAACTATCAGCTATCCGGTATAGATAGTGACGGTAGTATTTATGGCGTGGGAGGCTATACAGCCACCGAACAGGCTAGCATAGAACCCGGAACGGGTATCCTTCATGGCACTTTCCTATCCAGTAGCAATAGTACTAGTTGGAACACCTCTGCAGTGGCTATGACAGCAGACGGTGATTCTAACTTCACTGTTCAGCAGTTTACCAGCCTGGAAAGTACGGCACCTATTTCAGGTAATACAACGAACTCTGCGTGGAGTAACCAACCAGGCACCTTCGATGTTAATACTTCAACAGATTCCCTGACGAATGCAGGATCTATCAGTTCTGGTGGAGCAACAGTTAACTGGGGCTACTGGAGCAGTAATGATCTCAGCCTGACAGAGAGTGGCACAACGGTATCAACGAGAGGCCTGCATTATGCTTATAGCCCTGATGTCACCTCATTAAGTGCTATCTCAAAATCAGGAATGGTTCGCTATACTCTCGCGGGGGGAACATCTCCTGTTGATCAGGATGGTAACAGCGGGGTACTCAATGATGCTCAAATGCTGATTGACTATGGTAATCAACAGATCATCTCTTTAGATATGAATCTGACCCATAACAATGATACCTGGCTGGTTTATCAGGACGGTGATCCAATCTCCTTGGCAAGCGGTGATCTTCAAACACTGGATCTGAATGCTTATCAGAAAGACGCCTCTAGTAATACTATGACGGGGTTTGCAAACTTTAACTTTGCAGGCAGCGATGCTGAACTTGCTGCTGGTGGATATCAGCTATCAACATCCACTAATAGCCTTGCGTTGTCTGGGGCTTACGCCATGGAGCAGACCCCCCTACAAACTATATCAACCCCCTTCTTTATGCCGCTACCGATTAGCGTCAATGGCAGTAATCAGATTAACCTACTTAATCTTCAGGGGATGAGTGGCTATATTTCGTCCAGTAGTGAGTTCCAGCTACCAACCCACCTGGATTTGCAAGGTCGTTGCGGCAGCGCTACGGACTGCACCTTATTAACAGAAAGAAATGGCATTGAAGACGGTATTCTCGGACCTGTAAGCGCCAGTTCTATACAAAATCTGAGTTGGGGCATCTGGCTAACCAATAAGTGGACTGTAAGCTCCAGCTCAGATGTTGAGCCTATGCTGACCTTCCTGCCATTTATTACCAGTCCTAAAACCGCTAACTTTGGTACAGTGGCCAACTCACTCTCAGGAGCCAGCTACAACGCAAACTCCACTTCCACTATGACCTTAGCGGCAACCAATGGTGTAGTGAATAGTTCAGGTATGAGCAGTACCGTCAACCTCAACTTTACCAGCATGCAGATTACCAATGCTGATATTGCATTCTCTGTTGCTCAGTCCGGTACCAGTACTAGCTATGTATTCTCCACGCCGTCCCCGGTAGCTCTGGCAAGTAATAGCGATGTCGCTCAGTTCACCCTGGACCGTACTGATGGTGGTTCGGGTTCAGGTAGTATGCTCTTCTCACTAATAGATAGTGCAGAAAACAACACTTACCAGCACGCCATGTCAGGCTTCCATCTTCAGGATACAAGTACTAATTCAGACTTCTGGGGTACTGCAGCCTATAGTCAAACCGCCTCTACACCAGCGGTCAGTACAACAGATCCTGCAACTGTCTCAGTGGCTGTTCAAACCAGTGCTAACGGCGTCGGTACAGTGTTAGTGATTAACGGGGAAGATCCTGTCACAACCGGAGCAACAGGTCTGGAAGCTATCGTTGAAACCGATGGCAGCGTTGTAACCTCTTCTATAGGTTCCGATTCAACAGGCCTGAACGTAACCTGGGGTCGCTGGGCTTCCGCCAACACAAGCCTGCTTTCCAATGACCCTATTACTCTGGAGCAAGCTCACTTTATAAGCACAACCAATCAGACACCAAATAGTGATATCACTAGTCTGGCAGGGACCACTGCCGGCACGATCACTTACGGTCTGATTGGTGGTAGTGCTCCCACGGATCAGGATGGCAATGTTGGCCAATATAACTCAGCCAGTATGGGAGTGGATTTTGGTACACAGCAGATCACATCCACACAGATTGATATGACGATCGGTTCAGGCAATGTCGTGCTGCAAAATACAGGAGGTACGACAATTGAGAGTGTTCTGAATGGTGGTGCTATTTCTCTGCAATCGTCCTCTGGACTGACAGGTGAAGCTCGAGCTGTATTTGTCGGCTCTACAGTGCCGGTCAATAATATTAATGTACCAGAAGGTGTGATGAGTAGCTTTGGTGCCAGTAACAGTACTGGGACTCAGGCTGTATCTGGCGCTATTGTGCTGGGCAACCCGTCCGCACAATAAAATGGGGTAAGGCACCAGGGGAAGACCTGCCCTGGCGCCCTTTCAATCTACAAAGGCTACCTATAATGTCTTTTACAAATCGAAGGTAGCAAAGCATTATTAAAAAAGCGGCGGGTCATGCCCACCGCTTTTTTAATCTGTATAGACAAACGACCAATACGAGGACGAAGCCATCATTGGGCTTTCGTTTAACTGCAGTGCTGAGGAAAGCTAACCTTCCACTGCTCATAGCCCCCATTCAGACTATATACCTCGGTAAAACCCTGCTCAAACAGAAACTGTGCTGCAGACTGACTACTATTGCCGTGGTAACAACATACCACGACCGGCTGGCTTTTATTATTTTGCTCAATAAACGCCTGCACATTTTCATTGTCCAAATGCAGGGAGCCACTAATATTACCTGCTGCAAAGCTGTTTGGGTCACGAATATCAACAATAACCGTTCTCGTACCGTTATCCAGACGCTCACCCAGCGTTGCCGGGTCCATAAATTGAAAACTCATCAGGCCAACCTTTTAATATTAAACGCCCTTCATTATAGAAGGGCGCAATCAAAACACAATATAAGAAAATACTAATTATAAAAGTAAGGTTATTACCCAATCAGGATCAAAACTCAGAAGTGTCGATGCTGCAGGCTGTTTACCGAAATCAGCTCTTTTGTTGCTAAATTCAATGCGGTTAAGCGCCCCCCCCAAACACAGCCTGTATCAAGTGCATAAACCCCAGCCCGATCAACCTGACCTTCTAATGCAGCCCAGTGACCAAAGATGATGGGGGTTTCACTCTGACGAGGATAATCAAACCAAGGAGCAAAACCAGGAGGGCACTGCTCCAGCCCCTCTTTACTAGCAAACTCAAGCTGAGCTTGTGGTGTACAAAAGCGCATACGAGTCAAGTAGTTAGTAATTGCGCGCAGGCGATCAAAACCTACCAGGTCATCTTGCCAAATATCAGGATAGTTGCCGTACATCGCCTTAAAGTAAGCTTTACATTGGCGACTACGCAGCACCTGCTCCACTTCATTGGCATAGTTAAGAGTGTCATTAACACTCCAGATTGGCGGAATTCCCGCATGGGTCATTACATAACCTTGCTTTTCATCATAATGACACAGAGGCCGATGACGCAGCCAATCCAGTAACTCATCTCTGTCAGGGGCCGTTAAAATTGCTTCCAGGGTGTCTGAACGTTTCACCTTGGCACCACCAAAGGCGATGGCTAATAAGTGCAGGTCATGATTGCCCAAAACCGCTTTAACACTGTCGCCCATAGATGATGCAAAACGCAGTACTTCCAGGGACTCAGGACCACGGTTCACCAGATCACCCGCCAACCACAACTGATCCTGATTGGGGTCAAACTCTACTTTCTCTAACAGTTGCTCCAGCTCACTAAAGCATCCCTGTAGGTCACCGACAGCAAAAACCTTCATCGAACGATAATCCAAAACCAAAATACTGCTAAGGCCCCAAGCACAGTAATTAGAAGAGTATGCTTTAAACCAATAAAAGAGGGACCAGAAAGCCGTTCTGAAACGATTACCACCGTCGAGACAGTGGTTCTCAGTTAATAAATACTGAACAAGAGATTAATCAGTGCAATGACGCCTGCTGTGCCAGACGGAACACTGGAATTGCAACCGTGAAATAGCTATCCATCTCAATATCCAGCATGCTGTAGTGCCCTTGCATAAAGCCAATTGGCGTAGGAAACACACAGCCTGAGGTATAATGGAAAGACTCACCTGGGGCAATGATAGGCTGCTCACCGACCACACCTTTGCCCTTAACCTCACTGACCTTGCCATTACCATCAGTAATAATCCAGGCTCGACTCACCAACTGGATATTATTTTTATTACGGTTGGTGATAGTCACCTTGTAATTAAAAATATATTTCTCTTCTTTATCGCCATCAAAGCGGATAAAGCCGGGCTCCACCTGCACTTCGACCAGACTACTGACCGCTGATTGATCAGTCATATTTATTCAACTTATCCGCTAAACAATCACTTAATGCGACAACTTCCTGCAAGCTCAGAGTCTCTGGGCGACGTCCAGGATCAATACCCAAACTTTCAAGATCGCTCACATCCAACATACCCTTCAGGTTATTTCTCAATGTTTTACGACGTTGAGCAAAAGCTTTACGTACCAGACTATCCAGACATTCTACCGATTTGGCTGGATGCGGTAGCTCCTGATAAGGTGTCAGGCGTACAATCGCAGAATCAACCTTTGGCATAGGATCAAAGGCTTCTGGCGGTACAATAAACAACGCCTCAACATCACACAGATACTGAGCCATAATACCTAAACGGCCCCAATCATTTGTACCCGGTGTGGCAGCCAAACGCTCGACCACCTCTTTCTGCAGCATAAAGTGCATATCCTGAATGACACCTTTATGATCCAGCAGATGGAAAATTAATGGTGTGGAGATGTTATAGGGCAAATTACCCACCACACGCAAAGGCTTGCCGTCATCCATTAAAGAGGCAAAATCAAACTTCAGTGCATCTGCCTGATGGATCTCAAAGCCAGGAAAGTTGAAAAATTGAACCTTCAGACCAGGAATCAGATCCCGGTCCAGCTCAATGACATCCAGACGTTCAGCAGATTCCAGAATAATTTCAGTTAACGCTCCCATACCAGGACCAATTTCCACCATATGATGGTCTGCTCTGGGCGCAATGCGACCAACGATACGCCGAATAATGCCTTCATCCTGCAAGAAGTTCTGGCCAAAACGTTTTCTGGCTCTGTGTTGCTGTGGCTTTTTAGCCATTGATTATCCTCAAACTTAACTTCTGAAACTTAACTTCTGAAACTTAACCGATAGCCTGGCGTGCCTGCGCCATCAAAGCAGCATAACCCAAGGCAGTCCATAAACTGCCTTCATTAGCCAGGCCGGTTCCAGCCAGATCCAGAGCAGTACCATGGTCCACCGAAGTACGTACAATCGGCATACCTAATGTAATATTGGCTGCTTTACCAAACCCTGCATGTTTTAGCACCGGCAATCCCTGATCATGGTACATTGCCAATGCGGCATCGGCATGCTGCAGATGATGCTGAGCAAACAAGGTATCCGCTGGCAGAGGGCCTGTCAGATTGATCCCCTCATCAGCCAGTTCCTGCAGGGCTGGAATGATGATATCAATCTCCTCACGACCCAGATGGCCATCCTCGCCCGCATGAGGGTTCAAGCCACACACCAAAACCCTGGGTTGAGTAACGGCAAAGTCCTGTTGTAATGAGCGATAGAGAATACGACTGATCTGCTTTACACGCTCACCAGTAATCGCATCAGCCACTTCCCGTAATGGCAAATGAGTGGTGACCAGAGCCACACGCAAGCCGGCCGTTGCCAACATCATCACTACTTGCTCTGAACCGGTGCGTTCCTGAAGAAACTCAGTATGACCGGAAAAGGCCACCCCCGCATCATTAATGATGCCCTTATGCACAGGAGCTGTCACCATACCCTGCCAGCGCTGACTCAAACAACCATCACAGGCGAGTTTTAATGTTTCCAACACATAGCTTGCATTAGCGACATTCAGCAACCCCAGCTGCTCTTTCTCTACCATCGGGACCGGAATCACGGCCAACTGCCGGGCCTGCATCATAGGCAGCTCGGCACCTGCATCAACTGGCACAAAAGTTACATCCAGCCCTAACTGCTTCGCCCTACGGGCCAGCATATCCGGATCAGCGATGACCGCCAGGCGCAGTTGATCAACAGCTACGCCACTCCAGGCCAGGTTATCCTGCGCCGCTTGCCAATTAACCGCCAGCTTAAGCACCACATCCGGGCCGATACCCGCTGGCTCACCCGCCGTAATGACCAGGGATAAACTCATTACTTTTCCTCGATATACGCTGCGGCTCTCATCTCTCGCAGCCAGTTATCCAGCTCCGAATCAAATTTACGCTTAAACAGCTGCTGACGCGCCTGCTCTTTCAACACTTGCTCACCAATATCCTGGCTTCGACGGCCGTTAACCTGAATGATATGCCAACCAAATTGAGTCCGCACAATATCACTTAAGCCATCAATTGGCGTGATATTCAAAGCTGCTTCAAATGCTGGCACAAACTTGCCTGGACCAGCCCACCCCAAACTGCCACCATCACCAGCTGAGCCTTTATCATCTGAGTAATTACGGGCTAATTCAGCAAAGTCTTCACCATTTTTCACCCGCTCACGCAGAGAACGAATCAACTGACGGGCTTCGGCTTCGCTACGCAGTGCTGTTGGAGAGATCAGAATATGGCGGCTTAATGTTTCTGTGATCAGCTTGGATGGGCCACCGCGCTTTTCCAGCAATTTGACAATATGAAAGCCCGCGGGACTACGCAGAGGCAGGGATATCTGATTAATCCCTAAAGACTGGACCGGATCAGCCATATACAACGGCAGTTCAGAACCGCGACGCCATCCCATATCGCCACCTTCCAGAGCGAAATCATCCTGAGAGGTACGAATCGCCAGCTGAGTAAAATCTTCACCATTGATCAATTTCTGATAACTGCTCTGCACCAACTGCTCCGCTTCAGCTACCTGTTGCGGTGTCACCTTGTCAGGCAAACGGATCGTGATCTGCTGCAGATGATAATCCGTCGAGTTCAGTTCACTTTTTTCCTGGGCCAGAAACGCATCGACTTCCTGATCAGAGATACGCACCCGACTCCCCACACTGCGTTGGCGCAGTTGAGAGATCAGTAATTCACGACTGATCTGATCACGTACACTATCAAATGGAATACCCTGGCTTTCCAGCACCTGGCGGAACTGATTCAGCGTCATCTTATTTTTCTGTGCCACACTGGCCAACGCTTGCATCAGCTGCTGCTCCTGTACACGCATACCCAACTTTTTCGCCTGCTGAAGCTGAATGGTGTCCAGAATGAGACGATCCAGTACCTGCTGACGCAACTGGTCCCGTGGCGGAGGTGAAATATTTCGCTGACGCAGATTCTGATAAACAGAATCCATTTTGGTTTCCAGTTCAGATTGCATCAGAGCTTCTGTGTTCACCACTGCAACCACACGATCCAGTACTTCACGGGCCTGGACCGGTAATACAGCGCTGAAAGCCAGCCCCATTACAAGGCAGAGTTGGGCTATCTTTCTCATAATTCCCGCTTAAATCAATTCACCACAAAATATCGTATTCCGGCCGCTAGGCCGACGCTCATCGACTTTTAGATCAGACGTTCTTCACAATAATTCCATAACGACTCACAACGTGAGTACGCTTGTAAAAAGCTATTGCGAAAAGCGTTTGTCCAAATGCCTATTACTTAAAGATGGGGTTGTACCCCGGAATGTACTCTGCGGCCCGGTTAAAGGGTTCCCCTCGACCTAAACCACCAAAACCTTTTAATACCAGCTGAATTTTAAACTTATCCTCAAAGGCATCCGGATCATCTACATCGTCACCGGAATAATATTGATGATTGGCTATTCTTAACAACCAACAACAACTTTCATACTCTAAACCAGAAATTTGCTCCATATAATCCCCAGCTTGAATATCCAGGCGTCCCAGCATAAAAATACGCCATTGATTATTAATCGGCGCGGTGAACCCCAAGTCCGCCGTTTCATCGTAGGGTTCGCTAATACCTGCGGCACAACCGCCATTGATGGCACAATCGGTATAGCTCTTAGTATGACGCAATAAAACAGAGAGCCCTGATGGATGCTGCGCCCTGAATTTCGTCTCCCGCTTTTCTAAAAAGAAACCGCGTTCGTGAGTATTCCACTGCCCTGATGCCGAAAGAGAAGCCCAAGGATAAGGGTTATAATTCACCTCAGCAATCAAAGGCGAGACACTACGCCTGTATTGAGAACCTTGTGCAACAGTAGGATCACTGTCCATATTTACGCTGCGTTCCTCAGGATAAAATGCCTGACCAACCATCAGCTTAACCTTTTCACGCCCCTGCTGATCAAGAAAACGACTGGTTAACCCCAGACTGATCTTATGCAGATCTCCTTGCCTATCAACGCCACTGAAGCGAGTATCACGGAACAACTGGTTAGCATCAAAAAGATATTCGCTGGTATCAAATACGGGAATATCAGTCTGATCTTCTTCAGGGGAGTAAACCCAGAACAGCCGCGGTTCCAGGGTTTGCGTGTACGTTTGGTCAAACGCAGCCATCTCGCGCTCAAAAATCAACCCTGAGTCCATAGACACTGTAGGTACTATCCGGCTATGGCTATCAGCAACACCATCGGGTTGGTCAGTTAACTGATAATGGGACACACCTAAACGCGCATTAGCGGCCCAGAACCCCCATACCTGATCATTGCGATATCCAACATAAGGCTCCAGATGGGTCCGTTGAGCAGACATATCGCTGCTCCAGGTGATCACTCCGTTGCTGTCAACATCACCTGCAATTCCGCTGCCATCATCAATACTACGATAAAAACGCGCAGTCTGATTATTAGCCCCCCATGTCAGACCGTTACCATCCGAATACCGGGCATTGGCTTCTAGCTGCGGCAGCTTGTAATATTCCCGCTCTGCATCCGTAAGATTGGGGTCAAGCTCCTGAAAACCTTCAAGTGCTCCACGGAAGGTCCATGCACCTTGGTGATAACGGGTTTCAATAAGCTGATTCAGCTTTTCGATGTTCGAGCCGTCAAAACCAGACTCAAATGACCGGAAATAGTAATCATCCGAGGCCTTGCTGTAGTCCAAACGATAAACCCAGTTATTGCGAATATAGCCCGCCGACTCAGCGGAGTAGAAGTAACGGTTTTCATCATTAAAATCAGGATCTGAGTCCAAAAAGTTATAATGCAGCGTACCAGAATGCTTTTCCTGCAGAAGATAACGGAACTCTGTATTCATCTGTAGACCACGCTCCCGGTACCAATGCGGCGTTAACGTGGCATCATAGTTAGGAGCCAGGTTCAGATAGATTGGTTGGCTAAACTCTTCAACCCCCTTACTGTCAATGGATGCGGAAGGAGGCAACAGGCCGGTATGACGACGGTCATCAATCGGAAACTTAAAGTAGGGCCAATAGAAAACAGGCACGTCACCCAGCTCAAGACGGGCATGTTTCGCTGTACCAAAACCACTGTCATGGTCCAACTCAATATCCTGACCAATCAACTGCCAGCTATTGTCATTAGGCGGACAAGAGGTATAGCTGCCATTGGTCACCTCTAACACCCGATTCTCATTGTGACGAACACGCTCTGCAGCACCACGGAAGTTATTTTCATACAGCACATACTGAGCGTTATGCACTTCAAACTGCTCACTATCTTGATTAAAACGTCCCCGACTACCTACGAGTAAACCTTGAGGCTGTACTAAACGTAATGTCCCCTGAGTCTCAATAGAAGTACGCGCTTTATTGATTGATGCCTCTTCCGTGCTCATCATCATTTGCTGAGAACGCACCCTCACATCACCGGTTAACAGCACGGAGCCATCAGACTGATACTCCGCTTGATCAGCCGTGACCTCCATGCTCTCCTGATTCTCAGGCAGCACCATAGTCTGATGCAGATAATAACCGCCACAAATCCCCTGATTGCGATCACTGCCGGTCTTAATCCAACCTAAGAGATCCGAATTCAGATCAAGATCTGAATCAGATGCCGCAGGTTCGGTAATCACTATCGATTTAGCAGAAACCGCATCGGACTGCTCTGAAGCCCAGGATTTCTCATCTTCTTCTGGAAGAAGCTGAGCCCAGGCAGACCCGACTGAAAAAAAAGCAGCAGATAAAGAAAACCCCGAGGCCAAGGCAATGGCTAACGCCTTTTTACTGCCGATCGATTTTCTGCTCACGAGGGCATTAGTAGGTATCACAGGCCGTTTCAAACTTAATCCTTAATAGTGCACTACAGCTCCAAACAACTGAATCCTTTCCCTCTCAGCCTGCTACCGGAAAATCTGGCAATAAAAACAGGGTTGATACTATGGAAGAACACACTTGTCTAGGTGCTTATTTCGTCGACAATAGCGCGCCATTATAACGACTCAACACAAGGAGTTCACAACAAATAGCATGCTAAATTGATCTATTGAGTTTATTTCAACCAGCATAGGTTATTACTCTGATCACCCTGTCTCTTCCCGTCTCTTTAAAAACCACTCTGTCAGTCGCCAGATAGCTATGGGCAGCCCGGAAAGCTTTTGCAATAATAACCGCATAAGTAAGGAGTAGCTATGAACCCCCGTTATCAGCAATTGTGTCAGTGGCTTAACCAGCAGACAGGCGACACCAATCCACAGCTTACGTCAGTAGCAGGTGATGCCAGCTTCCGTCGTTATTATCGCTTGGAGACCGAGCAAGGTCCGCGCATTGTGATGGATGCGCCACCACCGGAAGAAGACTGCACACCTTTTGTCTCTATTGCCAAAGAATGGTTCCAGCAGGGTGTTGCTGTGCCGGAGATTTTTGCTCAGGACCTGAAACAGGGCTTCCTGCTATTGGAAGATTTTGGTGATCAGCAACTGCTCCCTCTACTGGAACAAGGAGCCCAACAGGCTAATCCGCTCTATCAGGATGCCATTGACGCTCTCCTGCAGATTCAGACAACACAGGGACAGCACCTCCCCCATTACGACAATGCTCTATTGATGCGTGAGATGGAACTGTTCCGGGAATGGTTCTGCCAAAAATGGTTAGCTCTGGAGCTGACAGAAACGGATCATCAACTGATCGACAACACCTTCGCTTACCTCAGTGAACATGCGCAGGCACAGCCAAAAGTCACCGTGCATAGAGACTATCATTCCCGAAACCTCATGCTGACACCCGAAGGCAAACACAATATCGGCATTATCGATTTTCAGGATGCTGTTTACGGCCCCATTACCTATGATCTGCTCTCTCTGCTAAGAGATGCTTATATCACATGGCCGAAAGATCAGGTCCATCACTGGCAAAACCACTTCTGGTGCCAACTGGAACAAAAAGGACAAATGCCGACGGGTTATAGACAGAAACAGTTTGTTGAAGACTTCGATATGATAGGAGCTCAGCGCCATCTAAAAATAGTCGGTATCTTTGCCCGCCTGTGGCTGCGTGATGGTAAATCCGGTTATCTGGCAGATATTCCACGTACTTTTGACCACTTGCTGGAAGACTGTAAACCTTACCCTCAACTGGAAGAGTTTACCCATTGGCTGCAAAGCCGTATTCAGCCAGCCTTAGAGGAAAAACAGTTTCAGCAAGAGGTCCCGGTATAATGCAAGCGATGATACTGGCAGCGGGTCTTGGCACCCGCATGCGCCCTTTAACGGACCACACACCAAAACCCATGTTAAAGGTTGCAGGAAAACCTCTGCTGGAGCATCAGCTGGAGCGTCTGTTTAAAGCCGGTATCCAACACATCGTGATTAATACCAGCTATCTGGCCCAACAAATTGAAGACTTTATCGTCAGTAAACAATGGCCTGCAGAGATCCGCTTATCTTATGAGCCTGAACCGCTGGAAACCGCAGGCGGTCTGCAGCAAGCCCTGCGTTCAGGCAAACTCTCTGCCGATGAAGCCATTCTGCTGGTCAACGGCGATGTATGGTGTGATTTTGATTTGAGCCAACTGGTTCAAGACAGGCGGCTTAAACTGGCTCAAGATCAATTAGCCCATTTAGTATTGGTCAACAACCCAGAACATAATCCCAATGGTGATTTTGGCTTGCTGAATCACCAGGTCCAAAACAGAGCAGAAAACCAGTATACCTTTAGCGGTATTAGTCTGATTGATCCTAAGCTGATCCCTATGAATCAACCCACTCCTATTCCACTAGCACCTTTATTAAGACAAGCCGCGACAGAAAACAAAGTCAGTGGAGAACACTATCAAGGATATTGGCTGGATGTGGGCACACCTGAGAGATTGGAAACACTGGCACAACATTTGGGCTAATTGACTTTATACGCATATATGTCAAACACCAAAAGCCCCATCACCTGACATACCTGACATAAAGTGATGGGGCTTTCATTTTCTGACTCGTTGTAAAACCTTACATCATAGTCCGGCCTGAACGCTGCCCGTTTTCAGTATTTTCCTCAAAGGTTTCCACTGAGCGTGCACCTGGGTAAATGTAAAGACTGTCTTCCCCACCTTTCAGGTAGGGGTCTTCCGCCTCACGCTCTGGATCACTGGAAATACGGGAAGCCAGCCAGCCACGAATCGTTTGTGCGATACGACGACCACGGGCATCGGTCTGACTATTCACTGAGCTACCCGATATACGACTTTGACGGTAATCCGGATTGCCTGATCGACGGGCATAATTTGCACGGTCTTTGGCCATTCTCTTAGCTTGGTTGGTATCTGCAAAATACAGATCCAAAATCGGACGCTGCTGTTCACCTAACAAACTGGGAATGTCCACCGCAATATCATAGTAAGGCAAGCGTGGCTGCACCAATACCAGAGCTTGTTCCGGTGGTAACGGGCTTTCTTTCAAATAACCCAGAATCCAGGCAGCACCTGTACCATGCCCCACCAGCACAATACGCTCATAGTTCATCGAGCCCAGCTGAGCTAAAGCTGCTTCAATACGGGCATTCACACGCAGGTCAATCGGTGCTTTTGGTTTTTCCGGTTCTGGTGCCGGCGCAGGTGGAGCTTCATCTTCACCACCCAGCTCATCGCCCTCTTCATCATCACCAGCCTTTTCCTCTACAGGACCCTCTCCTTCGATACCTTCTTCATCTCCAGTCCCCTCTTCAGCAACACCTTCTTCTCCCTCTTCTTCGCCTTCTTTCTTGGGCATCTGAGCAAAAACCTCAATAGCCGGGAGTGTGCGATCAGGCTGCTTCGCCGGACCTGGGCTTGGTAAAGCCAAAGACAGTGTAGCCCAGCCATAATCCGGCATCAGAATACGCAGAGGATTAATTACCGTTGGCCAGTCAGGGTGAGCATCTTCTTCATGCAACAGCAGAATAGCACCTTGAGCAACCGCACTATTCTCAGGTAGAAATAGGCTAAGGGCTTCTTCATCCAGGGCCTGTAGTTTAATAATCTCTTTGGGATTAGCCTGACGTTCCAGGAAGTAATCGCGGGTTTCATCAGCATCAACATTGACGTGAGGCTTAGGAGGCTCTTTTGGCTTAGTCTGCTCTTCAGTCAGCTCTTCACCGTCTTCAGGCACTTCCTCATCATTTGCTGCCCAGGCTGGCGAGAATGTAAATAGCGATAACGTCAACACCAATAGCCAACGCACTATACGTTTGGTCACGCCCTCATTGCCGGTAAATCCATCGCCGTGAATGATCACCCTGTATCCCCTATCGCTGTCTCTGCACTACGCTTTGTGTGATATCAGAACACTACATTTGATATCCAAGTCCCTGAGTATAAATAACTCGACACCGATAAAGAACCACCAGACACAGGTAATCCCCCAACAAACAGACAAAACGTGAAAAGGTTCCAGAAAAATGACATTAGATGACTCCTCTATTCCCTCGTGAACGTCTATTATTTCCAGATGCGGGCAATCAGTTTGATACTGTTAGCCTTATTCTCACAAGCAAGAGCGCCTAAAGCTGAAGTGGATTATGATGGAAAAACCAATAGCACAGGTATTAAGCCTATTAAGCGCGGCGGTCATTACCGCTGGCTGTAGTAACCAGCAGATAAAACCTGCCTCACAAACGGACCTTGACCGGCTACAGCAGAAAGAGCAAGTCTTGGCAGAACAGGAAAAGGCCTTAGCGATAAAAGGGTCACAACCCAAAGAAAAAGAGCACGCACTGGAAATCCAAAAAACGACACAACCACCACCATTACCGGCAACCCTGACCAGTGCAAAACCTGGGCAATGCTTTGCTCGCGTCTGGGTGGAAACCACCTACCAACAGTATTCAAAATCAATTCTGACTAAAGAAAGCAGCGAATACATCGAAACAGTACCGGCAAAGTTTCAGCTCAACACTGAACAGGTCATGATCAAATCGGCCAGTAACAAAATCATCCCAATTCCTGCTCAGTATAAAACAGTACAGGAACGAGTGCTGATTACCCCTGCCAGCCTTGAATGGCGGGTCAGCCTCGACCCTAAAAGTCCACCCGCGGAGAAATATCTGCTGGATAAGGCTCAGGCCCACGGTATTCAATTGGATAACGCCAAACCTGGCATGTGCTTTCATGAGCACTATCACCCAGCCTGGTATAATGAGCAGAAAGAAGAGATTCTTGTTAAAGAGGCATCGACGCTATTCACCAGTACTGAGCCCAAGTTTAGTTGGGTCGAAAAAAAGGTGTTAGTCAAAGCGGCCAGCACCCGACTGGAAGAGATACCGGCTCGGTATGAAACGGTCGAGGTGCAGCTACTGGATATTCCGGCTCATGTGACCTGGGAGCCCTGTGCTGGCACCTTATCGGCTCATAGTGCCGAAGGACTGTGCAAAAAGGATGTGCCCGCCCAATATAAAACCGTGAGCAAGCAGATACTCAAAACACCTGCAACGGTTAAAACCATAGCGATTCCCGCTGAATATGAGACAGTGCGCGTCAGAACCCTGGTGACACCCGCGAGTCAACATCAGCAACCTGTTGCTGCTCAATATCAGGAGGTTACTACCCGAACCAAGATGGAAGATACCTCCTTTACCTGGCATGAGATAAATAACCAACAATTACCTAAAAAAACCCGTACAGGCAATCAGATCTGTCTCGTTGAGACCCCAGCTGTTTATCAGACACTAGATAAGCAAGTACTTGTCGCTCCCGCCCGAACCGAGACGGTCAAACAACCAGCCGAATATCAGACGATCCAGGTGCAAAAATTGCTGGAACCGGCAAAACAGGTCAGACACGTCATCCCTGCCGAGTATAATGAGATCACCTTAAGCAAAATCGACCAGCCTGGTTACATGGAATGGCGAGCCATTTTATGCGAAAGCAATATGGATACATCAACAATCAGAAGCATACAAACACGCTTACTCAATCAAGGTTATTCACCTGGCCCCATTGACGGTATTGTCGGAGAAAAGACCATGAAAGCGGTGCATCAGTTCCAGGCCGATCATAACCTGCCTTCAGATCCTTATATCAACATCGAAACGGTCAAGGCTCTGGGCTTATCTCAATAAGCCTCCGGTATTGATCCTGCCGATCAGGGCTGGAGCCACTGTTTAAGTGGCCCCAGCCCTAATCTCTAGAACATAACTTTCACACCAATCTGCCCACTATAGGCATCTAAGTCACCGCTAAATGTCGATCTAGGCTCCAGTTCCAGCTGTCGATGACTCACACTACCGGATAGCTGTACATTGGTGTTCAAATCCAACTGAACCCCCAGAGTTAATTGACGAAGCCTGTCACTATATTCCATTGTTCCGCTATCACTCTCATCATTAAAACGGGGAGAAAGTCTCATAAGCAAAAGATCCATAGAAAGATTTACAGGACTAACGGGCCTGAAATCCAAACGCCCCCGGCCACCATAGCCGCGTACCTTTTCACCTAGGTCACCGGATTCATCATAGTGAACGTGACTTGCGATTAAACCGGTATAGAGTTTAACCGGTACTGATTGAGCGCTGATGCGAGCCCCTAGCTCCAGGCTGTTGCTACGATAGGCATTATCGAGCTGCAACTTAGGGGTGAAGGGCATGAACTCCCAATCAACTTCCGCCCGGGTGAATTGCCCCGAAAATGCGATTTGTTCATTGAGTTTAATATCTGCCCCCGCCTGTAGCTGGCTAATTTGGTATTCTTCAAGCGCCAGAATGGCCTCTGTGCCAGTGTCGGCCTTATCACTGTTTGCAATCACATAGTCCAGCTGTACCCAGGCCTTGGCCTCAGGAGATACACCATAATATCCACCGACACTCAGTCGGTTACCCGCTAAGCGCCCCAGGTTGGCATCACCCTCATTATCCGGTGAAACATACTGCCTAAGTGCGGATAGCTCAGCAAACAGATAAGAGTAACCTGAAAGATGATAATTCATCCGGACATCCGCATTCAGATGCTTAAAATGACTTTTGAAGCTCGAACCTGAGCACGCCAGGCCTTGATAACGCGCATTATGATAGAACAGAGGAATCATACGGATACCCTCCTGATCGTCCCAGGCAACAGGAATCAGCTGATCGCTCCGGCCACCGGTGATATAGAACTGGCCAGAAAAAGTGAAACGATTGGAATTAATACCAATCAGGCTTTCCTCAAACGAGGGCTGTTTAAAAATATCGGGCAGATCTTCTAAGGGTTTGGGAACATCCTCAGCGCTGGAAGCGTAGGCCACCTCGTTGGGCTTGAGAACCTGGGTACCCGATTCATTTTCCAGTGCACCGCTGCCCTCTTGAATCAACAGATAACTGCCCTGAGGACTATTTTCCATCTCTTCGATCTTATCCGCGACATGAAACACCACTAAATCCGTACCACGAATACCGATGGTTGCAACGGGCGTCCTGATCGCAAACTGTTTTTTATTTCTTTGTCCAATCAACCCTGTTATAGAGCGTAAACCGCCTTTAAATACTTTGGTCTCTACCTGGTTGTTCTTAGACTGGCCGTTAAAAGAAAATCTGGCCAAACGCACAGAACTATCAGGCCGGACAGCAAAATAACTTTTATCCTGCATTTGAATCTGTACACTGGCAGCCTTTTCTGTCACGACAAGATCACGCAGAAATACGTCATGGCCTTTTTGTGCTTTTCTTGAAATGCCATCTTCACTGATAACAACGGCATCGCCATGTACAAATAAAATTTTGCCAATAGGGGTTTGCCCGTAACCGGACAAGGGGAGCATGTAAAGCATGACCAGTATCCCGGCACGCCGGTAAAAGCAAGCGCGAGAAAAACATTTCACCATGGACGTCAGTCGTTTCATCTCTCTCTTCCATATGATTTATTGCACAACAAACCCGGCCAAGGTGAATCTGACCAGACTCCACTTGCCCTCATCAAGAAACAGTGTCAGACAGCATAGCCTGATTGCAATGACAACCAAACTTCTCTAGTCAATATACATCGTCATAGCTGGCGACTAAACCTGATTGCCACCCATCCTTGTACTCTCAAGTATTTTTCAATGCGCAACATGTCATACAGAGCCGCGTTGAAACTCTTGGCCTTATCCGTTTTTTGCTCAGAACTGACTAGGCGTTACTGCAGGCATTGGGTAAAATGCCGTCACCTGAACCCGAAGTTTCTACGAAAAGTGCCACCCTCTGCCACACTTTTTATCTGGGTATCGATGCCAGTTCGGTCATTGTACTTATCCCTCTCGGGTAGAGACCACTGCGATCACAAATTGATGAGAGAGTCTGATGTCAGATTTTAAAATTGCACCATCCATTCTATCTGCCGACTTTGCCCGTCTGGGTGAAGAAGTTGACAACGTACTGCAGGCCGGAGCCGATATTGTGCACTTTGATGTGATGGACAATCACTATGTTCCTAATCTGACCATTGGCCCTATGGTCTGTAAGGCGCTGCGTAATCACGGTGTAACCGCACCGATTGATGTCCACCTGATGGTGTCTCCGGTTGATCGTATGATTGGTGATTTTATTGATGCCGGTGCCAGCTGGATCACCTTCCACCCGGAAGCGTCTGATCATATTGATCGTTCTCTACAGATTATTCGCGACGGAGGCTGCAAGTCTGGCCTGGTATTTAACCCGGCGACACCGCTGCACTATCTGGACTACGTATTGGACAAAGTAGACATGGTACTGCTGATGTCTGTAAATCCTGGCTTTGGTGGACAGAAGTTTATCCCAGGCACGCTGGATAAACTGCGTCAGGCACGCAAGATCATCGATGATAGTGGCCTGGATATCCGCCTGGAGATCGACGGTGGTGTGGGTATTCAGAACATCCGCGAGATCGCTGAAGCGGGTGCAGATACTTTTGTTGCCGGTTCCGCCATCTTTAATACCGATGATTACAAGACAACCATTGATGCCATGCGTGCCGAGCTGGCACAGGTAAAACCATAGTCTCGGTAAAAAATACTGTATCAACGTACTAGTACAATGCTACCATCAAGCTCAACCAGCAAACCGGATCACTTGCCTGATCCGGTTTGTTGTTTTTGGGCTACTCAGACCAAACAGGTACGTAAACCGAGATAAGAGGGCATCACCTTGAATACTGCGTTACACCCACTGATTGAAAACGCCCAACTGCTGGCCTTTGACCTGGATGGAACCTTAATCGACTCGGTACCTGACCTGGCCAGCGCTGTGGATAAGATGCTACTGGATCTGCAACGGGCAGAAGCCGGTGAAGCCTCGGTACGTCAATGGGTGGGGAATGGCTCTCTGGCACTGGTAAAGCGTGCACTGACGAATAACATCTCTGGTGATCAGCAGATTGCTGATGAAGATGAGACCCTTCAGCAAGCTCATACTCTGTTTCTAAAACACTATCAGGCCTGTAAAGGTGAAAAGACGGTGTGTTACGACGGTATCTTTGCTTTGCTGGATACCGCCAAAGCCAAACAAATACCGATGGTTCTGATCACCAATAAACCCTATCAGTTTGTACCTGAGATTCTGCAGGAGCTGAATCTGGAACACTATTTTGATCTTGTCCTGGGCGGTGACTCTTTAAGTGAGAAAAAGCCATCCGGTCTGCCGCTGCTGCACGCTTGTGAACAACTGAATATCGCTGCACAGCATGGCGTGATGATTGGCGACTCCATTACGGATATCAACGCCGGTAAAAATGCAGGGTTTAAAACCATCGCGGTGACTTATGGTTATGACCACGGTAAACCGGTACAGGAATGCGATCCAGATCTGGTCGTGGATTCTTTGGACGAGCTGGTTTAAAGGCGGGCCTAAGTGGGTAAAACGTGGGTAAACAATAACCGCCGTAGACATAACCTCTTATCAATCAAAAAGTTACATCACTTATGTTATTGATGATCGACAATTACGACTCTTTTACCTTTAACGTCGTACATTATTTACTGGAACTGGGTGCCGATGTTCAGGTCTATCGAAACGATGAGATCACACTGGAACAGATTGAAGCACTACAGCCCAAGCAGCTGGTGATCTCTCCCGGCCCATGTACTCCCAATGAAGCGGGTATCTCTCTGGCGGCTATTGAGTACTTTGCAGGACGGATTCCTATTCTGGGCATATGCCTCGGGCACCAGAGCATTGCCCAGGCGTTTGGCGGTGATATCATTCGTGCCAAAGAGGTCATGCACGGTAAAACCTCACCTGTCTACCATAACCATCAAGGTGTGTTTCAGGGGCTAACGCTGCCATTTACGGCTACCCGCTATCACTCACTGGTCGTCAAACAGCAAACACTGCCGGACTGCCTTGAAGTCACCGCCTGGACTGAAACACACGACGGTGAGCTGGATGAAATTATGGGCTTAAAACATAAGACACTGCCCATTGAAGGCGTACAGTTCCACCCTGAATCAATACTCACCCAGCACGGCCATGATATGTTAAACAATTTCTTACAACGTCATTTATAGTACTGGCAACATGCGCCAGGGTACTCAGCATCCCAGGCCAATCGTGATTGGCACTGCCCTAGATGCAAACAAGAACAGAGGGGAATGCCAGGCATTCCAAAACAAACTGTCACAGAGCAGTTCAGTAGTTAGCAGAGGACACAGGAATGAATATTCAGCAGGCCCTGAATAAGGTTGTTGAACGACTGGATTTAAGCCGGGAAGAAATGCACGGTGTAATGCGTCAAATCATGACCGGCCAATGCACAGATGCTCAGATTGGTGCATTTCTGGTGGCATTACGCATGAAAAGCGAATCCATTGATGAAATTACAGCCGCCGTTGAGGTCATGCGTGAACTAGCCACGCCGGTGACCATTGATCTGGAAAATGCTGTCGATACCTGCGGAACAGGTGGTGACGGCTCCAACCTGTTCAATGTGTCTACCGCAGGCTCCTTTGTCATCGCCGCAGCGGGTGGAAAGGTCGCTAAACACGGAAACCGTTCGGTATCCTCAACCAGTGGCAGTGCTGACTTACTGGAAGCCGCTGGTATCAACCTTGAGCTGAACCCAGAACAGATTGGTCGCTGCATCAGCGAAGTGGGTGTCGGCTTTATGTTTGCACCTATGCATCATAACGCTATGAAGCATGCTATCGGCCCACGTAAAGAGCTGGGTATGCGCACCCTGTTTAATATGCTGGGCCCTCTAACCAACCCAGCGGGAGTCAAGCACCAGGTCATTGGTGTCTTTGCCCAAACCCTGTGCCGCCCTTTAGCCGAAGTGCTCCGTAATCTTGGTAGCAAACATGTGCTGGTTGTTCATGCCAAAGACGGCCTGGATGAGTTCAGTTTGGCGACCAGTACCCATGTTGCTGAACTGAAAGATGGAGAGATTAAAGAATACGATATCCACCCGGAAGATGTCGGCCTGGAAAGCCAGAGCCTGGTCGGTTTGGATATTCAGGGAGCAGAACAATCCCTTGCGCTAATCAAGGATGCACTGGGCAAACAGAGCACCCCTGAGTCTCAAAAAGCGGCAGATATTATCGCGCTAAATGCCGGTGCCGCTCTCTATGCCGCCGATATTGCCAGTAGTATTAAAGAAGGGGTCGAAATGGCCCAGGATGCCATCGGCACTGGACTGGCCGGTGAGAAGATGAAAGAACTGTCCAGTTTTACTGATGTTTTTGCCTAGGAGCTGTTTGTGAACACACCCACCATTCTAAAAAAAATTGTCGACCGCAAATGGGAAGAGATCAAAGAGCGTAAGCAAACCGTATCTCTGGAGATGGTACGCGATCAGGCGCTGGCCAATAAAGATACTCCCAGAGGCTTTGCTGATGCTCTGGCTCGCAGTCTGCGTGAAGGTCGCTCTGCTGTCATTGCTGAAATAAAAAAAGCCTCACCCAGCAAAGGTGTTCTGCGTGAACACTTTGATCCCGCAGAGATAGCCATCAGCTATCAGGAAGGCGGGGCCAGCTGCCTGTCTGTACTGACTGACCGTGATTTTTTCCAGGGCCATGAAGAGTATCTGAAACAAGCCCGTGGGGCATGTGATCTGCCTGTGATCCGCAAGGACTTTATTGTTGATCCTTATCAGGTGTATGAAGCACGCGCCATCGGTGCCGACTGCATTCTGCTGATTGCCGCCTGCCTGGAAGATGATGTGATGCTGGAGCTGAATCTCCTGGCTCATGAGCTGGATATGGATGTACTGATCGAAGTGCATGATGAAGCCGAGCTACACCGTGCACTGAAGCTGCCAAACCGTATGATTGGCATTAACAATCGAAACCTCCACACCTTTGAAGTGAGCCTGCAAACCACTTTTGATCTGCTGGAGCAGATCCCTGAAGATCGCATCATAGTCACCGAAAGTGGCATCCTGAATCGGGATGATGTAGAAGCAATGCGCCAGCATGAAGTAAACAGCTTCCTCGTTGGAGAAGCCTTTATGCGTGCCGACGACCCCGGTGAAAAGCTGGCAGAACTGTTTATTGAGTAGTCACTCCAGACATTAGCTACTTAAAAAATCAACGGGTAATGTGGCTTCGCCTCTAGTGCAGGCCATATTACCACGACAACATATGACCCAATACTGCCACACTCTATAACAAACCCTACAGCGCCCTTTCAACCGTTCGCGGCTGACCATTTTGGTGTTATATTAGGGGAAATCAAAAACATTCACCTTAAATGCTGAAAGCTTCACCCCCAACGCTATCAAGGCAGGGTGTAATATGAATGAGCATCAGCACCCTTGTTACTATTGCCACTACACTTAAACTACACAATTGAAACGATAACATAACAAAAGTGATATGGCTGACAAAAGCCGTTGTATCCTTTTATCGCGAGTCAGAAAAAATTCCAGCACTTTTGTCCAGATTACGATAAAAAGGCAAAAGATAAGGAAAGCACTTGCAACAAATGGCTGAAGACCATTAAATGCAAAGTGGAGTGTTTATTCTGAAAACAACAGACCGATTTTTAATGGATTGAGCCTTGAAAAAGTCTGCGCTACGCAATCGAATTTCTTTTAAACAGGCTAAAGCAAGCGTACTGGTTGCTGTCGCGTTAGGCCTGTTATTCAGTGGTATCCAGATCTCATTGGATATCCAGCACAGCCGTATCAGTATGAATGACAAGGTGGAACAGGTCATCCATCTCGTCGAAGAGTCTGCGGTACAAGCCGCCTATAATATTGATAAAGATCTGGCACAACGTGTCGTGGGTGGCTTAATTAATCACACCTATATCCTCTATGCCGAGATTCGTCTGGACGACAATACCATTCTGGCCTCTTCCGACCGCCTGGTAAAAGAGGGCAGTGATAGCCTGAGCTTCTTTATTCAAGAGCAGCGCCAATCCTTTGCAATCCCTCTGACCACAGTCTACGAGCAACACCCTGTGGGTACACTTATCGTAGAAACCGATCCTGAAGCAGTCGCTATTGATATTATTGATCGTGCGACCGTAATTATCGGCACAGGTTTCCTGCGTAATCTGTTATTGGCCATTTGCCTTCTCTATGTGTTCCATGTCCTGATCAGCCGTCCTCTGACTCAACTATCGACTGGCTTAAATAAACTGCGGGAAGACCATACCGGCGATCAACAGCTACCCAATCTGTATAATCACAAAGATGATGAGCTGGGCTTTCTGGTTGATAGTTTTAATGAATTGTGGGCGTCCCGCAATCAGGCAGAAAAAGCCCTGCGTGGCAGCGAACAGTTTAATCGTGACGTGATGAACAGCATTGGCGATATCTTGCTGATTTTTAAGGAAGATTTCTCTATCTTCAATGCTAACTATCAGGCCTTCAACGCCCTGGAATACGATAAAAAAGAACTAATCGGAATGAGCTTCCATGAACTGTTTCTGGATCAGGATCGGGAAAACTCATTTCTGAATATCAAAACCCAGCTACTGCAAAAACAAGATGTATCCATCGAGGGACTGATGATCAGTAAGCGGGGCTCTCAGATTCCAGTGGAGGTAAAAGCCCGTCATATCGAGTTAGGTGGCAGTCATTACATTCTGGCATTGGCCCGGGATATTTCTCTGAGAAAATCCCATGAAGCCAAAATTCATCACCTGGCCTATTACGATTCCCTAACGGGCCTGCCAAACCGCAGCCTGTTTCTGGATCGTCTGAATCAAGTGCTGGCACAAAGTGCCCGTCACGAGCAGCATAGTGCATTACTGTTTATGGACCTGGATCGCTTTAAAAATATCAATGATTCCCTTGGACATGATGTGGGTGATGAGCTGCTGATTGAGATTGCGGATCGCTTAAAAGAGATGATGCGCGAAGAGGATACAGTAGCCCGTTTGGGAGGTGATGAGTTCGTGGTCATTTTACCTGAACTGGCTGCCCGTATGGAACCAGCCGCACTGAATGCCCGTCGCATTACCACACGTATATTAGAAAGCCTGGCCGAACCAATTCATGTCGGTGAACATGCTCTGCATATTTCTGCCAGTATCGGTATTCGTCTGTTCCCTGATTCCAATCTGGATGCTAAAAGTATTCTAAAGCAAGCGGATACAGCCTTGTACAGGGCTAAATCCGGTGGCCGCAATACCTTTCACTTCTATCGTCCAAGTATGCAACTGCTGGCCGATCAACATCTAGAGATGGAAAAAGCGTTGCATACATCGATGCAGAATAATGAACTTTACCTGCATTATCAGCCGCAGGTAGATCATAATTTCCAGATTATTGGCGCTGAGGCACTGCTACGCTGGCAGCATCCGGAACAAGGATTTATTCCACCCGATCAGTTTATCCCACTGGCAGAAGAGACCGGCCTGATATTGCCCATCGGTAAATGGGTAATGCATAACGCCTGCAGCCAGCTCGCCAAATGGCAAAAGTCCAAACTGTGTCCTGATAACTTCCGTCTGGCTATTAATATCAGTGCCCGCCAATTTGAACATAGCAGTTTTATCGAACAGCTTACCGATGTTGTGCAATCAACCGGTATTGACCCAAATCAACTTGAGCTTGAGCTGACAGAAAGTGTTCTGATCAGTAATTTGGACAACACCATTGCTAAAATGGAAGTCATTCGCGGAATGGGTATTGCACTTTCCATTGATGACTTTGGTACCGGTTACTCATCATTAAAATACCTGAAACGTATGCCGATTGATCAACTGAAGATTGATAAATCTTTCGTGGTCGACCTCCTGACCGATAGCAACGACAGAGCAATTACAAAAACGGTTATCGCTATGGCGACTCATCTCCAGATGGACACCATTGCTGAGGGCGTGGAAGATGCTGAGGTTATGGAGCAGCTGCTACAGCTGGGCTGTAAACAGTTCCAGGGCTACTATTTCAGTCGACCGGTACCTGCAGAGAATTATACTGAGCTACTGAAAGTTCAGAAGCTACCACTCGAGAATGAATGAGGGTAAACATGACCTCAAATCAATGAGCTTAAGAGGCGGTCATACCCGATTAAAAAGAAAAGCCGCACTATGCGGCTCTTTGTATACCTTACTTATCTCTGCCTATATATAGCTAAGATCTAACGAGTACCGTAAACCACCATGGTTTTACCAGAGGCGGTTACCAAGCCTTGTTCTTCCAGATCCTTCAGTACACGGCCTACCATTTCACGGGAACAGCCTACAATCCGGGCAATCTCTTGACGCGTCACTTTAATCTGCATGCCGTCAGGATGAGTCATTGCATCCGGTTCCTGACACAGCTCCAACAGAGTTCGTGCAACACGCCCCGTCACATCCATAAATGCCAGGTCGCCTACCTTAATCGTAGTCTTACGCAAACGCTCAGAAAGTTGCTTACCCAGGGCGTACATCAGACGAGTATCCATTTCAATCAGCTCTTTGAAACGCGTACAACTCACTTCAGCCACTTCACACTCTGTCTTGGCTTTAACCCAAGCGCTACGAGACTCTTCATCAAACAAACCCATTTCACCAAAGAAAGAGCCTTCATTAAGGTAAGCGATCACCATCTCATGTCCATCTTCATCTTCAATAGACACAGTGACCGAACCTTTGACCAGATAAAGAATAGAGTTACTCTCTGCTCCGGCACTGATCACAGTTGAACGCTTAGGAAATTTTCTGCGGTGACTGAGCGCTAAAAACCCCTCTAAGCCAGGAATCTCCCTTTTTTGAACGGGTAACATACCTATCTATACCTTTAAATCCAGAAGTAAGAACTTACTTGAAGTTGAACACATTTACACAGAAAAGCGCCATTGTCACCTATTCCTTTTCCGTCCCCAATGCACCATATGACCTATTTCTCTGCTTAAAGCTTGCAGGTCAAAGGGAGATCGTCCATATTTCTTGCCTGTATTGTAAACGCTTGGATATTTTAATTCCCAACCTGGAGTCAATAAATCGATGAAAAGCACTGTTAAATGGACAGACGGCGTACAGTTTGTAGCAGAATCCGGTTCCGGTCATGCCATTATTGTGGATGGTGCACCTGACAATGGTGGACGCAATACCGGTCCTCGCCCGATGGAACTGCTGCTGATGGGTCTGGGCTCCTGCAGCTCCTTTGATGTACTGACCATTTTGCAGAAGTCCCGTCAGGATGTAGTGGATTGTAAAGCCGAAGTGGAAGCTGAGCGTGCGGATTCCGTACCTGCAGTATTCACTAAGATTCATCTACACTTTGTGATTACCGGCCGTAATCTAAAAGAAAGTCAGGTTAAACGCGCCGTTGAAATGTCCGCAGAGAAGTACTGTTCCGCATCTATCATGCTTGCGGCAGGCGGAGTAGAAATCAGCCACGATTATGAAATTATCGCGCTGTAAAATCATCCTTGCTAAGCGGAAGAAAGTAGCGCAAAACTGTCGCATCAGACATGCGTAAATTGCGCTCATTTTTGGTGTGCATTAGGCGTTAAATATAGGCATAATACGCGCCTTTATCATGGGACTAACCCCTAAGGTTAGTAGGTTTTTTCGAATTTGTGTGCGCGAGGTGTCGGGCGTGAAGGATAAAATCAGGCTTCATGGCTTTAACAACCTAACCAGCTCCCTGAGTTTTAATATTTACGATATCTGTTATGCCAAAACAGAACAGCAACGTGAAGAGTACATCGATTATATCGATGAACTTTATAACGCCGAGCGTTTGACGCAGATTCTGAAGGATGTGACCAATATTATTGGTGCTCACGTGCTGAATATCTCCCGTCAGGATTATGATCCTCACGGTGCCAGTGTGACCATCCTGATTGCTGAGCATGAGCTAACTGACAGCGATGCTGAAACAGGCAATTCCGTTGGTCCAGGCCCTCTGCCGGAAACAGTCGTGGCACACCTGGACAAGAGTCACGTGACAGTACATACCTACCCGGAAAGTCACCCAGACGGTGGGATCAGTACATTCCGTCTGGACATCGATGTCTCCACCTGTGGCATGATCTCACCGCTGAAAGCGCTGAACTATCTGATCCATAGCTTTGACTCTGATATTGTGACTATGGATTACCGTGTACGCGGTTTTACCCGTGATGAATCCGGTCGTAAGCTCTTTATTGATCACGAGATCACCTCGATTCAGGACTACCTGTCTGAAGATACCAAAAAAGATTATCAGATGATTGATGTGAACGTATATCAAGAGAATATGTTCCACACCAAGATGCTGCTGAAGGATTTCAACCTGGATAACTATCTGTTTGGTATTGATAAGAATAAGCTGACTTTTGAAGAAGCCGCCGATATTGAAGCCCGTTTGCGTAAAGAGATGCTGGAGATTTTCTACTCCCGCAACATCGGCTGACCTGTTTCTAAAAGCTGACTTACGTCATAAGATAGCAATGTCCGATTTTTAATCAGGCACAAAAAAGCCACACAGATGTGTGGCTTTTTTGTTTCGGAATAACCGACCATTAATCTATCGGCATTCCTCTAACACCTATCCGATTAACGCCAGATCAGATCCAGCAGGATAGGCGCCATAAAGAACATGGCAACAGCCGACAGCGTTACACCAATGACAGAACCTGCAGCGATGGCATTATCACCAGGCATAATAACCTGCATCACCTGTGCACAAACCGCAGCCATAATCTGTGAGAAAATAATCGCACCATACATCAGCACAGTAATCACCAGAAACAGATTCATCGTGCTTAATGCCTGCCACCAGATACCATCCGGTGCACTTTGGCTAATCAATAACTTCAATAAGCCAATCGCACTGATAATAATACTGGAAACAATAAAGTGATGTTTGAAAGAAAGGGAAGCGTAGCTGGTTAAAAAGTCCTTAAGCATACTATCAGAAGATGCGTTCATCGCGTCTAACTCCAATCAAGAAGGGTCAAATCCTTTAGGTGCCCAACTCCCCGAGCACCAATCCCAAGAAACTTGCGTTCAATGTTAACTATTGTAACCCTTCATCGCAACAGGAAACATAAAAAAACATTACGATACTCAGGGTTAATAAATCCAAGTCAAACTTCTGACCTGGTACCCGATTCAGATACGGTAAACCGACTTGGTCATCACCTTGGACATCACTTTCATAGCCATTTTAACGGGCACAGGAAAGCGTATACCACCGGCAGCCAAAGCCTGATCCGCATGCTGCTCTTCATCGATATACATCTGCTCCAGAATCGCCCGGCTCTTTTTGTCGTTATACGGCAGATGCTGCATATGATCATCCAGGTGTTTACATACCTGTTGCTCAGTAGCCGCAACAAAGCCCAGGCTGTATTTATCACCGGCTGCACCCGCTGCAGCACCAATACCAAATGACAAACCATAAAACACAGGATTCAACAGACTCGGGCGACTGCCCAGCTGACGAATACGCTGTTCACACCATGCCAGGTGATCTATCTCTTCTTTTGCCGCATGATCCATCTGTTCACGCACTTCCGGCAGTTGAGCCGTCAACGCCTGCCCCTGATACAACGCCTGTGCACACACTTCACCGGTATGGTTAATACGCATTAAACCTGCCGCATGTTTTTGCTCAGCGGGGGTCATATCCAACTCTTCTTCCTGACGGGCAGGGGAAGGCCGGTATGGTTCAGCTGCACCAGGCACCAATGTACGCAGTACAGTATCGGCACTGATCAGCAAACGATCCAGGGGGGTATGTTGACGTGTACTTTTCATAACAACCTCGGTAATTTCTAATGGCATGGTAACCAATGCACCGGGATCAGGCTACGGTTGAAAGCACTTTTTTTGCTGTGCTGTGAGCCATATCAACATCACTGGCAGACGAAGCGGTCTTTGACCATCCAACAGGGTGTTTTAAGGGCTAACCCGGCGCTTTACAACGGATAAAACTACCGGAAAAAATCTAAAGGAAGAGCAAAAAGATTCGTAGAAACAAACGGCTGGAAAACGATGATAAGGCGACCTGTAACAGCCGCCTTATCAATCCTGCATTAACGCAGCAGGCGGCTGGTATGACGGGCTATCATCAGCTCTTCGTTGGTCGGAATCGCAAACACTTTCACCTTACTGTCATCGGCACTGATCAGGTATTCATTGGCTTCATTACGGGCCGCATCTAACTTCATTCCCAGCCACTCATTCTGATGAGCCACCTGAGCCCGGATCTCAGCGTCATTCTCACCGACACCACCGGTGAAAACAAAGGTATCCATACCGCCCATAGAGGCCGCCAGAGAGCCGGTTTCACGGGCAATACGATAGACAAACATATCGATCGCTTCACGGGCATGCTCGGTGTTCTCTTTATGCAGTGTCAGCATGTCGCTGCTCAGACCACCTGAAACGCCCAACCAACCACTCTTTTTGTACAACAGGCCTTCGATCGCATCCACATCCATCTTATGCTCACGCATAAGATAGAGCAGAACACCTGGGTCGATCTGACCACTACGGCTTCCCATTGGCAGGCCGTCCAGGGCAGTAAAGCCCATAGTCGAGGCGATACTTTCACCGTTGTCGATGGCGCACATACTGGCACCCGCCCCCAGGTGAGCCACAACCGCACGGCTGGCAGCCACAGCAGAGTCCAGTTCACTCAGTTTACTGTGGATATACTGATAAGACAGGCCATGGAAACCATAACGACGCACACCTTCACGGGTCAGGGCACGGGGAATGGCAAAATTACGGGCTACATCGGGAATCGTGCTATGGAAAGCGGTATCAAAACAAGCAACCTGAGGCAGACCCGGCAAGACTTCCTTACACACATCGATCAGCTTTAAGTTATAGGGCTGATGCAGTGGTGCCAGTGGAATCAGCGTTTCCAGCTTCTCCATCACCTCATCAGTGATCACAACAGGTTCTGAGTAGTAATCACCGCCGTGCACCACGCGGTGGCCCACCTGGGTAATACGGAACTTGGTATTGCGATCCAGCCAGTTCAGTACCACAGACAGCGCCTGATGATGAGCCTGACTGTGTGCCACATCCAGCTCTTCAGCAGAAAGCTGCATCTTATCCACCAGAATACCATCGACTTTTTCGCTGTGATCATAGATCTCCAGACGAGCCGGACCGGACAGATTAGCGACCTTAACGCGAAAGTGCTGACGGATATCGCCATCAAACTCATCAAAGACAGAACATTTCAGGCTGGAAGAGCCCGCATTAACAATCAGGATAGAGTTCATACGGTTAACCCCTGTTTATGAGCGACTAATGATGCGACCGCGCAGGAGCTTAAACGTTCCAGAGGTTTTGCCGCACGACTGGTCAGAATCACAGGTACCTTGGCACCCAGTACGATACCTGCAGACTTGGCTCCCGCCAGGTACTGTAGCTGTTTGGCCAGAATATTACCGGATTCAAGATCGGGCACCAACAGGATATCCACATCACCACTCACTTCTGAGTCGATCCCCTTATCACGGGCGGCCTCGGCTGAAATCGCATTATCAAATGCCAGTGGGCCATCCAACAGACCACCTTTGATCTGTTTACGATCCGCCATCTTACACAGGGCTGCCGCATCCAGCGTACTCTGCATACTTGGCTTAACCTTCTCAACCGCGGCCAGAATCGCCACTTTTGGCTGTTCAATGCCCAAAGCCTGAGCACAGTAAATCGCATTCTGGGCGATATCGCGCTTAGTGATCAGATCCGGTGCCACATTAATCGCCGCATCGGTAACAATCAGTGTCTTGTGATAGCTCGGCACATCCATCACAAAGACATGGCTCAGACGAAACTCAGTCCGCAGACCAGCACTTTTATCCAGAATGGCGCTTAGCAGCTCAGAGGAACCCAAACTCCCCTTCATCAGCGCGTGTACTTCGCCGTTCTTAGCCATTTTGGCAGACAGCTCAGCTGATTCATGGCTGTGGGCGGTAGGGATAATGGTGTAGTTGCTGATATCAACATCACACTCTTCAGCGATAGCACGGATACGTGCTTCAGGTCCCACCAGATAAGGAATAATCAAACCTTCTTCAGCGGCTTCCACTGCACCCAGAAGACTATTGCCATCAGCAGGATGAACCACTGCTGTTGGAATAGGATCGTATTCTTTGGCCTGCTCTAAAAAAGCATTCAATTGCTCATGATGATGATCTTCAACTCGTGGTGCATCCGGCACCAGAATTTCACGAATAACTTGATCCATGGTTCACTATTCCCAATTAACTGATCTATTTCTATATATTAGTCTGTATTATTGTGCGACTGCGAACAAGTATCCACTCATTTTATGACGGTTTTCTGATATTCCTGTTCATTCTTTATGACGATAATCCCACGAATCGCTAACAAAAACGGGCTTCCGAAGAAGCCCGCTGATTTGCATCAATAACCGATCAGGTCATTAACATAACGCTTCACGTATTAACCCGGAGGCCAGGTCATAGAACGGCCACCCAGTAGGTGCATATGAATATGATAAACCGTCTGTCCACCGGCTTCGTTGCAGTTCATCACCACACGATAACCCTCTTCCGCCATACCCAGTTCTTTGGCAATCTTCTGGGCGGTAAACTGCAGACGCCCCACCAAAGCACAATCCTCTTCCTGCAGGTCATTCAGGGTCGCAATATGGCGCTTAGGAATAATCAGGATATGCTCCGGTGCTTTAGGGTCAATGTCCCGGAATGCCAGCACATCATCATCTTCAAATACGATATCCGCAGGAATCTCCCGCGCAATAATTTTACAAAACAGACAGTCCATAGTTTTCTTCCACTTCTTGTTATCAGGTTTGCATCAAGCTAGATGCAGAGTGACTTAGAATCTAACGAAAACGGCGATTTTCCAGCAGTTCAAGAATACGGGGCGTTAAAATCAGCTCCATGGCCAAACCCATTTTCGCACCGGGCACCACCAAGGTATCCGGCCGGGTCACAAACGAGTCCTTGATCATCGCCAACAGATAAGGAAAGTCGACACTGGCTTTATCCTTAAAGCGGATAACCACCATACTCTCATCGCTGGAAGGAACATCCTGCACAATAAACGGGTTGGATGTATCAACCGTGGGTACGCGCTGAAAGTTGATATGGGTGCGGCTGAACTGAGGGACGATATACTGAATATAATCCGACATACGGCTATGAATCGAATCAACCACCGCCTCCTGCGAATAGCCTCTGAGCTTGGTATCCCGGTCAATTTTCTGAATCCATTCCAGGTTAATCGTCGGCGCGATACCAATCAACAGATCCGAATACTGGGCCAGATCGTGTGCCTCTGTTACCAAACCACCATGCAGGCCTTCATAGAACAACAGGTCCGTACCTTCGGGAAGGTCTTCCCAAGGTGTAAAGGTACCCACCTGATATCCCTGCTCAACCATCTCTTTATCTTCGGCATGGATATAGTGGCGATAAGTGCCAGAGCCCGTCTCAGCATAGCTGCTGAACAGCGTTTCCAGCTCATCCAACAGGTTGGCCTCAACGGCAAAGTGGCTGATTGAACGTTTACGCTCCGGCTCTTCCAGCAGGATACGCTTCATCTCTGCACGGGAGTAACGATGAAAACTATCGCCGTGCACAAAGGCCGCTGCGATCTGTTCACGGTGAAACATACGGGCAAACGCGTCTTTAACGGTTGTCGTACCGGCACCGGATGATCCGGTCACCGCAATAATAGGATACTCTCTGGACATAAACTTACCTCAGAGAACCCATTACGCCTGAACCACAGGCTGTACTTCAGCAATCATCTGCTTAAATTCTTCAGGCACAAACGCCGCTTTGCGCTCATTGTAATCGAAGAAAACAATGCCGGTTTTTGCTACGGCCACCAGACCACCATCAGATGCCTTAGTCACACGATAGACCAGATCACAACCCTTACGAGACATCTCATCAAAGGCGATCTCAATGGTCAACGTATCCGGGTAGAACACCTCGGCACGATAGCTAATGGCCAGATCCGCCACCACCACACCTGTACCATTACCGTCGACATCAATCTCTTTATGCCCATGACTGATAAATAGCTGGGCTCTGGCATCATGAATCAGGGAAATCAGAGTATCATGAGCCAGATGATTACCGTAGTTCAGGTCAGTAATACGTAGGGCCATCTCATGATGAAAAAAGGTCTGCTCTTGTGGGTACTCAATACGTACACGAGCCATATTTAATCTCCTTAATCTAAATACCTAAACAAAAACCTGTTGATAAATTAACCCTTAGTATCAGGTTATAAGATCAACACCGTCGTATGTTGCAGACACCGCTTTTGTTTAGATACTTTTACGTAGCTACTTCTGTTTAGCTACCTCTGTTCATTCCATCACTTCTACTCTATTTAGCGATGTCTGAGCCGGTAAGCGATGCCTGAACCGGCCTGAAAACAGCCCCTCTCACGCCAGATCAACCGCGATACCCGATAAACAATAAAGCCGGAGTAAAACTCCGGCTTTATCACTGATATGCTAACGATTAGCGGCCAAAATGCGTCAAAAAGCGATCAATCTGTTTTGCCGTTTTCAGCTAAGATAAACTGAAACTGACTCAATAGACAATCTTTTTTCTGCGACGCACAAGTCCAGTAAAGGGCTTTTCTATCATTTTGAATCGCATTTCAAGCAAATGTTAACAACTGAGAAATTTATTCACCCTGCTCACGGGCAATGGCACGGTAGCCGATATCGCTACGGTAGAGCATGCCTTCCCAGCTGATCTGCTCAGCCAGTTTGTAAGCATTCGCCTGCGCTTCACCAACAGTATTGCCCAAAGCAGTAGCACACAGTACACGACCACCATGGGTCGTTACCTGGCCGTCCACCAGTTTAGTACCGGCATGGAATACTTTCAGACCTTCCGTTTCTTCCGGCAGACCAGAGATCACATCACCCTTGTTGTAATCGCCAGGGTAGCCACCCGCAGCCAGAACCACACCCAGAGACTGGCGCTGATCCCATTCCGCTTCGGCTTTATCCAGCTCACCGGCCAGAGCAGCCTGACATAGGCTAACCAGATCAGACTTCAGACGCAGCATGATCGGCTGAGTTTCAGGATCACCGAAACGGCAGTTATATTCGATCACTTTAGGCGTACCGTCAGCCATGATCATCAGACCAGCATACAGGAAGCCAGTGTAATCATTACCTTCAGCGGCCATACCTTCAACCGTCGGCATAATCACTTCTGCCATAATGCGGTCATGGATTTCCTGGGTGACCACAGGTGCTGGAGAATATGCGCCCATACCACCAGTGTTAGGGCCCGTATCTTTATCACCAACACGCTTGTGATCCTGACTGGTGGCCATTGGCAGCACATTTTTACCGTCAACCATCACAATAAAGCTGGCTTCTTCACCATCCAGGAACTCTTCGATCACCACACGGCTACCGGCATCACCAAAGGCGTTACCTGCCAGCATATCTTTAACCGCGTCTTCCGCTTCTTCCAGCGTCATCGCAACGATTACGCCTTTACCTGCTGCCAGGCCGTCCGCCTTAACGACGATAGGCGCACCCTTCTCACGCAGATACTCAAGCGCAGGCTCAATTTCAGTAAAGTTCTGGTATTCCGCCGTCGGGATCTTCTGACGAGCCAGGAAATCTTTCGTAAAGGCTTTAGAACCTTCCAGCTGAGCAGCACCCGCAGAAGGACCAAAGATCGCCAGACCTTCTTGCTGGAAACGATCCACCACACCCTCAACCAGAGGGGCTTCAGGACCAACAATGGTCAGCTCGACCTGATTGTCTTTGGCAAAAGCAACCAGACCATCGAAGTCCAGTACGTCAAGCGCTACATTTTCCAGTTTTGGCTCAATCGCAGTACCCGCGTTACCCGGTGCCACAAACACCTGAGTCACCTGTGCAGACTGAGCTGCTTTCCATGCCAGAGCGTGTTCACGACCACCACTACCGATGACTAAAACCCTCATCTTTGTTTCATCTCACTTGTAAAGTTGACGTACTGTCTGCCGATCAGAGGATTAATTAAACCCACCGGATACCAGCACACTAAAAAATTTGCCGCATATTATCGCAAAAACTGCGCCAGATAGCACCTGACGCTAGTGCATTACTTATGTCCAGACGCTATGTAATAAGCAATATAGGTCAAACAAAGACAGAATAAGTGAAGGAAAACATACAAATACTCAAAGGGTTAAAGGCTTCACTATCCTTAAATCGCAGGATCTATGGTTTCACGAATATCTCTTGGCCAGCTCATACGCAGAGTCAATCCCTGGCCAGGCTCACTACTGGCCTGAATCGTGCCATGGAGCTTACGGGTAACCTGGTTATAAACAATATGAGCACCTAAACCACTGCCCCCCTGACCCCGGGCGGTAGTGACAAAAGGTTCAAACATTTTATTGAGCAGGTCAGCCGCTACGCCCCGACCATTATCAGAGAACACCACCTCAACTTGATCCTCATCTAACATACGAATACAAATCTGGATCTTCTTCTCCGCCTGATGAGGATCAAATCCGTGTTTCAGCGCATTCATCGTCAGATTAGTAAAGATCTGTGATAGCGAGCCCGGGTAACTGTGCATTAGAATTTCAGATGTGCAGTCTATATCGACCTTCACCTGTGCTTGACTTAAGGCTGGCTTCAGGGAAAAGAGGATATCCTTAACATATTCCAGCAACATAAAACTGCGCATATCTTCTACCGACTGGTCTACAGCCACCAACTTGAAAGTCCGCACCAACTCCGCCGCTTTTTCCAGATTACTCAAGACCAGTTGACTGCTCTCACCCACTATCGCAAGATAGTTTTCCAGATCACTACGAGTCAGCATTTCATCGGCCATTTTTTCCATCAATTGCTCGGTTTCTTTCAACAAAGAAGACGCCGCGGTAACCCCTATACCTACAGGGGTATTAATCTCATGAGCAACACCCGCCACCAGCCCTCCTAAGGATGCCATCTTCTCTGACTGAATCAGTTGATCCTGAGTCGTCTTCAGATTTTTCAATGTATTTTGCAGCGCTTCGTTACTGGTTTGCAGGCTTTGGGTTCTTTCCTGTACCCGTGCTTCCAACTCCTGATTGAAGGTTCTCAAGCGTTCTTCTGCCGCTTTGCGATCCGAGATATCCGTGGAAATCCCGCCGGAAGCGATGGTATTGCCCTCCTGATCAAAAATCGGAAACTTCATGGACATATAGGTATGCACACCATCCTTATGCTCAGCGACCTCCTCGCTCTCCAGAGGGCGACCTAATGTAATCACTTCCTGATCATTCTTCTGAAAAGCCTGAGCAGATTCTTGCGAAAACAACGCAAAGTCATCTTTCCCAATGACCTGATCCAGAGTGCGATTGAATATGCTTAAAAACTGTTTATTGACAAGTAAATAGCGCCCCTCCAGATCTTTTAGATAGATCACCGACGGCGCGTGATCAAGAATAGATTGCAGACGACTTTCCATCTCAAACCTGTCCTGCTCCGCCTGTTCGCGCTGCTGAATCTGATCCTGTAATAAGCGAATTGTTTCCGCCTGCTGCTCAGAGTGACTCACAATCAGTTTCTCCCGCTCCTGGTAGTAACTGACCTTAGCCTGCAGCTCATGGGGAGAGATATTCAGTTCATTTAGAAGATCAGAGTACAGATTACGGATTGACTCCCGCTCAGCAGGATTGATAAAAGCTGCCCGATCAATAGCCCGATGAGCGGCTGCCGCACCGATAGAGCCCGACAAACGATGACTGATCTCTTTTTGTAGCAGATTCAGATCCAACAAAGTGCCGTAGCTCTGATCCTTTAATCCTTTCTCTTCCAACGCCCGATGAAGCAGGTCCACTGCTTCCTGATGAGACAAGTACTCTTCCAGTACCTCCCGTACCTGAATCACCTTATTAGGTAAGAAGATATTATGGGGTAACTCAAACACCGGTTTGTCAGTAACCTCGTTGCGCAAAACCTCTTCAAACTCCCGGTTGTACTCTTTTTCCTCGTGACGGCCCGGCACGAGAAGGGACACAATAAGGAAGGCTGTGATATTAAATATCAATGTCCAGATTACACCATGACTGATCGTATCCAATCCCGATAACCCAAACAGTGACTCAGGGTGAAGCCATGGGTTACCGCCAGGCCCGGCTTCCAGCCAATCCAATGACAACCAATCACTTTTGATCAATGCTGGCAACAGCAAGGTATAACACCACACCATAAATCCCAGCAACAGCCCCGCCAAAGCTCCCGCTCGACTGGCTTTACGCCAAAACAAACCACCCAACGCAGCCGGAGCAAACTGCAATACCGCGACAAAAGAGAGGATACCCATACTGGCCAACATATAGGAATCGCCAACATGGGTATTAAACTGAAAGCTGATATAAAGGAAAAATGCGACAGCCAGCCAACGTAGCTTCAGCAGATGACGGCGCAGTTTTTTAAATGCGGGGATCAACTCCAGCACAGGTAGAATCAGATGGTTGGTCAGCATCACCGACATGCTCATGGCACTGATAATAATCATACCCATAGCGGCAGAGAAGCCACCGATAAACACAAATAGCGACAACCAGGGACTGTCAGACTGTAGCGGCAGCTGTAAAACAAAGGTGTCCCCATCGGTTGGCTCATAGCCCAGAATCAAACCACCCAGACTGATTGGAATCACAAACAGAAGAATCAAAAACAGATAGAGCGGTAAGCCCCATTGTGCAGTACGCACATGATTAGGGTTGGCATTTTCTACTACCGCCAGGTGAAATTGCCGGGGTAGAAAAAAGATCGCCGACGCTGAAACCAGCAGATAGCACACCCAGCTGACAAAGGTAGGAGCCGACAGGTAACCGGCCATACGCTCATCACTTTGGCGCAGCTTTTCCGCTTGTTCAAACAGATCAGAAAAGCCATCAAACAAACCGAACACGACCAATAAACCAGCACAGACAAATGCCGCCAGTTTAATCAGGCTCTCAACCGCCATAGCCAGGGTCACACCTGGGTGGCGTTCCGTGGTATCCAAATGGCGTAAACCAAAAGCGATCGTAAACAGCACCATAAAACCGGCGCTGAGCACCGGCACCCAAGCATTAAAACTCTGTAGCGTACTGTCTCCCTGCGCACTGATCATAGCAAAACTGTTATTGATCGCTTTAAGCTGCAGTGCAATATAAGGTGTAACGCCCACCAGAGCCATCACAGTGACCAAGGCTGCAATACTTTGGGAGCGAAAGTAACGTGCGGATAGAAAGTCCGCGATACTGGTCACCCGATATAGGTTTTTTACTGCAATCATGCGCCTTAGCAGTATTGAGCTAAAGAAAAAAGCCAGAATGGAGCCCCAGAAGATCGACAGATACATCCAGCCAGCCAACGATGCGCTGCCGACAATACCGTAAAATGTCCAGGAGGTGCAGTACACCGATAACGATAGGGTATATACCCAGCGGCTACGGGTCAGACTGACAAAACGTGTTTGCTCCTCTGAGCGACCACCCCACCAGGCGATCGCCAATAAAAAGATCAAATAAGCAGCCAGAGATACAAATAACAACCCACTGTCGATCATATAGCCTCTGCTCCCGTAGGCGGCATTTTCTTCAGGTTTTCTTTAACACTTTTGGCAGGTACGTAACCCTGCTGCAAAATACCGGGTTATTCAATGTGTCTTCAATGTCTTGACTTTACACTATCGACTCAAAAATCTACTCACGACGCATCAGAAACAACATCGCAACCGTAAGCAGCCAGATACCGGAAATCAATAAAAAGCTTGTCTGCAGCGGCAAACGATCCTGATTAAAGACCGGCCAGGAGATCGCCAAAAAGATCACGGTCACTACAAACAGCTTCATTTCCGGGTGCTTAAGCAATCCCATTACTCGTTGCTGAAATCTCATAATATTCGATGCTCTTTTCCTTCAGCATAGTTCATACATAAATAAGGATAAAAGAAGTAAACGTCCAGTATAAAAGTGCTCTGTAACAAGCCGAAAAGCCCGTCAAAGATAAAGCTACAGATACAAAAAAACCCCGGTGCAAAACACCGGGGTTGCTTTCTGTCTGGCAGAGGGAGGGAGTTAGAACAGACAAAAAGCTCAAATTTGCCAGTAAATCACCGGCAGGGCACTACTCACAAGAAGAGTAAGAACAACAAGATTCTTAGCGAGTAAAAGCTTTGTTTACGTGCTGATCAACCAGCCCCTTAGCTTCAGAAGCCAGGTCCAGAGCACTCAGATACAGGTTAGACACACGAATCTGCTGCTCACAGAAGAAGCTGTAGTTAGACTCAGCAATGTTAGCCAGATCTGTCTTTTTCACCATCGCCAGACAATGCTGGCTGATCTGGTCGGCACTGTCAGCGTAGAAGCGTGCTTGCTGCTGAACTGCTTTTTCAGCCAGCTTGGCTTCACCGGCCACCAGAGCACCAGTGGACTCATAAGCTTGCCAATCAGTGGCTTCTGTAAAAGTCTTCGCCACTTTCTGACACTCTGCTACCCATTGATCAAAAAAGTTCATCACTGCCTCCTGGATTCTCTCGAATCACCGTTAAATACTGCACTGCACAAAGTTGTTATAGAGAAATATAGTGCACTGCACAAAAGACTGTCAAATACTTTTTATTCGCAAATGCAGCATAAATCTAAAAACCTCTGTAACCAGCTGATTATTAAGATTTTTGAAGGCGAAAAAAAACCAGCCATCAGGCTGGTTTTTGCATTATACATTGTGACAAGACGATGACATTAAACGCTACTCCTGATACGAAAAGATCCGTATCATCCTCAAGCCCCTCATCGGCGCAAGCTCAGGAATTAATGCTCGTCGTCTTTACCATTCTTAGGCTGGAAGCTCTGCCACAGCTTCATATTCTGCTCAGCCACACGACGCATCAGCTCCATAGGATTGGTGGTCATAGGGTTACTGGTCATGGCATTCTGCATCTGATCACGCAGCGCTTTCTGTTGTTCCAGGAAGGTATTAATGCTTTCTTCCAGGTAATTGCTCATGGTGCCCTGCATACTGTCACCGTAGAAACGGATCAGTTGTTGCAGCACCTGATTGCTGAACATAGGATTACTGCCTCCGGTCGAGGTGTTTTCCTGCTCGGTAATAATCTGCAATAAGATATTGCGGGTTAAATCGTCACCACTTTTCGAGTCTTCAACCCGAAACTCTTCCTTATTAATGACCAGCAGCTTGATATCTTCCAAAGTGACATAGCGACTTTCTGAAGTATCATACAACCGACGGTTGGCATATTTTCTGATGACTCGCAAAATTCTTACTCTCTCTTCCGGCCCAATTGTTTTAACTCTACCTCGCCTGCGCAGCATATTGTAATGAGTTTCAATGACGGCACAATGACCAGAAGCCAGCCCGCTGTAAAAAAATCATTTTTTTACATAAGTAAACATGACTTATCACCCATTACACACCAACCAAAGTACAACAAATACCCATTGAATCACAGCCTGTGTCACAAAAATATCATATATCTGTCTTACTGTTCCTGCTGCACGTAAACAGAACACTCAGTTGTGATTAAGCTGTTCAAAATCAGCCAGCAAATGCCCGATTATGGGAGGATAAAATGTTTTTGAAAATTCGCAAAAACTGCGGAATCTACATGCAGAACAATGAAAGTGGCAAACGAGTCATTGCACCTGTTTCCAGTCATTTCTATATCAACCTGCAACTGGTTACTGAAATCTCCTCCTACAGCCTGAAAGAGCCGAAAGAGAAACAGCAGCTTGATAGTTCCACGCTCCTGCTGCCACCGGGCACCTGCGTGCTGCACTTCACTATGAACAGTAACTTCAGCAGTTCAAAAGAGAAGGTAAAGGGTGAAGAAGGCAAACGTCATCTGTTCGAGAAGGTGTTCTACACCCTATACTTCCTGCCAGACAACATGGTGGAGTATGAACGCCTGAAGAGTGCGATTGATCAAAACACTCAGAATCGCGATAACCTGTAAATCAGCTCGGCAACTCAGTCTAAATTCTGGTACTTGCTGAATGCTGCCATCAGTAAACCCCATCAGTAAACCAGAACGCCCGATGTCAGTTACCCTATTCCCAGCCAAAGCTTGAGAATAGGGTAGCAAGACTAGGCATCCATTAAGCGGCTATTGATCCGTCCCTGCCCGACTTGTTGCATCTTGTCTAACAGCTCTTCCGGCTCTTCCAACCATACCTGGAAGTTAACCTGGTGATCATAATCACACTCTATCGGATCAGCATCCAACTGTTGCAACCAATGGCGAATATCGGATTCAAACGCATAGTCCGCTTCAATCCTAACACCGTATTTAGGCCGTACCTCAATCAGCTCCAGCTCATCCAGAGCCATCTGGGTAGCCTGAGAATACGCCTTAACCAGACCACCCGTTCCCAGCTTAATACCACCAAAATAACGTACAATCACAACGGCCAACTGGCCTAGCCCACTATGGCTGACCACATTAAACATCGGCTTACCGGCTGTACCCGAAGGCTCGCCGTCATCACTCATACCATAACACTGGGTATTATCCGGTGCTCCGGCAATAAATGCCGTACAGTGGTGTCGTGCGTCCGGGTATTCCTCCCGCACGGATTGAATAAACTGCTGACATTCCGTGACGTTTGCTACAGGTGCTGCAATAGCAATAAAGCGACTGCGCTTGATCTCCAGCTCAGTTTGTACCCGTTCTTTGGGCTTGCTATAAATCACAGGCTTCTTTACAGCACCTGTTTTTGAATCAGTCGGTGAAGAGGCACTCATTATAACCCTTAGCCCTCTCCATGCTGATAAATATGCACATCCCGTTGTGGGAATGGGATTGAGATACCCTCTTCATCCAACTTCAGTTTTACTTTCTCAGTCATATCAAAATAGGTGGGCCAGTAATCTTCAGATTTTACCCAGATACGCACAGTAAAGTTCACAGAACTGTCTGCTAATGCACTCACAGCCACCAGAGACTCCGGCTCTTTCAAACCACGTTCTTCCTCAGCAACCAACTGCTGCAGCACCTTTTTAGCCTTCAACAGATCATCCCCGTAACCGATCCCTACGGTAAGATCCAAACGACGGGTTGGATTAGCGGAAAAGTTGGTCAGGTTATCATTAATTAAAGAGGCATTGGGAATCACAACCACTTTATTATCCGGCGTTTTCAGACGGGTATTCAACATGGTGATCTTTTCTACCGAGCCCGACACCCCCGAGCCGTCAATAAAATCGCCCTTTTTAAACGGACGTTGTGATACCAATAAGATGCCCGCGGCCAGGTTTTCCAGCGACCCCTTTAAAGCCAGACCTACCGCCAGACCTGCCGCACCCAGCACTGCCAGCAGAGAGGTAGTATCAACACCCAGTTGACCCAATACGGTAACAAGCAGTAGGACAGTCAATACCGTATGGGCAATCTGGCCGATAAAATGGGTTGCCGCCTCATCCATATTTTTACGTCTGAGTAAACTTTCCAGCACACGCACGATGCGCTTAACGACCCATAGCCCTACCAATAGCAATAAGAGTGCAGGCCAAATCATGTCAACCCATTGCAATGCTAATTCGATCCAATTTGTTTCAAAAGGATTAGAAAAGTCCATACTAAAATCCCATATAGTCAATGGCTAATGTTTATCATTAATTAAAAATCACACCGCATTCACACAGACGTTTCGCTTTGATCAATGGCTTCATTCTTAGCTATTGGCCAAAGAATATCGAAACACTTTTGTGCCAGTGTGCATAAACCAATATTACGTAGGCCGATATTAACGTGCTTGGCTTAGGCTCGCATCATGAGCTGCCTTGATAATGCCCGTGGTGGAGTACCCTTCTTCAAAGTTCAGCACACGCACTTCGCCACCTGCAGCGATGACCGTATCGCCCCCCGCAATCTCTTCTGGCTTATAGTCACCACCTTTCACCAGAATATCCGGCACTAACTCTGCAATCAGGCGCGCCGGAGTATCTTCCTCAAAGGCCACTACCCAATCAACAGATGCAAGACCTGCCAGCACATGCATACGATGTTCAAGATCGTTAATAGGACGGGTAGGCCCTTTTAGCCGTGATACTGATGCATCTGAATTGACCGCTACAATCAGTTTGTCACCTAAGCGTCGGGCATGTTCCAGATAACTAACATGACCGGGGTGCAGAATATCAAAGCAACCATTGGTGAAAACAATCTTATCACCCTGTTCACGGGCCTGTTTCAAGCGTTTAATCAGATCCTGTTCCGACAATACAGAGGCCTGCTCGACACCATAGTAACCGGCAATCGCTTCATTTAACTCAGCCAGAGCCACAGTTTCCGTACCCAGTTTAGAGACAGCGATGCCTGCTGCGATATTAGCCATCTCAACCGATGTTTCCAGCGGCAGATTTGAGGCCAAACCCGCAGCCAGACTGGCAATAACCGTATCACCTGCACCTGTGACATCAAATACGGACTTGGCATTGGCAGCAAAATAGACGGGATCACGCCCAGACTGGAACAGTGTCATACCCTTTTCACTGCGGGTGACCAGCAAGGCCTCCAGCTGTAACTCCTGCAACAGCGCAAAACCCTTTTCTATCACCTCATCTTCTGAGTGACAGCGCCCCACAACCGCTTCAAATTCTGACATATTGGGCGTTAGCAGAGACGCACCGGTGTATTTACCAAAATCAGTGCCTTTGGGGTCCACCAGCACCTTACACTGTTGCGAGTTAGCCTGCTGAATCAACCCCTGCACATGCTGCAAAGACCCTTTGGCATAATCTGACAACACCACGACAGAGCCTGGCGTAAAAGCCTGATCAGCCGCACTATTCAGTTCCAGGGCAACCTGACTGTCAAAACGTTCTTCCTGATCCAAACGTAACAGTTGTTGATGACGGCTCATAATACGCAGCTTGCTGATCGTCGGCTGATGCTCTGCCGTCACAAAGTGAGTCGCCACCTCTTTTTGCGCAAGCAGCTGGCTCAGTTCATGGCCTTCGGCATCTTGACCGATAATACCCATCACGGTGGCATGACAACGCAATGCCGCCAGGTTCAGCGCCACATTAGCGGCACCACCAGCACGGGCATCCACATCTTTAACCTTTACGATAGGCACCGGGGCCTCAGGAGAAATTCGATCCGTTGAGCCATGCCAGTATTTATCCAGCATGACGTCACCAATAACCAGAATAGGATTAGATGTCGGCTCAAAAGTAAGCAAGGGGCAATACCTGTTATCCAAAAAATTTGTCGTTGTTTTAACGCGGTTACCGATAGATCCATCGCGTTAAAAAGCAAAAGTGTTCACCCATAATCTACTGGGCCAGATTGAGACTTATCATAACGGAAGGACAATGGAAAAGCTCGGAACAGCACGCCAGGCAGAAGAAAATCTGACGAACAGTTTCATGGATTCAGGGTTACGGGTAAACTTTTGCTCCCAAACAGGGGCTCCCCCCTGTATCAGGACAATAGTCACGGTGAACTGAAGTGAAAGAGCAGCCCAAAATTTTCTTGATCAACCTGAAAAACAGCACTGAGCGACTGGAGAAAAGCACCGAGCGCCTTAACAGTCAGCATATTGACTTTGAGCGGATCGATGCCGTTCACGGCAAAAGCTTATCAGAAGATGAAGTTGCAGCTCATTACTCTGCAGAAATGAACCGCAACAAGTTTTATCGCCCATTGAGTCGCGGTGAAATTGGCTGTTATTTCAGTCACCGTAAAGCCTGGCAGAAGATTGTGGACCAGAAACTGGATTACGCCATTGTGATGGAAGACGACTTCAGGCCGGTTGGCGAATTAGCTCAGGTCTTTAACGCCTTGGAAACATTGAATGGCCAATGGGATCTGGTCAAGTTGGCTGCTTATAACAACCGTGAACGCCCTATCCGTTATAAAACCCCATGGAACAGTCACTTTGATCTGGTGATACACAATAAAGCGATGACTGGCTGCTGCGCCCAGGCGATCACCTACGCTGGCGCCCAAAAACTATTAGCGTTTAGCGAACAGTTTGGTCGTCCTGTGGACACCGATATTCAGCACATTTGGGAAACTGACGTACCCGTGATCTCCCTGATGCCCTATTACATCGAACAGGATCTGGAATTTGATAGTGATATCTCACAAATTGCCAAGGGCGATATCATTAAGAAGCATTTTTTGAAGCGTAAGAAACAGCAGATTCTTGAAAAGCTGAATAATCGTACAGCCACCAATCAAGTAATCAAACAGCTGCAGTCCTGGGCTGCCAATCATAACGCATGATACAGAAAAGAAGCCTTCTATCACCCTCCCCTGCTTCGCTTAACATAGAGTAGCCAAAGCAGGGGCGATAATGAAAGTAAGAACGGAGGAAAGACGGTCAGAGAAAAGTGCACAGGGAGAAAAAGTGCACAGGGAAAAAACAGCACCGGGTACAAGTCCACTTACTCTGGATAACGGCAGATCATGACCCTCAATGATGCTCAGCAAACAGATCCTGTGCCATCAGACGCTGATTCACCGCTTTAAAATGCCTCTCATCACCTTCTGCCCACTTTCCTGCCACACAATACACGTGTTCCAGATAGCGGAAAAAATTATTACGCAGGGTTAAATCCGGCTGCCAGTGACTTAATTGCTGTAGATGCTGAGCCAATTCAGACCGACTTCGACTGTTTAATACCAGATCGGGAATGTTGTAACAGGCTTCGCCCAGAGTAATCACCTTCTTATCCAACTGCAGAGCCTCTAACCCCACCGTAGAGTTAAGCGTAATGACCGCCTCAGCACCCTGAATCAACTGTACCGTATCATTGTGATTGGCAAAAATCGCCTGCTTATCCTGAGCATATAACTCAGTAAAATGTTGCGGCCAACTCGGGTGCTCCTTAAATACGACCTTCAGTTCAGAATCATTAAGCTGCTCAACCGCAGACATCACTTCCAGATAAAGCTGTTCCATCGAGTTGATCCAGGAAGAAAAACACACCACCTGCGTATCATGAGGCACCTGAAACGGCACAAACAGATAGCGCTCAGGCAGATCAATCGCATTGCCGGATTGACGTTTCACATGCTGAGCCCGAACCGCTATCTCCGGAGCGGTAAACGCCGGTAACCGATCAATCTTATCGCTGAAATAAAACGCTTTATCTCTGGGCACGCTAGAGGCGTAATTCACCCCTTTGGGGTCAACACTGGTCGTACCGGGCACCAGGCCATTTTCAAAGAAGTAAGTGTTAATGCCCAATATCTGAGCCGCCAGGCTGACCGTTTGGTTAGGTAGTTTATTACCGTTCCAGATCACCAGATAATCTGGCTTTTCCTGTTCCATTAACGCCAGATATTTGGCCAAACGCAGCTTCTCAACCACACTTAAAGCCGCACAATAGCTGTGACGTACCCAGGTTTTTTGCCAGAATGCCGGTTTCTTGGCCAACTTACGCTTGTACTGGCTGAATACAATCTCATCCATCGATTGATTAAAGGCTTGAGACAGTTTCTTTAACGCCCCCAGACTGGGTTTACCCATAATATGTATCTTAGTGTCTGCATCCAGATGATCCACCAGTTTCTTATAGTATCTTGCATGAATACTATTTCTTGATACAAATAAGATAGACAAAACCGGCACCTCGACATTCAATAATCAGCGAAATATGATCCCGCCATATAAAACAACAACAATTTAAACAACACAATTATAAAAGATTATACCCAGCAGACAACAACTTCTAAGTATTCAGTATCATAGTCAAAAAATCAAATACCGCTTATCCTGAGTACTTTATTCTCGCCTTTTATAATATTTAAAATATCAGCCTAAACACCCATCAAGCCGGACTCTGGCTTATCTCTCTTTTTTCCAGCGCCCGAATACAACACCATATAAACACCAGGGTAAAAACAAAAAACATAACCGCACTGGTAATTCTTAACATCCCTTGAGTCAAACAAAAATCAGCCATACAGATAATCACCACAACACCTGCTGCCGCTAACGGCTTAGTACGTTTATTACCCGTTTGCGATTTTTTATAAAAGAGTTTAAACGGCACTATAAACACCAGAAGTAAGGCTACGAGCCCAATCACACCCCGCTTGGCTAACTCCTCTATATATTGATTATGCAGATGTTTAAAATCGAGGATCATCGGATTTAGATTCATCTGTTCAACCATATTCGCCTGAAACTCATAAAATCCGGCTTCCCCCCAACCAAAGACAGGCTTTTGAATAATCGCCTCATAGGCCGAACGCCACATCTCAAAACGTAAACCAATAGAGGTCGTTGAGTGCCCCTGAGTATAGTGTTCAATATCACTGAAAATCAGGCTGATGCGATGCTGTACACCAGTATCCGGAAGCAATGCAAAAATTGCCACGAAGGCGACGAATCCCACCAGTGCAGCCTTTTTAACCTTATCTTTCAATATCTCTTCATAAATTTTATAGAGAGCAAACAGCGCCAGGGGCAGCGCTACCCAGCCACTGCGGGAGCCCGATAATAAAGAAGCAGTCATACCGCAAAAGAAAGCCAGTAGCATCAGTGCTGCCAGCGGCTTTTTCTTCTGCTCTAAAGCCCAGAACACACTGGTTAAAGAGATCAGTCCCATCAATAAACTGATATTACCAAAGTTCACGGGGTCTAAATGCTCAGTTTTTACCCTGGGCATATCCAGTATAAACTTGGCATAGAGAGCCCAAACTGAAGCCCCTATCGCTCCCACCGCAAACCCCATAAGTAAAAAGGATTCTTTAATATTGCGTTGAGACAGATAAAAAATAACAAAAGCTCCAAGCAAATAACGGGAGAACAGGTCCAGATTGGAAACCGATTGCCCCCTTAATACCGTATCGAACACACCTACAGTAAAAAACAAAATAAATACAGATGAGAATATTAAATCATCTTTATCTACATCAACCTTTGCTTTAAAAGGTAATACCAATAGCAGAAATATAATAATTAAAAAGGGGCCAACGCTGTAGCCACTACTAAACAATAGCGCCAGAGCGCCAAAGCTGAATAGTGATAGATTCAAAAACATTGAATCCCAACCTGTATCACTCAGATATTTCATTTTATGACTCAGTGTCTAAAGCAAATATTAAAAAACAAGCACACCAACATCAATATTCCTACCCTCTCCGCCCAGCGGTCAGAGAGAATAAGGATATCAATGTCGAGAATTTTTTGTGCCGGGACTTAGAATAAAACATTAACAACAGTTCGACCGTACTATATACGCATGCCACGACCGATACCTGAATAGGTTAACCCTGCCTGTTGTGCGTAGTCTGGATCGTAGATGTTTCGACCATCCAATAACAAAGGGGTTCTCATGGTATTGGCTATACTGTATAGATCCAGATTCCAGAACTCCTTCCACTCCGTCACCAGCATCAAAGCATCACTCCCTTCCACCGCCTGATAGGCAGACCGGCAGTCAATAATACCCTCATTACCGTCAAAAAACGCTATCAGTGCTGGATTCGCCACAGGATCATACAAGCGCACCTGAACCTTATGGGCCAATAAGGTTTCAATTAGATCGATCGCCGGACTGCCTGCAATACTGGCAGTATTGGGTTTAAAAGCCCCACCCCAGATAGAGACAACTTTGTTCTGAATATCCGCCTGATAATAGCGCCAGAACTTCTGGAAGAGCAGATCTTTTTGCTGCTCATTACGCTGCCAGACACTGTGCATCAGACTGGATTGTTGTTGGATTTCCAACTCCTGGGTTAATTGATGCAGAGTATCCAAAAACGCCTGACCACCAAAACCGCAGCCGGGATAGAGATACTGAAAACCGATACGGCTGTCAGAGCCAATCCCCTGGCGCACAGGTTCAATATCGATACCTTGCAGGCTGGCATACTCTGCCAGCTCATTCATAAAGCTGATCCGGGTTGCCAACATCCCGTTGATCGCCACCTTGGTCAGCTCCGCCTCTTTGGGCGCCATCAACATAAAGTTATCCCGACGACGATTGTAGGGCGCCATAATCTGCCGAATCATCTCTGTCGCCTGAGGATCATTACTGCCCAATAGCACCCGATCAGGATAAGAGAAGCTATCAATTGCCCGCCCCGACTGAATAAAGCTAGGCCAGAACACCACGCGGATAAAATCATAACCTCGTGTCAGTAGATCTTGCTGCAAACGATCCGTGCTGCCAATCTCCAGCGGATGTATCAGGGCGATCACCCGCAGCCTGTTTCTGCCGTCTTTATCACCCTCACCGGCACAAATCGCTTGTGACTGAACCAAGCGGGCAAAATCGATAGCATAGTTCAGTACCTGATCGTAATCTGCCTGAGGCTCCGCATAGATCACGAACTCCACATCTGGAATGGGGTCCTGTTGAGGTTGTAACTGCAAACGTCCCTGACGGATCTGATCGGAGGATAAACGATTTAAACCGGGTTCATTAATATCCACCGGCGCAATTTCAGGCTTACAGATCACACAATGGCAGCCGGTAGACGCCAAGACACTGGCCATGGTCCAGGCCGCATGATCATCACCCACAACCATGATTTTCATTTCTTATTCCTCTGCTGACGAATCAATGCAGCCAATGCCTGAGTTGAGCTATCCACAGGTTCACTCCCATCGTAGCCGGGCTGTAGGATAGATTGCAGTTTAACCGCCACTTCTTTACCCTGCTCAACACCCCACTGATCAAAGGGGTTGATGCCCCAGATCACCGCCTGACAAAACACCTTATGTTCATAGGCCGCAATCAAAGCGCCCATCGATTCAGGCTCCAGGCGATTTAATACCAACGTGGAAGAGGGTTGATTACCCGGGTAATGTCTAAAAGAGTTCAATAGCCCAGGTTGCTCACCGGCACCAAAAGCCAGCACTCTGGATTGAGCTAAACAGTTACTGATATTCAGATCATGCTGTTTTAACAGTGCATCCTGATGGGGCTGCTGCACCGGGCCATCATAACGACTGGCGGCAATAATAAAATCCGATACCACAGGCTGAGTCCCCTGATGCAACAGCTGATAAAACGCATGCTGAGCATTGGTTCCCACTTCACCCCATAACACCGGACAGGTCATATAATCCACCGGCTCTCCCAACTGAGTGACAGACTTACCGTTGCTCTCCATCTCCAGCTGTTCCAGATAACTGGGGAAAAACTTTAAACGTCCATCGTACGGCAAAATCGCATGGGCACGAATATCACGAAACGAAACATTCCATACCCCCAACAGTGCCATAATAACCGGTAAGTTTTCAGCCAAGGGCGCAGACCTGAAGTGCAGGTCCATCTGAAAAGCACCGGCCAACAAACGGCGGAAAGCGAACACCCCCACCGACAAAGCGATAGGCAAACCAATGGCAGACCAGAGTGAAAAGCGCCCACCGACCCAGGACCAGAACTCCAGTTGATTTTCTGAATGAATACCCCACTGCGTCATACGGTTACGATTAGCCGATACACCTATAAAGTGACAACGCAGCAACATCGCTTCATCAGAGCAATAATGCCCCAGCCAATCACGCACGGTCTGGGCGTTAGATAAGGTATCTATGGTGGTAAAGGACTTGGAAGAAACAATAAACAGTGTCGATTCAGGGGCCAGATGTTCCATCAGTTGAAACAGCTGGCTACCATCCATCGAAGAAGCAAAGTGTACCTTAAGGTTTTTGCCACCTTCATCCCGATACTCATCCAATGCATGAGATACCATTAAAGGCCCCAGATCACTGCCGCCAACCCCCAGATTGACCACATCGGTGATACGCTTACCGCTAAAACCGCGCCAAACACCCTGCTGAATCTTAAAGACCAGCTGGGCCAGCTTATCGAGCTCAGCGCTGATCATGCCTAACTCATCAGGCAATACTTCAGCGGGTGTACGCAACGCGGTATGTAAAGCCGCTTTATCTTCACTCAGGTTGACAATATCACCGCCAAACAGCTTATTAATATGACGGGGTAACTGACAGCTATCTGCCAATTTCAGCAACTCTTCAAAGACCTCATCCGTAATACTTTGCTTACTATAATCCAGCGTTAAACCTGCAGCCTGACAGCGCAAGCGCTCACCACGCTCGGGATCGCGGGCAAATAACTCGGATAGAGACAGACAGGAATCGGCCTTTTCCATTAGGGCCGCATATTCATTTCTAAGGGATAATTTGCAATAGTCCAGATCGGCTACGTTCTTATTCTTCATCACTGATGCCTTTATTTATCCTTATCGTTCAAACCGTCAACCAGCATCAGTCGTTGCACCAGAAAATCAGCGATAAAACTCCGATACCTCGATATTTTGGCAACAACATCATCAAAAAACTCACCATCAAGAAACATACCTTGAGAAACAGTTCCGAAGAGCACAGCGCTTTGAAAACATGCACTTTGGCGAACCGTGCTTTGTAAAATAAAGGCGTCGCGCCCCAAAGAGGGACACGATATGGATAACTTAATCCGCTAATAGCCCAGCCTCACGACCCAAAACCTGATTCGCCTGCAACCAGCCTGGAATATGGCCACAATCAAAACTGCGCCCTGCCATACAGAAAGCTTCCACTTTATCTTCGGCGATTAATGTATCAATGGCATCAGTGAGTTGAATCTCGTTACCCGCCCCCGGCTGAGTTTGAGCCAGCAACGGCATAATTTTCCCCGGCAGAATATAACGCCCGACAACCGCCAACTGGCTAGGTGCCTGCTCCGGCGAAGGTTTCTCAACCACACCACGCATTGCAGTACTGCTACCTGCCACTAAATCCTGACCAGCACAGTCTGCAATACCATAGCGCTCCACATCGGCCAACGGCACCTGCTCCACCATAATCTGTGCCGCATGACTGGCTTGAAAAGTGGTCACCATAGTCGCCAGATCACACTGTTCCGACATACTTGCCTGAGGTTTAACCAATACATCAGGCAATAAAACAGCAAAGGCCTCATCCTCACCAATCAAATGTGCCGCGCAAGCCACCGCATGGCCTAAACCCAATGCCTGATCCTGGCGCACACTGGTCACCTTTAATTCAGGAGGCACAATCGCCCTTAACTGCTCTAACAGCTGCGTTTTACCTTTCTTTTCCAGTTCGGTTTCCAGCTCATAATGATGATCAAAATGATCTTCTACTGCTGACTTCCCCCCTCGGGTCACCAGAATGATCTCATTTAAACCCGCTGCCAGTGCTTCCTCCACCACATGCTGGATCAGAGGCCGATCAACCACAGGCACCATCTCTTTTGGAATAGACTTACTGATTGGCAATAAGCGAGTACCTAACCCCGCCACAGGGATAATCGCTTTAGAAATCTTCTGCTTGTTCAAAACCATGATCCTAAATTCTGGCTTGATGATATCTGAGCAATTTTACACCACCGTAGACAAAAAATACCCGATTGTTTCCAACCGGGTATTTTCAAAGACGCATTGCTAATCAAAGCAGTGCGCCTGATAGCAGTAGATTAATGTCAAACGTTAGACAATAAAGTTCCACTCCGTTGCGGCCATAAACAACCCCTGAGTTTCCTCGCTGTCCATGAATCCTTCTGCCACTTCAACAATGGTGTGTCCGGCAGCAGCATATTCCATCCAAGCCGCTTTACCACCCACATCGGATTCACGACCCAGCATATGGTTGTAAAGGGCTTCAATCTGGTTATCGATAGTCAACTGGTCAAACTCAATACCCGTCTTCAGCGTAAACTCCTCTGATTCCAGGAAATTGACCGCCAGCTGTCCCAACGACATTCCCAAACCTGAATGCTGTGCCTGCCATTGGAAACCATCCACTTCAGCCCGACGCCCCAGAATCTGCTGGTAGAACATACTGATCGCCTGCAGGTCTTCCTCATAAGCAGGAATAAATACCTGATCCGCAAACTCAAT
>NZ_AULT01000037.1 GCF_000422425.1 Oceanospirillum beijerinckii DSM 7166
GACTGGAAAATACTCCGGTGGCATAAGCATAAATGAGTAGGGATAGTAGTAGAGAGGGATGATAGGCTGCACTACCTCTCCCGCGATATGCTCCCTGGATGGCTTGCAAATCCAGACTATCGACAACCTCTACAATAAAGCGAGCTAAATGATCTTCAGGCAGCCAGTCATCAATAGATGGAGGAAGTAGATAAGGCGTTTGACGATCGATGGTACGAAAGCGACTCATGATATATCCTGCTGGAACCTGAAAAGGGCTATTATCCTAGATCTGGATGAAATGGGCTAATAGTCCGACAGGCTGCTAGGCCTTTATAAACGTCCGGGCCTCTATAAACGTCTAAACACCTACAGCTAGGCCACTTTAAAAGCCGGTAAACCCACGGCTCCCAGTACGGCTTGTGAATAAGGCTGATAGGTGCCTAACTTATCGTTACGTACAAATAACGGGTCCTGGCAGGCTTCAGGATCGTAACCCTGGCGCTGCAGATCCACCTTGCGCAGCTTAAACGTGGTGGTCATATCAGCAGCCGCGCTGACCCGGACAAACTGTGGCGCGGCATAACGGGGCACCCGTTCTTCGGTCAGATCATAAAAAGCCTGAGGATCAAACTCATAGCCGTCCTGCATCACAATCGCCGCCATTCCGGCACGACCTTCATGGTCCGGCACCTGCACACCATAGATATTGATCAGTTCTGCCCCGTGATAATCTTCCAGAGCACTGGCCACTTCCTGGGTGGATACGTTTTCACTTTTCCAGCGGAAAGTATCACCCACACGATCAACAAAGAAGAAATAACCTTCTTCGTCATAACGCAGCAGATCACCGGAACGCCAGAAGGCATCACCCTCCTGAAAAACGTCACGTAGGATCTTCTGTTCTGTTGCTTCTGCCGTGGTATAACCCTCAAAACGGCCACCACCAATCTCAGGATGATTGATAATAAAACCCACAGCTTCACCCACTTCACCGGGCTGACACTGAATACAGAAACCGTTTTCATCACGTAGATGTTCGTCGCCTTCCAGGTCATAACGAATCAGGCGCAGATTGGTTTTATCCCAGTTAGGGATACGACCGCAGGAACCGATACGGTTATCCAGATTGATCAGGTTGGTATTGGCCTCGGTAGAGCCCCAACCCTCATAGATATCCATATCACCAAAACGCTCCAACCAGCGCTTCCAGATCTCAGATGACAGACCTGCTCCCATCATACAGCGTAGCTTGTGACCCGAAGAATCCGACGGCTGATTGAGCAGATAACGACAGATTTCGCCAATATACTGACACACGGTCACATCGTTATTGCGCACATCCCGCCAGAACTCACGCACGCTGAACTTACGGCGCATTACAATTGATGCCCCCGCTTTCAGCGCAGTAGAAGTTAGTGAGGTCGCTGCCGCACCGTGATACAGCGGCAGACAGCAGTAGAAGACATCCTCTGCTTTGGCATCAATGGTTACCGCCATAACATCGCCGGAAGACATCCAACGCATATGGCTATATACCGCCGCTTTTGGCAGACCGGTTGTGCCTGAGGTAAAGATCAGCAAGGTGGGTGTTTCTGCCGTAAGACCAGCTCTGAGCGCCTTATTAGGGTTGTCCTGTGAAGCGTTTGCCAGGGTTTGAGCAAAGCTTTGATCCAGCCCCGCTAAGTGCTCTGCCTGGGCAGGATTTTCATGATCCGGTAACAGCCAAAGTGCCGATGCAGAAGCGGTGTCAGAAACTGAACTGACACTATTAATACCTTCAGTCACTGCAAAGTTATGGGCACACTCTTCGCCAACAATCACCGCCTTGGCATTGGCCGTTTTAATGGCATGAACCAGCGGTACACCATTAACCTGAGTATTGATAAAGGCCACAACGACACCCAGCTTGGTCAGTCCAAACCAGGTAAAGAAAAACTCAGGCCGGTTTTCAATAGCAATCGCACAGGTATCGCCGCGTTCCAGACCACGGGCACGTACCGCATGGGCCACCTGATTGGCCTTGGCATTCACTTCGGCATAGCTGAAGCGTTGCTCACCATAGGTCAGAAAGGTTTGGTCACCATATTGCTCTGCCTGTGCTTCCAGACGATCGGCAATAGAGTATTCGTCCAGTGGTTTAATCAGGGCCGACGCTTGAGCACGACGATCCATTTTAGCTTGAGTCACTGCGCGAGGGACGACCTCAACCACAGGCTGCTCAATAGAGATGTTTGAACTCATGCTCACGCAACTCCTTATTGTTATTAAGTGGCCAAACAAAGCACTGACAGTCAATCTGCTATTCAGCAAACCCGCCAAAAACAGTGCTTTTGTTTAGCGATGTAAAAACCAAGCGAATAGAGAAGACCTAGCGCACCCGAATCTTTGGTGCCGGGGTATCACCGCGCATGGTCTGTAAAAAGGTTTCCATCTCAGCGGGAGGCGCGACCTCTGGTAGCTGTTCAGGATCAGGGCGCTGTAACCAAAACGCTTTCCAGGAAGGAAACAGATCATGGAAGGTGCCTTCATAGGGCTCACGACCCGGCCAGCGCATCTTCATATCACCAATAGGCTGTTTGTTTAGATCTGAGGCATACCAGTAACAAGGCAGACGACGACGGAAAAACCAGCGGCCATCAATGCGCTCATAATCATCCCAATACAGCATCTGCATGGTGACCCACTCGGGGCCTGTCTCATGCTCATTTTTCGAATACACCACACCAATGGCGTGATCGGCATCGACAAACTCAATAATGTGCTGACCGATATGGTGTGAGGTACCGGTAAACTGATCGCGCAGGGTATCGTCGACCCAGGCTTTCAGATGTGCACGACCGCTTTTACCACGCCCGACACGAATATCTGGCGCAAACAGCCCCACATGGGCATCCAGATCACGCATATCCAGAGACAGAGAGTATTTACCCGCCAGCTGACGGATCTCTTCAATGGATTCCAAGCGATCGATACGCGCTTCTAACGCTTTAGACATAACGCCTCCTTAACAGGGCCATGGCTGAAAAAGCCTGATTCAGACCGGTGCGCTTTAGCAAAAAGCAGAGCAATCACAGAAAGACCATGCCGCCATTAACGGCAATGTTCTGACCGGTAATAAAAGAAGCCTCTTCGGAGGCGATAAAAGAAGCGACACGGGCGACTTCATCGGGCTCACACATACGACCCAGAGGAATGGCATTGACCATCTGCTCCATCCAATCCTCAGGAATATCCGCCATCATGGGGGTATTGGTCGGTCCAGGTACCAGGGTATTGACGCGAATACCACTGCTGGCCAGCTCACGGGCGATACTGCGGGTCAAACCGATCACACCAGCCTTGGACGCACAGTAGTGACTGGGGCCTTCACCGGACATTACCGCCGAGCTGGAGACATTGATAATGATGCCGGAGCCGTTTTTCTGCATCAGACGCGCGCCTTCACGACAACACAGGAAGGTGCCGGTCAGGTTGACGCCGATAACGCGATTCCAGTTTTCATCCGGGGTATCCACAAAAGCATCCACCGAACCGATACCGGCGTTATTCACCACGATATCCAGACGGCCAAACTGTCTTTCCACTTCCGCCATGGCATCACGTACCGAACTGCTGTCTGAGACATCACAGGCCAGGCCGATCACGCGAGTACCATCAAGACCGGCACCGCAACTATCCGCTACGGCCTGCGCCGCTTGCTGATTAATATCGACGGCAGCAACCAACGCTCCCTCAGCAACAAAACGCTCAACAATGGCCTTACCCATGCCTTGACCGGCACCCGTGACAAAGACAACGCGGTTTTCATGCTTCATATTGTTTCCTCCAGACGCTCCAGATCAGTACTTTTAATCAGCTCATCCCGCAACTCATCCCGCAACAGCGGACAGAAACGGTTATGTCCAACACCGATCTGGCTTTTATTTTTGTGCCTCCATCTTCTGCCACTGCGCAAGAGCCAACATCGTCCAATAAGACTAAACAGATCTGACCATCCGGTTTTGTCCTGCTACTCACATCGCCTTACTCACACTCACACCCGCACTGGTCTAAATGGACGATGCCTGATAACCAAGGGGATAAGAGGATTCATAGCTAACAACAAAAAACCGATACCAAGCTGACAAGCAGGAGAACAACAATGTCTGAACAGGATCTGCCACTTCCTCTGGGTCATTTCGCCCAGCTGAGCAACGGTCTTAAACTGCACTATCTGGATCAGGGTGAAGGCCCTGTGGTGTTGTGGTTACATGGCAGCGGCCCTGGTGCCAGTGGCTTCAGTAACTTTAAGGGCAACTACCCTAAATTCTGTGAAGCGGGTTATCGCAATATCGTGCTGGATCTGCCGGGCTTTGGTCGCTCCGATAAGCCGGATAATGTGGAATACCGTCTGGAGTTCTTTGTTGAGTGTCTGAATCTATTCCTACAGGAAGTGGGCATTCAATGCTGCACCTTGCTGGGTAACTCCCTGGGTGGGGCTATCGCTCTGGGACAGGCACTCGCTTATCCTGATACGGTAGACAAGCTGATTCTGATGGCGCCGGGCGGTGTCGAAGAGCGTGAAACCTACTTCCAGATGGAAGGGATTCAGCGCATGGTCGAGGTCTATAATCAGGGCCCTATGGGTGTCGAGCAGATGCGAGAGGTGATGAGCCTGCAACTGTTTGATGCCAGTCAGCTGACCGATGAAATTCTGTCGGAACGTGCTGCGGTAGCGGTGACTCAACCGGAAAACCTGTTCAGCACCATGCTGGTACCAAATATGACGGAGCAACTGAAAGAGCTGCAATGTCCGGTACTGGGTTTCTGGGGCACCAATGATGTCTTTAACCCCGTAGAAGGCATGCACAAGTTTATGGATAACGTACCAGAAGTGCGCTTTTTAATGGTCAATCGTTGTGGTCACTGGGTACAGGTGGAACATGAAGATCTGTTTAACCGCACCTGTATCGACTTTTTACACAACGGCTAAATCCTAAGCCCAGAAGCACTGAAAGCTAAAAAGCACAGAATTCTGACTTTTAAGAGCCTGCCCCGGCGTTTAATCCGATGCAAAAATACCAGTTAGGATTATGCCGGGCCAATAACAACAACAGTGAGATACGTGATTATGGCTCAGCACCAACATCTGCTCCAACCAGGCAAAATTGGCAGCCTGGAACTGAAAAACCGCATGATTATGGCTCCTATGGGGTCTAACTTCGCCGAAACTGACGGCCACTGTGGCGAACGTATTCAGGCCTTTTATGAAGAACGCGCTAAAGGCGGCGCTGGTCTGCTCACCATGGGCGTCTGCTCCATAGCCTACCCCAACGGCACCGCAGAACCCTATCAGGTAGGTGTCTCCGACGATAAATTCCTACCCGGTTTAACCAAGTTAGTTGAGCGTGTACATGCCCAGGGCGGCAAGATCGCCATGCAGCTGCAACATGCCGGTAAAACTGCGGTGCGTGATATCGCAGAGGGTCGTGAGCTGTGGGTACCTTCCATGCCCCCTGCCCACAAAAGCGATATGATGAAGTCGCTCACCCAGGAAGAGTTAGGTGCTTTTATCCGCTCTGCAGGTGGCGAAGTTAAAATCCACGTCATGGATAAAACCGATATCGAGCAGATGGTGGTATGGTTTGCCGCCGCTGCAGAGCGCGCCAAGCGAGCCGGTTTTGATGGCATCGAACTGCACGCCGCCCACACCTATATTCTCGCCGGTTTTCTATCGGCTTATTACAACAAGCGTGACGACGAATACGGTGGCTCACTGGAGAACCGTGCCCGCTTGCTGATGGAAGTGATCGCGGCAGTACGCGCCCGTGTGGGCGAGGACTACCCGCTCTGGTTACGTATTGATGCCCAGGAACTGCGCACCCCTGGCGGTATCACACTGGACGATGCCATTGCTGTGGCCAAAATGGCGGAACAAGCGGGACTGGATGCAGTGCATGTCTCCGCGTATGCCAACCCAAGCAGTGGTGCAGCGTTTACCGAAGCACCTCTGGTACAGAAAGCGGCTGGTTTTCTCGATTGGGCCGCTGAGATCAAACAGCATGTCAGCATTCCGGTGACCGCAGTGGGTAAACTGGAACCCGACGTTGCGGATAAAGCCATTGCCGACGGTAAATGTGATTTTGTCGCTATGGGCCGTAAGCTACTGGCGGACCCTGAACTACCGAAAAAGCTGACCGAAGGCCGCCCGGAAGATATCCGTCCCTGCATTTACTGCTATGTGTGTGTCAGCCAGATCTTTGTTAATGATCGCGTTAAGTGTGCAGTGAACCCCTTTACCGGCCACGAATCCGAACTAAAACTGATCGCCACTGACCAAGCCAAACACGTGGTCGTTGTCGGCGGTGGCCCTGGCGGTATGGAAGCGGCCCGTGTAGCTGCGCAACGGGGACACAAAGTGACCCTGTCAGAGAAAGGCAAACGCCTCGGTGGCACCCTGTTCTTTGCCTCCCTAGCCTACCAGGAAAATGGTGCCCTGCTGGATTATCTGACCACGCAACTGGAAAAATCCAACGTTGATGTACGCCTGAATACCCTGGCCACGGTCGAGTTGTTAAAAGAGCTGAAAGCCGATGAAGTGATCCTCGCTACCGGTGCTCTGCGTAACGCGCCAAATATCCCAGGGGCAGATCAGAAACACGTTTGGTCCGGTGATGAACTGCGTCGTCTGATGACCGGCGAAGGCGAAGATATCGCTAAACGCAAGCTTAGCGTCACCCAGCGTATGATGATGAAATCCGGCTCTCTGGTCGGCGTCACCAACAGCACAGATGCCATGCAGCACCTCTCTAAACTCTGGATGCCACTGGGTAAAGAGGTCACCATTGTCGGTGGCGGCCTGGTTGGTCTTGAGCTGGCAGAATTTCTGGTTGAACGGGGCCGTAAGGTGACTGTACTGGAACCCACACGGGATCTGGGTAAAGAGCTGGCTATTGTGCGTCGTTGGCGCGTACTGGACAACCTGGAACAACACGACGTTACCGTTAAACAGCTGGCCACAGTGACCAATATCGACAAAAAAGCGGTTCACTACACCGACAAAGAAGGCAACAGCCACTCTATCGCCAGTGAATCCGTCGTACTGGCACTGGGTGCAGAGACCGATACAAGCTTTGCCGATGCGGTCAGTCAGGCGGGCTTTAAAGTCACGAATATCGGTGATAGCGCCGAAGTGGCTTATATCGAAGGAGCTTTGAAAACGGGCCTGATAGCCGGTCTGGAAGTCTAAACGTCACAATTACGGCACACGTAATGTAAATGATGCGCCTTTTTCGAAAGCAGCTTTACTTAGCCACCTCCTGAAACTATCTATTAGTCACAAATATTCTGAGCTATTCAGAATATTTGTGAGCTCAGCATTGTAAGCAGTTATGAACAGCCTCCAGTAGCAATCATCATCGACCTGGATCACACTGCAACAACGACGTATGGTCATCAGCAAATGTGCCTGTTTCATGGAAAATATAATGACTATTACTACTTAACTCTGCTGATATTTGAGGGACTCACCGGTATGCAAAACAGGTCGATATGCGTAAGTCGACCAATGGTCTGGCTTTGCTGGTTGAACAAGAGATGGTGCTTTCACCCTTCGATCCTGCACTGTTTGCCTTCTGCAATCGATAACGGGATAAAATCAAGATTCTCTGTTGAGAGCGAAACGGCTTTATTCTCTGGTATAAATGCTTGGAAAAGCACCTGTCTCATTTGGCAGGAGTTTCATCACTGATTGACCTGCGTACCCCGGCAGCAACAGACTCCGTAGTATTGATCAGAGTGTTCGCCACATCATAACCGTTCGTTTGCTGAGGCAGGCTCAACTTGTCGCAGGGGCCTTATAGCTCAGGCTTACAATTGATCTGTAACGTTTGCTGCTTTACATGCTCATTCATCAGCCCGGTTAAATGAGAAAACACTCAGGTTAAGCAAGCACTCTGCCGCCAGCATAGGATTATCTGACAACCCAGTCTCAAGTAATCGCCTTGCCGGGTTATCCGGTGCATCTCTGCCTTAATCACATCAACGGTCACTTACCTGAACGCACAGTGCAGACAGATCCTGGGAATATCACGGTTAAAGTGCCTAAGGTACATGATTGTCTTCCCCTCAATCAGGGTGACTCTGCTTTCTTTCAGGCAGTTGGGTTTGCTGGCTTCACCGAGCAAACAAAAAAACCCGCCAAATCGGCGGGTAAAGTGCAGAGCTCTCACCCTTGCGGGATCGAGATAAAAACCAGTAAAAACTGGACAAGACCAAATGTAACAACGATTGCTCTTTTGCAAGAGCCAAACACCTCTGAAACGGCTATCAGGCAAAACCCTAACTAAGCCCGATAACCCATCATGCTTATCCAGAAAGGCATAGCTCAATAAGCACGACTCAGAGGATCCCCCAGATTCCTGGCTGAACCAGGTATTGGAGAGAACCTGATTCAGCGCCAGTTTTGCTACCGGGCGGCTTTAACCACCTGATGGTTTATGCCGTCCGATAGGATCATCCCCCTTACGGTTGATGAGTTTGAACAACAGGAATCTGTTGGAGATTCTTGCCACCTTTCGATGGCGATGAAGGCAGATCCGGGAATACCTTTTCTGCTTTCTCATACCGCACTTGGCGATAACCTTTAATATTATCCAAACGCATCAGCGCCTTACGCTGATCATCCGTTTCGTTAGGCACGGTTTCCAGCAGTTCCCGACGGATACGTTGAGCAATCTGATGCTCTTTTTCATGGACTTTCGCCTGAGAGTTACGGAACCAGCGCTGATGACGCATGGCTTTCAGCATCCACTCTTTTGGCGAGAACTCGAAGGCAAAGCGACGATCCATCAGTTCAAATTCCGGGCGGTTGATATGAACAATGCGGAAATCAGTGCCCAGGTGTTTGTAAGCCTGCTCATCACGGGCCTTCTTCAGCGGCGATACCATCAGGTGCGCCACAAAGACCTCATCTTTAATCCAGTGGGTTTTCACCAGTACACGCAGAGCAATACGCTGGTTGTCACCGGCAGGGTACAGTTGAGCCAGTTTCTCAGCGTCTGCCATAAAGGCATCCAGTGCCTTTTTGCGGTCATAAACCACCAGATCGTGCACATAGTTGGCCAGATGTTCCTCTTCAATGGCTGGGAACAGACCTTTTAACCTGGCTAAACCGGTATCAAAGATATGCGCCAACTCGTCGGCACTCTCTTTCATACCTGCAGAGTCACGTACACTGTCACGGAACAGGTTGAACTGACTGGTTTCCTGCTGTGGCAGGAACTGATTACGGAAGGCTTCAACGCCCATCACCACCACGCGACGACCCAGTTCAAACGCTTTCCAGTTATTGTCGTATTCCGCTTTCGGTACGCTGCGACGGAAGGCATCTTTCATATTGTCTTCGGTAAATGGCAGCATCCCCTTCTGATAAGCGATACCTAACAACACCGCAGAGGCATACACGCCTTTACCCAGTTGACGGTGAGAGACCTCTTTCATTGGGCTTAAGAAAACACGATCACCCAGTTTATCGGTCAGCTGTTTGCGCAGTTTTTCAGAGGTCAGTACTTCATTGTCTTCGCCATAATCCAGCAGAATACTCAGCGGGATCTGGAACTCTTCATCCAGTAGGGCTTCACCAAATGGCGCCAGGAAAGGCAGTGCTGCACTACCGTCCAGCAGATCCGGCGATAACACCAGATCCGCGGTGCCTACCGGAGTAATGGCGCTGGCAGACTTGGCGGTACTAAAGATACTCAGGTGACCGGTCACACGACCATTACGCTGAGCCAGACCTTTTTGGTCCATAAACTTAAAATCGAGACCTTCCAGACCATTCATCTCTTCACCGGCTTCCGCCAGTACACGGGAGATCGTGGTGACACCAGTACCACCCACGCCGGTTACTACCACACGCCAATCATTACCCGCCAGAATGTCATCAAAGGACTTCAGACGTACAGGTTCTGGCAGTGCGGAATCATTGTGTACCACAGCACTGTTATCGGCGGCATTCTGATAACGGGTTGGATGGTAGTTAATCACCTCAACCTTCTCAAAACTTGGACACGCCAGAATCTTGGTGCAGTAACCATCAGAAACACAGATCTGGGGATCAATAAAGGTCTTAGGACCGTAAGCATCTTCTGTTTGTGACAGACCTGGGCAACCGGTCATCTCAACGCAGGCGCGACAATCTTCACAGGCTGAGGTGTTGATCTGGAAGAAGGTCTGTACCGGTTTGGTTTCACCCGCGCCAAAGATCTTACGATCCTGAGACTTCTTACGGGCCGCAAAGGTCAAACCACACTCTTTGTTCGATACGATCACCTTGGTGCCAGACTTCTTCACCATATCTTTCAGTACATTCTGATAGAAATAGCGGTCCGATGGATTCACCTCCATCGCTTCGTCTACACCCATACCGCGTACCAGGTTGAGCATATCCTGCTCTGGGCGCTTACGGCCCTCAACGGATTGACCGGTACTTGGTGACATCTGGTGACCGGTCATCGCCGTGAAATCGTTATCCAGTACGATATAAGTAATATTGTGACCCAACTGCACCGAGTTAGAGATCGCACTCAGACCGGAGTGGAAGAAGGTCGAGTCACCCATCAGTACCACGGACGGGTTCTGAGAGAACAGATCCATACCGGCACCAAAGGCTCCACCCTGGCCCATAGCCGAGATATCGTGCATCTCTTTAAAGGGCTCCAGGAAGGACAGGGAGTAACAGCCTACATCACCGTGGGAGATCAGGTTAATCCCCTCTTCCTCTTTAAATACCTTACGCAGCTCTTTCAGTAGGCTCAGGGTTTCACGGTGCGGACAACCCGGACAGAAGGTCGGTAAACGCATCGGCAGGGCCGTATCCAGCTGGATCAACTCAGGCTGTTTATGCTGACAAGGACGCAGACCCAATAGGCCCATCAGGGTATTCAGCTTGTCACGCATAATTTCATAGGAGATACCACCGTCGGCTGGGAAACCTTCTACAACCTGCTCCCCGTCATGCTCTTTATCAACAACAAAGTCCTTACCATAAACACGCACCTTAACGCCATGTTCCTGACACAGGCTGATCAGTTCGTTTTCCAGGAAGCCACGCTTCTCTTCCACAACAACCAGGGTGTCCAGCTTTTGCAACCAAGGCACCAGCAGATCATCCACCAGCGGGTAAGAACAAGCCACCTTGTACAGAGAGAAATCATCCAGATAGTGCTCTTCCTGCATAATCTGCTTCAGGGTTTCGAACACCACACCGGAGGAGATAAAGCCCACCTTGCTCTCCGCATTACCAAACTGACGATCCAATGCCAGTTCCTTCAGGACTTTCTTCACCTTAGGGAAACGCTCGCGAATCATGCGCACGTCAGCTTTAAAGGAGTTTGGCGGCACCATCACCGATTCAGAAAGGTTAAAGGTGCTGGGGTCAAACTCGGTCAGAACATTTGGCACTTCTGACTCTTCGCCCAATTGAACACGACCACCACCTTCAGCAATAAAAGTGGTCACCAGTACACCAGCGTACAGAGAGGAACGCTGAGACAGTTCCAGAGAGTGCGCAATCCAGTCCTTCAGTTCCTGAGGCGTTGATGGCTCCAGAAATGGCATATGCAGGTGTTTAAACAGATAGCGGGAATCCGCTGCTGTGGAAGTAGACATAGACCAAGGATCATCACCGACAACGACAACCACACCGGAGTGAATGGACTCACCGGTTTCAGGATCGATATAAGGCTGACCAGGGTTAGCAAAATTACCAACAGATAAGGCATCAGAAGCCACATGAAGGCCCATGGACTTCATGCCCACCATCACATTACGGCCCGCTTGCTTGGCACCACCGGCCATCGCGGCAGCATTAGCCTCGGTATTACCCAAGGCGACACGAATGCCCTTCTCTTGCAACTCATTCTTACGGGAGTGCAGAATATTAAAGTAATCCGCCAGTGGAGAGCCCGGGTAACCGGTGTACAGTGAAAAGCCCGCTTCCAGACCACCCTGAATAATCAGTTCATTACCGTTCAGAATTTTGTAACTCATGACCCTGCCTTATCGTTGTTGTCGATGGGCATCGGCAGTTAAACCTGATTAAGACACTGGCTATCACGTTGAAGAGCTTTAGCTACCTTCTTGATAACTTATTACCCATATCTCAATAGCCAGAGCGTTGTAGCGTTTCAGGTTTGGCAGGTGCATCAAGCCAGCACACCTTCCGATACTCATCTTGGTCAAAGGGTAGATCGCATCGCCATGTGATGGCCTACCTTTAATTATTGGCTGCTATTGTCGGAAATATGACTGTTCGCTTGCAGAGCTAGTTTTTACTAATTGGACCAGTACAGTTTTAAAAATTGGCTACTGTACTGCTTGATTTAACAGAAACTGTACTGGTCAAAAGCATTACAGATCCGTTAGCATGGGCTAAAATTTTGTAACACCGTAGTTCAGTCGCGGCTTATACCATTACCGAAAGATTTTGTGATAATAGAGTAAGCAGGATAAGCGAAGCACCATCCGACACTGATCTCAAGACCGGTTGTCGGAAGGCACCTGCGGCCTTTCCGACCTACTGCTGTGGTGGTTAATATCCCATTTATAGCGCTAATAAGGCCCATTATCAGCCCCATGACTTCAACACTTTATCAGCAGATTGCCGATGATCTGGCCCGCCAGATTGATGAAGGCAGCTTCCAGGCCGGTGACAAATTGCCCTCGATCCGCAAGCTCAGCCAGCAGAAGCAGGTCAGTATCGCTACCATTCAAAGCGCCTATGAACTGCTGGAGCGCCAGCAGCTGATTGAATCCCGCCCACAGTCTGGCTTTTATGTGCGTGAAGTTATTAAAACAGATCTGCCTGCCGGTGAGATTCAGGATAATCTGCAGTTGCCAACCCGGGTCAGTATTAAGCGAACCGCGACAGAAGTACTTCAGCGTTGCCAGCAACCGGATATGATCAATCTGGGCACCGCGATTCCCTCGCCTGAGTTTCTACCAGTGAAACAGCTACAGCGTATTATGGGCAGTCTGATTCGAAAACGGATGGATGAGGTGGTAGTTTCGGTCTTTCCACCGGGATTACTGGAGCTGAGGATACAGATCGCCAAGCGTATGGCGGAATCAGGTTGTCGTGTCAGTGCCAGTGAAATAGTGATCACCAACGGATGTCAGGAAGCACTTACCTTATGTCTGCGCGCAGTAGCAGAGCCAGGGGATATTATTGCGATCGAAAGCCCTGCCTTTGTCGGTTTGTTGCAAACGATTGAAGCGCTTGGAATGCGGGCAATGGAGATCCCTACCGATCCGCGCAAAGGTATCAGCCTGGATGCGCTGCAACTGGCACTGGAACAGTGGCCGATCAAAGCTGTAGCCCTGGTTCCCACCAATAATAACCCTCTTGGCTTTACCATGCCCGATGAACATCGTCAGCGTTTACTCACTATGCTGGCGAAAAAAGAGATCCCGGTCATTGAGGATGATCTGTTTGGCGATCTCAACTATTCAGGTAGCCGCCCCAAAGCGATTAAAGCTTATGATGAAAATGGGCAGGTACTGTACTGCTCGTCTGTATCCAAATCGATCGCATCGGGTTTGCGGGTAGGCTGGGTTTCAGCCGGACGTTATCAATCCCAAATTGAGTTTTTAAAATCTTTTAGTAGTGTGGGCACCTCGACACTGAGCCAGATGGCCGTGGCTGAGTTTCTGGCTAATGGCGGCTATGACCGCCATCTGCGTCGTATTCAGTCAGCCTACGCAAAACAAGTACAGAAGATGAGTGAAGCGGTACTGAAATACTTCCCGGCAGGCACCAGTGTCAGCTATCCCCAAGGGGGTTATATTCTGTGGGTGGTTTTACCAACCGGTATCGATACCCTGCAGCTGCATTACAAGGCACTGGATGACAATATCGGCATTATGCCGGGGGAGATGTTCTCCGCACGGGATCAGTATCAGAATTCACTGCGTCTGAACTGCGCCATTCCCTGGAGCGATAAGGTGGAGCAAGCGATTAAAAGCCTGGGACAGTTGGCAGTAAGCGGCTAATAGCTGAGAAAAAAAGGAGTGAGAAACAGTACCAGATTAGTAATCAGGTCATGCCTATAATTATCCCATTGAAGGCGAATAGATAAACAACATGCCCCAAAGGTTATTTGGCCGACGGCTGATTGCGATAGGACAGTTTAATGACATCACAGATCAAACAGTTGGTACTGACTCTGTTAATAGGTTTAAGCCTGATGAGCTCCGTTGCACTGGCCAGCTTGGAAGGTCGATGGAGTAACTCCAGTGGTACGTTCCAGTTTTCTACCGATGGACAAGTCACCGTACACTGGGCTAATGGCAATACGATGTCAGGGCAATGGCAGCTTAACGGCCAACAACTTGTTATCAATACACCTCACGGACCAGTACAGTTTCAAGTGCAGCGCCAGGGTGATCAGCTGATTTTGGCGGACCAACAAGGTTACTATCAATTTCAGCGTTTACCCGATCAATCTCAGCAGAATCGAGACAGAAAGAACAGCTCACCTGCTGTGGTTTCATCTGCTTCGGAAAAAGCTTCAGCCAACAACAGTGTTCAGCCTGATCACTCCAACAACAACCTCAATAACAGCCCCTTAACGGATCAGGAATATATTACCTTTTTGCAAAACTACCCTCAGCAGTCGGCAGATTATATTTATCAGCATATGCAGCGTATGAATAAAAAACAGCGACGAAATTTTGATATCTGGTCGGCTTTGGGAGCAGACCTGTATATTCGTTTATGTAAGGGTGGTTACAGCCAGACTTCTTGGCAGGGGTTAATTCAAGGTCCGGCGGATTGTCAGCGGCTATTGCAATGGGAAGCTCAATCACAACAATCCGGTGGATCTCAACTAGGAGAACTCGCACTTAACGGCTCTTCTCTGGGTAACAGCTCACTAGGCAATAGCTCTCTGAATAGCTTTTCCCTTAATAACCTCACAATAGAGGGTACGTTGCTTAGCAGCTCACCACAACATGTTGAATCTCAACGCTTACAAGTGATCAATATGATGAAGTGCTCTACAGGACAAACAGATCGACGTACCTGCCTGGCTTATACTCAAACACTTCAAAACTATCGAATCGACACCAACCAAAACACTGAAGCCATGAACTTAGGTCCTGAACAGCCAACCTGTACAGATCGCTACAACCGGAGTAATGTCTATATCGGTTGCTGGTAGACAATTGTTGCCCAGGGCTCAGCCTCTATCATACCTGTTATATCAGTGGTCACTTGTCTGCCCTATGATATTTGCCCTAAACAGTAAAAAGTCATTAGAATCAACGTATCTACAATCAAGTACCCCGCTCAACAGACAGCAGTGATCGGCTATGACTTCTGATACTAACCATACCAGTAAAGGCGACTTATTAAGCCGCTCCGAGCATGAAAAGCGCATCTTGGAACGCGATGCCGCCAAGCTGTTTATGCGTCGCTTTGAACAGGAGTTTGGTGAGCCCATGCGCCATATCTGGCACAACGAACCGGCTAAGCCTGATATCTCCTGCTATTTTCAGAATGAACGCCTGGATCTTGAGGTTGCACATCTCTACGCGACAGCAGAGGAAGCTCGTCATACCCGTAACGGCGACAAGGAAAGTGATGAGCGTTTATGGGATTACCTGGCGGAACTGGTGACTCTTGATCCCTGCCAACAACTCAAAACCGCATTGTTTCGTCTACTGAACAGCAAATCCCAAAAGCACTATGACTCTGAACGCGTCTGGCTGATCATACGTAATGTCAGCCCCATCTGGGACAGACCGCAAATTGTGGCTACTCTGAAAAATTTCGATATGGCTGAGCATCCCTTTGAACAGATCTGGATTCTGCCCGATTTTGAAGGGCAGGATAATCTGATTCAGGTGGTTTAATGAGTAACTTCAGCGGCTTCAATATCAATGCCTCATGCTCACTATAAAGCGCTTGAATACCACCACTTCAAAAGTACCAGATTCATAATCACTGCATTAAGCCTCTTTACTAAGGACAGCAAATATGTCTTCGAAAATCACTTCTGATCAGTCATGGGCTCAATCATCGTTGACTGAAACCATTCAAACGCCTGGTGCCGTTATACCTCTAGGCGTTTTTGTTGGACAGGTAGAAGAGAAATACGGTCTCCAAACCGCAATCGACAAAAAGCCAGTGAGAGAACGTATTTTTCTGTCAGAAACCGGGCTGGTTGGCGATGAATGTGCTGATGGAAAGCATCATGGGGGTCCTGAAAGGGCTCTGCATCAATACCCTGTTGAGCATTACGCGTATTGGTTGGAGAAGTACGGTCAAGCAGTGAATGAGCATAACCAGGATCACCACTCAGAATCCGATTCTCGTTATTGGGCTGCACCAGGTATGGGCGAAAATATCAGTAGCCAAGGTATGTTGGAAAATAATGTCTGTATCGGTGATCAATATCAATGGGGCAGTGCCATTATTGAGGTCAGCCAGCCTCGGTCACCCTGCTTTAAGCTCAATCGTCGCTGGCAGGTGGAAAACTTCTCGGTAGATATGCAGGGCATAAGCCGCTGCGGTTGGCTCTATCGTGTCATCCAAACCGGATTTATCAACCCGGAAGACAGCCTGACACTGACTCACCGCCCGGATAATGCCATGACCATTGAGCAGGTATGCGCGATCTTTTTTGGCGATCCTCTAAATCCACAGGGCCTGAAGCAACTTCAAGAGCTTAGCGCCTTATCTAATAGCTGGCGTGATAAAGTCGAACAGCGCTTAGCACTTGGACGCGTAGAGAGCTGGAGCTTCCGCCTGTTAGGCCATGCATAGATTCAGGAGAGGAAGGAGGAAATAGGAAGGGAGCCGTACTTACGCCCCCATTCAATAGCAAAGAACCCAGACAGCTCCTTGCTAATACGGCGTTGATCACAGAATAAAAACAGATTAGAAAGAAAGCGCTATAAAGTTAAGAGTAAGACAAGCTAAAACAACGTAACATGCCTCAGATACTTTCCGCCAGCTGTGCCTGTTTATTCTGCACAGACGCACTATCGCTACAAATCTCGCATGCTGTTACTTGAGGACCCGGTTGATACTGCTCATAGATTCTGGACAGTTCATCATGCCAACTGTGCAAAAAACCCTGACCACCATCACGGGGATTAAGCTGGCGTAAACTACAGTAGCATTCATGACTCAACTGCTTGCCCGCCAGATCCGTTTCCAAAAGCAGGCTCAAATCATTTTGATGTTGTAAACACACTTGGTATTCATCGTCGTTCTGCTTCCAATTTAAACGGGTCAACATACGATCATCCAGGGTATATTTTTGCAGCACCGGCGTTACATCCATACCGGCTTGCTTCAATGTGTTTTCCAGCGCTTTTAAATCAGGGAAAATTGTTTCGTTAAATAGTTTTTCAACAACATCTTTTTTCGAGCCTGAGGTGTCCCAGAGCATCTTTTGCCAAGTAAACATAATAGATATTTTCCCTTATATATCAGTCGACTAGACTTATATACATTGACTGCAAGTTTAACAACACCTACTAATATTACACTTTAAGTCTATATTTATGACAGAGAAATTTAGTCGCATTATGTAAACGAGAAAAATAAAAGAAATATCTCCGAAAGACAGCATCCGATTACAAAAGTCGCCAGCGTTAAACCCGCTTGATAGAGCTTAAGCAAGCGACTTTTTTCTTTAAGCTTTGGCGACGTGCATCAATCTCATGCTGAAGAGTTTGTAAGGTATCGAATAGCTCAGAAAGTCTGTCCAGTCCTGCTACAGGAGCAGAGCGAGAGCGATGAGAATTCATAAATACTCCAGGCGTATAATTAATTTTGTCGTTATACGCCCGGCTTAATGCACCGGATCATAAACAACGGCAGCTTAGACTAAAAAATGCCGCCGTTGTTAAGCTTTATCATAAGTATCTATAACATAAATAGCTCTACCCTCTTCGGCCCCACGACCAAAGAAGGCAAGGGTATAAATATCGAAAACCTTCTGTGCCGATATTTACAGCGCAGGAAAGAGGTGAGTCTTCATTATTCAAAAATGGTTATTACGGTGTTTCTCATCCACCATTTTGTCTAACAAGTCCATCACCTGATCACTGGCCTGCTCAGTTCGTTCGACAGCGGACAGAATTTCAGCGCGTAGATCAGCGCTATGCAACCAATCCTGTCCAGCCAGATCCACAGCGAAGTGAGCATTCTGGTGTACTTCGCCATGAGGCCGCTCCAACTGCTTATAGCTTTGCAGATGGTTAAACTGCTCATAACCGATGCCTTCATCGTACCACTTACCTAAGCGGCAATTATGATGGTCCACACTCACAGCCTGCACTTCCGCCTGATGCTGTTCCAGATCCTGAATACTGAGATAAGTACGCTGTTTGTAAACGATATGATCCACTTTAGCCAATACGGTAAAGTTTTTATCACTGGCATGAGCCAGACGTTTATGAGTGTCCCCCGCCGATGCCGCCAGCTTATCAAATGTCTGATGGAAGCCATCAATATCACGATTCAAGGCTGCCGCTTCACTGCCCGCGCGCTCTGATGCACTGCGCATCTGTACCGAACGCTGGGAAAAGGTTTCAATAATACGACTGATATTGTCTGCCGCTTCTTTCGAGCGCCCAGCCAAAGTGCGCACCTCGTCAGCAACAACAGCAAAACCTCTGCCATGCTCACCGGCCCGGGCTGCTTCAATGGACGCATTCAGCGCCAGCAGATTGGTCTGCTCAGAGATATCAGAGATCAGCGCCAAAGCCTCAACGACACGTTTACCATCACTATCCAGCAGCTCAACCAGCTCCTGAATATCACCCAATACCCGGGTAATATTATTCAACTGAGTCAACATACTGTCGATCACAGAGCCACTCTTCTCAACATCCGTACGATTATCTTCCGCCGTTTCCAGCGCAACACGAATCTCTTCGATCACACCGGCTAAATCACTCTGAATAGTACTCAGGTTTGGCACCAGGCGATTGACGTTGATTTTATTAAGTTGAGACATCAGCTCATTTTTTGAGCTCATATGATTCACTTCACGAATCGCATCCAAACCCTTATTCAACTGTTGCAGCGAGTTTTGCGGTAAACCGGATACCCCTGTGGTAATGGCATAGCGGTGCTTTTTACCCTCAATCACATCCTGAAAAGCGCTGTCCGCTTCAATATAGAAACTCTGCATCTGATCCAGCAGTTCGTTCACTTCCCAAGCCACCTGTCCCACCTCACCCAAACCCGCAACATCATTCACCCTATGGTGTAACGCTCCCATTTTGGAACGCTTAACCGTCCGGTGAATACGGTGCAGTACATTAAAGGATTTCTGGGTCAGTTGATGTTGGAAGATCACAAGCGCCAGTACCAACACCGGATAGATCAAGACCCATACCGGCATGTCGTAGACAAAATAGCCCAGGGTCGCGACCAGAGTCGATAAACTCATATGGGCAGCCTGGGCGATCTTTATCTGTGAACGAATAAAAGGCCAGAAGGAGCTTTCCTGAGAAGTTTGCTTGGCGTAGGTGGATTCATAGCGCTGACGGCTACTCTCCGCAGAGGGCTGCGCTTTAAAGTGCGCCTCCAATAAATATTCGCTATAGCTACTATGACCTGCCTGATGTAGCAGGTCTTCAAGGCATTCCAGGCCCGCTTCGTAGCTTTTCCTCTCAGCACTTAATACCTGTGCGTAGATCGGCTCAATCAATTGCACCATCTCCTGAGGTGCAGGATAGTGCACAGAGTAATAACCGATCTTATTACCCGAAGGATCGATATTCGGATAAATTGCAGTAAACAGCCAGACAGAATCCCTATTCGCCGCCCGATTCTTAACCAGGACAAAGGCTTCGTCGCCCCGTTGAATCCGGTCCCATACCCTTTTCCAGACACAGCTGGGCATATCATCGTGACGCACGACATTGTGATTCTGCCCAATAAGCTGGCTTTCAAAGTAACCGGATACCTTCATAAATACCCGGTTTACATAGGTAATTTTACCCTGAAGATCCGTCATGGAGACCATGGTTTCACCCGCTTCAGGGGTCAGAATTTTTTTACTTGCCACAACCGACATGGGCCACTCCAGTGAATATATAAATCCACTTGCAGGAAGGGTAATGCAGTTATGTGACGAATCGATAAAAACCACTTAAAAAGCAATGATTTACCCTTTTACTTGATTAGGGTATTACAATACAGATATTTCTAAAAGAGGGTTTATCTAAATCAAGACAAAGGGATATACCTTATCTGATATCATTTGCTTTTCAGGCAAGATAATCTTCTGTTTCCTCCGCTCTATCACCAGAGAAAACAGATTTTGGTACTTTGATCAAATACGATCACCAAAGAACCTGTTGCCAGCCCCTTTCCTGAGCTAGGCACACCAGTTTGTCGTCTGCATTGACCGCTACGGGATTACATACCTGTTCCAATAAAGGTAGATCATTGTGTAAATCGGTGTAAAACCAGGAACCAGACATCTGCTCAGATTCCTGCTGTAGCCACTGCTCCAGACGAGTCACCTTACCTTCACGATAACTGGGTACACCTTTTACCGTACCGACAATGCGTTCATCCTCCAGATGGATATCGATACCGATGGCATCATCAATTCCCACCTCTTTGGCGATTGGCGTGACCAGAAAAGTCGTAGAAGCCGAGATCACCAGACAGCGATCACCCTCGGCCCGATGCTCAGCGATATTGCTGCGCGCATCAGCACGAACCACTGGACGTATCTTCTGATCGATATAACGCTCAATATGAGGCTGAAGCTCTTCCAGAGTCATGCCAACATTAGGTTTTAACTGCATCGCCACATATTCATTGATATCCAGATTACCCTGACGATATTGCTCCATTAAGCGTTGTTCCTGCGCAAACATCTCCTGAGCATCGGCCATGCCCTGCTCAACCAGATATTCAATCCATAATGTTGAAGCATCCGCGTTCAACAAGGTTTCATCCATGTCATAAATTACTAAAGCCATAAGGACCCCATGATATTTCAGTGTTCTAAACCTAAATTCAGAAAAGGGCTGACCAGCGCCCCTGAAAACCAGGGGCGAAAGGCTCAATACATTGGTGTTTTTCGGTGTTTTCCATGCCTTAACGAAACGCTAAAGCGCAGGTCTGCCTGGCCAGCTTAAAGACGGTTTATCTCGCTGAGATTTACCTTGCCAAGATCGCTCTTGCTAAGATCTGCCTAGCAAAGACAACGCACCGTCAGACGACTAAAGTCAGCTACTCATTGCTTTGAAAGATCGGCTGCGCATGCCATGGGGTTTCTACCCCCAAAATGGCTGCCGCCGTGGGTGCCACCTGATGGTTATAGGCAGTGGGTAAAATCTGTTTGGGTACATCCGGGCCGCTGAAAATACAGAAGCGGAAGTCTTCACGACGTCCCGGACGCATTCCGTGGTTAGATAGATATTTGGATGCGCCGTAGTAACCTTCCGGCGCATCGGCAGGTGCAGCTTCAAAGCTGATATCCGAACCTTTGGGGGTAATAAAGGTGATTACGTCATCGCGCAGTTTTTCTGGCAGATGGTTGTTATCCCACAGCTGGATACCAAACTCGGTCAGTGCCAGAGTCACCTCATGGGCGTGCTGTTTATCCCGTGGTTTCACCATCAGCACGGCACCTTCGCTGGACCAAACCACATCATCACCCAGAATTCGATCCACATATAAGGCATCCGGCATAGGCGCATGGCCGTGATCACTCATAATGGCAAAGTTGTATTCATCCAGCTTGCCTGCCGCTTCCAAACGGGTGATCAAGCTACCAATCTGAGCATCAGCCACACGCATAGACCACTCGGTTAATGAATGATCCGCACCGTATTTATGCAGGAAGTAATCGGTAATCGCGATCTCTAACAGAATCAGATCCGGTGCCTGCTCCGATGTTGCCAGACCAGCAGCGATATCCAACAGTTGGTGATCCGCCAACATACCCAGTTGCAGTTTAAATGCTGGCTTTTGATTCGGTGTGACCGGCGGTTTAGCCAGCCCTTGTTTATACAAGGCTTCGATACGGCCCTCAGAATCAAACGTCTTACCACAATGCTGCCACTGCAGATCAGCGGGGATAGGCTCGGCATCTTTACCACGCATCAGCATCTCATCCGCCCACCAAGGGCCAACATAGATGGTGCAATCTTCAGGGCGTACCATGCCGTAACCGATACAAGCGACATCTTTACCCTGCTGCTTTGCCAACTGAGGTAAGGTCTCTGCTTTAACATCGTAGGGGTTGGCCCAGCGGAACGCTTCACCATCCAAAATAAAGTTACCATATACCTCGTGCTCAGCCGGTGCTGCCGCTGTAATAATCGAGGTACGCCCAGGGCATGAAGTGCCACACATCTCTGGGCTTACCCCTTGAACCTGGGTGCCGTTCTTTGCTAAACGGTTCAATGTAGGTAGCAGGTGACGAGTCTTCTCGAAGTAATCCGCCGAGATACCATCAACCATAATCAGGATTAGTTTGCCCATTTGAGTAATAGCTCTTCTAAACTATGCCGCAATAACTGTACTTCGGCCTTAAAAATTTGAGAGCGCTAAACAGTCAGTTTTTCTTCAAATACTGACACTGCCATTACTGTCGCTCCTATCAACACCCTTGATATAGAACTTGCTGTGATCTGAGTGCGAGGGCCATATTAGAGAGGCTTTGTTGCACCAAGATGAAATAAAAATGCAACAGTTCCGAGAATTTCACGGGCACACCATAGATTTTCTAAGACATGAGAGTTAACTGGATAGTGCAAAGTTCTCGATAGTAGAAGCATAAGTTTGACGCCTCTCAAGCTAGAGCTGATATCCGCTGGCTTTACAACAGTTCACACCCGTACAGCATAACAACCGCTTTATCATACTGGCTGATGGCATCAAGGTACCAAAAGAAGGCCGTAAAATGCCTGCTGTCAAAAAGCTTCACCAGGAATCGGGTAATAACTTTAAGCCCGGCTAGATCTTGGGCCACTCTTTTCAAGCACTTAGGTTATTGGTCTCATCCACAGCGGGCAAGTTCTCTTGTGTACCTTTGTGCAGTAGGGATTCATGAAGGGGTTATCACGACAAATCGAGATAAAAGAACGCTGCTCAATAAATTGGCAGTCATGTTCACAAGCACCACTCAGGACATGGGCGTTCCAGTCATTTTAGTTGCGGATACTTACTATGTCAGCCAGAAATCATTCTGCCGCTACTGAAAAAACGGACACCATCTTATCAGCAGAGTAAGAAGCATTGTACCACCCCAGCGGAAAGCAGGGTGTCATAAGAGGGGAGGCCAAAAATCTATGGTCGAAAAATCCACCTTGAAAACGTCTGGCTTCTTGAAAAGTACTTTGAACCAGCATTGAGCCCTATTTATGAGGAGCACGATGTTAAGGTCTGTTACTTTTCCACGGTATGATGTAGCGCCCTGTAGGCAGAAAAGGGCTTTCCAACAAAGAAGATTTAGGCTGTATATGTGTGGTTCATTGAAACCGGAACTGCGTACTGTTTAGTAAATCCGATATCAAGTTTATTCAGCAATGCTCAAAAATATTGCTTAATATTTACTTGGAACAAAAGATGCAGATTTTACAGTTACAACTAAGCGGGATATTTAGACAGGGAGAAACAAAAGAGATTGAGCACAGCATATATGCTGTGCTCAAAATCAAATCAGATTACAACGATATCTTCAGCCTGTGGGCCTTTCTGACCTTGTGTAACCTTAAACTCAACCTTATCGCCTTCTTTCAGCGTCTTGAAGCCGTCACCAACGATTGCTCTGAAGTGAGCAAATACGTCAGGGCCACCTTGTTGCTCAATAAAGCCAAAACCTTTATCTTCATTGAACCACTTTACAATACCAGTCGTTTTAGACATGTTTTAATTCCCAAAAATAATTTAGACCGTATAAACGGATTAAGTGACTAAGATTTACTGAAAAAATATTATGGGATTACAGAACGAGACTAGCATAGCGGTATCGTGAAGCAGGCATAATTTTTTTGGCTGGAATCTAAGCCGTCATTTAAGAATACATAGCTTTTCAATAAAGAGCAACAAATAAAAATAATTTGTCACTATTCAGCTGTCTGATCAAAAATATCGGGGCGCGCGCACAAAGTAGCAGCATTAAAGCATCACACTCACTGATACAGATTGCTTACGGCACGCTGAGAGATAGCTGCGTTAGACTTTTAGAGGGGCCCATCCATCTTGCTCCCAGGCTCTTTCCAGTTCTCTTAGATGAATAAGCTTTAACACCGGGCCCACACTGAACTGAAGATATGACCCCTTATTTCCCCAATCGCTGACGAAATTTGACCCGTTCCGTACTGTGACAGGGTGTTGTTTGAAAGTGTGTTTCACCACAAAACACCTGGTAGTAAGGGTTCATTTGCCACTGCTCAACAATGGCTTCATCACTCAGGTCATCAAACGAATCGGTTTAGCTTTACGTCCGATGGTGCTGAGATAAAACTCCAGTTCCAGCGCCTGCTGGTCAATAGCACGACTTAAGGCGAGTAAAGGGTGAGCATCATTAAGCTGATTGACGATATCAAAAAAGCTGAATAGGGCAGAATCAGAAGGGCTTTTAGTCAGCATATCGGAGCTATTTTCGACCAGAAACTGAAAACACTGCTTACCGCTTCTGGCCGAAATAATCTATGCTAAAATAGCTAATTTTCTTTAAAAACAGTCTGTTAAGGTTTTTTCAGGACTGACTACCTATACACTCAAAAAAATCTTAACCAAAATAAACATGTAGCTAAATCGGTGTTAATATTAAAAGTAGTCATTAAACTCTTTGGATATAAGGCCTACGGCAAAATATGAGTGATAATCAAGTGCTTTCTGCTGAACTGGAGTTTCAAATTCGTCAGTTGGTAGATGCCAGTATCTCTGAGTTCAGAACAGAACTGATAGCATATATTGACGAGAAGTGTGCTGCTCAACATCCTGCTGAGGAAGAAGAGATAGAGCCATTAACGCTTAATATGGTAATGCTTCAGGTTGCGGCTATTTTCGAGAAATTTGCTCATTACGATGAGATCTATCGCACTTACGGTATCGAGGCTGATGCCTTCCAGGATGAATGTAATGAAAGCATTGACCTGATGAAGTTCAAACTGGAGCAATTTGAAATTCAGTTGAAAGAATTTCAGAACCGCCTGCTGATTGAAGAGAGTGGCGGTGATTCTGCTATCCAGGTGAATGGTGAACTTAGAAAAGATTTTGAGGCTCTTTCCAAGGAGGTTCAGGAGACTTTAAATCAGTTTGATCAATACTTTGATCAGCAGGTGAAAAGCACAGAGGGTATCCCTGAAGAAATTGAGGATATTAAGCGGCAGCTTGCCTCTAAACAGTCTAAGGCAGAAGCTTTAATTGATGCACAAGAAAACAAAAAGCAGTTAATGGTAAAGCTGAAGTTGGCAGTAGATCAGTTGAACAACCAGTTACCTAAGGTTATTGCTAAGCAAATAGCAAAAGGTTAATACGATACCCAGTTTTCTTTCTCCATGTAACAAGATTTTTACTACCTACCAGCGGGGCAATATTTACTGCGTAGGTAGCTATTATCGTAGCAACTGGACAGCGTGAAGTTCTCGATAGTGGATCTCGGCAATCATCTTCCCTAAACCCCACATCAAGGCTGAAGTGCAAACCGTTCTCCATGCCTCAATACCTTTGTATAATACCACTCAGTTGCTCCAGTAATTTAGGGATAGTCTCTCATTACACTTATGAACAGCCAAACCTTTATGGGGTTATTGTCGTGTGAAAGTGTCCACAGTATTGACTCATGTGACCAGCCTCTTTTCTTCCTGAAACTGTCCGAACTATTGACTTAATAATCCCATGCAATTCCGGTATGGGCCGATGGGAAAACGGCATTGGTCAGATATTTTTTTCGCCTTTAGTCTATGCAGCATTAAATCACTGCTAGCAACTTCTTAATCGACATCTCATAGACAGAACCAACTGGAAGCATCATGACGACTGCAACGGCAAGCAAAAACAATAAGAAAACCAAACCTGCAACTGACAAAACTGAAGAGAAGAAATTATCTCCGGTACTGACAACGGCATCAGCAACTCGTACTGAGAAAGATCTTCTGGGCACGGCTCAAGTGCCCGCGAACGCTTACTATGGCATTCAGACTCAGCGTGCGATGGCGAATTTCAATCTGTCAGGTATTCAACTGCGCCACTTCCCCAACCTGATCAAAGCGCTGGCTATGGTCAAAATGGCGGCGGCACAAGCTAACTATCAGCTGAAGCAGTTAGAAAAGGCCCGTTACGAGGCGATCTGTTTTGCTTGTCAGGAGATTATCGACGGCAAATACCACGATCAGTTTGTAGTCGATATGATCCAGGGTGGTGCGGGTACGTCCACCAATATGAACGCCAATGAAGTGATCACTAACATTGGCCTGGAATATATGGGTCATAACAAGGGTGAGTACCAACATCTGCACCCGAACAATGATGTGAATATGGCTCAGTCCACCAATGATGCTTACCCGACCGCGGTGCGTTTAAGTATTCTGTTGGATCATGGCAAGGTGGTGAGTAGCCTGCGTGCACTGAAAAAAGCCTTTAAGATGAAGTCGGTTGAGTTTGCCGATGTGATCAAGATGGGGCGTACTCAGCTGCAGGATGCGGTGCCTATGACACTGGGTCAGGAGTTCCGCAGCTATGCCTCTACCCTGTCCGAGGATATTGACCGTATTGCTGATCTGTCTGATCTGTTTCTGGAGATCAATCTGGGTGGTACGGCGATTGGCACGGGCATCAATACCGATCCTCAGTATGCGCACCTGGCGGTAGAGTGTCTGGCTGATATCAGCAACTTTAGCTTCCGCCCTGCGTCTGACTTAGTTGAGGCCAGCTCCGATATGGGTGCTTTTGTACTCTTCTCCGGTATGCTGAAGCGTCTGGCGGTGAAGCTATCTAAGATCTGTAACGATCTGCGCCTGCTGTCCAGCGGTCCACGTACTGGCTTGAATGAGATCAATCTGCCACCGCAGCAGCCGGGCTCTTCTATTATGCCGGGCAAGGTAAACCCGGTAATTCCTGAGGCGGTTAATCAGGTGGCTTTCCAGATTATCGGTAACGATATGGCGATCACTATGGCCGCTGAAGCCGGTCAGCTGCAGCTGAATGTGATGGAACCGCTGATCGCTTATAACGTGCTGGAGTCTATGCGCCTGCTCTCTCAGGCAATGGAGATGCTGCGCACTCGCTGTATCGAGGGTATCACAGCCAATGTTGAGCACTGCCGCGATCAGGTGAATAACAGTATCGGCATTATCACTGCGCTGAACCCTTACATCGGTTACGACAATGCGACGCGTATTGCCAAGCAAGCCCTGGAAGAGAACTGTTCTGTGCTAGATTTGGTTCGCGCCGAAGGTTTGCTGGATGAGAAAACATTGGAGGAGATTTTACGCCCGGAAAGCATGGTTGCACCAAGCCGCCTGCGTCGCTAAAACCGCCAGCACAGCTTTAGGTTAAGCACTAAAAAGAACCCTCGGAGTAAGGCATTAACAGCATGCCGAGGGTTCTTTTTGTTTCAGGCTGTATTTCCTATAAGTCGATATTTATACCATTCCCGATAAGTTTCTTGATATCAGAGTAGACTGGATAAGCGAAGCCAACACCTTGGCTCTCAAACAGGTCTTGCTCTTTAAGCATCAGCTCTTGGCGATACCAATGCCGGTAGATAGACGATAAAAAGCAGCACTACAGCAACGGGAACCACCGCCTTTTCAATAAAGCCGATGCGCTTGCCTTTATAGTCTGGCGTGGCTCTTTCGGTAAAAAAGGGAATCACCTTACCACCGATAATCAGCATCACCAGGATAACCAGATTCAGTGCACCATAGATGCCCAGATGGGCCATACCCGGTGTAAAAGCACCGCGCAGCTGCATAATCCAAAGCAGCATCAGGACAACGGCAAATAAGCTGCCTAATAGAAAAAAACGGCCTAAAGCCGATGGAGAATAACGCTTGGTAGGAAAAACGAAACTGTGAAAAATAAGTGGACATAGCGCCTCCTTGTAGAGCGCAAACCTAAACCCCAGAGTTTCAAATCCTTATCGGCGTGTAACCGTATTGTATGCTGACTACCGGACTGACAAGGGAACAACTTGGCTTGATACACTGCGGTTTAGTTGCTTAGCGACGCTATTGTACCGAACTTATTCAGCTTGCACCCTTGATAAGCATCAAAATATGAATTTTATTTTCACATTTAAACAACATATTGTTTTTATTGATAATTTATCAATGATGACTGATAAAGATACAGCAATCAACGTACGGAAAAATCTTCTACTGACAAGCAATCCGCCTGTTCAACAATGACCGCATCAACACGGGACAGCGGCGAGCCTTTCCACAACCATTCCATCAGGCTGTCCACCTGACCACTTTCACCCTGTGCATGAACCTGAACAGAGCCATCCTCCATATTCATCGCCCACCCCAGCAAGCCCAGTTTCTGCGCTTGCTGCTGGGTATTTTTTCGAAACCAAACCCCTTGAACCCGACCACTTACCCGAGCGGATTTCGCTACCACATTCATAACTACAACTTCCCCGGATTATTATTCAATCACTGATGGTATTGAATCAGAAATAACTTAATATTTTCCATGACATTCATAGTCACGTTTTATCAACCAACTCATCCTGCTCAAACAAGCAGCTGGCTGGCTGCTGAAATATCTCCCGCCCGATCTGTTCGTACTGCTGTAGCGCTTCAACTGCCGCAGGCCAGAGCACTCCAGAATCATGAGAATCACTTGCGCCAGAATGCTCAACCGAAGGAATCTGCCATGGCAGGATAGCAAAGAGCTGCCACTGCGACAGACCGGACAAATCTCTCGCTAAATGCCAGCCTTTTTTCTCACTACGGATAATCAGGCCACAAACCTGTAATGTATTTAACACCGATTTCTGTTGCGAAAAGCTTAATGGCGACAGGATCACTTTAATATCATCATCAGACACGACCTTTGCCCTGCGCCAGCCTTGATACAAGGTGTTTAACAGATTAAGGGCCACTGTAAACTCTAACTTATTATTACGACTCCAATGGCGCTGATACCGGCCCAGGGCCATCACCAGAGTTGCCCCGAGTAACACCAGGTTCCAGCTGATAAAAATCCAAAAAAGAAATAATGGCACCGCGGCAAAGGCACCATAAACGACCTCGTAAGAGGGAGAGTGACTGATAAATTGTGAGAAAATCAACTTAGCCATCTCAAAACAGAACGCAGTAAAAAAACCTCCAACCAAGGCATGCTGCCACCTTACTTTACAGTTAGGTACAAACAAATACAGCATCATAAAAGCCAGCGACGATGTGCCTATCGGCAGGCTCTGCAATACCAATGTATGAATACCCAAAGTATCCGTCGCACTGAGAAACAGTTTATGGGACAGCACATAAGAGCTGAAACCAAAACCGGCACCGATCAAAATAGGTCCGAGAGTCAGTACCGCCCAGTACAGAAGAAAGCTATTTACCCCCTTTCGGGCACCTTCGACAGACCAGATCTGGTTGAAGGCTTTTTCAATGGCAGACATCATCAACACAGAGGTCACCATCAGGAACAGCCCCCCCACGGCGGTTAATCGCCGGGCCTGCTGGGCAAAATCCTTAAGATAGCCCTGCATCACCTGACCGCTTTCCGGCAGAAAGTTACTAAATACTGATTCCTGAAAAGCCTGTCCCGCCTCCTGCACACTGGGCAGTGCCGACAAAATACCATAGGTAACCGTCATTAATGGCACTATGGCAAAGAGGGTGGTATAGGTCAGTGAGGCTGCTGTTTTCTGGCTGTCATTCTTAATAAATCTTTTGATGACAAAAACAATCAGACCAGGACAATAGTTTTTTACTTGTGCAATGCCGTTTCCAATTGGCACCATATACACATCTCCTGTTTTCCTATAGCGCTCAGATGGTTAGAATAGCACTTATTATACGTTGATCTGAATCAAAGGATAACCGATGACGACTGTCACTCTGCACCATAACCCACGTTGCTCTAAATCCCGCGCCACTCTGGCACTGCTGGAAGAGAAAGGTATTGAACCACAAATTCGTCTTTATCTGGACGAGCCTTTGAGCGAGCAAGAAATTCGCTCTCTGCTGAGCAAGCTGAATGTTAGCCCAATCGATATGATGCGCACCAAAGAAGCCGAGTTTAAAGAGCAGGGGCTGAGCAAAGACAGTGCTGACGAAACACTGATCGCAGCGATGGTAACAACACCTAAGCTGATTGAGCGTCCAATTGCCGAAACTGACAGCGCAGCTGCCATTGGTCGACCACCAGAGAATGTACTGGAAATTCTGGCATGAGTCAGCCTTACATCCTGATTCTTTATTACTCTCGCCATGGTGCTACCCGCACCATGGCGGAGCAGATTGCTGCGGGTGTCGAGTCCGTTGCAGGTATTGAAGCCCGTCTGCGTACAGTGCCAAATCTCTCTTACGAGACGGAAGCGGTCGCTGATGAAATTCCTGAGAGCGGCGATCTGTACTGCAGCAGTGATGATCTGCGCTACTGCTCTGGTTTGATGTTAGGTAGTCCAACCCGCTTTGGCACTATGGCATCACCACTGAAATACTTTTTGGAATCCACCAGTACCCTCTGGATGAATGGAGCCTTGATCGATAAACCTGCAGGTGTGTTTACCTCCACATCCAGTTTACATGGCGGTCAGGAAGCCACTTTACTCTCTATGATGTTACCGTTATTACACCAGGGTATGGTGTTGACTGGCGTGCCTTATAGTGAAACTGAACTGCTCAACACTGAGTCTGGTGGTACACCTTATGGTGCCAGCCATCTGGCTGGTAAAGACAGCCAACGTCCTGTCGATAAAAGTGAGCTGCAAATCTGCTATGCTCAGGGACAACGTATTGCCACCCTGGCAACCACACTGCTGAAAGGCCAAGCGCAGTAATGAAAAAAATGACACAACGGCTTGAAGCCGGAAAAGATATCAATCTACTGGCAGAAAAAAGCCGCCGCTGGGTTCTGTTTAGCTTTATCGCTACCCTACTGTTGATGGCAGCCAACCCGCTGCTGTTTCCTACAGAGGGTGCTCGTCTTTGGGTGATTATGTCGGTACAGATTATGCCGCTGATGCTGTTTGTACCTGGCATCTGGACCCGTCGCCCACGCTCTCACGCCTGGCTGTGTTTCGTTAGCCTGCTTTATTTTATGCGCGGTACGACAGAAGCCTTTATCCCGGGGCGCGAAGCCTTCGGTATCGCTCTGGGTATATTAGCACTGGTACTGTTTAGTTCATGTATGATGTTCTCACGCTGGGAAAGTATGAGAGTTAAAGCGGAGCAGGAAAAACTAAATCCTCAGCCTGTCGCGCCTAAAGCCCCAGAAGGGGAAGAAAAGGAAGCCTAATGCCAAAAAAAACCGCCGGTCTGTTTATTCTGTTATTGAGCTTGGTTGGCCTGTCAGGTTGCAACCTGATCTCACGTCCGGTCTCGCCCGATGTTTCTCTATTCGAGCAGATAAAAGCGGCTGCAGAAAAAGGGGATGTACAGGCTCAATACAATCTGGCTCTGGCTTACGATGAAGGCCGAGGTACTTTGTCTGACCATCAGCAAGCCGCTATCTGGTATCAGAAAGCAGCAGAACAAGGCCATAGCGTAGCCATCTATCATCTGGGTCAGATGTATGACTATGGTGAGGGTGTCGAGCTGAATAGCCAACTAGCGGAAGACTGGTATGTTAAAGCGATAAAGCCCGGAGATGTCGTTGCCAGCTATTATTCCGGTTATATCTATCAGGATCGCCAGAGCGCCAAAAAAAGTAGTCAGGGCTATCCACAGAATATCTTCTGGTACTTAGACGAAGCCAATAGTGGTAATACTACGGCCCAATATAACCTGGGCCTGGCCTACTATTTTGGCGTGGGTATCAACCAGGATAAAAGCCGGGCGGCTTACTGGTATCAGAAGTCCGCAGAGCAGGGGAACCCCTTTGCGCAATACAACCTAGGCCTGATCTATGCCAGTGGCGAAGGCGTAGAGCAAAGCGAAGCTCAAGCCCTGCACTGGTACACCCTATCAGCTCAGCAAGGCTATGTACTGGCACAATATAACCTGGCAACGGTTTACGATAACGGCCAAGGAGTCGAACAAGACCATAGCAAGGCTGTATTCTGGTATAAGAAAGCAGCTCGCCAGGGTGATGTGATGGCTCAGTTTAATCTAGCTGTTGCCAATTACCTGGGCGAAGGCACAGAACAGAACTACGAGCAGGCCGCTTATTGGTATCATCAGGCTGCCGAACAGGGCTACCCGCTGGCCCAATATAATCTAGGTGTACTTTATAGTCAGGGTAGAGGTGTGCATCAGGATCATGGCTTAGCCACCTACTGGTACCAACAGGCAGCGGAAGGCGGCTTAGATAAAGCCCAGCTGGCACTCGCCATTGCCTATTATCAGGGCAAGGGCGTGAAAAAGAATAACAAGCAAACCCTATACTGGTTAGAAAAAGCGGCTCAACAGGGCAATGAACAAGCGATTCAACTGCTGAATCAGCAAAATTCATCAGGTAAAAAATAACCCTGAACAGCAATAACTCAATCTGCCATGAAAGAACAGAAGAGGAGTACAGGAAATATCCTAAGATACCCTTCTGTTCTGATACCTACCGCTCTGGATAGCGGTAGATATGCCAGCCTCCACAGAGATTCAGGTCAGCAAAGATCAATCCTTATTGGATGCCATGCTGGATGTGGGAATCGAACATCCACACAGCTGCAAAACAGGGGCCTGTCGTAGCTGTGCGATCAAGGTTGTTGAGGGTGACGTGGATCATAAAGACCAGTGTTTATCGCCGTCAGAGCGAAAGACTCAGCTTTGCCCCTGCGTATCCCGCAGTCATAGCGATCTGCTGCTCTTAGACCTTTAGAAACGGGATCGTTGAACAGAATGATTTCTCTTTAACACAGAGAGTCTTGAAACCAGACGTGCTTTAAGCCGGATCAGTGACCCCAACTAACTCAGTGACTGTTTTGATGACTTTCTCAGGTGGCACAACGCCATGCTTGCTGACGACAGCACCGCGAGAGGTGCCTTGTGCCACCACACGCTCACCGACTATAAAGGTATGGGTCATACTAAAAAACTTCTCATCCCAATCAACAATTTCCATTTTTACTTCATACTTCTGGAAAGGTTTAAGTGGCTTTTTGTAGGTCATGGTGTGTTCGGCAATTACCGGCTGCCACTTCTTTTTCACCATGGTTTTGGCCAACCCGGTACGAATAAACATATCCACTCGGGACAGATCACAAATGGTCAGGTAACGACCATTATTCATATGGATATTCAGATCCAGATCATTAGGTAATACCCGCATGGTCAGGCTATTGTTGGGTCGAATAATCGGTAATCTGGGCTTAAAAAATGATGCGATCAACAGATACAACATCCTGAAAATTAAACTCATAGCGCAACTCTATTTTCTCGTGGTTTGTGGTTTGTGGTTTGTGGTTTGTGGTTTGCAATCTTTCTTTTTCAGGCCAAATATTTTCAAAGACAGCTATAAAGAACAGACTTGCTACAGCTTGGCAGCCCCATCTGTGCTAAAAGCACCCTGCCAGCGCTAGCTCAATCTAATCGGCTGGAAGCAGGCAGGCAAGATATTGAATTAATTGAACAACCAGATATGAATAAAACGCTGAGCACGCTGAAGAGATTCGGTGATATCTTTTACCAACTCCGTTTTTTGCTCACGGGTGGCGCCTTTGGTAATTTACACATTAACGTATGGCATATAACATCCTAAATTTATTAGCTTTTATCTCAGTTTGTAGAAAGCAAAAATGAAAGACAGTGATTTAATTAATCTGCGCTTGATAATCTCCCAACACTTGTTTTAAACAAGGTAGCAAAGTATCAAAACGAGCAGGCAATTCTCTATGCCCCTTAGTCACTAAATACAGGGGGTCCTGCACCACTTTTTGCACTTGAAAGCTCTCTAATTGATCCTTAAAAGCAAAGCTTGCCACAGCACTTTGCGGCAAAACAGTAAAGCCTAGCCCCTTAGATACGGAAAGTAGAATTTGGCTCAGCTGATTAACGTATCCTGAGATTGGAAATCTCATCGACAGATACGTTTCAAACATAGATTCACCACTTTGAGCCATATAAAGCGCCAGGTAATGCTTAGCATCGGGGTGAGCAATAAGCCCTAGCTTTTTAAGCCTGGCGAGAGCGGTGTCTGGAGGATTCAGTAACTAAAGTCTTACCCCTAAGGCAAAAACTCTGCTATCAGTGAGGCTAACTGATAAAGCGCCACACTCAATAGCACTCCACCTGCGATCCGACTAATCCACAATAACGTTTGCGCGCCCAGTTTATGCCGAATACAGGACACTCCGGCAGCCAGCATTAACCACCAGCAGGCAGAGCCGATAAAAACACCTAACACCATTACAGCTGCAGCGCTATGGCTTTGCCCTGTCAGCTCTGCTGAGCCACTAATAGCCGCAAATACCGCAACAAACGATAAAATAGTGACAGGACTGGACAGAGTTAACGCAAACATAGAAGCAAAGGCTTTTATACCATCGCCACCCTTGATGGAATCAGCCCCGTCACTGGCAATAATCGAACCCAATTCATCACCTGCCGGTTGACTCAAGATCATCTTAAAACCTAACCAGGCCAGAAAACTGGCTCCAAACAGGGTTAATGGCGTGGTGGCTTCAATAAACAACTGCGTCACTGCGGTTAAGCCAAAGGCGCCTATCGCACCATAAACCGCATCAGCACTGGCCGCCCCTAATCCGCTGATAAAACCCAAACGGGGTCCAGATACCAGAGTACGCTGAATGCATAATAAGCCGATAGGGCCAACCGGAGCTGCAATGGACAACCCTACCAAGGCCGCCTTCAAGAAAAGAAAAAGCTCTATACTGAACATGATCCCTTTACCTTTATTCAATGTTGATCCGTTTTCAGCACCACTAGCGGCCTAAAAACCACATAATACAGATGTAAAAAAGAGAGCAATAGTGTGGCAAAGTGGATGAAAACGCTGAATGGATAAGTTACGGAATAAAACCTAAGATACCTTTATCTTTTAAGCTATTTCGCTTTTGGGTTTATTTTATGAAAGTCGATCGTCTTTCCTGGAAAATTTTGACTGCGGTTCAACAAGATGGTCGCATGTCACTGAAGTCATTAGCAGCTGAGGTAGGTCTATCTCTGCCAGCCGTATCGGAACGCCTGAAACGACTTGAAGAAGCCGGGATTATCTCAGGCTATCGTGCCATCGTTGATGCGAACGCTTTGGGTTACGGCATTATGGCCATTATCGGTATGACTACATTAAAACCTGATAAAAAGCAGCTGATTGATAATCTGGAGAGAATGCCAGAGGTACTGGAGTGCCTGCACGTGACCGGGCAAGACTCTTATCTTATTCGGGTTCTAACCCGGGATATTCAGCATTTGGAAGAGTTTGTCGGCTCAATCAACCAGTTTGGCGAGACCCGTACTTCAATTGTGATGTCACACCCAATCCAGATGAGAGCCATTGAATCTCTCAATAAGGGATAAAAAAGTACGTCCTTCCAACCAAGTGTTAACAATGAACAAACTGCAACAGAAGGGCTGACTGCTGATGAGCTGCTGAGTATCGTAAGTGATCGATATAACTTAACTCATACCCCTTAAGGGCTATAGCGATGACATTATACAACTGATAATTTAATCAACCACAGCCACCTTAATAACGGCTCCCGGAAAACAATACGCGCAACAGCGCACTTCTCACACGGCAACCTGATCTGTCCTCATAGTAACAGCGACTAAAGTTCTACTATGAACTAAGTAAACATTGGCAGAAATAGATTTTCCCATCAGACAAAGGTCTTACAGTTAGTCCTCTGGTCAATAACCATAAAAGCCTCTTATCCCAAGGCAGTATTTTGCTGTTATTGATGCCAGTGCGATATGCAGATCCCGGATATTTAACACCTAACCTGGTTAAAAGCTCAGATATGGTGATAAATGCCAGGCATGGAAACCCTGTTTTTTCAGTCATCCCCGATAAACAGTGTGAAAGTGCCTGTTATGGATTCCGGGTCTTTGCGGGCAATACATAATTAAAAAAACCCGGAGCTAAACATGACCTTCCACCTTTCTCTCAAGCACAAGCTAATCCTGATAGTGCTGGTATGCATTATCGGCTTTGGCCTGATGGGGCTGTACAGCATCAGCCAACTGAATAACATGAGCCAGGCATCCACTCAGCAGGGACATATCAATAATGCTGCCAATACCGTAAACCAGCTACAGATCAAACTGCTCAGCCTGGAAAAGCTGCGTGAAAACAACAGCAGCCAATCACAAGCCCAGGCAGCACTCAGTAATTTACAGAGCCAACAGCTGCAAACGCTCGTACGGGTCACCCAACAGCAGCAGAACTCAACAGCAAAACAGCTGCTACAGCAGATTCAAAAGCCCCTGCCCGCTTACCTGGAACAACTCTCACAAGCTCTGGATTTATCCAATCAATTGGGCTCCGACAATAGCGGTGCGCTGCAACAACTGAACGCCAGCGCAGCTCACTTAACTGAAAAGCTGGCAATTATGAATGGTTTTGCCAGCCGTTTTAAAGAGATTCAAACCGCTGAAAAAGAGTTTCTGATCAACCCGGATCAGGTCCATAACGATAAGCTACTGAGCTTACTAGTACAGTTACGGGAGCGCATGCGTGAACTGAGCTTTGAAGACTTTTTCACCGATGATCTGGCTCAATACGAACAAAGCTTGCAGCAAGTACTAAGGCTCAAGCTGCAGCAGGCCAACGTAAATCAGACGTTGAATAAACACCGTGAACAGTTAGCTCAACTGATCGAGCAAGCTAATCAGATACTGAACCAACAGCTGGCCCAACAAGCTCAAACAGCAGTTGAACAAGCCCAAAGCCGGGCTAAACAAGCCATTATCATGGGCAGTATTCTGCTGGCGCTAATCGCCAGCGCCATTGTCGCTTCCGTATCTCTGTCTATTGCCCGTAATATCAAGCAGACCCTGGCCGTCTTGAATCAGATCGCCCAGGGTAATCTGACACAACGTATGACCCTATCAGGCAACGACAGGGATGAGTTTTACCAGCTGGGTCAGGCCACTAATCATATGGCCGATGGCATCAAACAGCTGGTCCAGCATATTCAGACCAGTGTCTCCAGTCTTAAATCGATGTCAGATCAGATGGGCCAGGTACAGCAGAATATCCAACACAGTAGCGAACGCATTAGTGATCAAAGCAGCTCCATGGTAACAGCCACGGAACAGATCAGTGTTACGGCGGAGCAAGTTTCCCAGAGCACACAACAGGTGAGTTCAGCCACAGAAACCGCCTTCCAAACCGCTAAACAGGGCGCATCGGTTATCTCCCAAGCTTTGGAGTCACTGCGAAGTGTTGCCAAAGCCGTAGCCAGCTCCAGCCAATCCGTTGAACAACTGGGTCAGGCTTCCGGCGAAATTGATAGTGTTATTGAACTCATCGAAGGGGTTGCGGAACAGACCAATCTGTTAGCACTGAATGCAGCAATCGAAGCGGCACGGGCAGGAGAAGCCGGTCGCGGTTTTGCCGTTGTCGCAGATGAAGTACGGGCCTTAGCGGAGCAAACGGTCAAAGCTACCGGCAGCATCACCGAAAAGATTGATCTGATTCAGCAGGGTACGCAAAAAGTGATTCAGGTGATGGTTGAGAATCAGGCTCAGGTGGAACAGGGTCGTGCCTTAGGGGAACAGGCAGAGCAGGCTATTCGCCATATTGAACAGCAGACCTCTGATGCCGCAGAGCAAACCAAAACCATTGAGCTTGCGATTCAGGAAGTCGCTCTGACCACAGGACAGATGGCACAAAATATGGACGGCATCGCCGGAGAGATCAATAACAACCATAGGTCTAACCGAGAGATTGGCCAACATACTCAGGCTATTTATGAAAAAGCACAGGAATTGGAAGGATTGATTAGTCGCTTTAGTGTTTAAGCTATCTTCATTCTTGATGATGGGTCAATATCCTCTCCGGCCACTGGCCAGAGAGGATCTGATGATTGCCGGAAGGTGCCTTGCGGCTTTATCCGGCTTACAACAGCTTACCTGGTTTGGTATTAAACTCACAGGTACATTGCGGGAGGTTCGAATTTGGTGGTATCGCCAATACTATCAATCCCGAACGACCAATCCCGATAGGATGATCGTTGTTAAATCAAAAAAGCTATTGGTAATGGTATTAACTTTTAAGTGTTAACCATTAAACCATGGTTGGATCAGGTTCCATGCCCATCAGAGAGCGGCCCAGAATCTGCTTACATACGTCGTAGTCGGTGTAAGCGTGTGCTGCTGTCATGTTCACATCACGCCACAGACGCTGAATTTCGTTGTCGTGAATCCAGCTGGTACCACCGGATACTTCAAACAGGCGGTTAACGGCTTCGACACACATTTTCACGGCATAAGCCTGGTTAGTACGCCAGAATGCCAGCTCATCGTCAGTTGGGTAACGTTTCTGCTCACCGAATGCTTTGTGCTCGTCCCAGGTTTTTTCCAGGAAGGCCCGTGCCGCGTGAACCTGATGGGTAGACTCCGCCAGACGCATCAGTGGTGGAATCTCTTTGCCACTGTTGGCCAGAGTGTAGGCTCGGGTACGGTTCTTGGTCATCTCTTTGTAAACCACCAACATACGCTCAGCGATACCCAGCGCCATCGCTGCGAAGCCACAGGCGAAGTATGGACGGTATGGGGTGTAGTAGATTTTGCTATCTGGATACAGACCGAAACCTTTGGATGCACCTGTCATCATCGCTTTCGCTTTCTCGATGCGGTGCTCAGGAATAAAGGTATCTGGCTTGATGCGCAGGGTCTTAGTACCAGAAGGCTTCATTGCTGCTGAGTACCAATCATCAATGATGTCATAATCAGAGCTAGGTACTACACCGAAGCAGTAATCTTTTTCGCCGGTCTCAGGGTTATCACGCAGGAAGCCCAGAATCGCCCATTCAGCGTGGTCACAGCCAGAGCTCCACTTCATATCGCCATTGAACAGAACGCCGCCTTCTGTTTCGGTCGCTTTACCGAACGGCGCAATACTACTACTGGCTACTGCATCAGGGTTCTCGCCCCAGAACTCGTCCTGAGCTTCTTTGGAAAACATCGCCATCTGGTGATTGTGGGTGATCAGCAGGCTGAATGCCCAAGCGGTACCACCGCACGCGCCAGCCAGTGCCGCAATACAGTCAGTCACTTCAGGCAGAGAAGCTTCCATACCACCGTAAGCTTTAGGTTGCAGAGCACGGTGCAGCTTGATGGATTTCAGCAGACGGATGTTTTCGTCGGGTACTTTGCGCTCTTGCTCAGCTTGCACTGCGTTAGCTGCGATCGTTGGCAGGACTTCTTGCAATTTATCAAGTAACGGATTTGGACGGTTCATCTGTTCTTCACCTTTGTCTAACTGTTTTTTTTGTAATAACTGTTTCTTGCAGGGGAAGTGCTATCACAAGGCCTGTTGTTGCCTGGTTGATTGTCTCTGCCTGCTCTGTGAAATCATTATCTAGTCAGTTAGGGTCGTTGAGAATGGATCTTTCACAGGCTTTATTGTACTTTTCATAGAAATTGATTAGCTAAATATATCTGTTTAATCATAGAGATTGGACTTCGTATTTCTATTAACCAGTTGATATTAAAGAAATAAATATTTATCGATCAGCTTGCACTGCTTTTGGGCTTGTCTTTTTCTTGCGAAATTGTACAAAGGCGACAAAATAATGTGCAATAGTTTCACTTTGTTAAAAGTGCGCCTTATCTTGATAACAGTGGGAGTGATGAATGGATGAAATAGTGGGAGTGATGAATGGATGAAATAGTACCTATGGCGGTTGTGCCCCAAGGCGATGATATTCCGAATATCAATATTGGTCAGTCCTATGATCAGCACTATACGGATGCTGAGATCCATTATGAGAATCTGGAAAAGCTGGCAGCGTTTTTTGGTCGCAACATGCCGGTACACTATCATGATCGCTTTTATCAACTGCATGTGATCTTAAACGGTACAGTGCGTGTGCACTTGGATGAGCAGAGTTATACGGTGAAAGGGCCGATGTTCTTCCTGACACCGCCTGCGGTACCTCACGCTTTTGTGACCGATAATGCCGCTAAGGGCCATGTGTTGACCATTAAACAGCAGCAGGTGTGGGAGCTGTTGGGTGGTATGGAGAAAAGCCTCTGGAGCAGTAATAGTGCCATCAGAACACCTTTATGTGTGGCTCTATCGCCCGGTGAAGATGCCACCGCTGCCAGAATGTTGCATCTATTGGATCTGATTGGCGAAGAATTTGATCAGCAAGAGCAGCAGCGTGGCCGTGCATTACAGGCATTGCTACAACTCATTTTGATTGATGTTTCCCGTTTAGCAGATCAGGGCCAGCCCCAGCAGAATACCCGCAAAGAAGATGTGCGGATTTTCCATACTTTTAACAGCTTAATTGAGCAGCACTACAAAGAGCATCTGACACTGGATCAGTATGCTGAGCAGATCGGTGTTACAGAAGCACGGTTAAATGAGATTTGCCGCAGATTGGCGGGCTTGCCCTCTAAGCGCTTGATTATGGATAGAATTATGCAAGAGGCGCGAAGACTGTTAATGTTCACCACCTCGCCTGTAACTGAGATCAGTTATCAGTTGGGTTTTAAAGATCCGGCCTATTTTGCACGCTTTTTTCGCCGACATGCGGGAATGACGGCAAGTCAGTATAGACAGTCGCAAATACAGGAATAAAATAGGCCGTAAATTTAAGGTGTTTTATCCCTTTCAAATCAATAAATTATCAGCATGAAAAGATAGACTCTATTTCTTTCTTGCTATGAAAAGTACAATTGAAGCGATGGAAAAGGTATTTTTCGTTGTTCAGTCACTCCTTATACTGCTGCCAAAGTGCTATTCTTTTTGGTAATAAGAAGGGACATGAAAAGTGAAATAAGCACTAAGCATCGAAATAAAAGCATCTCAGTCAGTAATCTGGCCGCTCTTGGCCTCTACTGAGAATATCGACCTGCTTTTGTTTGGGTGTGTATACACTGAATTAGAGAGACTCTGGTTTCCTAAAATAATAACGACATACAAGTAGATAAAGGTGAAGAAATGGCTGACACAGGTTTTGATGCAAAAGATTTCCGTCGAGCACTATCTCAGTTCCCGACCGGCGTAACCGTAATTACCACTCTGGATGCAGAAGGCAATCCAGTGGGTGTAACCGCCAGCAGCTTTAACTCGGTTTCTATCGAGCCTGCACTGGTTCTGTGGAGCATCGACAAGGGCGCTCACAGTCTCGAAGCGTTCGAGAAAGCAGAATACTTTGCAGTGAACGTACTGGGTCGTGAACAAGTAGCTACCTCTAACCGCTTTGCCAGCCGTGGTGAAGACAAGTTTAAAGATGTCGCTTACAAAAGCGGTCTGGGTAACGCTCCGATTCTGGATGACTACGCCGCTCAGTTTGAGTGTAAAACCTGGGCCGTTTATGAAGGTGGCGATCACCTGATTCTGGTGGGTGAAGTTAAAGGCTACCGTTATAACGATGCCACTTCTCCGCTGGTATTTGCCCGTGGTAGTTACGCGGTATCGGTTCAACACCCAGAGATGGTTAAAGCGCCTCTGATGGATGAGGCCGGAGACTTCGTGGGTGATTACCTGCTGTATCTGCTACGCGAAACTTATAGCCGCCACAGTGCCAAGCTATATCCTAAACTGCAGGAGCAATGTGACGTAAACCCGGAAGAGTGGCGCATCATGGTTCGCCTGGCGGATAAAGGCAATCTGTCTATTGCTGACCTGTCTGCTATGGTGATGCAGCCAGAGGTGGCTTTGCGTCAGACAGCCGATTGGCTGGTAGAAAAAGGCTATGTGGCTTATGCGGATAACGCGACTCTGACCATTACTGAACATGGTAAAGAGATTGGTCAGAAACTGCAGGCGATTGCTCATGCTGAAGAGGCAGAGCTGCTGAGTGCGCTGCCAGAAGAGCAGTCCCGCCAGCTGAAAGACAACCTGAAAGCACTGCTGGAGAAGATGGCTTAGTTGCTATTCTTAAAGGTTCAAGCTCTGTAAAAGTTTGGCTCATGAGGCTGCTTTTAAAGAGTGCTTTCAAAGCCCTCGGCGATTTAATCCGTTGCTGGGGGCTTTTTATGTCTAATAAAGCAGGGTTAATCAGCGATTGTGGCTTTATCTGAAAGTGAAAGATTAGCCGCAGTTGCAGTTATCACCACAGCCTTCAGTATTATCCTCATCTGTGTCATCTGCAACCAAAGCCACGGTTTCGGTTTCGATGTTGATATCCACCATATTGCTGGCACCGGGGCGCAGCACAATCACACCGTATTCGGTCAGAGCATCATCTTCATCTTCTGCGCTACCGACTTCCAGGCTCAGTGCCTGACCTTGCAGGTGTTCAGGGGCGATCAATAGACTGGCTGGAAGACCTTCATCCCACTCCATCTGAATCTCTACCAGATCCGGCAACTCAATCTCTTCACCGTTAGCGGTAATGCCTTTCAGGCGAGGGCGTTTTTGTGGGTTATCGGACATGATATGCCTCCTGAGCCAGTTCGTTATGAAATTGCACAGGAGGATACCAGATTTATGCCGGTTTTATAGCTTTTGCTGAGATGTTCTTCAGGTCAAGCGAGCAGCTCCTCACGGTTGGCAAACTGATTCAGAGCTTCAGGGTTGGCAAGAGCATGAGTATTTTTTACCGGACGTTGATGGACTACCTCCCGTACCGCCAGCTCAACAATCTTACCGGATTTAGTGCGTGGAATATCCGTAACCTGCAGTACTTTGGCGGGCACATGACGTGGCGTGCAGTTACTGCGGATAGTCTTCTGAATCGTTTTGATCAGTACTTCATCCAGCTGCACGCCCTCTTTCAGGCGGACAAACAACACGACACGGACATCATTATCCCACTCCTGACCTATCACCAGGCTCTCAACGACTTCATCTAATTGTTCGACGTAACGGTAGATTTCTGCGGTGCCTATACGTACTCCACCCGGGTTTAAGGTGGCATCAGAGCGACCATAAATCACAATACCCTGTTGCTCCGTCAGTTCGATCCAATCGCCGTGACACCAGATATTATCGAAACGGGCAAAGTAGGCGTTATGGTACTTTTCACCGGTTTCATCGCCCCAGAAATTAGCCGGTTGGTTTGGAAAACTATTACGACACACCAGTTCACCTTTTTCCTGGCTGATGGCTTGAGCGTCGTCATTAAAAACCTGTACATCCATACCCAGGCCGCGGCATTGGGACTGGCCTCGGTACACGGGGCTAATCGGGTTACCCAGAACAAAGCAGGAGCAGATATCGGTACCGCCAGAGATAGAGGCCAGCAATAGATTCTGTTTGATATGTTGGTAGACGTAATCATAGCTCTCTGGTGCCAGGACGGAACCGGTTGAGCATAGGGTATTAAGCGCCGAAAGGTTATGGCTTTGTGCTGGCGACAGGCCCTGTTTCTTCAGCGCATCAATATACTTGGCCGAGGTGCCAAACAGGGTGCAGCTCTCTTGCGCAGCATAATCCCACAACACGTTACCATCGGGATAAAAAGGCGAACCCTCGTACAGCATCAGGGTAGCTTCACTGGCCAGTGCCGATACCAGCCAGTTCCACATCATCCAACCACAGGTGGTGAAATAGAATACTTTGTCACCGGGCTTGATATTGCTATGCAGCTGGTGCTCTTTCAGGTGCTGAATCAGAATACCGCCCACACGATGGGTAATACATTTGGGTTTGCCTGTCGTACCGGAAGAATAAAGAATGAAGAGTGGCTCATTAAAGCCGATACGCTGATATTCCACGGCTTTGACAGGATACTGTGCCATCAGGAGGTCAATATTCTGCTCTGCACTGACCTCAATCTCATCGATCAGAGGCACAATCAAGGTGTGCTCAATAGATGAAATCTGACTGGATATCGCCTGGATTTTACCCATTACACTATGGATTTTACCGTTATAGCGATAACCGTTAGCTGCAATCAGAACTTTAGGCGTGGTTTGTCCAAAGCGCTCAACCACACTGGCTTCACCAAAGTCTGGTGAAGTAGAGGTCCAGATAGCACCCAGAGAGGTTGCAGCCAGCATGGCCACAACAGTGGCAGGAATATTGGGCATAAAGCCCGCGACTCGATCTCCCTGGCTAACGCCCAGCGCTTGCAGATGCTGCTGCAGTTGAGAAACCTGCTCATTCAGTTCGCGCCAGCTGATTCGTTGGCGTGGACCATTTTCCATCTGAAAAATAATGGCATCGTCATCACTGTTTTTTCGCAGCAGGTTTTCTGCGTAGTTAACCCGACTGTCCGCAAACCAGCGCGCTTGCTCCAGTTGATCGGCTTGTTCAACGATCACTTCACCCAAGTCACCTTTAATATTGGTGAACTGCCAAATTTCAGTCCAGAACTGGGCGTTATTATCAACAGACCATTGCCACAGCTGTTCAAAGTTGGAGATCTGCTGTTGGTATTTTTCGTTGATGGTGTTGATAAAAGCTTGGGTTAAGCTTTGTTCAATCTGTTGAACTGAAGGTTGCCACAGTGGCGCTGTGCCTATCATGGTGCCTGTCATATCCATCTCTACTCTTTATTGTTTTTTGCCGTTCTGTGCGGGCTGTTTTATTTTTGCTTTTTTATCAGCGGCTTATTCACTCCAGATACAGGATTAACCTGCATCTGGCTGGTTTTCCGGGCGGGCATCTTTAAAAGCATCTAATGCTTCAAAAGCCTGATGGATCGCCATAATGCGTGGGAAAGGTGTTAGATCTACATTAAAACGCTGGGCGTTAAAGATCTGAGGAGCCAGGCAGATATCAGCCAAAGTCGGGCTGTCACCGTGGCAGAAGGTTCCGGTTTCGTTCTCTGATAGCCGGGTTTCTAGGGCTTTAAAACCTTCTTCGATCCAGTGTTGATACCAACGGGTCTTCTGCTCTTCACTGACACCCAATTCGCCGGTCAGGTATTTCAGAACGCGCAGATTATCAACCGGGTGGATATCGCAGGCGATCAGTTGCGCTAAGGCTCTGACACGGGCACGACCTATGGCATCTTGTGGTAGTAGTGCAACCGCTGGATAAACCTCTTCCAGATACTCGATAATCGCCAGAGACTGAGTCAGTATTTCTCCTGAGTCCAGCGCTAATGCGGGTACAAAACCTTGTGGATTTCGAGTGAGATGCTCTTCGCCTTTATGTTCGCCTTTCAGCAGGTTAACGCCGACTTGCTCGCAGTCCAGGCCTTTGAGGTTTAGTGCGATACGCACTCGATAAGATGCTGAGGAGCGGAAATAGTCAAACAGTTGCATAATGGTTGTCCTGATTTAGGATTTAGTGGCTGTCCTGATTTAGTACTGATTTAGTAGTAGTGCTGATTTAGTAGTGCTGAGCGGTGACCAGATAACACAAACCCGCCACGGGGCGGGTTTGTTGAGTTAAGTAATCAAGCGGCTGGGATATGCTTAAGGCTTATTCCACGCCTTGATACTGTTCAACCGTCTGCTCAATCGCGCCAAAGATACTATTGCCTTCATCGTCTTTCATTTCGATACGTACAGTATCGCCGAACTTCATAAATGGCGTACTTGGTGTGCCGGTATTAATTGTTTCGATCATGCGTACTTCTGCCAGGCAGGAGTAGCCTACGCCGCCATCTTTGATCGCTGAACCAAACTCAGTGTCCTGCTTATTGGATACCGTGCCTGAACCCACGATAGCGCCAGCACACATTGCGCGGGTTTTAGTAACGTGAGCCACCAGCTGAGGGAAGTTGAAGTGCATATCAACGCCTGCATTGGCTTTACCAAAAGCTTCGCCGTTCAGGGTTACCAGCAGAGGCAGGTGAACGCGGCCATCCTGCCACTTATCACCCAGCTCATCTGGCGTAATAGCCACTGGAGAGAACGCGCTGGACGGCTTGGATTGGAAGAAACCAAAGCCTTTCGCCAGTTCACCCGGAATCAGGCCGCGCAAAGACACATCGTTCACCAGCATGATCAGACGAATCTTGTCTGCGGCTTGTTCTGGGGTTGAGCCCATAGGCACATCATCGGTAATGACCGCAATCTCGCCTTCGAAGTCGATACCCCGGGTGGCATCGTCTGCCATCTTGATATTTTCCTGTGGTGCCAGGAAGGTATCGGAGCCGCCCTGGTACATTAGCGGATCAGTCCAGAAGGTTTCTGGTAGTTCAGCATTACGTGCCTTACGCACCAGCTCAACGTGATTGACGTAAGCGCTACCGTCTGCCCATTGGTATGCACGAGGTAGTGGAGACGCTACGGTTTTCTGATCAAAAGGAATAGTGTTGTCCAGCTCACCCTGATTCAACTGTGTAGATACGGCTTGCAGTTTAGGTTCAACTTCTGCCCAGTTATCCAGAGCGGCCTGCAGAGTTGGAGCGATATCCGCTACAACTACCGCCTGGCTCAGGTCACGGGATACCACAACTAATTGGCCGTCGCGGCCTTGATTCAATGTAGCCAGTTTCATCTTTTTCTATCCTTTTCAGGTTTGATTCGTTTGTTCTTGTCTTGTTTCAGGATTGCATTAGGAAGTGACTTCCGACCCGGAGCAACCTATACAATCTTATCGTGCAAATATTGTTTCATTTGAAACAATCATAGAGCTTGATTTTTCTTGGTGCAAGTCAATTTTTCTCCAAATTATCCTTAATTACATTGGATATGACGGAGATTCCCTTGGAAAAATATTTACAACCATTGGTTTTAAGTGAAACTAAATACCTTGTAATAAAGGGGGGAGATGGGGTATTTTGACGTGAATAAAGACAGTTTTTTACTCATATAGCGTGCAATTAGTCTGCATGAGCCTTTAATTTAGATCCGTAGATCTTTCCATGATAGACACAAATGAAACTAGGTTCTGATCTATCGACATACAGTGACCCAATGAAGAAAAACAGATGAATGATAAGGTCAACGCTTCTTTGAAGCTGGAACAGTTTTTACCCTACCGCTTTAATCAGTTGGCGGAGCGGATCAGTGATTCTCTGTCAACAATTTATTCTGCTGAGTTTGGCATCACTATCTCCGAGTGGCGTATTCTGGCCATGCTCGGCACACAACCCACAATGACCTCGTCGGATATTGCTCAGAAAACCCGTATGGATAAGGCCAAGGTTTCCCGCGCGGTGCAGAAGCTGGAAAAGCTGGGTTATCTGCTAAGGGAAAAAGATCAGCAAGATCATAGAATCAGCCATTTGAGCCTTACAGAGGAGGGCATAGCGCTATATAACGCTATTGTGCCCAAGGCGTTGGATTGGGAAGGGCATTTTGTCAGCACGTTGACTGCACAGGAATACCGTAATTTACATAATTTGCTGAATAAACTGGATCAGCAGATTGGACAATGTGATCAGAAAACCATGAGCAAGATCAACATAGAGCGATGAGCTCTCCCCCCTGGATTATCATCAGGACTGCCCGCTCTTAACAACACGTCCAGGCAAACACGACAAGGCATTGCTATTTCGTTTCTTAGCGATGCCCAAGTTAATCAGTCGAACAGATATTTCTTTCATCAAGGCGCTGTATGCTCCAGTGATAAAACTGAAGAATGTCTGAATACATGCTTGAAATATGCAACCTTCTTCCCATTCCCTGTTTTTATTTTTTAATAGGCGACAGGATAACATCCTGATTCTGATCTGCTTTTTCCAACTAAAGAAAGATAAATATTTTACTCTGTACTTTGCTTGAATCAGTGTAACCTTGTTGATATAAGCTGTGCTGCCAGTACCTTTATGGTGGCCGTAAGGCTATAATTTTGCACCGCTTATGCTTTGCAGTCTTGCATTTGTGGCTATGCCCTGAAACACTCAATGCAGTTTTACCTTTTGGATCGATAAAGTTAGGGAATCCATGATAACTAGTGCCCTTCGAAACCTGGCATCGGGTGTGATGTTAGGTCTTATCAGTACAGTCCTGTCACTTGCCTTTGCTTCCATGATATTTGGTACAGGCAGCTTCTCCGCTTTCCAGTCCGGCATAACAGTTATGTTACTGACCGCGATTATTGCGACTCTGGTCATCGGTTGGTTCAGCTCCAAAAGCGGTATAGCGGCGATTCCTCTACCGAGCGCAGTGGCAATGACCGCTGCTTTGATTGCCGAGCAGTCTGTCGCACAGGATGATATTCGCTTATTGATGGTGTTCGGCTCTCTGCTTGCGGCATCAATTATGATGGCGATAGGGCAGGCACGGTTAGGTCGGGCAATTCGTTATCTGCCCTTACCAGTGCTAACGGGCTTTCTTGCCGGGGTTGGCTGGCTGTTTTTCAGTGGTGGTTTAAAGCTGGTTGAGCCTCAGTTGTTATCGGTCAAAGCAATGACCAGTCCGTCGTTATGGCTCGTGTTTGGCTTCGGTGCACTATTATTCCTGGCACAGAAAAAACTTGGAGGGGCTCTGATCCTACCAACCGGTTTTTTGATTCTGGTCTTTTTCTTTAACTTGCTGGGTGCAGGTATGCCGGAGTGGTCTGGTGACTGGTTTATGAGCGGCCGCTCCCAGGGCTTCTTTGATATGAAGTGGCTACCCGACTACACTGGATATAGTGTGGATAGCTTTATTAACTTGCCCTGGAGTGGAATGCTGACGGTAGCGCTGGTCAGTGTTTTTGCAATGCTGCTGCAAGGCAGTGCACTGGAGTCTTCAGGTGAAGACATCTCTCTGGACCATGAGCTTAAAGCTTCCGCAGGCGCAAACTTATTGACCGGGATGCTGGGCGGTACGGTTGCCTCTTTATCCTTAAGTCAAACGGCTATTAATAAGAAACTGGGTGGAGAAGGCAAAGCCCCTATTATTATCGCGGCGGTGATTCTGTTGCTGATCTGTTTAGCAGGCGGCAGTTTTTGGAGTTATCTGCCTCTGCCTGCTGTAGGTGCTGTCTTGGTCTACCAAGGCATGGTGTTTATGGATGAGTGGCTGGTTGAATCCCGTAAGCGTTTTAATCAGCTGGATTATCAGATCATCGCTGTAATCTTTGCGGTTATCCTGATCAATGGCTTCCTGACGGCGGTACTGCCGGGCACCTTGATCACTATCCTGATGTTCGTGCGTCAACACAGCAAGCTACGTGCTATTTATCTGAATACAGATATTCGTACTTTACACAGCCAGGTGGAACGCCCGCTGCGTCATCAAAAAGCTCTGGAAAAATACGGCGATCGTGTTCGTGTAGTGAGATTGAAAGGCTCCCTATTGTTTGGCGGCGCTTATGGTTTGTTGGAAGAGTTAGAAAGCAGTTTGCAACCTCCATGCGTATTTTTGATCCTGGATTTTGACAAGGTTTCCGATTGCGACTCCTCTACCGCCAGTGCTTTGATGCGCCTGCATACGGCTTGTCAACAGAACAAAGTCTTATTATTACTGACCGCTGTACCGCTGGATTTGAAGGAAGTATTAGTTGGCTCTGGAATGAGTATTCTGGATGACAGTGACGATCAAGTCAGACTGAATACCAAGGTGCTGATGAAAAATGCGGGTCAATTTATCGATTGGGATCGCGCGGTGGAATGGTGCGAAGGTGAATTGTTGAACCGCCTGCCTTCCAATGAATCCGGTGAATATCCATTGGAATCGATTCTACGTGAGCGTTTGGATCTGATGCCTTATGAAGTGGTGCATCTGATACGTTATTTTGAGCCCGTGACCGTAAAAGCGGGTGAGTACTTTATCAAGCAGGGTGACAATGCCAACTCCATGTATTTGATTACCAAAGGTAAGGTAGAGATTCAACAGGAGCTGGGTGAAGGTGCTCATAAGCGGGTCAAAACCATGATGCCAGGTACCATTATTGGCGAGATGGGGGTTTATACAAGCTCCACCCGTACGACTTCGGCAATTGCCATGGAAGATACCCAGCTGATGAAGCTAACTGAACGCTCTCTGCTGGATATGGAAGCCAATAGTCAGTTGATGGCAATCCGGGTACACCGTTTTGTAGTTATGCTATTGGCAGATCGTTTAGATTCTTCCAGGAAGGTTGCTCAGGAGCTGCTCTAATCAACACATTTCTTGAGATCGCCTTGTGATTTGATTGGATGAAAAAACACCCTGTAGCCTTCAGTTATGGGGTGTTTTTCTATAGGACTCAGTGAGCATAAGAGCGTTTTGTAGTAGAGGGCAAAGTTGTGACGGGTAAAGCGGTAGAGGGTAAAGCGGTAGGCAACGTGTCGTTGTGCTTAAGAGCGATGAAGGTCAAAAAGGTGATACTGTCCGAGTTCTGCTACAATATGACTCCCTATAAAAACCGAGATAACTCAGTTTCGGTTAAACAAACATCGCTGTTATTGTACGGAGCTTAGTTTTGACCCAGTTTCGCCCATGTATTGACCTGCACCAGGGGCAGGTAAAACAGATTGTTGGTGGTAGCCTGAATGACGAAGGTGCGAAGACCAACTATGTCAGTCCCTACGATGCAGCTTATTACGCCGAGCTGTACAAAAAACACAATCTGACCGGTGGTCATGTGATCGCTTTAGGCCCTGGCAACAAAGAAGAAGCGTTAAAAGCGTTATCGACCTGGCAGGGTGGCCTGCAGTTTGGTGGCAGTGTGAATGATGAGAACGCTGCTGAGTTCCTGCAAGCGGGTGCCTCCCATGTAATTGTCACCTCCTACCTGTTTGAAGGTGGCCAGTTTAGCTGGCAGCGCCTGGAAAAGATCAAGCAGGAAACCGGAACAGAGCGCCTGATTCTGGATTTGAGCTGTCGCCGTACCGAGCAGGGCTGGAATATCGCCACTAATCGCTGGCAAACTGTAACCGAGCTGGCCGTTAATAAAGAAACATTGGCTGAGTTAGCGCAACACTGTTCCGAGTTTCTGATTCATGCAGCGGATGTCGAAGGCTTGCAGGGTGGTATTGATCAGGACCTGGTTAAACTACTGGGCGAAGCCTGTACGATTCCTGTGACCTATGCCGGTGGTGCTCGCTCTCTGGATGATCTGAAACAAGTACATCAACTATCCAATGGCAAGGTTGACCTAACCATTGGCAGTGCACTGGATATCTTCGGTGGAAAAGGTGTAACACTGGAAGAGTGTATCGCCTGGAATCAGCAGAATAAATAAGAGAGCTTAAGGTTAGCATCTGATATTTTGTCTTGAAATTGACTCCTTAAAGCATAAAAAAATCCCCGTTTAATTTTGCAACTGAACGGGGATTTTTGTACCAGCCTGATTATGGCTATAATCGCTTAGCTATTACGTGCTGGTAGCACATCACGCAGCTTGTCAGCCATATCCAGTAAAGTCTTCTCGGTGGTATTCCAATCGATACAGGCATCCGTAATAGACACACCATATTGCATGTCATCTTTATTAGCCGAAATGCTCTGATTACCCCAGCCGATGTTACTTTCAATCATCAGACTCACAATCGACTTGTTACCGTCGATAATCTGGTTCGTTACGTTTTCCATCACCAGGGGTTGCAACGCAGGATCTTTATTGGAGTTTGCGTGGCTGCAGTCGATCATAATATTCTTCGGCAGATTCGCTTTTTCCAGATCTTTCTCACACAGCGCAACGCTCACGGAATCATAGTTAGGCTTGCCATTACCACCACGCAGTACTACGTGACCGTAGGTGTTGCCCTTGGTGCGAATAACGGATACCTGACCCGCCTGATTGATACCCAGGAAGCTGTGCGGATGAGAAGCAGACTCCAGTGCGTTAGTCGCGACAGCCAGACCACCGTCGGTACCGTTCTTAAATCCAATTGGCATAGACAGACCACTGGTCATCTCACGGTGAGTCTGAGATTCTGTAGTACGCGCGCCAATAGCAGACCAGGCAATAGTATCCTGCAGATACTGAGGCGAGATAGGATCCAGTGCTTCAGTTGCCAATGGCAGGCCCATTTCCGCCAGATCAACCAGCAGTTGGCGGCCGATATGAAGGCCTTCTTCCAACTCAAAGGTATCGTCCAGGTGTGGATCGTTAATCAGCCCTTTCCAGCCGACTGTCGTACGTGGTTTCTCAAAATAAACACGCATAACGATATATAGGGTGTCGCTGACCTTTTCCGACAGGGCTTTCAGACGTTGGGCATAATCTTTCGCCGCTTCAACATCATGAATAGAGCAAGGGCCCACTACCACAAACAGGCGGTTATCTTTACGGTCCAGAATATTCTTGATCGTTTCACGACCTTCAATAACGGACTCACGCGCCAGTTCGGTTAACGGGATCTCTTTTTTCAGTTGTTCAGGTGTAATCAGGATATCCTGCGACACCACATTAACATTGGTCAGACGTGTTTCAGGCATTCTAAGAATCCTTTGTTAGCTGTATTTGGTCTAAATTATAATTTTATTGAGCTCTCCATGAGCTCTTTAACTGCTTGTTATTGTTAGGGTATTGTTTTTTTACCCAGAGCGATAGTGCTAAACACTATACTTTGGGCGTTATGACGATTCCGTTACAAGCAGTTGGTGGGCTTGGGCAAGCCGGCGATCTTGCTGGCCATCTTGGCCGGACTGTCACCAAACAGCTGCATCAGGTAGATGCTACGGGCTTGCTCTTTACCCAGATGGAGGCCGATATACTTCACCAGAGGCCGCATAGCCGGTGACAGTTCGAACTCCTCATAAAAGCGTCTTAACAGATGGATAATCTGCCAATGGGCTTCCGTTAGCTGCATGCCTTCACTTTGGGCGATCTGCTCAGCGACGTTTTCATTCCAATCGCTCAGGTTTTCCAGGTAACCCTCACTGTCGGTCGCAGGTATCTCTTGGCTATGCTCCTGACTCTTCTGCTTTTTCTCAAGCGCTGTATCAGAAGCCTGATTATTCGTTACGCTTTCAGTGTCTTGTTTATGATCTGCCATGGCGTTTTCCATCTTAAAGCCTGTCGTCCGCCTTAGAACCAGCTGCACACTGACTTATATTGTTCGGTCAGCTCAACAAAACCGGCGTAGTCGACGACGGTAATACCCTCACGGCACTGACCTTCAGACAACCCTCTGGCCAGCAGATCTTCCTTTAACACATACCAGGAAACTTCATGAATCTCCGTGGGATGGGCTGTTTCTAGCGCACCATAGACACCGTCTTCAAGCAAGAGCACGCCATCATTACGAGCGGTGGTCAGCAGGCACTCATTGAGTGTATTGCAGTTAAAAACAGACTTATTAACGGTATGTAAAATCATATTAAAAATTAAAAACCTGTTTATGTTGCTGCAGAAGGCCCGGTAACGCTTTGGACGTGATCGGCTGACAGTCTATATTCAATTGATCCGCTGCCATACCACGAGTATCCAGGCTGTCATTATGCACGTAGATATCATCAATATCGTACATCGACAGCGCCTGCATCATAGCTTGAGTGCCTTTCTGGCCAACGGCATCCGGTTGTTGATTCTGGGCCAGCTGGAATACACCATCACCCATAAACAACAAACTCACCTTTTGACCAAAAGCCGCACCTACTAATGCCAGATCCAGTGCTTCACGGGCCCATGAAGTGCCCACAGGGGGCTTACGAAAAATAATTAAAATATCTGACATTTTTATGGCCCAAAGCTGACTAAACGATCACATTCCAATCCGGCATCCACCAACTGACCTAAACCAGACAGCTGATAACCCTGCTCCAGGTTGGAACCTGGCTTGCTGTAGCGCTTAGCCTCATTCTCATCCAGCAGGCCACGACGTACTGCTGCAGCGATGCAGACAACCAGTTCAACGCCGTTCTTTTCTGCCAGTTGCTGCCATTGTTGCGGCAGATTGGCTTCATCCTGCGGCGGTGCTACCAGAGCCGAGCCGTTATAGATGCCGTCGTGGTAGAAAAACACCCGTTGGATCTCATGGCCCTTGTCCAGAACCGCCTGGGCAAAGTGAAACGCCGTATGGGTTGCCTGATGGCTGTAAGGGCCACCGTAAACTGCAATGCTGTATTTCATAGTGTCGTCTTATCCCGCCCTGGTTCTTTTACCGCCATTATTACAACCGTATTACATCCGTAAATAAAAACGCCCCGCCGGGTTAGGGCAGGGCGCTTAGTATATCTAAATCGACTGTATCAGTCGTCGCCCAGTACCCCAAATAGCTGAAGCAAGCTTAGGAAGAGGTTATATAAGGACAAATACAAGCTCACGGTTGCCGCGATATAGTTCTGCTGACCACCATTTACGATAGCGCTGGTCTCATACAGAATCGCCGCACAGGCAAACAGCGCAAAACCGGCAGAAATTGCCAGCTGCAGGCCAGGGATTTCAGTAAACAGGCCAACAACCACAGCCCCCATCAGCACGATACCGCCTGCAAACAGGAAGCCGCTCAGGAAGCTGAAATCTTTTTTCGATGCCAGCGCATAGCCAGACAGCGCCAGGAAGATCACCGCAGTACTACCCAGAGCATTAGCAACGGTTTGACCGCCACCCGGCAAACTCATATAAGCAGACACCACAGGGCCAATAGATAGCCCCATAAAACCAGTGAAGGCAAAAGCCAGTACCAAACCCAGCGCGCTGTTCTGGAACTTATTTACCAGGAACATCAGGCCAAAGGCACCGATAAAGAACACAAAAATATTCATCCGCTCAAGGCCCATCATCATGGACAATACAGCGGTACAAGCACTGAAAGCCAAGGTCAGGCTTAGCAGCATAAAGGTATTACGCACAACTTTGTTAACCGGAACAGCTTGAGTCTGCTGTTGCGCGGCCATATCGTATTGTTCGAAAGCCATTTCTTTCTCTCCAGACAGAAAACACAACTCTGTAGACCTATTGTCACTGAATCAGTTCCAAAGTCAAAGAAATCATATCAGGAGAAAAAACAATAAATTATGGTTGACGAAAAAAAACAGGCTGGTAATATACGCCCCCGTTGGAGGGATGGCTGAGCGGCTGAAAGCACCGGTCTTGAAAACCGGCAAGGGTTAATAGCCCTTCCAGGGTTCAAATCCCTGTCCCTCCGCCATTATTTAAAACCCCGCTAGTTCGCTAGCGGGGTTTTTTATTGCCTGAAGAAAAGTGATGAAAATAGATTACTGGGACCAGGCCAGGATTTCGTCTAGTGGTCCGTGTGATTAGTTCGAAGACATTCCTTAATAATAATTTCGCACTAAACCAGTAAGCTACGTATATAAAAGTGATCTTTTATTAGGATTGCACCCTGAGTGGTTGGAGTTTGGCACTGACAGCCCTCACAAACAATCGAACAACCAGACCGAGCTGGCAGGTTTTATTAAACCTTGGGATAGTGGCACTCCCTTGGATGATGAAGTAGAGCTGCCCTTTTTCACGGAGGTTGAGTTGTCTGCAGGTAATGGATCTACCCAGGTAGTTGAAAGCCATGGACCAAAATTAAGGTTTGCCAAAAGTACTTTGCGCCGAGTGGGGGGGTTCAGCCTCAGCAAGCTGCTTGCATGACTGTAACAGGTGATTCAATGGCCTCTATGTTGAATGATGGTGTCGTAGTAGGGGTTAATCTCGGTGAGACCAAGATAAAAGATAGCTCTATCTACGCACTGGATCAGGAAGGGATGCTTAAGGTGAAAATTCTGCATCGCTTGCCAGGCGGAGGCCTGAGAATTCGCAGCCTGAATCGGGACGATTATCCAGATGAAGATTATGACGCCTCTTACTTTATTGAACATGTAAAAATTATTGAACATGTAAAAATTCTGGGCAAGATTTTCTGGTACTCCGGTTTGATTTACTAACTACTGTTTTTCCTTTTGCTGTGCTCGAACTATCAGATTTAACTGAGACTTCGAGCCTTATTGATTCTTCGCCCCTCCTTTCTCGCACTTTGGCCTTATGCTGCCTTAAATCGTTTACTTATTGATGAATATCTATGCTGTCTTGCAGTTTAAGGGCAGGTGAAGTGCTGATGCCAAAAAAACTTAACTCTTTGCCTGGAGCAAAGTGCCATACCTAATGCTATTGAGTCATCAGCAACAAGCGGCATAAACGCTTTCGCAGTAAAACATGAGCCTTCCCTTTGCTATGGATAATCTCTGTTCTAATGAGAGATACACTGAATTACTTTTATTTCACTCTATATGTATATTTCTGTTTTAGTTGAATAATAGACGCACAAAAAACGTCGCGTCAGCAGGTCACTTTATTCCTCTGTCATTGATCGAACAATGTCGATAAATTTTCTTTGTCAATGAATAAGCCTTCTTGTTAGAGGCTGCTTGTTAAGAATACATATAAATCAAAAGAACATTTAAGTTACATGCTAAAAATTTGTAAATTGACACTTACTTTTTAATTTTCCTGGTGATTTAACGAAAAACTCAGGGTTATACCTAGTATGCGCAGCCGGATAACTCGTTTAGAATTATGATCAATTAAATAATCCCTCAATTATTTCTTTAAGCAATTATTATTGCCAACTGAAATAAATCAAAGGAGTGTATTATGCAGCAAGGTGAGCAGCAACCTCTCCCTCTTTGGGTAAAAGTCATTTGGACTATCTGTACTTTAGCTCTTGCATATCGAATGTTTATGGCTTCCGAGTGGTTCTGACTGGGTCCCAAATCACGGTCCGACCATAAACAGTCGGAGCAGGCTTACATTTTATATCCAAAAAATACTGTATGAATGAACAAAAGGGTTTCTTTTGTTGCCTAAAGCAGATAAGTTATAGGGAATTTTATTGGTTTTTTAGAGTAAGTCATTGAAATATGGCTGATTTCGAATCATCACAGCTTTCTTTAAGTATAGGTCTGAGAGACGATGCGACCTTCGCAAATTTTCTGTCAGCAGATAATGCTCCTGTTATAGCGGCGCTTCAGTCTCAGATAAGAGGATGTGGCGAGAGTTTTCAGTACCTGTATGGTGGTGGAGATTCCGGGAAAAGTCATTTGTTGCAGGCAGTTTGTCACTTGTCCGATGAACTCGGCTTAAGATCTGTTTATCTTCCGCTGGAAGAGCTGGCGCTACTATCGCCGGATCTTTTGGACGGCATGGAAGATTTAGACCTGGTATGCGTCGATGACCTTCACCTGGTCGCGGGCCGCAAGAAGTGGGAAACGGCGTTATTCCATTTCTTTAACCGTATGCGGGATGCAGGGCGCTACCTGATTATCTCTGCAGATGCTGCACCTGGGCAGCTAGGGATTAAATTACCTGATTTAGCCTCCCGTTTGGCCTGGGGGGTTACCTTATCGCTACAAAGCCTGACAGATGAGCAGAAAAATGAGGCGCTGAAGCTCAGAGCTAAAGAGCGTGGGCTAGAATTAACAGATGAAGTTGCACGTTATATTCTACATCGTGGGCCAAGAACTCTGAGAGAGTTGTTTGATATGCTGGCTAGATTGGATCATGCATCTTTGATGGCTAAAAGAAAATTGACAATACCTTTTGTACGGGAAACGTTGCAGTGGTAAGTTAAAGCATGTATTCCTTGTAAATTTTTCCCTTGGATGTATGGGTGTTAGATAAAAGGAGGGTACTATGAGCGCAGTATCCGATCATTTGATTGGTGCGGTGATGGCTCAGTCTAAAGAGCTGTTGCTGCTGTTGGACCCTGAAAGTCTTAAGTTTATCTATAGTAACTCTGCTGCAGAAACATATCTGGGCTATGCAGCGGGTGAAATCTGTGATCTCCCTCCACATAATCTTTTACCTGAATTTTTAGAGCCAGAGGTGGCTAATTTAATTGAAAACCTGGCCTCTCAGCCTGATTCGCCTATCTCCATGAACACCGTCCTGGTGTCCAAACTATCTGGTTTGCGCGATTATGTGCTACAGATGCAGTATGTGGATGTTGAAGATAAAAAAATGGTATTGATTGCGGGTCATGATGTGACAGACCGTATGGCTGAAGCGGATCAGATGCAGGAGATGCTGGCCGATGCTCAAATGAACTCGATGCTAGACCAGGGAACAGGTTTGATGCAGAAAGTATTTTTCCTGCCCTATCTGCTCGCGACTATGCATAAATCTGTTGAAACAAAGCAGCCCTATGGTTTGATATTACTGGATATCACCAATATTCCTGAGATTAATGAACAGTTTGGTCAGGCCGCTGGTGATAGGGTCCTATTGCATGTGGGTCAGATTGTGAAGCGCTTAGTGGAGTTTCCTGAATTTGCAGCACGCTTTTCAGGCAAAAAAGTTTGTCTGCTAATGTCTGAGGCAAACAAGGGGAGTGTGCAAGAGTTAGTGAAGCAGTTAATGCGGGCTATGGGACGTCTTGCTTATCCCAATTATCCTAGCCTCTCTATTCAGCCAAGAATGGGAGTATTTTTTGGCAAGCAGGCGTTTGACCCAGAGCAGATACTGGAGCTGATAGGCGAAGATTATAAACTCAAGCGCGAAGAGAAGCCCGATCTCTTAGTACTATTAAACCCTGAGCTTCCCGCTGATGAGGCCCCCAGAGCTGATCCAGTTGAGCCGAATAGAGATTAAAAGCTATTTATCAAAGGCGTAGAAGCTATCCAAAAAGAGGAGCTAAAGTGAGCTCCTCTTTTTATCCGCACGCTTGCTATGACTAGTATTAGCCGTCAATCAAACCGTACTGATCACGCAGAATGTCAATGATCTCTGCTTTAGGGTTGTCAGACAGTACCAGTTTTCCACCGATAATCTTTTCTGCGATACCTACGTAGGTCTCAGAGACTTTCATCATAACCGCTTCTGGTAGGGCATTATCACGAGCCAGAGCGTAACGCTCTTCCATACGGTTCTTATTCAGTAGAATATCCGGGTCAGGGAAGTGATTCAGCAGCATCTGACGGAAACCCTCTTTAGAGTTTTCGATCACTTTGCCTTCTCGGTAGTTCGGGCCATCCCAGATACGGGAAGAATCCGGTGTACCCACCTCATCCATATAGATCAGTTTTTCGTTGCCTGCGGCATCGGTCACGTAACCAAACTCAAACTTAGTATCAACAAATACCTGATCCAGTTTAGCCAGCTCTTCACTGATGACATTAAAGCCTTCTTTAAGCAGTTTTTCGTACTGAGCGATATCGTCTGCAGACTTAAACTGAAAGGCTTCAAAGTTATTGGCGATATCATCTCGGGTGATATTGACATCATCCACTTCAGGTATACCCGGCACACCGGAAATAATACCCTTGGTTGATGGAGTGATCAGCAGCTCAGGCAGTTTCTGATCTTTTTGCAGATTATCTGGCAGTTGGATACCACAGAATTCGCGCTCGCCTTTATCATAAGCACGCCACATAGAGCCTGTGATGTACTGGCGACAGATCGCCTCGATCATTACCGGCTTGGCTTTTTGCACAATCCAGACAAAGGGGTGTGGGATATCCAGAATATGGCTATCGGCCAGGCCCTGTTCGCGGAACAGTTTAAACCAATGATTAGAGATAGCATTCAGTGCAGCGCCTTTACCCGGAATGCCTTGTATACCGCCTTCACCGTGCCAGATGCACTCAAACGCTGAGATACGGTCACTGATAACCATAATCGCCAGAGGGGCATCAGCTGCGACATCGTAACCTTTTTCCTGAATCAGGCGGCGGCTGTCTTCTTCTGTCAGCCAGTAAACAGAGCGTACTTTACCGCTATGAACCGGAACGTCGGTACGGATTGGCAGGTCATCGTTCACTGCCAGCACTTTATCAGCAAGACTCATTGCAATATGTCCTGTTAGGGTAAACTAAATTTTTCGGCGCTTTTAGGTTAATGCTTGGCATTAAACTCATCGGGATCGTTAGTAATCTCAACGTCTACTTTTGGCGCTGGGATATCATAGTCGTGCACACGTTCCCAACCGTCTTTTTCTGCACCCGGTACGCGCTCCCAAACAGTGCCAGCGTTATATTCCACCAGCTTGGTCAGGGTATCGTCCATTTTACACATGCTTTCAACAGGTACTGTCATCATGCTGTTAAGCTCATCGGCCAGAAACTCTTCGCTTTCATAGCCGGAGTACATGCGCCAGCCGGTATCATTCAGGTGCTCGGGTACCGTTTTATACATAAAACGAACGGGCAAACGCTCTTCAATCACCATTTTAGAAACCAGACATAAAAAACCGTTTTTGGTTTGGTTGGTTTCCAGTTCAGGGGTTTTCGGATCATCGAGATGAGGCGTTTTCATGTCCGCTCCGGTCTTAGTGAATTAAGGCTGAGTATTGTAATACACAGAGCGGTTTAGGGGAATTTTTACCGCGTTTCAGACTGCTAGAGTTTTCGTTACGGCAAGAGAATATCTATGTGAAATTAAAATCAGCCGGTCTTTGTAACCAGCTGATTTTGTTAATGCTTCTTTAAAAAGAAACGTCATTTAATACCAGCTGTCCATCTTTAAGGCGGGCTTTTAACACCAGATCTTCACCTACTTCACGGTAGGCGCCACGCTGGTTTAACTGAGCCGCCAGAGCTTGTAAAGGCGATATCTTTTCAACCAGTGATTTACTGATATTGAGATCGCTATTGACCACCACGAACTGAGTCAGCAACGGTGCAAAACTAAACGCTTGCAACAATTCTTGGGTGTTAGCATCCAGACTGAGGTTTAAGTTGCCGTTGATATTGCCGTCAGGGGTGGACAGGTCCAGCGTATGAATATCCAGATTTAACATCTGAATAAAATCAGCAAACAAAGGGAAAACCTTCTGAGCATCTTGCTGAGTCATTTGATCTGTTTGCATCTGTTGGCTGGCTTCGATCAGTGCTTCTGTAGCGCTTACTGTGGGGCCGGATAAAACATAAGATATCTCACTGGCCTTTAGCTCCAGCATCGATTGCTGATTTTGGCTGGCCGAGAGTGAGTTCAGAGTAATAGTGCTGTTATAGCTGATGCTCTCAGCTCCTTCACTGCTTTTTTCAATATCAAAATTATCACTTAGCTGAAGTTGCTGGCTATTGAGGTTGATGACGTTGTTACCAAAATCAAACCTATCCAGATTGATATGGCTTTGATAACGCCAGATATAATCGCTGACCGGATTCCCCGAGGCTTTTATCTTCAGGCTACCTAACGATAAATGGTCGCTACTGGCATTCAGATCAGCACCGTTCCAGGTGCCCTGTAACTGATATTGCTGTGGATCGATCTGATAAATCAGACGCATATTTGCGGGCTTGACCTTAATCTCACCACCGTGAGGACCTTCTGGCTTTAGGGTAAAGGCATCAAGATAACTATTAACCACGGCTGTATCAACGGAAACCTCTCCGTCAAAGCGCACAGGCACTATACCGTTAAAGTCTTTATCGACAATTGTTTTAATATTCTCAGTAACGACAACATTTGACTTAAACGTTGCGCTGCTAATGCCATGATCAATCTTATGTCGTAGTTCGATATAGTCATCGGGATGGCTGATTGCGCCTGTTTGATCTTTCAAAATGATACGAGTAATCACTTCACTGGAGTAAGCTGATTTCTGATAGTCTGTGATCTCAATCTGAAAACTATTACCGGGCTGTGCGTTGGTTGCCTGCACCGCCTGCTGCAACTGGCTTTGCACTGTATTACCGACCTTGATCGGCATGTAGGCGGCAGCGCCACCTGCAATAGCAAGGCCAGCAACGCTCCCTGTGATCAGTTTATTCATTCTAGGGTCCTGGTTTTTTTATTGGTTACGGATAGCTACTATATTTTAGTAATGAGCAGGTTTTTGCTGTCTTTGCCACATCATAACAAGGAACGGCAAACCAAAGGTTAAGTTTTTCCAATTTGGTTGCGATAATAAGATATTGAAAATTATCGTAAATAAAATAAAAACTGACATGTTACTCTATTTGGTATAGCCACTCTAATTTGCATTATATTCGTCGAGCCAGGAAGTCACTCCGTATGATGATCAAAGAGCTTTTACAACAGAAAAAAAGGACTGTTATCAGCATAGCGGTTTTTGCATTACTGTGTACCGTACTATTCAGCCGTTGGTTTTTAACACCTCTGGTCAATCACTTTGCTGAGCCCTATAACGCCCGTCTGGAGCAGGTCAAGCTCAATTGGTTCCCGTTGATGGTACAGTTAAAAGGACTGGAAATCGGTAAGGGAGCCTCAGCGTTGCAATTGGACCAGCTGGACGCTGAAGCCAATTGGGGGCTGTTAGTGGGTGATCCTATCACTGTTCAGGTACGAGGTGGCAAGCTTCAGTTGGGCTACCAGGGTGAAAAGCAGATCTTTGCCGGTTTAACTCTGGATGAGTGGCAAGCTCTTTTGGCTGGTGACCCTGCTACCCAGGAAGAGAATGCTCCTAAAGAAAAGGGCGTGGAAGATCCCGATCAGCTTCCCGTTAACTTTATTCTGCAACAACTGATGTTTGAGCAGATTCAGATCAACTCTGAACAGAAAAACTGGCCAACGGTTACTGTTAAGCAATTGAGTTTTGGTCCTTTAGCGCTTCGCCAACCTGACAAACGCAGTGATCTTGCGCTGACTATCGATATAGCAGAGGGACAGATTGGCGCTCAGGCTCAGATTGCGCCATTGGCTTTGCAAACACCGCAAAAATTGCAGTTGGATCTGCAACAGTTAAAGCTGAACCCTGCCTGGTTTGTGATGGTGCCTGCGCCGCTTGCCACAGAGCTGTCTGCTAAGCTGGATCTGGCTTTAAATGAAAAAGGTACGGATCTGGCAACGGTTAAGGGTCACCTGGATCTCAAACAGCTGCAATGGCGCGACTCATCAAATCAGGTCAAAGTAGCCGGAGTAAAACTGGATCAGATCGATTTAGCTTACAACCTGCAAGGGGAGCTGGCGCCGCCAGCAAAAACCCCGCTGCAAGGTGGCTTGAATTTGGTTGTTGATCAGGTGAACATTTCCACTGAGGATAAGCAAAGTGTTCAGTTTCAACGCTTGAACCTCAATGAGCTGCGCTATAACAAGGGGGCAAATCTTCAACAGTTAGTACTGGATAAACTACAAGTTACCGATCCTGACAATCAATTGAGATTAGCCCGGTTGGCGCTGAATGAGATCAGTGCTGAGCCGGGGATACCTAAAGCGGCCTTTAAACGTCTGCAGGTAGATGGCATAGAAGCCTCTGCCCAACAGCATAGCGCTCGTATCTCTGTATTGAGTCTTAATGATCTTGTGGCGGACCTCTCAACATCTTCTATTAACCTGGCTCAGTTAACAGCTAATAAGGTGGCAGCGAATAGTGATGAGAATCAGATCCAGCTAAAGACCTTGGCTATCAGTAATGTCGTGGCTGACCTTTCAAAACCATGGGCGCAGTTTGCTCAATTATCTATTGATAATGTTCAGGCAAGCAGCGGGCCGCACCAGGCTGAGTTTCAAGTATTAACTTTGGCTGATTTAGCAGCGGACTTTGATACCCAAGCGCTGACATTGAACGAGCTGCAGCTGAATGCTTTGACGGCGAAGAGTGAGGGGAATAACGCCAGTGTAAAACAGCTATCAGTTAACAAGGTTGCTGCGGGGATGGATGGGCAGAACGCCTCTGTTAATCAGCTACAAATTGACGGCCTTCAGTTTGAAGATGATAGTAATCAGGTCAGTAATGAGCGGTTAACGCTTAAGGATGTACTTTTCGAGCAGGTATTGGATATCTCCAGCATCGACCTGGCCAACCTTAAGGCCAGGACTGCAGGGCAAGACTATCAACTGCAGCAACTGGCGGTACGCCAGGTGAGTTTCGATCCTACCAGTCATCCAATGAATGCACATATCGCCGAAGTTTTACTGAATAATGCCAAGGCAGAAGTGCAAATCCCGAAACAGGAAAAAGTGGAACAGTCTGCTCCAGTCAATCAAGGACCGGGGAAGAAAGACAGTAACGCTAAGCCAGAGAAAGATACCGAAGTGGTACAGGGTAATCAGACGGGAGCAACCGTTGAAGAGCCTCCGGTGTATCTGACTCTGGATCTGTTGCAGGTAAAACAACACCAGGTGCTATTCCAGGATCATAATCTGGCTGAAGCCACACAAACAGAGTTTAAACTGGAATTGTTTGAACTGGAGAATTTACGTTGGCCCAGCGCTGAACAGGCCCAGTGGAAGCTGGACGCCTGGCTGGATGGCCAAAGCCAGTGGATGTTCAGTGGTACGGCCAGTACGCAGCCGATTACGGTGTCCGCAAAAGGTAAGCAAAAAGGACTTAGCTTACCCGCAATCAGCCCTTACAGTGAGCACTATGCTCAAGTCTTTTTTAAACAAGGTGTTATGGATAACAAGGTTAATCTGGACTGGCAAGGCCAGCATCTGAAAGGGGAAATCGGTTTCTTAATGCATGGCCTGGATATCAAGCTGGACGGCGAATTTTCGAATCAAAATACGCCGTTGCAGATGGCGTTATCGGTATTGAGAGACAGCAAAGATCGTATTGATCTGGCGATTAGCGTGGATAAGAGTGGTGAACAGCTAAATGTCAGTGCGGGTGAGATTATCCGTGAGTTTATTTTCAGTGCCAGCCAGAAAGGGGCTCTGGCTTATCTGAAATATACTCTGCAGCCGTTTGGTGCCTTGCTTACTTTAGCGGATGTAGGCGGAAAGCTGATGAAGGGCGGCGCGGTACCTTTGGAAGGAATTGTGTATGACAACCAGCAAGTAAGCCTTAAACCTGCTCAGTTAGAGTATGCCAATAAGTTACTTACGATGCTGAAAGAGCGCCGCAAGATGAAACTACAAACGTGTGTTCAGTTGGGAACAGAAGAACGTGAGCTATTCATGACTGAATTGAAAGGAGATACAGAAAAGGTTGAAAAAGCGATGCTGGAGCTACAGCAAGGGCGTATTCGTGAATGGCGTCGTTTTTTTGCGCAGGGAGGGGTAGCAAACCAGCTCATGGAGTGTGCCAAAGCTCAGCCTGATGCGCCTCAGATGACTTACAAACTGATGCTGGTACCACAATAACTTTATACTGTAATTGTCACGTTTACGATGCGGCTCATGATCACCAATAAGGGGCAGAGGACTAAAAAGAGTGCTCCACTGGTTATTTTAACCTCTTGGTTAAGCGCATAAGGTGGGATACCTGTGGTGCATCATATAGGGTAAATATCCCTTTTTACATTGCACCACAGGACAACTCATCAAGTTGGATATTAAGCCCGACCAGCAAACTTACGTTCTTCAACGTTGATCTTAATGCGGTCACCTGCTGAGATATGTTCAGGTACCTGTACGATCAGACCTGTACTTAGAGTGGCAGGTTTGGTCCGGGACGTTGCCGATTGTCCTTTAATGGATGGATCTGTTTCCACAATTTCCAGTTCAACGGTTATTGGCAGCTCAATCGCTACAGGTGCATTATTGACCAGCAGAACCTGAATTCCCTGAATCTCTTCATTGATAAAAGCAACCTCATCTGCGATAGATTCTTTATTGATGTTGTAAGAGCTGTAGTCCTCACTGTCCATAAAGACATACTCGTCACCATCAATATAGGACAGTGTTGACGGACGGCGTACCAGATCTGCCAACGTCAGCATATCGGAATCTTTAAAGGATTCGTCCAGCTTAGCTCCCGTTACTACATCATACATGCGCATGCGATAGATACTGCCTCCAGCACGGCCCTGTGGAACAGAGCGCTCAATATCTTTCACAAAGTAGACACTGTTGTTGAACTCAACGGCAGCATTTTTCTTGATTTCACTTGCCTTTGGCATGTCTGTAATTCCTGAAGTATAAAAGTCGAGAAGATTACTACATACAGCGGCGTAATCAACGTTCTTTCGTTAATTAGTTTGGCCTTACTTATAGGGTACGTGTGACTGGGTTTCGGTGATTGGTCATTAAGGAATTCGGTTGTCAGTTGGGCTAAGCACGCCAACATACATCTTAAAAATATAAACAGTGCTGAGGTTAAGCTGGCCTACTGAATAAGGGAGAGAACTGTTGACTCTCCCTTAACCAACGACACCCCACCTGTTTGGCAAATGACTTGAGCTTTTCTAAATGCCCTATTGCCCGACAAGGCTTGATACCGGATGGTTGCATCGCCTTAAGCCACTGCTCCGCATCAATATTTAAACGTGACAAAATAGGGGGTAAATGACTAGAAATAGCACCGCGTTTATCCTCCCGCGCACAACGCCCCGTCCAATCCACCAGCTCCAGATAATCTGCAGGATCAAAAGCAATAGCAAAATCACTGTCCGCTTGTTTGGCAGAGAAAGGCTTCAATACAGGCTTATCAGGGGACTGTTCAGTCTGTTCAACTTCTGGAGAATACTCCCGAATACGTTGCTGAATAGAGGTAAAATCCGACTTTTCTGGACAATCTGAAGTAGCAGCACGCACAGGGTTCAGATCCACATAAGCCATACAGGTCAGCAAACCTTGCTCATCCAATAATGCCTGACTTTTAAAACGACCCTCCCAGAAACGTCCCTTGCAGTTATCTTCCTCATTGGCTTTACGGGCGATATGCTCATTGAGACAGCGCATAAACCAGCTGATATCCATCAGCCTTTCCCGCCACTGAGCGACAATCTCTGCAACCTTGTCCAGCTCCGCATCTGTTTGATATTCACCGCGTTTATAACGCTGAATCAACACCGGCCCGGTAAAGAGCTGAGTCCAACGGGCAATCACTTCATCATCAGACCAACTTTGTGCTTGCTGCTGATTGATATACAGCACCAGATGGTAGTGATTTGACATCAAAGCATAAGCACAGATATCAATGGCAAACATCTGATCTAACAGGATTAAACGATCAATAATCCATTGACGACGATGCTCAAATGACTGACCGGAAAACTCGTCCTCACCGCATAGAAAAGCCCGACGCACACAACGAGCAATGCAGTGATAGTAGGGCGTATCGGCAGGGCTGATCTGTTCACGGCGTGCGCGGGTCATGTGGCGATCCTCTGAAATTCCTTGGTGGCTGAATTCAGCGTAGACGAGGCCCGTGTTCTAACTGGAAGTGCACCGCTATAGTTAAATCAACTAGCAAGGAGGTGCATTGTGGGAAAGAATTATTCGCATTTGAGTCATTGTGAAAGAAAGCGGATTTTCCATTGGTTTCA
>NZ_AULT01000038.1 GCF_000422425.1 Oceanospirillum beijerinckii DSM 7166
GCCCTCTGTCACGCAGCGTTCCCGGATTTGCTCAATAGTACGCCGGCTATATCTCACTCTTTCGGCAGCGTCACGATCAGTAAGAGAAGGGCCATGCTCACCTTCGTCAACCAGCAGTAAGACTTCTGCATGACGTCGACGATAAGCCGCTACACGGCCTCGTGTAACCAGATCAATTAAGTGATTACGTTCTTCTTCAGTCAACTTCACTACATAACGCTTTTTCATTCAGATTGCCCTCAACTGGTCAGGTGACTTCCACCTTTTGAGAACAAGTCTAGCACTCTATGTTTTCATGATGACTGACTACTAGGGCTCGGAATAATGGATACCGAGAATACGGTCGCGGCAAAAATAAGTAAAAAGCTCAGTGACATACAGGTTCTTCTGGAGTTTTAAGCTAGTTGTATTTACCGCGAAACGGCTGATAGAAGGCTTGAATCTCTTGCAGATCTTTAGGGTAATCCCCTGAGGTTTGGTAAAGAGGACCAATGCCACCACGTTTCTGTTGGTAATCGATATAGGCCAGCACAATGGGAACATTGGCACCATTGGCCATATGATAAAAACCACTTTTCCACTCTTGAACCTGAGAGCGGGTTCCCTCCGGAGCCATCATAATCAGCAGATTGTCATGCTGATCAAATAACTGAACGATACTATCAACCATATTCGTGGAGCGGGATCTTTCTACCGGGATACCCCCCATCCAGCGCATTAGAGGCCCAAAGGGAAACTTAAAAATGGTCTTTTTGCCCAACCAGTAAACAGGCAGACGCAGCTTAAATGCCATCATTAAACTGAATGGCATATCCCAGTTTGTAGTATGAGGTGCGGCAATCAGCACGGCTTTTTTAACATCAGTAGAAAGTTGACCTTCAACCTTCCAGCCAGTGAGTTTTAGCACCACGGTAGAAAAGAGACAAAGAAGGTCGCTAATTACTGGTGTATTAAACATGGTTCGACGCATTGAAATTATAAACTCTAGTGAAAACAGTCCGGTATTGTACATAAAGTCTAGCTCAACCGGTATTAAGCGCTACAAAGGGTGTATTGTTTAAAACGGAAAACCTGATTAGCATGCTAGGTTATTACGTTGAATATCCAACAAAATCAGTTTGTAGCGCTTTTGTTACAACGCTTGGGGCTTAAGCTGGCTTCAGGTACACTCGGTGCCTGTCTGACCGGACCATATACAATAACAATGATAATACGCGGCTAAGCACAGGGCTGTGTTGAGTGGTAACCATGAGCAACGATATCACTAACTTACGTAAGTTCGTTTCGCCAGAGATCATCTTTGGAGCGGGTGCGAGAAAATCTGTCGGTAATTACGCTAAAACCTTCGGTGCCAAGAAGGTATTTCTGGTTTCTGATCCTGGGGTTGTCGAAGCTGGATGGTTAGCAGATATTGCCGGTTGTCTGGAAGAAGAAGGTATTGAATATGTAACCTTTACTCAGGTCTCGCCTAACCCCCGTTCCGAAGAAGTGATGTTGGGCGCGCAGCTGTATCAGGAGCATCAATGTAACGTTATTGTCGCTGTGGGTGGCGGTAGCCCTATGGATTGCGCCAAGGGTGTGGGCATTGTCTCCGCCAATGGCAAAAATATTCTCGATTATGAAGGCATCGATACGATCGATCTGCCGATTCCTCCCCTGATTTTTATTCCTACCACTGCGGGTACTTCGGCTGATGTCTCTCAATTTGCCATTATTTCCGATCAAGTGGATAAGGTAAAAATCTCCATTGTCAGTAAGGCGGTTGTGCCGGATGTAGCGCTGATCGATCCTGAAACGACATTAACTATGGACCCTTTTCTATCCGCTTGTACTGGTGTGGACGCCTTGGTACATGCAGTAGAAGCCTTTGTTTCAACCGGGGCTGGCCCATTGACAGACATGCATGCTTTAGACGGCATGCGACTGATTAATGAAAACCTGGTGGCGCTTGTAGCCAATCCTGCGGATCTGCAACTGAGAGAGCAGGTGATGCTGGGTTCTATGAAGGCAGGTTTAGCTTTCTCTAATGCAATTCTGGGTGCGGTACATGCTATGTCCCATAGCCTGGGGGGGTATCTGGATCTGCCCCATGGCCTGTGTAATGCCATGTTGTTGGAGCATGTGATCAACTTTAATTACCGCGATGCAGAAGATCGCTTTAAGGTCGTGGCTCAAACCTTGGGCATTGATATCCGCGGAATGACCAGTAATCAGGTCAGGGAACGCTTGATTCGTCAGGTTATCGATTTAAAACAGCAAGTGGGCCTGAGTCAGAAACTTGCGGCCAGCGGTGTGAGTATGACAGATATTCCGATGTTGTCGGAGCATGCCATCTCTGACCCTTGCATTTTGACCAACCCCAGACGCTCCAGTAAACGCGATGTAGAAGTGGTGTATGAAGAAGCACTCTGATCATACTCAGGGCTCAGGTGATACGGTTGCCAGCCTGATTGGTTTGGGTCATCAGTCCGCACGGAAAAGTTATTACCCTGAACTCAGTGCCAAATTGGATGAGTTGGAAGAGGAACGCACCCGTTATAAAAAGCTCAACGAGGAGTTGGAGCAAAGAGTGGCTGAGCGGACCTCTGAACTGGTCATGCTGAATGAACAGCTGCGTCAGGAAATTTCAGAAAGGGAACAAATTGAGCAGCAGCTGAAATTAGCTAAGGAAGCGGCAGAAGAAGCCAACCGTAATAAAGATAAATACTTTGCTGCAGCAAGCCACGATCTATTGCAGCCGATGAATGCCGCACGCTTACTGGTATCAGCGTTAAGAGAACGAGCATTGGATCGCGATGATGCCCATCTGGTTGAGCGTGTCCATCTGGCATTGGAAAATGCCGAAGATCTGATTACCGATCTACTGGATATCTCCAAACTGGATCAAAAAGCCGTAAAACCCGATATCAGTGAGTTCAATCTGCAGCAGCTATTGAATTCTATGGTGGGTGAATTTCAGCCGGTTGCTCATAGCAAAGGGCTGCAACTTAAAGCGGTGCCCAGCTCACTCTCTGTTCGCAGTGATTCCCGTCTGTTGATGCGGATTATTCGCAACCTGATCAGTAATGCAATTCGTTATACGCAGGATGGCCGGGTGCTCATTGGTTGTCGTCGTCGGGGGGATGTTGTCAGTATCCAGATCTGGGATACCGGTGATGGTATTCCTGTGGACCAGCAGGAATATATTTTTAAAGAGTTTCGTCAAATGGCCAGGCATAAGGGTAAAAATCGCCAGGGGCTTGGATTGGGTTTGGCGATTGTTGAGCGTATATCCCGCATGTTGGAGCATCCTGTTCTATTACGCTCTGTTGAAGGACAGGGTTCTGTGTTCTCAGTTCAGGTGCCTTTGGCTGAACAAGTAGCTCCGCTTCGACCCAGTGTGACCTATTTTGTACCAACTCCTGATCGGTTGCAGGGATTGACTATTCTGGTGATTGATAATGAAGAGAGCATTCTGGTCAGTATGGATGCGCTGTTATCCCAGTGGGGGTGTCAGGTGATTACTGCAGCCAGTGAAGAGGAAGCGCGTGAGTTATGTCTGGATGAAGAGTGGGTGCCTGATGCGATTTTGGCTGATTTCCACTTGCATGACGATCAATTGGGCACGGATGCTGTTCAGAGTTTGCGGAAAACTTTTGGCAGCGATATTCCTGCCGTTATTCTAACAGCGGATCGCAGCAGTGAGTGTCGTCATCTGTTTAGTCAATTGAGTCTGCCTGTGCTCAATAAACCTGTTAAGCCAGGCAAGTTAAGAGCACTGTTGACGCATCTTTTGGAAGATTAAGTGGTGTTGGAATGCTAAAGCTGGTTATTACCGCTCCCAGCTTTAGCGGATGATGATCGTAGCTGATTGAAAAGCCAATCAATGCTCAGAGAATGATGATCTTTAAGACATGTCTTCGAGGACTGGTTGGTTAAACCGCCTCTTGTTAACAGCATTCTCGTTAAAGGCACTCTCTTTTGTAAAGCCCATCCATATAATGGATAACCTGATTCAGGGCTTTTTGAAATTGATTAACGTTGAGGCTGTTATAGGCTTGGCTAAGATCGCTTACAGCATGGGTTAAACGAGGTGTATTTTCAGCCTCGGCGACCAAGACCATTGCATCTACCACTTCACCCAGCGCTTTATCCAAGTCATCCCCGTGTTCGATTTCGCCAATCAGCTTAAAGGCTTCAGCAACGGTATTTAAATTGCTACTCATACCTGCCAGGCCGCTACACTCCTCTTTAATGGCGGCGGTAGCATTTATGCTGGTGCTGAAGAGCAGTGCTGCCAGTACATAGCGAATTCTTTTCATTTGGTACGATTCCTTGTGTTTAACTCTTTGAGCTAAATGTTTTTATCACTGAACGTAAGCAAATGCTACCCATCTGGAATTATCAATGGTCTCGCTCAAACAGTTCTCCGCAGTATAGAGGGACTGAAATATTGTAGATGGGACTCTGATGAGCATCACATTTTCTTTGCTCAAAGAGCAATTAACCCTTTTTTTGTAGTGCTTTATTTTTCTTATTTCTCACATTTTCCTAATACTTTTTCCTGTTTTCTCTGCTGCAAAAGTATGAATTATTGAAAATCTCGCAGGTGCAAAAGAAGCATTTACTTTTCTGTCACTTTCGACGAAAGTGTATACAGTCAAAAAGGTAAGACCTTTTTTGCCTGATCCCATAAATGGCTCTGTAGTCAGTAAGTTTCGGGAATACTGCAATCGGTAGTATTGGCGTATTACGGCTTTAGGGGTTGATGCTATGGGACTGACTGTTGCCTGCAGGTTGCGGTACCTTGCAACTCACTCTTAAAGAAGCTGAGTGAAGCGGTCAGCCCCATATCATTAAGAAGGTAATCAGGCGATGGAAAATATACTAATCATAGGGGGCGGCGCAGGCGGTCTTGAGTTAGCAACACAACTGGGCCATAAATATGGCCGCAAAAATAAGGCTAAGATCACCCTGGTAGATCGTAACCGGACACATATCTGGAAGCCTTTACTGCACGAAGTGGCGACCGGTTCTCTGGATACCAGTACCGATGGTGTGGTGTATCACGCCCATGCCGCGAAACATTACTACAACTTCCAACTGGGTGAGTTTTGTCAGCTGGACACGGAAGCAAAAACCGTTACTCTGGCACCCTCCTTTGATAGTGAAGGTGAACAGGTCTTGCCTGAACGCCAGCTAAGCTATGATAAATTGGTGCTGGCCATTGGCAGTGTCAGTAATGACTTTGGTACGCCTGGAGTGGCAGAGCACTGCTATTTTCTCGATTCCCACCAGCAGGCGGAGCGTTTTCATCATGGTTTGCTGAATAACTTTATCCGCATTAACCAGAAAGATGAATCGGAGGAGCTGCATATCGCCATCGTGGGTGGTGGAGCGACCGGTGTTGAGCTTTCGGCTGAGCTATATCATGTGGCGGATTTGTTGAAATCCTATGGTATGCCCAATATGACGGCTAATCAGCTGAAAATCAGTTTGATTGAGGCGGGCCCGCGTATTCTACCCGCATTACCTGATCGTATTTCCTTTTCCGCCAGAAAAGAACTGGTGCGTTTGGGCGTCGAAGTCAAAGAGTCTGTGCGGGTGGCTTCGGCCTCAAAAGAAGGCTTTATCACGGCCGATGATGAGCTGATCCAGGCCGATATGATGATCTGGGCGGCCGGTGTTAAAGCGCCAGATTTTGTATCTCGTTTGGGCGTATTTGAGACCAATCGTAATAACCAGATTATTGTGGAGCCTAGTTTACAGGCGAAAGGCCATTCCGATATCTGGGTGATTGGTGACTGCTGTGCCTGTGAGCAGGCGGACGGCAGTTGGGTGCCGCCTCGAGCGCAGTCCGCCCACCAGATGGCAGAGCAGGTGAAAGAGAATCTGGCTCGTTTGCTAAAAGGCGAGCAACCTAAACCTTATATCTATAAGGATCACGGTTCACTGGTTAACCTGAGTCGCTACAGTACTGTGGGGAGCCTGATGGGTAACCTGACCTCAAACAGTATGTTTATTGAAGGTCGTATTGCCCGCGCTGTCTATATCTCCTTGTACCGGATGCACCAGGTAGCGATTCATGGCTGGCCAAAGGCGATGATGGTGATTGTGGCCGAGAAGCTGGGTAAGGTCGTGCGACCTAAGATGAAACTGCATTGATCTCATTGGGTTATACGGTTCCCGATAAGTTTATTGATATCCGAGGCTGGATAAGCGAAGCGCCATCCGACATCTATAACGATATCAGGTTATTTGTCGGAAGGTGCCTTGCGGCTTTTCCAACCGTGTATCTACCCTGATACCCGGAAATATATCGGGAGCGGTATTAACTCGCCGCAAACTGCTGAACCCGCCAACAACTTGCGGTTATGACACAACACATCATAACCGCCCCAACGCTTAGGCTGTAAAGCACGGAACAGACCGATTCTGCCATCTCTTTTACCGATTTTGTCGGCACAATACCCTCTTCATAGGTTGGGCGCGCCCGCTCCAGCAAACGTGGTGACAGCGCTTTCACAGCGTTCACCAGAGCGACCGCTTTCGGTGTCATATATTCTTCAGTGGCTACATCCTGGACTAAATTTTCTGTCAGCACACTCCTAGCACTAGTCTCCTCAGTTCTTGTGTCACTGACTTAAATTTTCTCTAACCCGCTTTGGCCTGTTGGCTGGGGATTAAGCTCTGACATTAAAACACCTTTAAAAGTCCGGTCAGGCTTATTAGTCCTCAAGTAGTTAGGATATTTTTGTTAATCAATTGCAGGCGCAAATAAAAACGATTAGCATTAATAGCTTGTAATAAGGAGCTCTTAATGGGGATTTATCTGGATCTTTGCAGAGGTAACCTGCTCAGAAATATGCACCCACAGATTCAAGGCATATCTGCTTTATCTTTTTTGACCACGATTTTATCTGTCGCAAGGACTTTTAGCGTATCAATGTTGCTGATGTTTGCGTCAGTTGTGGTCGTATTCTTTATTAGCTCACCGGCAGTGGCTCAGCAGTCAACGACATCTGCTTTAGAGCAGATTCAATCAGTGGGGCAGGGCTTACAGCAGGAACGTAGAGTGCCAGATAAAGGCGATGGGCTGGTGATTCAGGGCACGCCCAGACGAGTGGTGGTACTGGAATATTCTTTTCTTGATGCGGTGGTGCTGGCGGGCATTACTCCAGTGGGTATTGCTGATGATCAAAAACCTCAGCGTATCCTGTCGCAACTGAAGCAGCAGATGGGTGATTATCAGTCCGTTGGCCTGCGTGGGCAGCCCAATCTTGAGACCATTGCCAGTCTGAAACCGGATCTGATTATTGCTGACCAGCGGCGTCATAGTGGTATCTACCGGGAGTTACAGGGGATTGCTCCAACGCTGTTATTACTGAGCTATGGTGCGGAATATAACGATCTTTTAAATGATGCTGTCTTGATCGGTCAGGCGCTGGGCAAACAATCCTATGTTGAGCAGCGTTTACAGCAGCATGAAACGGCGATGGATCGTTTTCGTGTCCAATTAAAGAGTGCTCAGTTAGAAAATGCTCAATTAAAAAGTACACAAGGGCAACAGGCGCAAGCTGAACGCTTTTTATTTGCTACCGCCAGTGAACGGGGTGTCGCGGTACATGCCAGTAAAGCCTTTGCCACCGGCGTTATACATCGCTTAGGGCTGCAGACGGCGATTCCTCAAGGGGATAACAGTGCCTATATGCGTGTCAGCTTTGAGCAGATGGCAGGTATGAACCCTGATTGGTTGTTGGTGGGTGATTACAACCGTGCGCAAGGTGGGGCTGAGGCTCTGAAACGTTGGCAGGCTCATCCATTATGGCCGATGTTAAATATGGTCAAAAAGCAGCAGCTGAAGCTGGTGGACCCAAAGGTTTGGTCGCTCAGTCGCGGTATTTTTGCCGCCGAGCAGATTGCAGAGGATCTCATTAAACTGGTTTCTGCTTCTCCGCTGGTTTCATTTGCACCTGTAGAGGGTGTGCAACAGCCATGAGTGCTTCTGAAGCAACAGCCGGTAGATTAGCGGCTGGCCCTAAATGGTTTTTGCCTTTTTCCCAACTCATCCTATTGCTAAGTCTTTTGGTGCTCGGAGGCGTGTTAGCCTCTATCGGTGCATCAACCTTTACCCTGACTTTAGCGGATCTCTGGCAAGCGGTGCTTAATAAGATTATTAATGCGGGAATGATGGGGGCTGTAATAGTTGAAGCTCTGTCTCTTGATGATCAAGTGGAAGCTAAAACGCTGGCTTCTCAACTGATCAGCACTATACGCCTGCCTCGTGTGATGGTTGCGGCTGTAGCCGGTGCTGCTCTGGCTATGGCGGGGGCTTTGATGCAGGGCATTACCCGTAACCCTCTGGCATCACCGGCTTTATTTGGTATTAACGCCGGTGCGGCTTGTTTATTGGTGATGGCTCAATCCGGTTTGATTCCCCTATTGGCTGAGCTGCCTTTGATTGTTGTAACGGCTATTGGTGCCGGTGCTGCCGGTACCTTGGTATTGATGCTGGGTGGTGGATTAGCGGGTCGAATTCATCCCGTTAGAGTAGTGCTGGCCGGTGTAGCAGTCACCGCGTTGCTGATCGCATTAACACGCACTCTGTTGATTCTGGATGAACAATCTCAGTCTGTTTTGGATTGGCTATCCGGCTCTTTGACGGACATCGGCTGGACTGAATGGCATCGGTTATGGCCCTTGATATTAGTGGCGGGGTTACTGTCCTGGTTATTGGCTCAGCGTATTAACTTATTGGCCCTGGGTGAGGAGATGGCCTCAGGTCTGGGTATTTCACCGGTCAAACTACGTCTGCAGGTCTCTTTTTTGGTGATCACCCTGGCGGCTGCAACGGTGGCTATTACTGGCCCCATAGCGTTTGTTGGTCTGTTGGTACCTCATCTGGCACGCAAATTCACCGGTGCGGACCATCGGGTTTTATTGCCTGTGTGTGCCCTGATGGGCTCGACCTTGATGGTTTGGGCGGATTATTTGTCCCGTTTGCTGGTTTTTCCTTCTGAAACCCCTGTTGGCTTGGTCACTACTTTAGTGGGCGCACCTTGTTTTCTTTGGTTAGCCAGTCGAGAGGGTAAGCGCTGATGTATCCTCGTTTAACGTTAACGCTGCTGCCTGTTTTTTTATTGCTGCTGGCGATTAGTGGTGTCTTGTTGGGCTCTTTGGATCTGCAAACTGCTCTGAGCGCTGGTCCTGATATTTTGACCGACCTAAGACTGTCCCGTGTGTTGGTAGCGATATTGGCCGGAGCGGGCTTAGGCCTGGCTGGAGCTATGATTCAAGGTGTGGTGAGAAACCCGCTGGCATCACCGGATATTATCGGTGTGACCGGCGGGGCTGGTCTTGCGGCGACAACATTATTGCTGCTGTTTCCGGGTGTGGCTTTTGGCTGGATGATTCCAGCGGCTATAGCTGGTGCTTTGCTGACGATGGCTTTGATGCTGTGGTTAGTACGTAATCAGGATCTGAATCCCGCTCGTTTGGTGCTGGTGGGTGTTGCTCTAAGTGCCTGGTTGGGCGCCTTGATCGATTGGCTATTAGTGAGCCATCCCTATCAGGTTAATGCCGCCTTGGTGTGGTTAACCGGTAGTTTATGGGGGCGAGGTTGGGATCATGTCGCAGTCCTGTTGCCTTGGTTACTGGTGTTGTTCCCGTTGGCGCTGATGATGGCATTACGCCTGGATCTGCTGGCTCTGGGTGATGAAGCGGCGGAAGGCCTAGGGGCTAATGTGCTGCAAACCCGCAGGTTAGCCCTATTGTTGTCCGTAGCTTTGGCTGCAGTCAGTGTGGCTGTATGCGGCGCTATTAGTTTTGTCGGCTTGGTTTCGCCCCATCTGGCGCGTTTGCTGGTGGGTGGCAGCCACCGTCGTTTAATACCGGCGACTGCTATGATCGGGGCGGTGTTGGTTTTACTGGCGGATATTCTGGCCCGTATTCTGGCTCCCCCTATAGAGTTACCGGCTGGTGTGCTGACATCCTTGATCGGCGCACCCTATTTCCTCTTCCTATTAACCCGTTATCGAGGCTGGTAATGAGCTATCTGTCTATTGAAAATCTGACGGTCAGTTACGGTGACAAAGTGATTCTGAACGAGCTGAATCTGCAGATCCCGAAAGGGAAAATTACCGCCCTGATTGGTCCTAATGGTTGTGGTAAATCTACGCTGTTAAAAACAGTCGCTCGTATTCTGTCGCCTAAACAGGGGCAGATTCTGTTGCAGGGAGAGGGTCTACACAAACAGGATACCCGTCAGGTGGCCCGAAAACTGGCGTTACTGCCTCAGGCACCCATTACCCCGGAGGGTGTGACAATTCGTGAGCTAGTCGGTTATGGTCGTGCGCCCTGGGGTTCCCGTTGGGGCCGCTTGAGCGATGAAGATAGAGCTATTGTGCAACACGCTTTGAAGCAGGCCGGTCTGTTGGAGCTGGCGGATCGACCTGCTACAGATCTATCTGGTGGACAGAGGCAAAGGGCCTGGATCGCGATGATTCTGGCGCAAAATACCGATCTGGTATTACTGGATGAACCAACAACCTGGCTGGACATTGCCCATCAGATTGAGTTGTTAAAGCTGATGCGTGAGCTGAACCAGCAGGGGAAAACCATCGTCGTGGTATTGCATGACCTGAACCAAGCCAGTCGTTACTGTGATGAGTTGGTGGTACTTAAACAAGGCAAGGTACAGCAGCAGGGGACACCAGAGCAGGTACTCACTCAAAAACTGGTTGAAGAGGTGTTTGATCTGTGTGCAGAGATCCACCCTGATCCTGTTGCCGGTAGTCCTACCCTGGTTCCTGTTTAGTTGAGTGGGCTAATTGCATCAGATGATTGATCGTAACTATTCAGGTGGGTTCAAGATAATAAAATCAATGAGTTAGCTTTATATGCCTTTCGAAGCCTGCCTGGCACCTACCAGAAATCAATAGGTTACAGGAGGCTGAATAGGTTCAAAAAGAGTCCTAAAAAATTCAACATATTGATTAATATAGAATTTTTAAGCACCTGAATAGTTACGATTGATCTATGTTTTAGTCTTCTATCTTGCCTGTTTCCAGACGTTTTTTATGGATCGCTTTAAGTTTGTACAGGTCTTGCTGTAGTTCAAAGAAACCATGCCAATGGGCATAGTCTGGTGCTCCCATCATAGCGCCATGGCGGGCACGGCGGCCTTCATGGTGCCATAGATGATAGAAGGTGATCTGGAACTCGTCGGTCCAAGGATTATCCTTTAACAGGCCTTTCTCTTTCAGCTCATCAAGCATTTGTTTCGCAGGAGCATAGTACTCAACGTTATACAGCTTGACGGCTTTGTCACCTTGTTTAAAGAAACCTTTGGTGTGTGTGCTGCTATGGCAGGAGCTGCATACCTGTTCCATCTTCTTACGACCCTCAGGGCCATTACCCAATAGCGGGCTCATGACGTCAGTGGAGTTGCGTACTTTGGACTCTTTAGCCCACAGGTTCCAGTACAGGCGTTCATTGATATTGTGAGTTGTACTCAGTTCGCCAATACCGCTCATATGACAGGTGGCGCAGGTTGGTGCACGGTAATCGCCAGGTTCCCAACCATCGGGTGGGGAGTCCCATTTCCAGTTATAGCCATCGGCGTTAAAGATATGACCGTGTTTACTGTTGTTATACACCTCTATATCCGGGTGATCCGGCCCCAGGTGACAAGAAGCACAAGCTGCAGGTTTACGAGCTTCAGCAATAGAGAACTTGTGACGGGTATGGCAGGCGGCGCAGTTACCGGTTGAGCCATCGGGATAGATATTGCCCATGCCCATATTAGGCCAGGTGGTTGGGTCAGGTTTGCCCTTTTCATCCAGTTTGATCTTAGTACCGTGACACTGCATACAGCCAGTTTCATCCGGAGCATTACCCAGCTCTTTGTTATTGCGACCTTCGTGTACGCGAACCAGAGCATGCAGACTGTCTTTAGGAATAATTTGGCGATAGGAACGGAAATGACCACTGCGATTAAACTGCTCCTGTTCTTCAGCGTGACAGCGTCCACAGGTGGCGGGTGAAACCAGAGGTGTAATGTAGGCGTTTTTCAGTTCGCCTTTATTGTGCAGTTGGGCACCCGGTTGGCCTGGCTGGGCCTGGTGGCAATCGTTACAACCCACACCGACATGACTGTGGCGACTGTCTTTCCAGTCCGCTACGATGCCGGGTTGCTTTTGTTGGTGGCAGCTGACGCAGGCCTTGTCAGAATCACTCAAACCGCGCTTAAAACTAATAGTCTTAATCTGGCTAAGATCACCGCTGGAGGAGTGATCGTTGGCTAATACTGTTGAGGTGCTACCGAGTAGTATAATACATAATATTAGCGAGACTAAGATTATGTATTGATAATGATTGGCCATCGTCAGCAGGCGGCGGTATACCACCAGCTGTTGATGAAGACTCCGTTGGCTGTGGTCTCGTTGCATAACGATCTTCCTTATTGTAGAGGCTAATCAGTTGGGGAGGGTTGGTGCATTAGCCACCTGGGGTAGGTAAAGGCTCAGGTTTTTATGGCCTACTTTGTGGCAATCAACACAGGTTTTTTCTGTCCGTTTCTGGAAGTAAGGCTTATGGGCAACAAACTGTTTGTTATTTAGCTCTGAGGCTGAAATCAGGGTGTTGTGGCATTTCAGGCAGCCGGAATCATAGGTGTAGCGGTTTGCCTCGGCTCTTTTGGCATGCCAATCCACATCACCGGCTCCCAGAACAAACTCTTTCCAGACATCCCAGGCACCGTTTTTGCCTTTCATATACAGATAGCTGATGTAATTATCCTGGGGGAGATGGCAGTCTGTGCAAAGTGCTTGTATTCCTGTTGTGGAGTGACCACCGTGTTTATCTTGCAGGAAGGAAGCTTGCATGGGTTTCATACTGTGGCAGCTGCCGCAAAATGCAGCATCAGAGGTTTTATGCAAGGCATAATCGGTTGTTGCCCAACCGGCAATGATGATGAGGGCAAGCGTGGAAAGCAGAAGCGTCCATTTGATAAGAGTTTTGACGCCGGACGATTTTTGTCGGTTCAAAGTATGACTTCCTATGTGGCTTAGCAGCAAAACAGAGATCTGCAGAGCATATCTATTTTTAACTCTTTAGTTTAAAAGATAAGAAAATCAAACTGATCTTGTTTCGCTATCAATTTACTGAAGAGTAGACCATGGATTTGCCAAGAGCTAAGGAATAATGAAGCTGGTTGTCTCTAGTTTGATATAGAGCAATATCCACACATGAAGGTAATGGGGAGAAACTAACCACTTACCTTAATAGGATTGTGGTTAGCTTTTGATGTTTTTTAATTGCTTGATTTAAAAGGATTAAATAATGATAGTCCTGATGGGCGCATTAGGTTTTTTGTAGCTTCCATGTGCTTCATTAAATGATTCGGGAGCAATCTTCTTGCACTGATTTTCTGTTATGAACTTAGAATTGCGATACCCTGTTTATAACCAAGGCCACCATTACCATGCACCAAGCCAAGCGAGCCGATAGGGTCCTGCTGTAAGCTCTCGCACATAGCAATCAGACCGTTGAGCGCCGGGTTATTCCAGGGTGCGCGAGCCAAATTCATACCACCTGTTTGAGTCAGAGGTTTGCTTTGAAGTAGTGCTGTTACTTCTTCTGGCGTATTAGCTGCTCCGGATTTGAGTAATAAAGCCAGAGGGACAATGGGATAGCAGGTATAAGCATCTAAACGGATATTGGGATCGCGAATGGTTTCCGCCATATCCAGGCCTGATTGTACTTGAGCATAATGCAGGGCTTTCTCCAGTGAGTGGTAATTTGCCAGATTAGTTGCTTGTTCCGGGCCATCTTCGTCCGAAAGGCCGATACCAACGGCTTTAACCTCAATAGGAGAGATCATAGGCTTTAATTGTCGTAGCATATCTGGATGACACAGGATAACAATGCCTTCAAAGTCAATCACAGGATTGGCGCAGTCTACGCCTCGGAAAAGTTCAGTCAAAGGTTCAAACCAGCGCTTGTCAGGCAGTTTAAGTGACTTTTTCTCAGCAGTTTGCTTTAAATTGTCAAAAACCTGATCACGCAGAATACAGAACTCTTCCAGGCTTAAGCCCTGTTGTTGACAGAAGTGTTTAGCCAGCAGAGTGTAGGCTTCAGGAAGGCTGTAGTCGTCACCATAAATGGCCATTCTGGTATGGCGATCACTCTGACTATGTTCTGATCGAAGAAAATCCCGGCCATGGATGACGATAACATCGACTTCCTGTTGAGAGATCATACGGTTCGCCACAGATAAGGCTTCGATAGGACCACAGCCCGTACGGAAGTGATTAGCTTTAATGCGACTGTTCCAGTCAACGCTCAGTGGATCTATCTCTAAATGAGAGATGCGCAGCTTAAGGCTCTGCGCCTGCTCAATCAGACATAAGCAGTCTTCCAGGTCTCCCTGCTGATCAACAGAGCGCTGTGCTGCAATAATAATGCTATTTGTCATAGGGGAACCCCGATTATTGTTATTCTCATCAAGTATCTTATGAGGATTCAATCATTTTGTCTGCATGCTCAGGCCATAAACGGGCAGCGACTGAGCTATTTGAGGCCAAAGTATGACAGGTGTTCATGATTGCCGGAGGCTGTTTATTTTGCTGTTCCTGGCTCTTAAGTTCCTGATATAGCGCCTGATAAGCGGTGGTAGCCATTGGGCCTAGCAGCTCGGTGTGATGAGTGCAGCCATTGATATTGCCCAGCATAGTTTTGACTTCCTTATTCCAGCCCGGACCAATCTTCAGACCGATTAATTTTTTATAGGCTGAAGTGATAGCAGGACAAAGATTGAAAGGTGCAAACTCTGTGCTGGCTTCCGCATCGTGGATGTTAAGCTGGGTATCTAACGTGATGCGTAACCACATCTCATGAATAGGTTCACCGGCCGGGATAGTACCTCCCCGGTCTTCATTGTCGATATCCTGAGTTTTGATATCAGTCATATGACCTTCAATGTCCCACAGGCCATCTTCACGGGCGTAGGCCTGGCATGTGACTGTACGTGTATGGGCCAGTCGACGAGGAGAGGGGGGAGATAATGGCATGGTAATACCTTTGCATGATCAATAAAAAAAGCCGGCGCAATGCCGGCTTGTTTAAGTTGAATAACTGTTAATCTAAAACGGCCAGCATCTGCTCAACGGTAGTGAACTTCTCCCGGATTTTACCTTCCGGTGCTCTGCCTATTTCGGCCTGATCTATTTTGTGCCAGTCGTCAGTGCCGACTACCCGGATCTTTCTTGCACTGAGCAGTTCATCGATAGCACCTGGGCCTGGTTTGGGCTGAGTTCTGCATTGGTTGTTACTTTGGTCGGAAGGTTTGGCTTCCAGATCGGCAATAATCGTTTTTGCCATCTCGATTGCATCTGCACGATTACTGGGGATCACACCCTGAGGCCCACGCTTACACCAGCCGACACAATAGACTCCGGCTTCAACTCGACCTTGTTCATTACGGACGACTCCGGCTGGCTGGTCAAAAGGCATACCTGGAATAGGAGTGCTACGATAACCGATAGCGCTAATCAGAGTGTCTACTGGAAGTGTCAGTGTTTCACGGGTTTCAACCAAACGGTTATTTTTTAACTGGGTTTTATTTAAGCTGAGACTGTTGATGCGACCATTTTCAGTGTTAATTTTGCTAGGGTTGTGCCAGAAGAGAAAGTGCAGTCGAATCGCGTTGTCACCCGCTTGGTTTTCACTATAACGTTGTAAGATCTCAAGATTCTTTTGTCGAATCTTACTTTCCCGGCCGTCGTAACCTTCACCGATCTGTTGAGGGATGAGGAGGCTTTCGCCATTAGCGCTGTAAACCAAAGGCACCGCTTGGCTTAGCTGTGAGAGTTCTTCCAGTTCAAATGGGGTAAAGCTGGCCTCTTCAGGTCCACGACGGCCAATGATGTAGATATCTTCTACAGGTGAATCCTTTATCAGCTGTTGAGCCTTAGGGTTAATATCTGAGTCGGCCATCTCATCTGGTGTTTTGCTCAGAATGCGGGCGATATCTAAAGCGACATTGCCGTTGCCGATAATAGCAATGTGCTTGCCATCAAGTTTGGGGCTAAAGTCATAGCGATCAGGGTGGGCGTTATACCAGGTAACAAAGCGCCCAGAGCCATAAACTCCTTCTGAATCAGCTCCCTCAAGAGGTAGCTGTCGATCTTCTATTGCACCGGTAGCAATAATAACGGTGTCGTAACAGGCTTTCAGCTCGTCATAGCTGATATCTTTACCTATTTCGATATTGCCCAGAAAGCGGACATTATCCCGTTGCAAAACACGCTCAAACTGACGGGTAATATTCTTGGTTGCGATATGGTCTGGTGCGACGGCTGCCCTAATCAGGCCAAAGGGAGAAGGCAGGCGATCAATCAGGTCCAGCTGGCTATGCTCCAGCTTTTTGCTGAGCAGGTCGGCTAAGTAAAAACCTGCAGGGCCTGTTCCCACGACTGCAATGCTATGAGACATCGTATCAACCACCTTGTTCAATATGTCATATTATGCTTTTTAATCCGGCGGGATTGCATGTTTCCCGAAGCCATTGTTAACAGCTAAATCGGAAATACCAAATTAAAAGTGCTCAGTTAAGCACCCGCACAAGAGTCTTTCGGCATTTATATTCTTATCCTCTCCGGCTTGTGGACGGAGAAGATAGAGCTATTTATGCTAGCTTGCTTACAAACCGCCAAAGCGTTTATAGAAAGAAGGTGAAGCATCAGGTAAAGGGCCTTCGGCAGTTTCCAGATGGCTGGAAAGATGCTGCTCTGTTCTTTCTGTAACCAAGCGATAAAGATTGCGACATAGAAGTCGTGCAGCAGTGCCCTCCCAATCGCTGGGTAGTAGTTCCTCGGGCAGCTGAGGGTCTCTTAGTAACACTCGGCGATATTCATGTATTAGCAGAGTTCGTACCAGGAAACAATCTTCAGGGTCCAACTGGTCGACGTTCTTCAGGTCATTCCAGATAGGGCGGAATTTATTCAAAAAATGCTTATAACTTTCTGACAGCTCATCCAGATTCCAGCAATCTCTCACCAGCAGGCGCAGTGGTCGACTGCTGATTAAGTCCTGTTTATAGGTATCAAAGATGATGGCGTCTTCCAGGGCGTTAAGATCTTTTAGTGTGGTCCGGAGTTCCGTCATATCCACGGTAGGGTGAGCCATTACACCTGGTGCAATATTGCCAAAGCCCAACCAGCCTAACTCTTCCTTAACGGACTTTCTGAGTTCAGAGTCTATCTGACTGGTTAATACGATACACCAGCGACCATCCCAGTCGGGTAGAACTGGAGCATAAACCCGTTTAAAAGCTTTTTCGAAACGCCGCCTACCTGAACCCGTCAGGCTATAGTAGCTTCGACGGCCAATCTGTTCAGAGATTAGCCAGTCTTCCTTCGCCAGCCTGAATACTGAGGTGCGTACCAGTCTTTGGTTCAAGCCCAAGGGGGCGAGAATATTAATTAAACTACCCAGCCAAACGGTTCCGCCTCTTGGGGCTATGGAGTCACCGTACACCGTGATGATGAGGGAGCCGGCCCGGATGGGGCGTTGCTGGCAGAAGTCTTCAACTAGCTGTTGTACAGCACGATTATTTGGCATAGGTCTTTAATTCTGTAACACATAAGTCAAAAGGTTGCTGTGATTGTACGGTCAGTATCACATGCGGGCAAGCACTGCCTTGTCTAAGAAGGAGACGTTAGAAAGATAAAAATGATACAGAAAATATGGAAATAAAAGAATTCTATGCAATTTGGTACATTGTGTTGTGTTTTTATTTGTTTTATGTCTCTCTTTTGATCTGCATAAATGACGTTTCTTCAAAGCCGATGATCTAAAGCAATACGGTTCGTGCTACACCGCGACTAGAGCGAGAGACTCCCATTTTTCGCGGGATAGAGATCGTTTTGGTCTAATTACTGTTTCTACAAGGTTCGCCAGTGCAGAAAGAAAAAATGGATCAATTCCATAGGTAATAAGGGCAGGGTGATTCGAAACTTTGCTTTGGTCTGGTCACGACTGAGGCGCGTTTATACTAAAGCATAAGTCTTATATCGACGCGTCTCGCCATAAGATGATCTTAGTCTAAGTTTATAATTTTTGTTACAAATTTGATATGTAATAGGCGCTAAAATAGGTCGACCTAATACATCTATTCAGGAATAATGCCGCCTGCAAAAAACATAACAAATAGCTTTTTAGGGAAAACAACATGCTAAAGAAACTAGCTGTTAAGAGCATGCAGGCTCTGGTTGTCCCCTTGATCTTAATCTCCACCGTGTTTGGTGCTGAGACTATTAAAATAGGGACATTTCTGGCCGTTACCGGCCCCGCTTCTTTTTTGGGTGAACCAGAACTTAAAACCCTCCAGCTCTATGTCGATAAAGTTAATGCAAAAGGTGGCCTGTTAGGGAGGCAGGTTGAACTGATTCATTATGATACTGAGGGTAATGCTCACAAAGCCCGTAACTTTGTAAAAAAGCTGATTGAGATTGACAAAGTTGACCTGCTCATTGGCGGCAGTACCTCTGGTGCGTCCTTGGCCGTAATTCCACTGGTTGAGTGGGCAAAAATTCCTTATATCTCTCTGGCAGGTGCCGTAGCTATTGTTGATCCGGTGAAAAAGTGGGTTTTTAAAACGCCTCACACAGATCGGATGGCTGCTGAGAAAATTTTTACTGATATGCAGAAGCGTGGCTATAAGCGTATTGCTTTGATCTCAGGGAAGGGTGGTTTTGGCCGCTCAGGGCGGGCACAGGCCCGAAGTGTATTGGATAAGTATGGCCTGGAATTGGTTTCTGATGAGATTTATGGCCCCAGAGATCATAATATGCTGGCGCAGCTTAAGCGCATTCAGAGCACACCTGGAGTTGATGCAATCCTGAATTTTGGTTTTGGCCAGGGCCCGGCTATAGTGACTCGTAACTATCATCAGCTGGGTATCCAAGTTCCTCTGTATCAGTCCCATGGCGTGGCATCAAAAACCTTTGTCCAGTTAACTGGCAAAGCGTCAGAAAATGTCCGTTTACCAGCGACCCCTTTGTTGCTGGCTGACCAGTTACCTGACCGTAATCCTCAAAAGAAAGTGATTTTGCAGTATAAAAGCGAATATCAGCAGGCTTATCAGAGCCCGGTTTCCCCTTTTGGGGGGTATGCTTATGATGGTTTGATGATAGCCTTGTCTGCGATTGAACGTGCAGGTTCTACAAATAAGCATAAGGTGCGAGCTGAATTGGAGAATACGTCCAATTATGTTGGTACCGCAGGTGTAGTCAATATGAGTAAATGGGACCACCTGGGCTTGGATCTGACCGCATTTAAGATGCTGGAGATCCATGAGGGTCAATGGATATTGATTGAATAATCTCTTTGTATTTAAAAATGCAGCGAAGGTTTGGCTTGGTATCTGCTGATTTTCTGTTTACCGTTGCGCGATACGAAATGGCAAGCATGGAAGGAAAGATGATTAATCACTGCTCAGAGAACAAATAGCAATATCTTTCTCACTGTGCTTCTGATGTCAGGGTAGATTTGTGCTGATTAGAGCTTAAACTTTATGTTGTATTTTTTTTAAATCTTAATGTATGATCTGTTCGCGGTTCAGGATGAACCTATAGCGCCAGAGGGAAGGTGCCTGTAAATATTCAGTATGCTTTCTTGTATAAGCATTTACACAAAACATCTCTACAGCACTATCTCTCACTCTCTAGATGAGAAATGCTGAAATTTTTCGTGTAATTGCGTATGCCTAAGAAAAACAATATCTAATTTATATGATTAATGGCTAATTGATCGGCTATTTTGAATATGAAGCTTTGTTTTGAATGGGTTTAATGTATGCCACAAGAAGGATGCGGTTACCTGCTTGTCAGTATAATGACAGAGCCGGTCGCTGAATAGTTGCAGTTACCTTTATAACTGTTTATATGGAGATTGGTTAAATGCGCTCTAATGTTTCTGTAGTTCCTGCCCAAAATCATTCCTATGCTTTTGCTCGACAGCCTATTTTGGATCGTGATTCTGAATTAGTGGCTTATGAACTTCTCTATCGTGATAGTGTGAAAGATGAAGCTGCAGCTGTTATACATCCGGTGCTTGCGACTGCTCAGGTATTGATGTCCAGCATGCTAGAGCAGGGTGATTCTATTCTTGTGACGGGAAAAGAGCTTTATATCAACGTACCTGAGCAAGCTCTTGATTGGGTGGAAGACTGGGTATGCCCAAAAGAGCAGGTAGTCATTGAGCTACTGGAAGATATACCTGCCACTGAAGACAATATCGCCAAAGTAGATGCTCTGAAAAAGAAAGGGTATAAGATTGCGCTGGATGATTTCACTATAGATAGCCTGGCCAAAGGCTTTCTACCCTACGCTGATATCGTAAAGATAGATCTGATGGCTGTTAGCCGGGAGCAAATTGAGCAATGGTGGCCGATATTAAAGCGTTATTCGTTGATCTTGCTTGCAGAAAAAGTTGAGAGCCACGAGCAGTGGCTATGGTGTAAAGCTCAGGGCTTTGATTTGTTTCAGGGTTATTTTTTTGCCCGTCCTGAGAATGTGTCAGGTAAAACTTTTTGCTCTTCTCATTTCCAAGTACTGGATTTAATTAATAAATTAAGTGATCCAGCGGTTTCGATTTCTGAATTAGAAGGTATTATTAAGACTGACCCTTGGCTCTATTATCGTTTAATGCGTTATGCTTCAAACTTATGCTTGAAACGAGAGATCAGTATCAGCTCTGTTCGCCATGCTATTATGGTGATAGGGATGGTGCGTTTGAAAGCATTTTTAATGCTTATATCGGTCACCCGGGTAGCAGCCCAGTCTGATGCTTCGATAGCTCAGATGTTTATTGTGGCTTATATGGCAGAAGCTTTAGCCGGAGATATTCAGGAGCTAAACACGGATACTGCTTTTTTAGCTGGTACTCTGAAGGCAATCTCAGTAGCCTTGGGTTGTTCGGTTAAGGCGATGGTTGCTGAGCTGAAGTTGGCTGATGAGCTCAAGCAATTGCTTGAGCAGGGATATATGGAAAGTGGTGATTTTAACTATATGTCCATTGCCGAATGTGCAGAAAAATTCAGCCGACAGGGTTGTGATTCATGTACAGGCTGTTATATGCCAACCCTACGTGTTCAACAGCACTACGAGCAGGCGCTTCGATGGAGCGATAGCTTAATGAATACATTGGTGGAAGAGGAACTGCCAGGATAGCAGCTCATGTCCAAATCTATTTTATGCATAAAAAAGTGGCGGTAGATGACGTCAGGGTAGGGATGAAGGTTGTTGAGTTGGATATCAACTGGATGAACTCTCCGTTCTGGCGCCATGCGTTTAAAATCAAATCAGATAAAGAAATCCGGCAGATTAAGCAGTTTTGTAAATTTGTTGTGATTGATCTAAACGAATCGGATCTGGCTGCAACCAATCATTTAAGGCAGAAGATCTCTGATCAGCAAGAGGCTCTTGAGGCTCAAAAGACCGCCCAGTTAGCAAAAAAGAAACAAAAAGAAGAGAAAAAAACGGAGCCCGTAGAAGCCGCTGATACTGCTGCTTGGCAACGTCTGAAAAAGGCTGAAAAAGATCTGGAACAAACGGTTGAGCAGATGTCAGATGTGTTCTCTGATATCAAGGTTGGCCGCGCGGTGGATAGCCCTAAACTGAAACGTTCTGTTGAGACAATGGCTCAGGATGTTTTAAATGACTCCAGCTCTTTATTATTACTTACTCGCTTAAAAGAGAAAGAACAATCATTGGCTGAGAAGTCCGTAAATGTTTGTGTTTTGACACTGACTTTTGCCAAGCATTTAGGTATTCGTAAAGATCAGTTGTGTGAATTGGGGCTGGGTGCCCTTTTGCATGATATTGGCATGTTGAAGGTGCCTGATAACCTATTAAATCATCCCGGACCTCTAAATTCTTCTCAAAGAGCAATTATTGAGCAACATGTAATGGATGGTGTGAGCTTTGTCGGCTTAAATGAAGATCTGTCGTCTATGGAAAGTTTAAGGGACATGATCGCCTGTCACCATGAGCGTTATGATGGTTCAGGTTATCCCAGGGGATTAAAAGGTAAATCAATTCCTTTGTTTGCACGTATTCTGGGTATAACAACAACCTATGAAGCCATGACTCGAGAGCGCTTTTACAGTGAATCCTCCAGTCCAACCCAGGCTTTGGCAAAACTCTATCGTTGGCGCTACAAGTTGTTCGACGGGCGTTTGGTAGAAAAGTTTATTCAAGCCTTAGGAGTATACCCTCCTGGATGCCTGGTTGAGCTTAATACGGGACAGGTCGCTGTGGTAACTGCGATTAACCCCGATGTAAGGACCAGGCCCGTGATTAGGGTGTTATTATCTAAAGATCAAACTGCTTTAACAGATCAGCCTGAACTGGATCTGTTGATGCCCGAGTTAGCGCATATTAATATCTTACGAACTTTAGATACCAGAGATCTGGATCTGCCCTCAGTCTGAAGCGTGTAAACTAGCACTTTATGGTAAATATGATGTGCTTTAGGCAATAAAAAAGGGGCATTTGCCCCCTTTTCTATTTATAGATCGATTCGAAACTAGGCCCGGGTATCTATCTTGTTACCCAGGTGGGGTTCGACAGATTGAGCAGGTTGCACAGTATTAATAGAACCTAACAAAGTTTCCATTGTGCTCTGAGCGTTGTCCTGAGCGGACTTAAAAAGCTTAATCTGTACACCTAGCAAAGGATCTTGGCGGGCTGCGCTGTTTGCAGCATTGCTGCTTGAGACATCCATTATAAATCTCCTATTAACTGCATATATGCAATTTACATTAGCGGCTGACTTATGCCCAGCTTAAGGCAATAATGAGAAATTATCAGTAACATTTCGTAAAATAGTGGAATCTGGTCACAAAAAAACCGGCCGAAGCCGGTTTTAACAGGGTGAAGCTATTTGCTGTCGCCTGATTTTATTCACTGGAATGGCGTCAGGTGAAAGCTGGCTTTAGCGCAGATCAGAGACGCGTTTCGCTTTGCCTTCAGAGCGTGCCAGGCCGCCTACAGGAACAACATCAATTCGAGTGCTGATGCCCACTACAGACTTAATGTGGTGCTGCAGTTCTTTCACAACCGGAGCCGGATCAAGATCCTGTGCTTCAGGTGTCATCTCAACCTTCACTTGTACAGTATCCATGTTGCCTTCTTTAGTTACGATAATCTCGTAGTGAGGCGCCAGTGCAGGGATCTTCAGAATCTGTTCTTCAATCTGCGTTGGGAATACGTTTACACCACGGATGATCAGCATATCATCTGAGCGACCAGTGATCTTGTCGATACGACGCATAGGGCGTGCAGTGCCTGGTAGCAGACGAGTCAGGTCACGGGTACGGTAACGAATCACCGGCAGTGCTTCTTTGGTCAGTGAGGTAAATACCAGCTCACCGTATTCACCGTCTGGCAGTACTTCACCGGTATTAGGATCGATAATCTCAGGATAGAAGTGATCTTCCCAGATGGTTGGGCCATCTTTGGTTTCTGCACATTCCTGAGCCACACCAGGACCCATTACTTCAGACAGACCGTAGATATCTACTGCATCGATGCCCAGACGACCTTCGATGTTTTTGCGCATCTCAGCGGTCCATGGCTCAGCACCAAAGATGCCGATACGCAGCGCCATCTCTTTCGGGTCCAGGCCCTGGCGCTCCATCTCATCCATCAGATTCAGCATGTAGGATGGTGTTACCATGATGATGTCCGGATCAAAATCACGCATCAGCTGAACTTGCTTCTCAGTCTGACCGCCGGACATAGGGATTACCGCACAACCCAGGCGCTCGGCACCGTAGTGTGCACCCATACCACCGGTAAACAGGCCGTAACCGTAGGAAACATGAACCTTATCGGTGCTACGACCACCGGCTGCACGGATAGAGCGAGCCACTACATCGGCCCACACATTAATATCGTGCTGAGTGTAGCCCACAACCGTTGGCTGACCCGTCGTACCGGAAGAGGCGTGAATACGCACTACTTCGCTCATAGGTACCGCAAAAGAGTCAAACGGGTAAGCATCACGCAGATACTGTTTAGTCGTAAATGGGAACAGCTTCAGATCATCCAGGGTTTTCAGATCTGAAGGGTGAACACCTTTCTCGTCACACAGCTTACGGTAAGCGGAAACGTTGTTGTAGGCGTGTTTCAGGCTGAACTTCATGCGGCTCAGCTGCAGTGCACGGATCTCATCAATACTGGCCGTTTCAATAGGGTCAAGTGCGTTTGGATCCACTTTCATATTCATCATAATCTTGTCCTGTTTTTACTCTTTTATTGTCAGAACACGCCTCTGCGGACGTTTTATCTATCTTCTTTGGAGCATGGTTGTTATGAGCGATTTTTATCATCTTATGGGATGTCTAATCGCTCACTGGGAAGGGCTAGGGCCTTCCCAGAGCTTTAATGCGGCGGTTTATACTCGCTCAATAATCAGGGCGATACCCTGACCTACGCCAATACACATGGTGCATAGTGCGTAACGACCACCTGTTCTATGTAGCTGATACATCGCAGTCGTGACCAGGCGGGCACCGGAAGCACCCAGAGGGTGACCCAGAGAGATGGCGCCGCCATTCGGGTTAACGTGTGCTGCATCGTCTGGCAGGCCCAGATCACGCATAACGGCTAGACCTTGAGAAGCAAAGGCTTCGTTCAGTTCGATCACATCCATCTGATCCAGAGTCAGACCGGCTTTTTCCAGTACCTTTTTGGATGCTGGTGCAGGGCCAAAACCCATGATGCGCGGCTCAAGACCCGCAGTCGCCATAGCCACGATACGGGCTTTAGGCGTCAGGCCATTCTTTTCAGCCGCTTCTTTAGAGGCGATCAGTAGCGCACAAGCACCATCGTTTACGCCAGAAGCGTTACCTGCTGTCACGGAACCACCGGCACGGAATGGCGCTTTCAGTTTAGCCAGGCCTTCCAGCGTGGTAGAGGCACGCGGGTGCTCATCGGTATCAACGATGATGTCATCGCCTTTACGCTGAGGAATCGTGACCGGGCAGATCTCTTCGTTAAACAGGCCTGCTTCCATCGCTGCAGCGGTTTTCTGCTGGCTGCGGAAAGCAAACAGGTCCTGATCTTCACGGGAGATATTAAAATCTTCCGCCACGTTCTCAGCGGTTTCCGGCATAGAATCTACACCGAACTCTGCTTCCATCTTCTTATTGATAAAACGCCAGCCGATAGTGGTGTCGTACAGGCCGTTTGGATTACGGCTGAACGCGCTTTCCGCTTTGCCCATCACAAATGGGGCACGGGACATGGACTCACAACCACCGGCGATCATCAGGTCGGTTTCACCGGACTTGATGGCACGGGCTGCCATACCGATGGCGTCCATACCCGAGCCGCACAGGCGGTTAATCGTGGTGCCTGGAACAGACGTCGGCAGACCCGCCAGCAGAGAGGACATACGGGCTACGTTACGGTTATCTTCACCGGCTTGGTTCGCATTACCGTAGATCACGTCTTCAACCGATGCCCAATCCACCTGAGGGTTGCGTTCCATCAGGGCTTTAATAGGTACTGCACCCAGGTCGTCCGCACGAACGGAAGACAGGCCACCGCCGTAGCGGCCAAAAGGAGTGCGGATTGCGTCGCAGATATAAGCGTCAGTCATGTTATTTATCCTCAGACGGAATTACTTCGCCTTTGATCTGGCGAGATTTACCACGGAAAAAAGCGATGGCTTTGCCATCCTGATTGCTGATAGTGATATCGTAGATGCCATTACGACCCTGAACCGTCACCTCTTTGGCTTCAGCATACAGGGTGTCATCCAGTTGACCGGGAGCGATATACTCAATCGTACAGCCCGCGGCTACAGTCACTTGGTTGTAGCTGTTGCAGGCGTAAGCAAAAGCGGTATCCGCCAGAGTAAAGATCATGCCACCATGACAGATGCCATGGCCGTTGCACATATCCTGACGCACCTTCATGCTCAGCTTTGAATGACCCGGCTGAACATCTTCGATCTTCATCTCCAGCATCAGGGCCGCATGATCACGGGCATACATAGCTTCTGCGCAAGCACGAGCCAGTACTTCCGGGCTCATTTCGCCTGGCTTAAGGTTGTTGGTGTCAGTCATGGGAGGCACCACCATGAAAAGAACCTTGTGCAAATACTTTACGACGCAGCAGAGGGGAGGGGCGGTAACGATCTTCACCGTAGCTGGCTACCAGATTGCTCAGTACGGTATGTATATGACTCAGACCCACCTGATCGGCCCAGGCCATAGGGCCTTTTGGATAGTTCACACCGCTTTGCATCGCCACATCAACCGCCGCAACATCACAGACTTGTTGGTTAACCGCATCTGCGCCTTCATTTGCTAGCATGGCAACGGTACGCATCAGCACCATACCCGGTACATCATCAATGACAGAGACCTGAATATCCAGCGCCTGGAACAGACCGGCGGCTTGGTTCAGGCTGGCTTCGCTGGCTTGATCTGCTTTAACCAGAGCGATACGGCCTGCTGTGGCGTAGTCCAGTGCCAGATCAAACAGTACTAGCTCGCTGCGTTGCTCCGCTGCTGCGCGCTCGGTTGCCATGCGGCCATCGGTTAATGCCAGCACCAAATTACCGATACAGATGCGGCCTTGTGCTTCGTGCTCTGACTGACGGTGAACGGAGATACCTGCTGCTTCAATACGGCTTACCAGGGCTTCTGCTACGCCCAGATTGCCTTCTACAGTAATCGCGCTGGGTGCGTCCTGCTTAGCCAGAGTATTCGGCTGAGCTTTTTCAGCGCCTTCACTGTAGTCGTAGAAGCCGCGACCTGTCTTACGACCGTGGAAGCCCGCCTCAACCAGATCTTTCTGGATCAGGGAAGGCAGGAAGCGTTGATCGCCGTAGTAGGCATCAAAAACGGAAGCGGTCACTGAGTAGTTCACGTCGTGGCCGATCAGATCCATCAGTTCAAATGGACCCATGCGGAATTGACCGGATTCACGGGCAATGGCGTCGATAGTGGCTTCATCAGCGCCACCTTCTTCCAATACACGCAGGCCTTCAGCATAGAAAGGGCGGGCCACTCGGTTCACGATAAAGCCAGGGGTCGACTTAGCCATTACAGCATGCTTGCCCCAAGCGGTAGACAGATCGTAAACCTGTTGTGCCACTTCTTCGGACGTTGCCAGACCCTTGATCACTTCAACCAGCTTCATAATTGGCGCTGGGTTAAAGAAGTGCATACCGACCAGGTTTTCCGGGCGCTTCAGTGCCGCACCAATAGAGGTCACAGAGATAGAAGAGGTATTGGTCGCCAGAATAGTATCGTCGCCGCACAGCTCTTCCAGCTCAGAAAAGACAGACTGTTTAACGGCCAGGTTTTCAACAATGGCTTCTACGACTAAGCGTGCCGGAGCCAGATCAGCCAGATTCTCAGTGGCTTGAATACGACTCACCAGAGCGTTCTTGTCTTCTTCGCTCATCTTGCCGCGGGCCACCAGTTTCTCCAGACCCTTAGCAGTGCGATCAAGGCCTGCTTGTGCCGCGCCTTCCATCTTGTCGTACAGCAGAACGCTGTGACCAAATTTAGCTGCAACCTGAGCGATACCTGCACCCATGGTGCCAGCACCGATTACCGCAACGGTCTCATTTACCGTCAGTGTCATAACAAGCTCCTGTTACTGGCCTTTAAAGGTTGGCTGACGTTTTTCCATAAAGGCGGCAACGCCTTCACGGTAATCTTCAGTGCGACCGGCGATGGTTTGCAGATCGCGTTCCAGATCCAGCTGCTCATCCAGAGTGTTGGTCGCAGAAGCATGAATCGCACGCTTGATCAGTGCCAGACCTTTAGTCGGCTGAGTGGCCAGCTGCTTGGCCGTTTCAATCGCAGTGGCTTTAACTTCTTCATCATCTACCGCTTTCCAGATCATGCCCCACTGTTCTGCTTGCTCGGCAGAAATGCGGTCACCCAGCATAGACAGAGCCATCGCACGAGCCTGACCTACAGTGTTTGGCAGTGTCCAGGTGCCGCCGGAATCAGGAATCAGGCCAATTTTGCAGAAAGCCTGGATAAACTTAGCGGAGCGAGCGGCAAATACAATATCACACGCCAGAGCAATATTGGCACCGGCACCCGCTGCCACACCATTCACTGCGCAGATTACTGGCATTTCCAGGGCGCGGATGCTGCGAATCATCGGGTTGTAGTTTTTCTCGATCGACTCACCCAGGTTTGGTGCTTCGGCACCTGGTGCTACGTTACGATCACTCAGATCCTGACCGGCACAGAAGCCACGGCCATTACCGGTAATAACCAGTGCACGTACTTCTGGATTCTTCTTGGTTTCTTTCAGAGCCTCACGCACTTCAGAGTGCATCTCAGCGTTAAAGCTGTTCAGGCTATCCGGGCGGTTAAACGTCAGGATGGCCACTCCATCCTCAATCACAAACTCAATATTGTTGAAAGACATGGCTTAGCATCCTTTAAATTCAGGTTTACGTTTTTCCATAAATGCAGCGATACCCTCTTTGCGATCTTCTGTCGCAGCCAGTAGGGTAAAGGCTTTACGTTCCAGGTTCAGACCGGATTCAAGATCGGTCTCAAAAGATTTCAGCAGGGCTTCTTTCGCCAGACGTACGGCAATCGGTGGTTTGCTGGCAATGGTGGTCGCCAGCTGATGAGCGCGTTCAATGGTGCGTTCAGGGATGACCACTTCGGCGACCAGATTGGCTCGTAGTGCGGTATTGGCATCAATCATTTCGCCGCTCAGTACCATCTTGGTGGCCAGAGGCTTACCGACGGTACGAATCAGGCGCTGAGTACCACCGGCACCTGGGATAATGCCCAGATTGATCTCAGGCTGGCCAAACAGGGCGCTTTCACCGGCAATCACGATGTCACAATGCATCACAAGCTCACAGCCGCCGCCCAGGGCATAGCCGTTTACGGCGGCGATCATCGGCTTGGAGAACTGATAGATGCGGCGCCAGTGTTTAGGGCGGGCGTCGTTCATGACACCGACCGCATCCAGTGAGGCCATCTCTTTAATATCAGCACCGGCGGCAAACACTTTTGGTCCGCCTGTGATCACTACGGCACCAATGCCTTGATCCTGGTCCGCTTGTTCCAGTACATCAGCCACTTCACTCAGGAGTTGAGTGTTGAGGGCGTTAAACGCTTCCGGACGGTTTAGCGTTATAGTGAGCACCTTCGCCGCAGTATCAGTGCTTGTGGTAATGGTTTGATATGTCATTTGGGTTAATCCGTTCTTATCTGGGAGCATACCCGGTTGCAGTAAATTGCTTTCAGCGCCAGGGCGCTTTATTTTGGATTCTGTGAGAAATATAGAAGGGCCTTGAAACTGAATAAATAAAGCCTTCTCTATATTTCACACGGTTTTTACCTGGTGGCCAGTATCTGATGGTTAAACCAGCATACGCACAAAAGCACAGTCAGGTTATGGCATCGCCTGTCTGCACTGATCAAAATTGAGTCATTAATGGTGTTGCATCTGTCGGCTTTTCCGGGCGTTACCCACCGATCTTCTTGCTTAGCTTCTCTGCTATTGATCATCATTTTTTCTGCTTGCGATCTTTGTGCCTATCGCCGAATGAAGAAAAAACTGACCTTTTTACCCACACAGATCAATGAAGTGTAGGTAGGAATATTCCCCTTATGTGGCTTAAGACTACCGTATTCATAGAAAGGGATACAAGAGTTAAATTTAAAAGCAGGGTTTCGGTATCGTAAAATATCGTGTATCTTGGACGACCAAATAAGGCAGTTTTCCGGGTTGTCAGTACAATTGGATCAGTAAAGGCTGATGTTTTTCCGGAGTTTATGTTTTGACTAAGACTTTGGTTGAGCAAGGCTTAAGACGCTTTAAAGTGTCAGGAAAGTTGATTGATTGTTAATTTTGATTGATTGTTAATATGACAACAACGGTGATATATCGGCGTCACTGACTAAAAAATAGTCAGTGATTAGCGTGATAGATTTTTTGCTTTGCTGCGGACTAAATCTACCAGATTAGGCCACTGGACAGGGCAAAGACTGAAAGTGAAAAAGCGTTTCAGTCTATAACTGGCTACATTTAATTAATGGCCTGCAGGTGCCATTAAACGACTAACTGAAGTTAAACCACCACTTTTCTGTATTATCGGCTCTTATAATAATTATATGATACGGAAAAACCAGGAGAGATCTTAAAGATGAGTCAAAATGAATTTTTCCAGCGTCACAAGGAAACTCTGGATCAGGCGCTGAATGCGATTCAACCCCGTGATTACTGGACACCATTCAGTGAAAACCCAAGCCCCCGCGCTTACGGTGAAGATGCTAACCAGAAAGGCGAAGAGGCGTTTAAAGCGTCTCTGAACAGCTACTTTGAACTGGAAATGCCCGGTATCGTTGGTGAAGTTGCCGGTGAGGAGTCCCCTTACGGTATCGAAATGAATGTGCGCTACCCTAAGGTTGATCACGAAGTCCTGATCCCGGAAATGAAAGCTGCGATGAAGGCTTGGCGTGATGCGGGTCCAGACGTGCGTGCTGGCGTATGTATGGAAATTCTGGATCGTCTGAACAAAAACAGCTTTGAGATCGCTTACGGTGTTATGCACACCTCGGGTCAGGGCTTTATGATGTCGTTCCAGGCAGGTGGTCCTCACGCTCAGGATCGTGGTCTGGAAGCGGTAGCCTACGCTTACCGTGCTATGAAAGAAGTGCCTGAGACAGCTACCTGGACCAAGCCTCAGGGTAAGCATGATCCTCTGGTAATGCAGAAGAACTTCCACATCGTACCACGTGGTGTAGCGCTGGTTGTGGGCTGCTCTACCTTCCCAACCTGGAATACCTACCCAGGTCTGTTTGCTTCTCTGGTCACTGGTAACCCAGTGATTGTTAAGCCACACCCAGGTTCTGTACTGCCTGCAGCGGTTTCTATCAAGATTGCTCAGCAAGTACTGAAAGAAGCCGGTTTTGCGCCACATCTGGTATCTATGATTGCGGATACTGCTGACGCGCCTGTAACAAAAGAACTGGCAACTCACAAAGATGTGAAGCTGATCGACTTCACCGGTTCTAACTTCTTCGGTAACTGGCTGGAAGAGAATGCTAAGCAAGCTCAGGTCTTCACCGAGAAAGCCGGTGTGAACACCGTTGTGATCGACAGCGTTAAAGATATCAAAGCCGTTGCCCGTAATCTGGCCTTCACGCTGAGCCTGTACTCCGGTCAGATGTGTACCACCACTCAGGCGATCTACATCCCGCGTAACGGTATCAAGACCGCTGACGGTGAGATGAGCTTCGACGAAGTGGCACAGGCTCTGTCTATCGCAACCTCTAAGTTCCTGAGCGATAACGAGCGTGCCTGCATGGTACTGGGTGCTGTTCAGTCTTGCGCTACTGTTGACCGCATCAAAGAGTGTGAATCTCTGGGTGAAGTGGTTCTGGCCAGTGAGCAGCGTGAGCATCCTCATTTCCCGAATGCCCGTATCCACACGCCAATGATCCTGAAAGTGGATGCGTCTGAGAAAGATAAGTACAGCGAAGAGCGCTTTGGTCCTATCTCCTTCGTAATTGCCACTGACAGCACTGAGCACAGTCTGCAGCTGGCTCAGGAAGTGATTTCTGAGAAAGGTGCCATCACTCTGGGGATTTACTCTACGGATGATGCGGTACTGGAGCAGGCTGAAGAAGTGGCGATGGAAGCAGCCGTTGCTTTGTCTGTAAACCTGGATGGCGGTGTGTTTGTTAACCAATCCGCAGCCTTCAGTGATTTCCACGCAACCGGTGGTAACCCAGCGTCTAACGCTTCTCTGACCGATGCGGCCTTTGTAACCCGTCGTTTTGTGGTGGTTCAGAGCCGTCGTCACGTTTAAGGCCTTCTGTCTTATCAAGTGACATCAGTACGTACAGATACCCAGAGTTTGACTCTGGGTATCTGGCTACTCCTCTTAAATTTCTGAGATAAAAATACAGGTTGGTAGATATGCAAGTTTATAGCATTGATGGCATCACACCTGTTGTTGATCCCACTGCCTTTGTCCATCCCACCGCTGTTTTGATCGGCGATGTGATTATTGGCCCTCGCTGTTATATCGGCCCTAATGCTTGTCTGCGTGGTGACTTTGGTCGTCTGGTGATTAAAGCCGGTGCCAATGTGCAGGATACCTGCGTCATGCACGGTTTTCCGGGTACGGATACCGTGGTTGAGGAAGATGGCCATATTGGTCATGGTGCCGTACTGCACGGTTGTCATATCGGTAAAAATGCCTTGGTGGGTATGAATGCCGTGGTGATGGATAACGCCAAGATCGGTGAAGCCTCCATTGTTGCGGCTTGTGCCTTTGTTAAAGCGGATTTCGACTGTCCTCCCCGTAGCTTGTTGGCAGGTACGCCAGCTAAGGTGATGCGCGAACTGTCTGATAAAGAGATCAACTGGAAGAGTAAAGGTACAAAAGAGTACCAGAACCTTGCGGTGCGTAGTCTGCAGACGATGGAAAAGGTAGAGGCTTTAACTGAGGTTGAAGCGGATAGAAAACGTATCGAAATTCCTGATGTAAAACCCTTATATGAAGTAAAGCAGCAGAAAGACTAAAACGACTTGTATCAACATTATCGTTTTGGATCGCTGTTTTATTCTATTTGCCCTGATGTTTTTGCGAACCGATTTACTGCAAGGTCGTCTTTAACCTAACGGTGTGAGATGGAAAATATATCCACGGATGACCCGGTTAACCAAAAGCAGATCGCTAAAGAATACTGAGAATAAATTCGGAGCTTAGTGTGGAATATCAAAATATCCTGGTTGAAACCCGTGGTGCGGTTGGTTGGATTCAGCTGAACCGTCCTGAGGCCCTGAACGCCCTGTCAAACGCCCTGGTTTCTGAAGTGGGTCATGCAATTGAGCAGTTCCAGGCGGATGATGCTATCGGTGCTATGGTCATTACCGGTAACGAGAAAGCGTTTGCTGCTGGTGCAGATATTAAGGATATGGAAAACCAGGAGTTTATGGATCTGTTCCTGAGTGACTTCCCTTACAACCGTCGTGACGGTTGGGACAGCCTGAATACCGCCAGAAAGCCAATTATCGCAGCTGTGGCCGGTTTTGCTCTGGGCGGTGGTTGTGAAATGGCGATGGCCTGTGACTTTATTCTGGCCGGTGATAACGCTAAGTTCGGTCAGCCAGAGATCAATATCGGCACTATGCCGGGTGCCGGTGGTACTCAGCGTCTGGCCAAGGCTATTGGTAAAGCCAAGGCGATGGAGATGTGTCTGACCGGTCGTATGATGGAAGCGGAAGAAGCCGAGCGTATGGGGCTGGTAAGCCGTATTATCCCAGTGGCAGAGCTGGAAGCGGAAGCGCTGAAGGTGGCGGGTAAGATCGCCAAGATGTCCCGTCCAGTGGTTTATATGATCAAAGAATCGGTCAACGTCGCTTTTGAAAGCAGCCTGCAGGAAGGTCTGCGCTTTGAACGTCGTGCTTTTGCTTCTACTTTTGCCACAGAAGATCAAAAAGAGGGTATGCAGGCGTTTGTTGAGAAGCGTAAGCCTGAGTTTAAACACCGCTAAGAAGTTTTCTTCATCTTGTTTGGCCGCACTTTGGTGCGGCTATTTTTTTACGGGTTATTTTTCTGCTGGCTGTTTTTTAGCGGTACTGCGTACCGTCTGTTTTTCTAAAAAGTCTAACGCCAGTCAAAGCCAGAAAGCTCTCAGCCTCTAACTTTCCTGTTTCTTAATTTTAGTGCGTATCGATTATGGATATTAAAACCGAATCTCTGTCTCCTATTGAAGCCATTAACCTGCTGGGTTCCACTGTTTATCCACGACCTATCGCCTGGGTCTCTACGGTTAGCGAAGAGGGTACTTATAACCTGGCACCTTTCTCCTATTTTAATGTCGCCAGTGTAAATCCGGCGATTGTCAGTTTCTCTGTACTACTAAATGGCAAAGGCGAAGAGAAAGATACCCTGATCAACCTGAAAGCCAACGAGCACTTTGTTGTCAATATGGTGGATGCCCGTTTGGCGGAGCAGATGAATCAGACCAGTGAAGATCTGCCTGCAGATGTTGATGAGTTTGCACTGGCCGGTTTAACTCCGGTCGCCGTTGAGTCAGGCCCAAGCCCAGCAGTAAAAGAATCATTGGCTTGGTTGGAGTGCCGCCTGCATAGTGTGCAGCGTTTAGGCGATGGCCCACTGGCGGGTAATCTGGTGTTGGGTGAGGTAGTCTCTGTACATATTGATGATCAGATTTGGCAGAATGGACGTGTCAATATGAATGAGTGGGATCTGATCGCTAAGCTGGGAGGGCTGCGTTATAGCTCTTCCAAAGAGTATTTCAATATGAAGCGTCCGGGCTAAAGCCTTAATCAAGCGTCTGGTATTCTTTATAACGGACTTACTATTATATGGTTCAGGGGCGGCTCAGGCTGCCCTCTTGTCTATTTTGCTGGCTTTCCCTTTCCTTATAACGCTTCCTTTGCAATGAGTGGTGTTTATCAAGATAGTTACCGCCATTCTTACTTTTGGGCGAGAGCAGGAAACTCTCTGACACTTTTATTTACTGAGTCTCTTATCTATGTTACCAACATGGCTCTCTCTTAAATAGTACTTTACTTATATCAAATGTCAGGGTAAAACCTTGGGGAAATCAGGGGATAAGGGCTGTTGTAAGATGGCATGTGTGTTTGTTGCATATGATTCCTTACTTAAGACGATGATACGTTTGAAGCACACTGCCTGACTCATCTTCAGGTATCAGCAATAAATAACAGTGCTTCGTTATATAAAATGCTGATTTGTCCATCGTCACTCGTTATTCTTGTATAGTGTTTGTCCTCATAGGGCTGACAGTCAAACTGTGTGAACTGTATATCGTGCTAGAGCAAATCTTCTATAGTGAAGGACCCGTCGTTAATGGCCGTTTCTGATAGTGTATGGGTGAAAGTTACCGATAGTGTCTTGTGGATCTGTCTGGCAAGCCTGTTGTTACTGTTTCCCGTGATGATGTATCTGCTTCTGCCAGCAGAGAATCTCAACCAGCAGAAGGTTCAGGATGAGATTCGTCTGCAAAAAGAACTGTTGCACACTATGCGTCAGGATGTAGCGTTGATTAACCGCAGCAATCAGGAGGTTTCCGAAGAGCGCTTGCGGTTAAAACTGAATCAGTATGTTGACAGCATTCTTGTTGTCGACAACAGCCTTAATGAGATTCAGAAGAATATTCCCCTTGTGAGAACGGCCTGGCATCACTATCAAAATGAGCAGGATGAGTTCAGAAATTTAATGCTGGACCTTGCCGCTCAGTTAGAAGCCTATGGGCAAGCTTTAAATCAGATGCAGAGTACGTTCAGTCATGCCCAGACGGCCCTGTCTCATTCTATGCACTCGGTCTCATCTAAACTCGATCCAGAGGGTCAAACGTTCTCCGGTCAACAGCAGGAAGTCCTGTCCAGTGAAGTAATAAGCCTGTCCCGGCAAGCGGAATATCAGCAAATGTTAAATGATCTGATTTTTTATAGCCTGCGTTTTGCCGCTCTGCCGGATAACGACACTGAGAAAAAACTCTCTATTTATCTCGATCAGTTAAAAATCGAACAAGAAGTTTCTTATTCAGAAGCCTTTAAGTCCGTTTTTGGAAAAACGCTGCGGGACGTGGGAGATCTATTAGACAGGGTACGCCGTCTGAGGACGACAGCTCAATCATCGACTGATCTTGCGATCTACTATCAGTTAAGTCACTTTGAGCAGCAATTTGAAAACTGGTTGGCTGGTGTGCAGTCCCAGCAGCGCAAAAGTCGCTGGGTTATGCTGGGTGCGATCATGCTGCTGGTTGTTATCATCGTTATCATACTGTGGCGTTTACGACGCTTTAAATTCCATTTGGTTAAGTCCAATGTGCAGCTGGAGTCGTTTAAACAGGCACTGGATTATCATGCCATTGTCAGTATCACTGATCCCCAGGGGCGCATCCGCTGTGTGAATGAGAAATTCCTGGATATTAGCGGTTTTAGAGAAGAGGAACTGATCGGTAAAAACCATCGCATTATCAACTCTGGTATGCACCCTAAAGGCTTTTTCGCAGGTTTATGGCATACAGTGCTCGAACATAGGGTTTGGCATGGAGACGTATGCAATCGCAAAAAAGACGGCTCTCTTTATTGGGTGCACGCCACCGTTGTACCTATTTTATCTCCTACGGGAGAGCTGGATTCCATCATCTCTATTCGTACTGACATCACTGAACAGAAATTGGTTGAGAAGGCACTCTCTGCTGAAAAAGAGAAAGCTGAAGTGGCGAATCAGGCGAAAAGTGATTTCCTGGCGAATATGAGTCATGAGATACGCACGCCAATGAATGCCGTGATTGGTATGAGCCGTTTGGCCCGGCAGAGCAGTAAAGATCGTCAGGTCAATGGCTATATCGACAAGATCCAGTACTCCGCACAAAATCTATTGTCCATCATTAATGACATTCTTGATTTTTCAAAAATTGAAGCGGGTAAGATGAATGTGGAATCAGTGCCGTTCCGCTTGGATAGTGTATTGAATAATCTGGCCGATGTGGTTCAGGTTAAGGCTGAAGAGAAGAATCTGCCGATTGTTTTTGAGCGATCTGATGATGTGCCACTGTCGTTGGAAGGTGACCCACTTCGTTTAGGACAGGTGTTATTGAACCTGGTGAGTAATGCGATCAAGTTTACCGAGCAGGGGGGGATCACCCTATCTATACGCTTGCTGCAATCCTGTGGGGATGAGGTTGAACTCAGGTTCTCGGTTAAAGATACGGGTATTGGCTTATCGGATGAAGCTCAGAAGCGTTTGTTTAAAGCGTTTTCCCAGGCAGATACATCGACGACTCGACAATATGGTGGTACGGGCCTGGGTTTGGCGATCAGTAAACAGCTGGTTGAGTTAATGGGAGGGGAGATCAATGTTTTTTCAAAGATGGGCATGGGAAGTGAGTTTTTCTTTACTGTCCGGCTTAAGCGCCATCAATCCATTGACAAGGACTCAGTCGACCTGCAGCAAATACGTGTACTTTATATCGATGATGATGCCGCTGTGGTCGAGAGTGTCTGTGAACAACTGAGTCATAAAGGGATCTCTGTTACCGGGGAGAGCAGCTCGCCGGATGGTTTAAATTGTCTGGTAAATACCGAAGTACAGGGCGGTCAGGCTTTTGATGTGGTGTTGGTGGACTGGCAAATGCCTGTCATGGACGGCTTCACCGTTGCGAAATCGATTCGAAACAATTCATCTTTGACTAAACAGCCTGCGGTGATTCTGGTTACGAGCAATGGTGGTGCCGATCTGCGGCAGAAAGATAACCATGGTCTGATTGACTCTGTGGTATTAAAGCCTATTAACGTTGATCACCTACTGGATAATATTAAAGAGATACTCACAAAACGATTGGAACAATCTCAACAACCATTGCGTAGACAGATGTTCCGTGAAGGCGATGAGATTCATGCACTTTTGGGCGCCAAGGTGCTGATTGCTGAAGATAATATTATCAACCAAGAGGTTATTCAGGGGCTGTTGGAGCCTTATGGATTAGATATTACTTTAGTTGATAATGGCTATGCTGCGGTTGAGGCCGTTCAGCAACAGACTTTTGACCTTGTGCTGATGGATATTCAGATGCCTAAGTTGGATGGTTTGCAGGCGACGAAAAATATCAAGCAGTTGGATCTTGCAAGGTTTCCCCCCATTGTGGCTATGACAGCTCATGCCATGCAGGATGATATTGATCATTGTCTCTCTATCGGTATGTCTGATCACATCGGTAAACCGATAGATCCTGACAGATTAAAAGAAGTGTTGATCAAATGGATTGAGCCTCGGATATTCACCTCGACGTCTGGTGAAGGTGTTTCCTGTAATGCTGACTTTCCTGACCAAGAGCAGAAAGGTCCTGATATGTTATGTTTGCTTGAGGGAGTGGATCTCAACATGGCCCTGCGCTCGACCGCAGGGAATAAAAAACTGCTAAAACGCCTCATGGAGCAGTTTCTGAAAGATTACCGTGACTATACATCATCTATTGAGCAGATGGTCGCTTCTGACGACAATGAGAGCCTCAAACGTTGGTTGCATACCCTCAAGGGGACCTCTGCTACTCTAGGCATGAATGGAGTGTCATCCGTAGCCTCTGAACTTGAATATAAGCTGATGCACGGCGTAGCGCCTGCCGGACTGGATCTCCAGGTGGTTTCCGAGCCCCTGAGCCGGGTGCTTAACTCGGTCTCTGAGTATCTGAGCAATAAAAATACGATGACTGAGCGGATTGGTGAGCCGGATATTGATCGGCAGGAAAATTTTATTCAATCAGTCTCTCCGCTGACTGTCACTGAGATAGACCCTGAAAAGGTAGCGGTTATGGTAGCTGATATTAAACAGATGCTCAGAGAAGGTAATGCCGACGTACTGGATAAACTACCGGAGCTGATGGAAATGGTACAAAGCGAAGAAACTCTGCTGGATAAAGCAGTAAAGCTTCTGGAGTTGGTAGAAAGATATGAATTTGACCTGGCTTTAGAGGAGTTGAAGAACTTTGATTATGGATCTATCTCGTGATAACAGCCGCAAAAGGCCTCAACGAGGCCCCGCATGCTTGATATAGAAGGCTTTACAGTTGTTGTCGATGATAAAAAACATGGTGTAGTACTGGCCACCGGCTTTCGCGTAGCTGGCGACTTCTTTCTGATGACTCGGGTGATGACGTTTTAACACAACCGCACGCTGGAAAATTTCTGTATCTCTTCCCAAAAATGCCTTGGAGCCTTTATCAGCCTGTACTAAGGATTCGTAGTCGCTGCACTCTGCGAAGGCAAATGGGCTCAACAGCATAAACACAAGCAAAAACAACAGTCTATTGAGCTTTTTCTGAAAAAATATATTCAAAAGCATTTGTAACAATTCCATCAAAGACAGTATGTTGAGAGTACTGAGTAACTGCGCTATTCACAAGCTCTTGGGATCAAATATGAAATTTCTAATCGCACCAGACTCCTTTAAAGAAAGTTTATCGGCAGCGGAAGTCGCTTCTGCAATCAAAATGGGATTTGAAAGTGTTTTACCTGAGGCTAAATTTCATCTGTTACCCATGGCAGATGGCGGTGAGGGCACCTGTGATGCTTTAGTCGCTGCAACTGGCGGGGAGTTGTTCAGGTATCAGGTTACCGGCCCATTGGGTGGTCATGTAGATGCGGCGCTGGGTATTTTAGGTGGTGGTAAGACGGCTGTGATTGAGATGGCTACTGCAGCGGGTTTGGATCTGGTCGCTCCAGAAGCTCGAAACCCTGCTATTACGACGACTTACGGCGTTGGTGAATTAATTCTTAAGGCATTGGATCACGGTATCAGACACATTGTGATCGGTTTGGGTGGTAGTGCAACCAATGATGCTGGTGCGGGTATGCTTCAGGCTTTAGGTGCGCAGCTGTTTGATGCCCATGGCCAACCATTAGTTCATGGTGGTTTGGCGTTAGCTGATTTAGCGGGTATCGATCTATCTCAGATGGATTCGCGTTTAGCAGAGTGCCACTTTGAGCTGGCCTGTGATGTGAATAACCCTCTGACGGGGCCTCAAGGTGCGAGTTGGATTTTTGGGGCGCAGAAAGGTGCAGATAAAGCGCTACAGCATGAGTTGGATCTGGCACTAAAACACTTTGCCGAGTGCACTGAGAAGCAAACGGGTATCCATATTGATCAGGTGGCCGGTGCAGGTGCTGCTGGTGGTCTGGGGGCAGCGTTTATTGGCTTCCTGAATGCGGAAGTGCGTCGTGGTGTCGACCTGGTATTGGCATTAAACCGCTTTGATGAATACAGCCGGGAAGCGGTTTGGGTGATTACGGGTGAAGGACGCATTGATGGACAATCTATCTTTGGCAAAACGCCAGTTGGTGTTGCAGAACATGCTAAAAGGCAGGGGTGTAAGGTGATTGCGCTGGCGGGCAGTCTGGGGGATGGCTATGAGAAGGTTTATAGGCATGGTATCGATGCCGTCTTTAGTGTTGTTCCCGGTGTGTGCAGTCTTTCGGAAGCATTGGAAAATGCGCATGATAACATTGTGCGTACAGCCAGAAATATTGCCGAAACCATGCGCTTATCAGCGTAATGGTTATGCTTGAAGGCCTGATCTCTATTTTATCGTTCAGGGATTATGGCGCTGATTATTCCAGGGTGAAGCTTGAAATGCTTCACCCGGCTTAAAAAATGTTAAAAATTCAGGGACGGTTAACCAGATAAATTCCCACTGCAACCAAAGCCAGAGCCATGAAAAAGCTTAAACTGATCGGCTCGGCCAGAATTACCCAAGCAAAAAACACTCCAAACATAGGTGTTAAGAAACTAAACGTGGCGATCTTTGAAGCCTGATAATGTTTGATTAACCAGAACCAGGTGAGGTACGAGATAAATGCAATAACGACCGTCTGGTAGAACATGGCCATCCCGCTGGTTATGGTCCATTGGCGAACACCGTCCTCACCCATTATTAAAGAGGCGATGGGTAACGTTAGGCCCGATACTGCCAGCTGGTAAAGCAATACTCTTGCAGGCGAGATAGAGGCTTGTGGACTGGCTTTAATTAATACAGTGGTTGCCCCCCACATTATTGCTGCCAGAAGAGCAAGAAGGTCGCCGGTTAAGGTGGCTGCTCCACTTGAAAAAGCATCCGAAAATGCCAGGAAGACACCAATAAATGCGGCGGCTAAACCCGCAATATGTATGAGGCGCATCCGTTCTGAGGGAAGAAACAGTTGCGCTCCTATGGCAACGATAAAGGGGGATGTGTAGAGAAAAATGGTTGCCCGCGCAGCTCCCGTCATTTCTAACGCTTTGTAGAGTACCAGGAACTCTCCGGCAAACAATAAACCTGCCAAAATCCCCCAGATTTCCGCTCCATCGCGTTGAAAAATGGTTTCACCTTTGTACTTCATCCATACCATTAGCAGAAGGGTTGCACCGATGGAGCGTATCCCAGCCTGCATTACGGGGGAAATATCAGGCAGAGTAAACTTGATCGCAATCTGCTGTAGACCAAAATTGATGCAAAGCACAGTCATTACTGTAATTGCCAGAGCATCCAAGCGCTTAGCCGTCATATCTCAAAACCTATCACACTGAATGAAAAAGAAAGCCGCAAGCATACTCCTAGTAGTGTCGTTGCACCAGTTTAGGGCGTATAAAAAATTAATATGTTAAGTAGTCAGCCCTGAAAAATCCTTAACAGGCTGTTTTTAAAACAAATTAGCTATTTGGGCATAGATCATTTCGACCAGGAGCGGTAAGCTGTGTCTTCAGTTTCTGGTCGAAAATGGCTCCGATATGCTGACTAAAAGCCCTTCTGATTCTGCCCAATTTAGCTTTTTCGATATCATCAATCAGCTTGATGATACTCCCCTACAAAGGGGACATATTTAAAAATGGCTCTTTTTGGCTATTTGGTCATCCGGGACCCGGCAGTGCATAGCATGTTAGCAGAACGGGTAATTTCCTGGACTGAAGAGTGGAAGCAAGATGGTATTTTGTTAGGCGAAGCTAAAACCCTGCGCCGTCTGTTAAATCGCCGTTTTGGCCCTTTGTCAGAAGATATTGAAGGCAAGATCAGTCAGGCAACAGAACAGCAGCTGGAGTTGTGGGTGGATAATTTTGTGGATGCCAAAACCTTGGCTGAAGTGTCTAAGTCTTAGTTTTGCTGCTTGTAGCTCTATTTTTACCTTGCCTTGAGAGTGTAAGCCCATCATGGGGACTCCAGCGAGGCTATTAGATTAAAATGCACTGATGCATTGAAAGCTGGTTTGATATAAATCTTCTAACCCCGCCAAGTCGGCACCTGTCGTATTTCTCTCAATTTCCTTACAGAGCCCGCTCAGTTTCTCCAAACCAAAGTTAGCGCAAGAGCCTGCCATACGGTGGGCGAGTTTACCGGCTTGTTCGTAATTCTCTTCAGCAATGGCGGTTCCCAGCTGTTGGTGCAGATCTTCAAATTGTCCTTTAAAACTGTCCAGTAGTTCGGCAAAGCGTTCCTGTCCAAGCATGGTTTTATGCTGTTGGATCAGTTGTTCGTTGATCAGTGGGGAGGTTTGCTGATCCGCGTTATTGCTAGCTTGATTTGTATTAGTTATCAGAGGAGCAGGCCGCTTGCTATCTGCCTCAACCGGTTGATAAGTACTTAACTGTTCGATCTGGCCATCATAGAGATGGTGCTTTTTCAGTATCTCTAGCAGTTGGTGATATTGCAGGGGTTTGGCCAGTACATCATCCATGCCTGCAGACTGATATTTCTGTTGTTCAGCCTGAGTGAGGGCGGCGGTTAGGGCGATCACGACGATGGCGGCTTTGATCGGGTCTTTATGCTGGCGCATACGGCGAGTGGTTTCCATGCCGTCCATATCCGGTAAGTGAATGTCCATTAACACCAGATCGTAATCGTTGTCGTTATGCAGGGAGAGGGCGGTGTAGCCATCTTCTGCGATATCCACCCGATGGCCGTCGCTTTCCAATAGGCCTGCGGCGACTTGTTGGTTAATTTCGGTGTCTTCTACCAGCAGGATATGCAGGGGGCTGCTGTGTTGCTGTGGTGTCCATTCTGCTGGGTTAGGTTGCGCCTGATGCAGATACTGACTCTGGGCAGGGGATGCATAGTTGTTTGGGTAGCCGTTTGCGTGATGGTTTTGCTCAGGGTTTGAGTTCAAGGCTGCCCTCCGCTTTAGACTGTTACTTGAGCTGTTGCCAGTGTAAGTGGTTACTTTATTTATGTGATGATCGATTGCGTGTGCTTCAGTTGCGTGAATTATCGGGTATTCCAGTTCAAGCCAGAACAGACAGCCCTGGTCGGCTTCACTATCAAAGCCGATCTGACCGTTTTGTAATTCAACCAATTGTTTACAGATGGATAAACCAAGACCTGTACCACCATAACGGCGGGTGATAGAGCTATCGGCCTGGCTAAAGTGCTGGAAGATCCGGCTATGGGATTCTTTGTCGATGCCGATACCCGTGTCTTCGACCTCAAATCTTATTCTACTGAGCTGTTGTGCGTTATTCCCTAAAGTGGGTAAACACTTCACTCGTAGGCTGATCTGACCCTTTTCAGTAAATTTTACCGCGTTGGCACACAGGTTCATCAGGATCTGGGTTAGTACTCGGCGGTCGCCGTAAACCAGATCGATGTGATGAATATCAGTCTCTATACCCAAGTTATTTATTTCTGTATTTATATTCAGTATTAGCTTGAGGGCCTTCTCATCGGTTAATGGTTTGACCACGGCCTGTAGTTCTGAGATGACTTGTAACAAGCTAAAGGGCTGCGGGTCCAGCTCCAGTTGACCGGCTTCTACTTTGGTAAAGTCCAGTACATCATTCAAGATAGCGAGTAGGGATTGGCCGGATCGATAGATATTCTGAATCTGCTGGCGCTGTTCTGGCGTCAGTGTGCTACGCATCAGCAGCTGTGCCATCCCCAGGATACCGTTCATGGGGGTGCGAATTTCATGGCTCATGGTCGCGAGGAACTGTGACTTGGCCTCACTGGCGGCTTCTGCCTTCTGCTGTGCCAGAATGGCATCCATATGGGCTTTTTCCGCTTTCTCGCGGTTTTTGCGTTCACTGATATCGGTGACTGAGCCTTCGTAATAGAGGATCTGGCCTTTATCATCCAATACCCCGCGCGCGGAAATAGTAATCTCAACGGGTTGATGATTGGCTTTTAGCCACTGGGTTTCGAAATTACGAATCTGGCTATGCTTAAGCAGGGTTTTAATAAAGTCCTTCTGCTGATCTGCATCCTGAAAACAGCCCTGTTGTACATTACTGATATGCTTTAAAAAGTCTTCGGGTGAGTAGTAGCCCAACAGATGCGCTAGGGCGGGATTAACCGAGAGGTATTCACCCTTGGGATTGGCCCGGAAGATGCCTTCTACGGCATTTTCAAACAGCGAGCGGAACTCATGCTCTGACTGCTGCAGGCTCAGATAAAGCTTGGCATTTTCAATGGAGATCGCTGCCTGAGCCGATAGGATCTGTAGTGTTTCCAATCGTTCTCGGGTAAAGACATCACTGCTTTCACGGTTTTCCAGATAGAGAATGGCGGTCAGATCACCGTGGTAGAGAATCGGCATACACAACAACGAACGGGGTTGGCGCTGACGAATATAGTTATCGTGCATAAACATCTCGTGTTCCAGGGCGTTGCTCAGTACCACGGTTTCCTTAGTGCGGTGTACGTAATGCACAATGTTGACCGGCAGCTTCTGGCTCTCGCCTTCGATGGGTAGGCTGGAGAAGAAACGGGGTTCATCGTGTAGATCGGCTTCTGCTTCGATAAAGAGTTCATCATCCCGGCGCAGTGCCAGAATGGCTCTTTGGCCACCGGCATTTTCCAATGCCAGCGTCATCAGGCGTCCTAATAGCCTTTCCAATACGATCTCATCGGCAATGGCATGGGATGCGCGCATGACCGATAGAATATCCAGTATCTGATTGTTATTGCTGTTTTGCTCCCGTAGCGGTGTTTGTTGAGCTGTCAATGGTCGGTTTTCCGGCTCATGTAGCTGGTGTTGTTGAATCAGATGATCCACCTTGGCACTGGCACCCCATTGACGATACAGCTTAAGGGCGTTGCGCAGATAGGTTTCTGCAATGACCGGTTTATGCCAGTTACGATACATGCGGGCTGCCAGTTCATAGGCCAGCGCTCTATCCATGGGAACTTCAGATTGATTGGCGCTGACGATCGCCTGCTCAAACAGCTCCATCGCACTGTGGTAGCGCTTTTGTACCCGGGCTGTCTCAGCCTGAATCAGTAAGACTCGGTGCTGCTGGTTAATCGGGCAGTGTTTGGCCCAATGTTGTAGCTTCTTCAGGTGGGATTTTGCTTTGTGGAAGCGACGGGGATGCTGCAAGACACTGGAGCCTGGAATCAATGCCAGTTGAGTTAAGGCGGCAATAAAATATATCCAGCTGGAGGTATAGGTCGCGCCAATAGATGATAGATCCTGTTCACAGGCCCGAGCTTCCTTTTCTGCCTGCTGATAATCGCCAAACAAATAGCACAGTAGCGCTTTATAGAAGTGGTGCACACACACCGCGGTTCTATGATGGTTTTTGATATGTAGAGCCAGCATAGGCTCTTCCTGATTATAACGACCATCCAGCAGTATGGGGTTATGATTTAAACCACGCAGATTATCCAGGGTTTGCAGTGCGTAGCGGGAGTAGTATTCCGACTGCTTCTGTCCCGCGGCACGTATCTGTTGCAGGTAATTGTCCATCTTGGGCTGAATATCGGCCAAAGATTCTGCCACTGGCAATTGATACTGGATATAACTGGCTAGACAATAGGCGCTCCACTCGATATCGCCGCTATCCAAACCACTTTGGTAACCCTGTTCCAGAGACCCCAGCGTGTTAGATAGGGGCTCCTTCCAGTGCCGCACATAGGTGTTAAACAGTGACAGTGTTTTATGATGCGTCAGACGTGACGGTAACTGTTTATCAATATCCAGTGCCATTAAACCCAATTGATAGCCTTGGTTTAACTGATTGTACTGGCCGCACAAAACGCCACCATAACCGGCAAAAGCCTGGGCAGAGGAGGGGGTTAAACCATAACACAGAGTCAGTTCAACCTGTTTGGCCATTACCAGTGGCCGCAGACCTGAGCTGGAAAACTTCACCGCACCAAACATACTGGCCATAATCGGTAGTGCGGCCTGAATATAGGGGTCTGACAGCTCAGGTCGTTGTATCAGTGTTTCACGGTTCTGTTTTTGCAGTAGCCAGCGGGTTTTGAGGTAACTTAACCAGAGGGTTTTCTTACCCGGTTGACGGGGCAGCTTTACACCTAAGAGTTCCAAAACTTCAAAGGCAGTATTTAACGCCTGATCAAAATGACTCAGAGAGATATGAGCCTGAATCTGTAATTCGTAGACCCGAATCTTATCCAGCAGATGGCTGCTATTAGTCAGTACCTGTTGGATATATTGTTGCATTTGGCCGAAATCTGACAGGATAAAGGCGGCTTCTGCAGCGTTGTTGTTCAGTGCCAGTGCTAATTGATAATCCTGCTGCCAACTCCGGTCGATGGTTTTGGTATTGTGTATGGCTGTTGCTGAGTTTTTTAAGTCAGATAACAGCAGTAAACCATGTTGGAAGTACTCAAATGCAGCCCCGAATGCTGCGGCACTGCGCGACAATTCACCGGCCTTTAGATTCATCTCTGCCAAATGCTTACGTTGCTGGCAATCAGAGATCCTTTCCTGAGCCTGATTCAGGTGGTTAGTGATCTCAAAAATGCGGTTATCCAGCTCCTGTTCGGATAATTGATCCAGCAGCAGTTGGCCTATCTCCAGGTGAAGATCACTGCTTTCCTCTTTGCTCAGCAGGCTATAGGCGGCCTGTTGCACACGGTCGTGGACAAAACGATAGCGAATGCCATCCGCGATAATACTACCGTTATTTCTCTGCGGGGCCGGGTTTTCGATATGACCGCAGCCTGGACCTGCCTTGAGATAGCCGGTCAGGCGGTAGTTATCATCCAGCGGAATAATTAAGCGTTCGGTCAGTGCCTGCCAGAGATGAGCTGCGGTATCGGTTGGTGAGCTTTTATAGACAATACTCAGGGTGCGCAAGCTAAAAGGGCTACCGATACAGGAGGCTAAACGCAGTACTTTTTGCGTTTCGGTCTCAAGTCGCTGGATCTTATTGACCATAAGATCCACTACGTTGTCCGACATCGCCTGAGCTTCAATGGCTTTTTTATCCCAATACCAACCGTTCTGGTTGGCGTAGATCAGGCCATCATCTTGTAATGTCGATAGAAACTGATTTAGGAAAAAGGGGTTACCTTGGGTTTTTTCCAGGCAGATCGTTGCCAGTTCGGTACATTTTTCTGCGGGATAGCACAGAGTATCGGCTAGCAGGCTTTTAATCTGGCGCAGTGTCAGCGGTTTTAATTGCTGTTCCAGTAGCTTGATGGGTAGCTGTCTAAGTTTTTCCAGCAAGCCTCTTAGGGGATGAGTGTTATGCACCTCTTCATCCCGGTAGCTACCAATCAGCATTAGATAGCTGAGTGTCTGTTGCTCGCTATCTGATTGGGCGTTGCCTTTGTGTGTTCCGATATCTCTGTTTGTGTCTCTAGGCTGATTGACAGCACTGGCTTTATATTGGGCCAGGGCTTCCAGCAGGGCGATAGAGGATAGATCAGCCCAATGCAGGTCATCCAGAAAAATTACTAAGGGCTGTTCTTTGCTGGCAAACACGCGCAATAAACGTAGAAAAATACGGGAGAAGCGGTTTTTCTCTTCAGCCGGTGGCAGTTTGGGCACGCCCGGTTGTGGGCCGATAATCAGTTCCAGTTCCGGGATCAGTTTGATCACTACCTGACCGTTACTGCCCAAGGCTTCCAGAATCAGTTGTCGCCAATGGCTGACATTGGCTTTGGATTCCGTCAGCAGTTGTCGGATAAAGCTTTGCAGGGCCTGCAAAATAGCCGCATAGGGGCGGTTACGGCCAAACTGAGCAAATTTACCGCTGATAAAGTGGCCGTTGTGTTCGTTAATATACTGTCGAATCTCATGTACCAGACTGGACTTACCGATACCTGCATAACCTGAAATCATGACGATACTGGCTTCCCCCCGAACATTCTGGTCGTAACTGCTTGTCAGCTGTTGTATCAGGTTGTGGCGACCATAGAGCTTCTGTGGCAGAACAAACCGTTCCGGCAGGTCCTGTGTTGCCAGTTTAAAGTTGTCGATCTGGCCGTTTTTGTGCCATTGCTCAAGGCACTGCTGCAGATCATAGGTCAGGCCGTAACTGGACTGATAACGCATGGAGGCATCTTTGGCCATCAGCTTCATAATGATCTGAGACAGAGCCTCGGGAAGATCGCTATTAATCTGATGAGGTGCCTGCGGCTGCTTGGCGATATGACGGTGGATCAATTCCAGGCGATCGCTACTGGAGAAGGGCAAACTGCCTGTCATTAACTCATACAGAGTGACGCCGAGACTGTAAAAGTCGGTACGGTAGTCGATACTGCGGTTAATACGCCCGGTCTGTTCCGGTGCGATATAGGGCAGGATTCCACTCTTCAGTTGGCTGTTCTGCCAGTGAATCTGTTCCCGCGACAGGCGTGTCGCGAGTGTGAAATCGATCACTTCCACCTTATTGGAATCAGGATTTAACAACAGATTATCCGGGCTGATCTGCTTATGGATAATCTGCTTGTTATGGATCTGCCCTAACACCTTACTCAGCTGAACGGCTACCGGTAACCACTGGTGCCAGCGATAACGTTTTTGCTGAATCAGCTCACGCAGACAAATACCGCTATGGTCATTAAATAGTGTATAGAGGCCTGAATCAGTTTGGCCGAAGTTATTCCTGCTAACAGAGGTATGGGTTGTATTTTCGAGACTACTATGGGTATCGGAGGATGGGGTGTCTGGGCTGTTGCTATCAGCAACAAAAAACTGCTGACTGACAGGGCGTATTACCCCGTCAATATCCAGGCTTTGTAACAACTCATACTCATGTTGTAATAAATGCTGAGCTTCGGATGCTTCCTGAGGTGACAGACCTGTATTGAGCTGCTTAATCACCACAGGTAACTGATCCTGCTGGCGAATCCCCCGGCTGATCTGGCAACGTTCGCCCTGATGCAGGCGCTTGGTCAGTTGAAGCTCAGGCGGCAGCAAATCAGATAATGGTCCAGTCAAAGTATCAGTCCACTTTTCCTGCAAACATATAGCCTGCGCCGTGAGCCGTCAGAATAAAATGAGGGTCAGAAGGATTATCTCCCAGTTTACGGCGCAGGCGACCGACCATTACATCCACAGAGCGATCATTGGGGGTCCACTCACGACCATGAATGACATCCATTAACTGATCACGGGACAGTACCTGTCCGGGATGCTTGATCAGTGCATGCAACAGACGGAACTCACCTTCCGGCAGGCGCTCGTTTCTGTCATCCGGGCTTTGTAGCTGACGTTTGTTACCATCAAGGGTCCAGCCTTCAAAATGGATCAGAATACGATCCTTGGGCTGACCATGTTCTCTGGGATGTTCCTTCACCCGCCAGAGCAGGTTTTTTGCACGTACCAGCAGTTCTCTGGGGTTGAATGGTTTAGTGACATAATCGTCGGCACCCAGTTCCAGGCCGACAATTCGGTCGATCTCATCCACCTTACTGGTAACCAGAATTACGCCCACTCTTGAGGCTGCACGCAGCTCACGGGTCAGGGTCAGACCGTCCTTGCCTGGAAGGTTAATATCCAGTAGCACCAGATCAATCTGCTCGGCCTCAACCCGTCTGACGAGGTCGTCTGCTTGTTCGGTTTCACTGACCTTATAGCCTTCTTTTTTAAAGTAGCTGACTAAAAGGGCGCGGGATGCCAGATCGTCTTCCACAATCATAATGTGGCTATTGTTTGGGTTGTCTGTTGTCATAATTATTTTCGTTATCAACGTCTGCTTTAAGTCCAGCGCTTTGGAATCTATCGCTGCTGAGTCTAGCGTTTTTGAGTTTAGCAAAGATGCCAGAGTGGAATAAAGTACTGTAAAACGCGATTTCCACAAAAAATAGTTCATTTAAAACAGGTGCTTATGTAATTAATATGCTGAGTTGTAGGCTTTTGTTACATCTGGCTACAACTTAGCACAATTGATGGAAACTCTATTTACACCTTAGGGGTAAGTTATCTTAAGCCAAACATCAGACTGCAGAAAAAAGAAGAGTGTCGTAAATGTTGATGCGACACTGTATTTCTTTTGGCTCAGATGTCGATCTATAAGAAACAAATAATAAAAGAGTAGGAGTGATGGCCTTGAAGAAAAATAAGATAACTCGGGCGCTGCTGGGCACAGGGGTTTTGACCCTGGCAGGTCTGGCACCTGCACAAGCCCAGGCAGCGGACGGTGAATCCATTATTCGGGACCGTTGCCTGGTCTGTCACACGGATACAGGCGATGCCTCGGCCCCTTTCTCACGGATTAGCGAGCAGCGTAAAACCCCTGAAGGCTGGATGGCGACGATCAGCCGTATGCAGCAGCAACGTGGTGTCGTGATCTCCCCTGAAGAGAAGCGGGAACTGGTGAAGTACCTGGCGGATAACCAGGGCCTGGCACCGGCTGAAACTCAGGGTTTGCGTTATGTGCTGGAAAAAGAGCCTAACGTGCTGGAATCATTTGATCCTCTGTTGCAGGAAACCTGTGTACGTTGTCACTCTGGTGCCCGTATTGCTCTGCAGCGTCGTACCGAGGACGAGTGGAAGTGGTTGGTTCACTTCCATATGGGTCAACAACCTACTGCAGAACTGCATGCCGGTGCCCGTGACCGTGCCTGGTTTGATATCGCTCTGAATCAGGTCGCACCTAAGCTGGGTAACGATTATGCCTTTAATACCGAGGAGTGGAGTCAATGGCAAGCGGTTGAGAAAAAATCACTGGATGGCCGTTGGGCGATGTCGGGCTACCTGCCGGAGAAAGGTCAGTTTGATGCCGTGGTTGTGATCAGCCAAAACGATAATGATCGCTACAGCGTAACCCTGGAAGGTCAATATGCCGATGGCACTCCTATCTCTGGTTCTGGTAAAGCGATTGTTTATACCGGTTACGAATGGCGTGGGACTCTGACGGTTAACGGCGTCAAGATGCGTCAGGTACTGGCCGCATCTGAAGACGGTCAAACTCTTGAAGGCCGTATGTATCAGCGTAATGACGATGTGATGGGTGGCAAGGTCATAGCCGTTAAAAACAGCGCTATTACCGCTATCACTCCTTCCTATATTAAGCAGGGCGAACGTAAACTGCTGACCATCTCGGGTAACAAGCTGAACGGCAGTATCTCTCTTGGTGCTGGTGTAAAAGTGATCAGCATCATTGCCCGCGATGAAGAGCGTACAGTGGTCATCGCCGAGGCAAGTCGCACGGCTAAGGTCGGTAGTCGCGATATTAAAGTCGGTCGTACTTCAGCGGATGATCTGCTGGCAGTATACGACGAACTGGCGCGTGTCGAGATTACTCCTTCTGATTCTATCGCCCGTGTGGGTGGTGCCGGTGGTTCAATTCCTAAGCAGAAATCCTGGTATCGCGCGGTAGGTTACGCAGCAGGTGCTGATGGTAAGCCGGGTACGGCGGACGATCTGCGTCTGGGTTACATGCCGGCACAATGGTCTCTGAAACCGTTTGATGAGATCGCCGAGCATGACAACGATATCCAGTATGCGGGCACCATCGATAATCGCGGTATCTTCACTCCGGGTGATGCCGGTCCAAACCCTGAGCGTAAGATGTCCACCAATAACGTGGGTAATCTGACTGTTATTGGTATGGTTCAGGACGGTGATCAGACGATCTCTGCTGAGAGTCATCTGCTGGTGACGGTACAGAGGTTTGTTCGTGCACTGATCGATTAATTACCGAAGTAATTAGTTTGCTGAGCACTGACTGCACTGTGCTTGGATGATCTCTGGCTAATGTCTGATTCAGCTTTGATGCTGTTTTGATTTTGCTTTAATTGCTCAAAGCACCAGAGAAAAGATCAGTGAAATACACCTCAGAACAGAGGCTTGACTCCCTGCAAAGACAGGATGAATGTAAGCCCGATAACAATAAAGGTGAGGTCATTATGGGTGCGTTATCCCTGGTTAAACCCAATATGCACCTGGTGGATGTGGAGACTCGCAAGATGATGTTTCACATTCCTACCAGTAGCTTGTTTGAGCTGGAAGGCTTAAGCCGTGAGTTGATTGAACTGTTTGCGGATCAGGAAAGTGTCACTGCTGGCATGATTCGTGATCGCTTTCAGGGGCGTTATGCCGCCGATGATGTGATGGAAACCATTGAGGAGCTGAAATCCCTCAAGGTGCTGTCCGACGGTGGTGTGGTGCAGATCAATCATGAGCCGCAAGCTGTAAAACAGTTCCCGCTGACAACCATAGTATTGAACACCAATACCGGTTGTAACCTGAGCTGCACCTACTGCTATAAAGAGGATCTGACCACGCCATCTCAGGGCAATAAGATGTCCTACGAGACGGCGATCAAGTCCATCGAAATGCTGCTTGAAGAGTCACCGAATCAACGCCAGTACAACGTGGTGTTTTTTGGCGGTGAACCTCTGACCAATATGCCGCTTATTCGTGATGTGGTGGCTTATTGTGAGCAGCGTTTTGTTGAGCTTGAATCCGAGGTCAGCTTCACCATGACCACCAATGCCACCATGCTGACTGAAGAGCTGGTGGAATGGTTTAACGCGCACCGCTTTGGTATCACCATCTCTATGGATGGCCCTAAGGCGATGCACGATAAAAACCGCATTACTGTGGGTGGTCAGGGGACTTATGATGTGGTGAAACAGAAGGTCGCCATGCTGCTGGAGCGTTATGATTCGCGCCCGGTCGGCTGCCGTGTGACGTTAACTCATGGCATTACGGATGTTGAGGCGATCTTTGATCACCTGCATCACGACTTGGGCTTTGCGGAAGTGGGTTTTGGTCCTGTGACCTCTGGTGATATCAGTGCATTTAACCTGAATGCTGAAGAGATGCAGACAGTGTTTACCGGTATGAAACGTCTGGGGCGTGAATACCTGAAAGCAGCACTGGAGCATAAAAACTTTGGCTTCGGCAATATGCACCAACTGATGACCGATCTTCATGAAGGCAACAAAAAGCAGTTGCCCTGCGGCGCGGGTGTTGCCCTGTTAGCCGTGGATACCAAAGGCGGTATCAACCTGTGCCACCGCTTCACCGGGTCTGAACTGCCGACCTTTGGTGACGTGGATAAAGGCATCAATAAACCTCAGCTGGCCGCTTTTGTTGAGCAGCGTCTGGACCGGAGTGATACCGGTTGTGAGACCTGCCGTATCCGAAATATCTGTTCTGGTGGTTGTTACCACGAAAGTTATGCCAAATACGGTGATGCGAGTACGCCTTCCTACCACTACTGCGACCTGCTGCGTGATTGGGTCGATTTCGGCGTAGACGTGTATACCCGCATCATGCTGGAGAACCCGGCGTTCTTTGATACGTATGTATCTCCAAGAAGGAATTCCCGATGAAACATCTCAAATCATTTAATAAAAAAGCGAAAATGCTTGATCGCACTACCTCACAGGATGAGGTGGAAGACGTTGTAGCCATGCAATCCATGGTCGGTTGTACCTCTGTTAATGATCCTGGCTGGGAAGTTGACCCGTTTGGTGGTCTGGGCTCTTTGTGTCAGCCAATGGAAGCAGATCTGTACGGTTGTGCCGATGCCTGTTGGTGGCCCGCTCAGGTGCCAGACACCATGAGTACTCATCCGAACTGGTCTCAGGATGTCTCTAAGGCCGATGAAGACTGGCGCAAGCTGGATAGCGTCTTCCCAGAAGAGTAAGCCCTCAGGATCAGTGGAGTGTGAAATGATGAAAAAACCAATGTTTTCCAAACTGACGGGCGCGATCCGTAATACGGCACTGACTGCCGTGATCGGTGCCGGTGCCCTGTTAACCGGTTGTGCGGCGACTCAGCCCGGTTCAAATCAACAGGGTGCTGAGAGCCTACCTAATGGTATGAAGGGCGATGGTCATGAATATATGCTGACCGTGACCCGCCCTAACCAACTGCATGTGATCGATACCGAAACCGATCAGGTGCTGCGTAGTTGTGATGTGCCGGGTACTTTCGGTAATGGTTCTATCGCGATATCCCCGGATGGCCGTACCGCTTATGTACTGACCGGTATGTATGAAAATATCTACGGCTTCGATATCACTAACTGTGAGATCACTTTCTCAACGCATCAGTCCTACGACAATGTGCAGGTAAAAAGCTTTATCTCCATGGCGGTCAGTGCGGATGGTAAAGAGCTGTACACCGTACAGAACCCAGTGCGCAAGCACTCGGACCGTTTTGAAACGATGCAACCACGTTTGGCTGTGTTCGATACCTCCGGTGGGCTAAAAACTCAGCCAGTACGTACTTTCCCTGTGGATCGTCGTATTACCAAGATTGCGGCCATGGATAATGGTGAAGTCGTTTTGGGTGGTGGTGATCTGAAAGCGATCAATCCAGAAAATGGTGAGACCCGTCTGATTACGGCCCTACAGAACTGGGATCGTGCACCGGACAAGTGGGTTCCACCCGATGCATTTGCCATGCACACGATGGGTGAGCACGTGGGCGAATTTATCATGCCTTACTTCACTATTCGCTGGAATGGAGAGCCGGGCGATGAATCGAAAGCGGACTTCCTGTGGGGCCATGTCCGTATCGATCTGAAAACCGGTGATGTTGAGATGATCGAAACGGTTCCGTTTGAGTTTATCGTCTTTAACTGGGTGACCGATCCAAACGATAAAAATGTGGTGTATGGCTCGTTTAATCAGCTGTCCAAACACAACTTTAAAACCGGTGAAACCCTGGGCATTCATGCTCTGGATCACACCTACTACAACATCAATATGACTACCGATGGTAAGAAGGTTTATGTTGCCGGTGCCGGTAACACGGTTTCTATCCATAACCCAGAGACTCTGGAGCGTATTGGTTATCTGAAGATGCCTGGCGATATGTCGACCTCCGACCTGCGTCTGGCAGTGCTGAAATAGGGATTATTTCAGCCTGCCCCGACCTAAAGGGGAGCTTCCCCTTTAGGTCATCCCCGGCGGACTTATAACCCGCCTGGCAGCTTTATAACCAGCTTGGCAGAGCAAAAACTTTCTAAAAACAGATAAAAAATTTGGCAAAAATCAGCCAAGGGTTTCGTGCGGCCAAAAAACGCTTTTTAGCGGCTTTTTATAAGAGATAAGGGCTATGAAAAGCGAGTTTTAAGAGAGCCTGTTTTAGCCGGATGAGCTTTTACCGTGTTGAGCAATACGGCCTTTAGACCTGAAAAATAAGAGCAATGACTCTTAAAGAAAACGCATAAATCTTGACCGAAACAATAACAACGAGCAGGACCCAAAAATGTTAAAAGCAATAAGAAAACCTCTATGCAGCGCTATTTTACTGGCAAGTTTACCGGCAGCCGTACAGGCTGCGGTAATCTCTGAAAGCGATACCGGAACCGTTGAGTTTAATGTGGAAGCGATGGCTGCAGCCATGTCCGCTGATGAGAACTACACCAGTAATCCGGGTGATAAAAGCTGGCAAGAGGCTTATATCAAAGGTGATCTGGCGGCTACCCGGCAGATCAATGCTGATCACTCGGTTTACGGTACGTTAGGTGTGATTGCTCTGGGTACTTTTGGCGATGGTGATGCGGGTGGTTTTACCACGGGCGATGAGCGAAAAGTCCATCTGGAAAACGCTTATGCGGGCTGGAAATTTAAAGAGGGTTTGATTGATCTGTCTGTAGGTCGTCAAACCTTCGTACTGGGCGATGGTTTCCTGATTGCCGGTGATTCCCTGAGCGCCGGTGAAGGTTTCGAGGCATTCTCCAATGGTGGTCTGGACCGTGGTGGTGCTTACTACCTGGCGGGTCGTAAGAGCTTTGATAATACTGCGATCCTGAAGGTTGATCCTGAAGGCCCGGTACGTGGTGATCTGTTCTGGTTGAAGTCAGATAACAAGTTCCAGCAAAGCCCTGAACTGGCCGGTATTAACCTGGAATATGTCGATGAAAACCTGGGTACAGTGGGTGCCAGCTATATAACAGTGACCGATGTGGATCTGGGTAAGGGTCTGGGTCTGTACGACAACCGTGATGGTATGAATATCTTTAGCGTACGTGCTCAGGGTACTGCGGGTGTTGAGAATCTGTTCCTGAACTTTGAATATGTGAAGGAAAGTGGTGGTGATCAGGTAGAAAAAGATGCCTCTGCCTGGACCGCTGAAGCGAGCTGGATGTTCTCTGATCTGCCTTGGACACCGGTTGTTAACTATCGTTATGCGACATTCTCGGGTGATAAAGCTGGTACTGCCGATGATGAGAGCTTTGATCCACTGTTCTTTGGTGTAACCCGTGGTTTTGGTACCTGGTTCCAGGGTGAAGTAGCGGCTAACTATGCAGGCCCATTTAACTCAGGTAACAACGTAAACCGTCTCGATATCACCCTGTTGCCACAGGAAAATATCGCGTTGGGTATTCAGTACTGGAAGTTTGGTAAAGAAGAGAATAATGACTTCGAAGCCAACGAACTGGACCTTTATGCGTTCTGGGGTATTAATGATAACTTCAGTGTGATTCCTCTGATCGGTATCTATGAGCCGGAAGGAGAGGCGAATAAAGCTTCCCAGGGTAACGATGATAAAAACGTCTATGTACAGGCGATGGTAATGTTTAACTATTAATTATGATTTGTCATAACATTATGATGAATAAAAGAATTTTTAGTTAAATGATATTAAAAGGAATGTTCAAAGATTCGATTTATTTCAAAAGGTAATCGTTATATTGGCAAGTCTGCCCACTTGCAAAAAGTTCGATACCTTAAAGCATAAAATATGATCTTTGAGTCCCCAGGGACGGGGTGAAAACAGGGATGTTATCAGGGACAATAAAACATAATAGGGACAGCAAGCTTTACTCAATCGGAGCTTTTAATGGTCAGGTGGTTAACCCGAATTATCGATAATTCAAACAGAGCTGGGGATAGTGAAAATCCAGCCTTTCAGCACAATCATGAAGCAAGTTTGCGTTGGCTGTTCAGTTTTATAACACCGCAAAAGAAAGCCATTTTTGTGGTGTTAGGGCTGTCGCTGTTGGCTTCCATTATGGTGTTGTTGCAGCCCTGGTTAACCAAAATGCTGATCGATGATGGTTTGCTGGCTAAAGATTACGCCATGCTATTGCAGATCGCAGGAGTGATGGTGGTTGTAGGTATCTTTAATACCGTGCTTTCCGGTTTCAATCGCTATTGTCATACCCGGCTATCTGGCCGGGTTTTGTTTTCTCTACGCGAAGATTTGTACCAACATCTACAGAAGCTTTCGCCCTCTTTTTATTCCCAGCGTCGTATTGGGGATCTGATGTCCCGAATAGACGGTGATGTGGCTCAGATTCAGCGTTTCGCCGTTGATGCTTTGTTTGCTTCTGTTTCCAGTATATTGGGTTTAGTCGGGGCTACGGTGCTGATGTTGACTCTGTCCTGGGAGTTGTCATTAATTGTCGTGGTTTTGATCCCTCTGGAAGTGCTTTGGCTGCGCTGGATGCGACGTAAAGTCGAAAGGCATACCCGAGCTTTACGGGAGCGCTCAGCGGATCTATCTTCTTTTCTGGTGGAAACCCTGCCTGCCATGAAGTTTATTCAATCGGTAGGGCGGGAAGCCAAAGAGTCCCGTCGTCTGCAGGGGCTGGGCGATAGTTATCTGAATCAGCTATTAAAGCTGCAGATTGTTGAGTTCTTTACTCAGGCGATTCCCGGCACTTTAACTTCGATTTCTCGAGCCGGTGTATTTATCCTGGGTGGTTACTGGGTGATCGAAGGTCAATGGCAATTGGGTGCTTTAATTGCCTTCTCGACTTATTTGGGGATGGCAATAGGCCCGGTGCAAAGCCTGTTGGGACTTTATGTGTCGTTACAGCGTATGGTGGTGAGTCTTGATCGTGTGATGGAACTGCGTGCTGAACCGGTTAATGTGGATACACAACTGAGTCCTATTGAGTTACCAGAGAAAGGCGGTCGTTTACAACTGGATAATGTCAGCTTTACTCATCAAAAGCGTGATCAGAAAATCTTAAGTCAGACCTCTGTAACCATCGACGCAGGGCAAAAAGTGGCCATTATGGGGCCATCAGGCGCAGGTAAATCCACTTTGATTGATCTGCTGCAACGTCACTATGATCCCGATGAAGGTCGTATTTTATGTGATGGTGTTGACCTGCGTGAATGTAGCCTGGGCGATCTACGCCGTCGTATTGCGGTTGTGAGCCAGGAGATTGTATTGTTCCGCGGTAGTCTGACCGAGAATATCCGTTACGCTTGGCCTGCCGCTTCTGATGAGCAGGTCACAGCCGCTGCAATTCAAGCTCAACTGGGGGAATTGATTGCTCAGTTACCACAAGGTATGGATACCCAACTAGGTGAACGGGGACAGCAACTATCTGGTGGTCAGAAACAGCGTATTGCCATTGCCCGCGCGCTGTTACAACAGCCGAAAATTCTGGTGATGGATGAAGCCACCTCTGCAGTGGATGAGGCGACTGAGCGTGAAATTATCGCCAGTGTTGATCGATTGTTCCAGGAGCGAACCCGTATTTTGATTAGTCATAGAGCCAGTACCTTGGAGAACGCAGATCTTTACCTGTCGTTGGAACAGGGGCAATTGATCAGGGTTGAGCGGTAATGCTGATGCCTCATTAGCTGAATTAAAGCAATCAGTATTTAGGTAAATAAGGTCGTTTTAAGTTCGGCTCCAGAACAAAAATAATAAGGTTATCAAGATGATAAAAGTGGGTGTGGTTGATAGTGGTTTTTCTGCCCATCAACAGGAGTGGATCGTGGATAGTGCTGCCTTTGTGATGCAGGATAATAGCTTGTGGATGGCTGAAGCTGAGCCTGATCAGTTAGGCCATGGCAGTCATATTATCGATACCATTCGTCAGGTCGCACCCGATACCTGTTTTTATTTGGCTCAGGTGTTTCAGGTGCGTTTTACTACCTCGACAGGACAGGTCAGTGCGGCCATTGATTGGCTGATTGAGCAAGAGGTTGATGTGATCAATATGAGCTTGGGTTTACGTCAGGACCGGGATAGTCTGCGTGACACCATCCAAGCGGCATTAAACGCAGGAATTGTTATTTGTGCGTCTTCTCCCGCAAAAGGTGACCCGGTTTATCCCGCGGCTTATCCCGGTGTGTTCCGTATGACCGGCGATGCCCGTTGTGCTGCTGAAGAGTGGTCCTATCTGGAAACAGAGTATGCAGACTTTGGTGGCCATGTGAAAAGTGCCGATGGTCAGCAGGCTGGCGCAAGTATGGGCACAGCGCGTCTGAGCGGCCATATATGTAATCTGCTTTTAGCGCAAAGCTCACCAATTTCCCAAAGTTCTCAAATTGTTCAGAGTGATCAAGCTTCTTATCTCTCTCAAAGTAGCTTGCCCTCGGGCAAAAAACTCTCATTGAGTGAAATCCGCCGCGTGTTGCAGCAAGGTGCCAGTTACTTTGGCCCGGAGCACAAAGGTTTTACCGATCAAAGTGCTGGGACTCAGCCTTAATCCTAAACCTTAACCCTCTTAAATAACTCTCACCAGGAAAATAAGATGACTAAAAAAATTGTGGTACTGGGTGCGGGCCCGGCAGGGGGCGCGGTGGCTTTGGGGCTGAAGCGTTTGGGCTATCCCGTACAAGTCATTGGTGAGCCACGCCCTTTTTCTGCAGTCGAAGGTATCTCAGACCGAGTCGTTGAGGGGCTTAGATATGCCGGGTTTAACCGTGTGATTGCCAACTTACCGGAACCTTCTTCCAGAAATGCCGTATGGAACGGTGAGCATAACAGTGCCAATAGCGAACGCTTGATTGATCGCCAGCAGGTGGATCAGCTGATTCTGGAAGATCTTCGGGCTGCAGGTATTGAGGTGATAGAGGCTAAGGTCAGTAAGGTTTTTGAGCAAGAACACTTATCTGATCATGGTGATAAGGGCTTTGTTATTCGTTTGGCAGATGGTAAGGAAATGAATGCTGACTTTCTGGTTGAGGCCAGAGGGCGTGCTGCGCCTTCGGCTCATCTGCCAAGAGTACGTGGGCCGGAGACCCTGTCTCTGCTGCAATATTGGCAGGGGCCTGCAACTGAAAGAAGCTCGGCGGCTGTTAGTTTGCCCGATGGTTGGGCTTGGATGGCTAAAATAGAATCTGGTAAGCGTTATCTGCAATTAACGTTGGATGTAGGTTCAAACAAAAGCACCAACTCTAATACCTTTCACTCTAGTTGTTCGGACAGTGAGGATGCTCGTAACGAAAGCAGTAGTCAAAAGCTGCCGGGTAAAGATCAATTATCTGATTACTGTCGTCAGCGTTTTGAACAGATTTCCGAAGCGGCAGAGTTTATGGCTGATGCTGAGCCTGTGGGTATTCCCCATGGTCGAACCAGTACACCTATCCTATGTGAGCAAACGGTGGGGTTAAACTGGCTTAGAGTCGGGGATGCCGCAATGGCAGTTGATCCTTTATCTGGCAACGGTATTTTTCAGGCATTGTCTTCTGCGCTGCAGGCTCCTGCTGTAATCAATACTCTGTTAAAACACCCTGAACGAAGGGCTTTGGCTAACCAGTTTTATCAACAAAGAGTGAGTGGTCTGTTCTATCGTTTTGCTCGTATTGGGCGGGATTTTTATGCCATGGAGCAGCAATGGACAGACCACCCTTTCTGGCAACAACGTAACCAATGGCCGGATGCTGAGCCCATGCACCAAAGTGTTCACTTTGATCAGCTGGAAGTCAAAGCGATGCCTGTAGTCAGTGAGGGTGTGATTGATAAACAGGAAGTCGTTGTAACACCTGACCAGCCTTTGGGGATCTGGCATATGGCAGGTATTCCGTTGGCTGGTGTAGTGAAAGCGGTACGTGCTAGAGCGCCGGATCAGACTTTGGAGGCGTGCTTGCAAGCCTTATCTATTAATATGAACCAAAGAATTATGTTATTGCGTTGGTTGCATTCTTTGGGCTGTCGTTAGTGTGGCTGGTGCATGACGGGTATCAATTGATCAAAGTGCTCAATCACCAGGTCAGCAGTATGGGCGTAGTCTGGTAATACTCCCGGCGCATACAAACACGACACCATATTGGCGTTATTGGCAGCCTCAACGTCATAGCGGAAATCACCGATATAGACAATGCGTTCAGGCTTGATCTGCCAGTCCTCTGCAATCTGTAGTAAGGCTGTGGGGTTGGGTTTGGCTGGCGCATCTTCCCGGGTGATCAGAGTGTTAATGGGCATCCGGTTATTGTTAAGTTTGATCCGGGCTGCCTGAGAGAAATTGCGGGTCACAATAGCCATAGGAACCTGTAAGGCATGTAGAGTGCTGACCAGTTGTTGTGCTCCGGGAAGCCAAACGGCTGTGTGAGCATCTTGCAGTTCATGGTTGCGAATAATAGTGTGGGCTTTTTCCTGTTGTATCTGATCCGGTAATTGTTCAATAAAAGTCAGAATATCTTCCTGAGCCGGGCAGCCTATCTCCAGACGCATCTGCTGGAAGTTCAATTCGGAACTCACCAGCGTGCCGTCCAGGTCAAAAATTACACCATCAAATCTAAATGTCATATTCTTTCCAGAGAATTATCAGCGTTAGCCTGGCCTGATTGATCGAGGCCTTGGGTAATAAGAGTAATGTACAGAAAAAAGTAATGTCTATACGTTACTGATAGGCTGTCAGAGCACTTTTTTGCACTTGTTGACCAAACAAATTGATCTGCTGTTTTAACCAGATTAATGCCGGATCATTACTAAACAGTGGGTGATGAATCATCGTCATCTCGATAGCAGGCATATTTTCCGGTGGCGTGACAATATTGACCGGGAATAACTGGCTGAACAAACGGGCCATATGATAAGGCAGAGTTGCTACAGCATCGGTTCTGGCGACAATTTTTGCCGCAGCCATATAATTCATTGTACGTGCAATATGATGCCGGCTTAGCTCACGCTCTTTCAGCCAATGATCAATAGTGCTGGCATTGTCTCCAGTCTGATCGAAGAACACGACGTGAGGTAGTTTTACATAGTCTTCCAGAGACAGTTGATAAGTACCCGGGTGCTCTTGCTGCCCAAGCAGGCAGACCAACTTTTCCGTTACCCAGGGTTCTACGACCAGATGATGGGGGACAATATCTGTGGCATCCATTCCCACAACCAGGTCAACACTGCGATTTTCCAAGTCATTCTGTGAGGCGTCTTCTGTAATAACCTCCACTTCAACGGTAATCTGCGGGGCAACTTTACGAAGATGGCTAATTAGCTCTGGAACAATAACCGCCTCAAAATAATCGGTACAGGCTACGGTAAACAGGCGATCACTGGTGGTCGGGTCAAACTGTGTTGGTGGTGCCAGGGCGCGTTCAATCTGACGCAGAGCGGCCCTTACTTCTGGCAGCATATCCAGCGCACGAGCGGTGGGCTGCAGGCCTTTCTCAGTTCGGATCAGCAGGGGGTCATCCAACTGTTCACGCAAGCGGTTCAGGGCGTGGCTCATGGCTGACTGGCTCAGAAAAACCTTCTCTGCGGCCCGGCTTACATGGCGTTCGGTCACCAGTGCTTCAAACAGAACCAGTAAGTTCAGATCAAATTGTCGCAGTGATTTCATATTGAATATAGTACCGCCAGTTATAGATAAGGCAAAGAATAACATCTTTTCTATCTTCTCCTGTAAACCCGAAATCATTGATACCTCTTTGGGGATATTTCGACACTTTATCGAATTCACCTAGACTGCCTGACATTCAATCGGGTTAACGGGAGAAAAAGAAGATGAAAAGTCACGCCGAGTGGAAAGCATTAAGTGAATCACTGATCCTGAATGGTCAGGCATATATTAACGGCAGTTTTCAGGCTGCGGTAAGTGGTGAAACTTTCCCAAGCATTAACCCTGCAACAGAAGCGAAATTAGCCGATATTGCCAGTTGTGATCAGGCCGATGTCGATATTGCGGTGGATAACGCGTTGCAAACCTTCCGTTCCGGTGTTTGGTCCGAAATGGCACCGAAAGAGCGTAAAAACGTCCTGTTGAAGCTGGCGGACCTTATCGAGCAACATCAGGATGAGTTTGCTGTACTGGATACTATGGATATGGGTAAATCCATCTCCGAAATGGTAGCCATTGATGTACCGGATACCATTGACTGTTTCCGTTGGACCGCTGAGTGTATCGATAAAATATACGGTGAAATTGCCCCAACGGCTCCTGGTACAATGGCGCTGATCAGTCATGAGCCTGTCGGTGTGGTCGCTGCGATCACGCCGTGGAACTACCCGCTGATGATGGTGGCGTGGAAAGTGGCTCCTGCTCTGGCTGCAGGTAATAGTGTCGTGCTGAAACCTTCAGAAAAAGCTTGTCTGAGCGCACTGCGTCTGGCTGAGCTGGCTACTGAAGCGGGTGTGCCAGATGGTGCCTTTAACGTACTGCCAGGTTTTGGTCATACCGCAGGTAAAGCGCTGGCGTTACATCATGATGTCCACGTGTTGGCCTTCACCGGCTCTACCCGTGTGGCGGGTATGTTGATGGAGTATGCTGGCCAGTCCAATATGAAGCGTGTCTGGCTGGAGGCGGGCGGTAAGTCTCCGAATCTGATCTTTGATGATTGTGATGATATTAAAGCGGCAGCGGCGACTTCAGCGGCAGCGATCTTCTCTAATCAGGGTGAGGTCTGTATCGCTTGCTCCCGTATCTACGTACAAAAAGGTATCAAAGAGGAATTTATTGCAGCCCTGACTGAAGCGGCTGCACGCTTCCTGCCAGGTGATCCTTTGGACCCTAATACCAATATGGGGCCGATGGTGGATAGTGCTCAGTTAGATACGGTGCGCCGGTATATCCAATCGGGACTTGAAGAGGGTGGTACTCTACTATGTGGTGGTGAGCCTGAGTATGTAGAAGGTAAGGGCTTCTTTGCCAAGCCAACCATTATTGCAGATGCCAATAATAAGATGACCTTTGTTAAAGAAGAGATCTTCGGTCCTGTTCTGGCAGTCTGCGAGTTTGAAAGCGAAGAAGAAGCGATTGAACTGGCTAACGACAGTCAGTATGGCTTGGGTGCAGCGATCTGGACATCTAATTTGTCCCGTGCACATCGTGTTAGCCGCAAGATCCAAAGTGGTATGGTTTGGGTAAATACCTGGGGTGAAGGCGATACCACAGTGCCCTTCGGTGGCGTAAAAGCATCGGGTAATGGTCGGGATAAGTCCCTGCACGCTCTGGAAAAATACACTGAACTGAAAAATGTTTGGATTCGTTTGTAAGTCATATGTTGTAGGTCGTGAACTGCAAGCCTGAATTGTCTGGTTTCTTGGATCTAACGGTAGGAGGGTTGCCTACTTCTAAGCCATACGTAGCTCAGTAAAGGCTACTTGAATTATTATCTACGAATTTTTGCCCTAGAGGCTGTTTGCACTGACTTGAGCGCCGGCTTTACTGGCGCTTTTTTATGTCTGTGTAAATGATAGTGGTTGGCATGAAAAGATACATGGTGATTGGGTGGGGGTATTTACTGAAGGGGCTAAGTTTGAAAATGTGGTTAACCTGCTAGCTATCAAGGGTGGCAAAGGAAGAGGATGCTTCCTAAAACTTTTTTACAAAAAAGTGAAAATAGGGGTTGTGCTTTGGTCTTCCGTGCGTATAATACGCCCTCGCTGTCACGGGGTAAGACCTCGAACAGCACCGCAACAGTCTGATTTTTCAAAAGTTTTTAACATTTTTGAAAAAGACGATTTGAAAATAAATTTCAAATCACTGTTGACAAGAGGTTTGAATGCTGTAAAATTCGTCGCCTCGGTTGAGCAAGTTAAGCGCTTGTCTCAACAAGCTCTTTAAAAATTTAGTCAGA
>NZ_AULT01000039.1 GCF_000422425.1 Oceanospirillum beijerinckii DSM 7166
CTTTAGGTACAAGGGCATCTCCAGCAGAGAAGATGGCACATAAGTTAAGGACCAAGGCAGGACGAGCGATCTATGCCTTACGTAAACAAACGGTTGAGCCGGTCTTCGGTATTATCAAATCGGTCTTGGGCTTCCGTCAGTTCTCGCTACGAGGACTGAAGGGAGTGACAGGAGAATGGAGCTTGGTGTGTATGGCCTGGAATCTAAAACGAATAGCCAAGTTGCGCCTAAAATAAGGTATTGAACAGGGATATTCTCAAAAAATAGGAATATCCCTGCATAAATCGCAATTTTTTCTGATTTTTAAGCCTATTGACAGCTTAAGTCCGACAGGCTGCTAGAATGTAGCCAACAGCTGTTAGCTGTAACATCATACGAGCAGCAGCTAAGAGCACTTTAGTGGGATTTCCTTGCCAACGTAAATACAGTGTACTCATCAATGTAATCGGAATGGCACACCACACTAAAGACTGCCAAGATATCTCTTGCATATTATCCTCCTGATAATAATGGGCTGATTGCTAAAATAAGCATCTGATCAAAAGTATTCCGGCCTGTGGCCGGAATATACGGGTATTTTTTGTCGAAGAACTTTTGCTCAAGTCTGCCTACTGGTTTAGCAAGTAGCACTTTCCTCTGCGACAGTATTTTTATGCTGCCAGCGTTCTGGCTGTTGCAATGTCAAAAGCTGTGTGTGGAAACGTTTTAACGAGGCTCGATGGGCAATGCTGATTATGGTGCTATTAGGCAGTTCTTGTAGTAATAATTGATAAAGCTGAGTTTCACTCTCAGCATCCAATGCAGAAGTGCTTTCATCTAATAGCAGTAATGAGGGTTTGTAGAGTAAGGCTCGAGCGAATGCGCAGCGCTGTTGCTCCCCAATACTTAGGGTTTGTGACCAATCTGATTCGGTATCCAGTTTTGATAGCAGATGTTCTAAGCCGCACAGCTGAATGACTTTCTGTAGGTATGTGTCATCCATTGTTGGTTTGGCTGGATAATAGAGGGAGTCTCGAAGACTGCCTAAAGGCAAATAGGGTTTTTGTGCCAAAGTTAAGAATTGGTCTCTATTATAGCTGACATGACCTGAAGCTTGTGTCCATAAACCGCTAATAGCCCTAAATAGAGTGGATTTACCAAAACCTGATTCTCCTTGAATCATAAGACGCTCCCCTGAAGGGAGAGAGAGAGATAAACCCGATAACAGTGGTTTTCCTTCTGGTAGCCAAATATGAAGGTCATTTAATTTAAGGCCACTTTCTTGGTGTAAAATAGCAAGCTCTGTCGGGGTTTTGATATCATCTAAGCGCTGTTTAAACCCCGTCAATCGATCAATTACTGATTTCCATTCAGCGAGTTCAGGAAATGCTTCTACTAGATAAGAAAATGCGGCTTGCACCTCTTCAAATGCAGCGCTGGTTTGGGTTAATCGTCCCAAGGGAATGCTGCCAGAAAAAAATACAGGAGAGAGAATAAGCATGGGCATCATAACTGCAGAGCGCATATAAAAAGTTGAATAACCCAAGACTATTTTTTGTCGTTTGATAAGTTTCCAGAAATTTGTCAGTACAGTTTCCAGTCGTTGACTGAAGCGGGCGTGTTCTTCGTCCTCCCCTTGGTAGAGGGCAATTGCTTCGGCGTTTTCCCTGAGTCTCACCATGGAGTAACGGAAGTCTGCTTCTCGTTTTTGTTGTAGAAAGTGGAGGCGTGGTAGTTTGCGCCCTAGCCAAAAGACGCCGCCAGTACCTAATAATGAATAAAGTAAGGCAGCCCATACCAGTAAGCCTGGAATCACCACCTCTTCTCCATTAATAGGAAAACTGAGCAGTTCAGAGGCGTGCCAGAGAATATTGAGAAAGGAGAAGAGGGATACCACCGCCGTTAGCACACCCAAGCTCAACGTGATCGACATGGTAATGAACATCTTAATGTCATCCGCGATACGTTGATCGGGGTTATCCATCTCTGGAGCAGAGAGCTGTAGTTTAAGAAAGCGTTTCTGGTCTAGCCACTGCTTGAGCATATTTTCTGTTGCCCAGCGTCGCCAGCGAAGTATCAGTTTCTGTTGAAAGTGAAAACCAACCATGGTGCCGGTGGTAATAGCAACCTGTAAGCCCATAAACATTAAGCAGCCTAATAAAAAGGCTTGATAATCTAATTCTTGTAATGAGTTATAAAAGTACAGGTTCCAGTAGTTATTCAGAATATTGATACCAACCATAAAGAGGTTGGCGGCAATGGCGCCGACTAGCATCAGTAAAGCTGGTTTTTTTTGATCTGATATCCAGAAAGGTTTAGCCAGCCTCCAGAAGTTGTGCAAAGTGTGCATCTTGGGCAGTCCGTTGAATGTTGAACAAATTGAGATTGATTTACTTGCGGCGCAAGAATAACATTAATGCTAATTATTATCATTGATATATGAGCGCGTTACTGGAGTTATATTATTAGCCTTCCTGAATGGATTTATCAGGCTTGGCCTCCTCTACGGCAACGCTTTAAGCCTAGAGATGCAGATCTGACAGTTGATGAAGCGGCTTACTACTTGACAGAGCTGTACCAGCCTGAGGTGTTGGAGAAGTTGCTAACAGAGTTTGCAAAACACTACCCTGGACGTAAATCTGCAGCCATAGTATCTCAGTGGTCCATGAACTATATGAGTGTCTGTTTGCCTTCCTGTTTGATACCTGTGGTTGCTCTTCAACGCGGAGTACGTATCTGGCAGGAGCCAGTTTCCTTTGTGGTGTCAGATGATATGCCACAGTCACTATGGCTTGTTGGCCAGGAAGAGCAAATTCCTAGGGAGCATCTGCATCAGTACTATCATGATCTGCTGGACTTGCACCTGGGGCAGCTGTTTCCTGTTTTGGCGCGGGTTGGTCGGGTTAGTGATAAGATGCTGTGGAGTAATTGTGCCCTAATTTGGGACTACTTGTTTTATCGCCTAAGTGCTACTCCTGAGCTAACGTCTGTGGCAGAAGATGCAATGAGTTGGTGGTATCAGACTGAACTGGCTGAGAGCCAGATTAGTCTGGATTATTTTCTGAGTCTGGTTGATTCTCCGGTTCCTGAGATAAGGCCGCAGTTGCCGTTACGCAGTCACTGTTGTCTACATTTCAGGTTGCATGACAGGGTAAAGGGGCAGATGGATGTCTTATGTGAATCCTGTCCTAAATTGCATCGAAAGCCTTTAGAGCAACAGATTCGGTATTTAAATGAAATTTATGAAGATTGCGACTGATTTTGTCGCGTCATTTGGTTTCTGGTTGAGAGGGCTGGCTTTTTACGTTATCTAAATTGTTCGGTTTTTATCGGTCATTGATGTTCGTATCTCGGTTAAGCTTTCTTTGAATTGTTTTGTGTAATTGTTATACATATATTATTCGGGCAGTTAGTTTATTTTTCTGATGCTGCTGCTGTATATCCGATACAGAAGGCTTAATAGTATCTAATCTATTTTATAAGCGATTGTTATTGTCGTATAACCCTGAGTTGTTAGGAGAGGCTATTGGGAAGCAGTATATGATGTCGGAAGACTTTGTTATTCAGTGTGTATCTCCTTTTTCAAATGATACTGCCATTACCGTTGATCAGTTCTGGTGTGAGTTTGATGTTAGTAAATACCAGGATGATCTTTACCCGGCTTTAGATATTTCCTTTCCTGATTTTTTGCTTGGTGCTGTACAAAAACGCAAAGCTGAGTTTTTGGCGGGTAGGTATTGTGCTGCCAGTGTATTGCGACGTTTGGGGTCTCAGTCGCTGCAAGTAAAAAAGGGGGAGCATGGTTGTCCGATCTGGCCGGAGGGAATTAAGGGGGCTATCAGTCATACGGGGAATAGGGCGTGTTCTCTGGTATGTGCTGACCCTGGTTTGGCTGGGTTAGGGGTTGATATTGAAGAGGTGGTAACAAGCGAGCTGCTTGAACAGGTGTCTGACATGATACTGGTGGCAGAGGAGCGGCCGTTGTTGCAGCAGAGGTATTTCGATGCCAGGGTTGTTTTTACCCTGATTTTTTCACTGAAGGAAAGTTTCTTTAAAGCGGCTTACCCCATTGTGGGTGAGTACTTTGATTTTGACCGGGTTACTGTTGTTGGTATTGATAGTAAGGCTCAGGTGATTAGCTTTCGGGTTAATGGGCCTCTGCATGAGCGTTTTCCAGATGGGTCTTGTTATCAGGCGCATTATGCTTATGTAACAAAAAGTATCCTGGCGACTTTTGTGTTTTTACCTGTCTGATAGGTGCTGTTTTCTTAATTTTAGAATAAATACTTTGTTAGCATTTTTTCTGTCGTTTGATTTCACTGCTGTTTAAGTTTTATCACTTCATCTGTTCTGCTTCTGAAAGCTGATTAGAGTATTTGCCTGTATCCGGAATGGTATTGTTTATTTTTTGTAAATGATATTTATTATTATTTGCATTTAGTGAATGAGTAATTTACCCTTCTTCGCGGTTGAGGTAGCTGGTTTCGATCTGCCGCCTTTTGAACGGTTTTATGGAAAAAGGGTTCGTTGGAATACGAGCTGCACCAGGATACGAATGAATATGGCTAGAGAGGCATTAAAAAATCATGCCGACAAGTTGACAGGAGTCAGTTGTCATTTTCCAGATGATGATACTTCCCTTTCTTTAATTGTATCTGCCGACCATGGTCAGGATATTAATAAACTGGATGATGAGGCTCGGGAGCTTGTTGTTGATGCGGTCGGCAGTGTAGGGGCAGTGTTGTTTCGCGGTTTTAAAGTCAGTAGTCCTTTTGCTTTTCGGAAATTTGCTGCCAGTTTTGGTGCGCCTCTAGCGGATAGTTATGAGTATGGTTCAACCCCGCGTTCGCGTGTGTCTTCTGGGGTTTATAACTCTACGGAATATCCAGCCCATAGTTCCATCCCTATGCATAATGAGCAGGCTTATACCACGCAATGGCCGTCTCACCTTTGGTTTCATTGTATGAAGGCCAGTCAGAGCGGGGGAGAAACCCCTTTGGCGGATAGCCGGGTCATTTTTAATGAGATCCCTGAGTATATCCGAGAAGCCTTTATGAGTCGGGAGCTGATGTATGTGCGTAACTTCAGTCCTATGTTGGATGTGCCCTGGCAGCAGGTATTTAATACCGAATCCAGGCAGGATGTTGAGACATTCTGTCGCGCTCAGAATATTGAGTGGGAATGGATTGGTAATGATTCATTAAGAACCCGGCAAAAGTGTCAGTCAGTACTGCAGCATCCCGTTACCGGTGAGTGGGTATGGTTTAATCAGGCCCATCTGTTCCATGTCTCTGCCTTGGAGAGTGAAGCCCGTGAGGGGTTAATAACGACTCTGGGGGAAGAAAATTTACCTCGAAATGTTTACTACGGTGATGGTGCTCCAATCGCTGATGCTGATCTGGATGTTATTCGAGCGGTCTTTGATCAGCATAAGCTGGCTTTTCCTTGGCAAAAAGGTGATGTCACCATGATAGATAACCTGCTTGTGGCTCATGGGCGCAACCCTTATGAGGGTGAGCGTAAAGTAATTGTGGCAATGGCATAAGGAGGTTGTCATGGAAAGTGTTATTGGTAACTCACCGGAAACTTCTGATTTGACAGAAGCAGTGGATAAAGTGGAATTGTCCGCTTCTGTAAAAGAACAAGGGCCTTTGAATAATGCTCAGCAAAGGCTGTGGTTTTTGTGTCAAACCCAGGGTGATCCCTGTCAGTTTAATCTGGTTATTACCATAGATCTACAAGGCGCGATTGATTGTGCTCGTTTGGAGCGGGCGATTGATCTGCTGGTTGAGCGTCATCCGGCTTACCGTAGCCGTATTCAGGGTGCGGGCAATGGTCAGCAGGTCGTTTTGCAGTCTGAGTCTCTTGTGTTAGATGAGGAGGACTTGTCGGCAATGCCAGTGGTAGAGCGGGATGCCAGGCTTGCCGGTTATGTTCAAAGTGAGCTGCGAACCCCGTTTGATCTGACAGTCAGTACAGCACCTCGTTGGCAGCTGTTTAAGGTCGATGCTGATCGCTACCAGCTGGTCATGACTGTGCATCATATTGTTTTTGATGGTCAGAGCCTTATGGTGACCATGAAAGAGCTGGCAGAACTCTATTCCTTATCCGGTGCTGATGCTGCTGAGGATTCTTCCAGTCAGGGACAGGGCTCAGGGGTGAGTGGTACGGAAGATATGACTCTGATCGATTATGCCCTGTGGGAGCAGTCTGAACAGGCGATCGGGGCAAGGGAGGAGTCTCTACGCTTTTGGCAGCCAAGATTAAGAGATTTTCCGGAATCGCTGAGTTTTCCTGAGGTTAATTCTGGCGAGTCAGGTGCTGGAGCATACCGGTCTGTGCTGGACCGAAACGTTCTGAAGGTAGTGCGTAAGTGGGCCCATGCTCACAACCTTACGCCTTTTGCACTGCTTAAGGCTGCGTTTGATTTAGTGGTGTTTCGTTATAGCGGTCAGTCCCGTTTTCTGGTTGGGACCGATATTGCAGGTCGTGAGTTGCCTGGGCTAGCCCGTACTACAGGCTTCTTTATTAACCAGTTGTCTTTACCCTGTGAGATTGATGCCGCCAAACCTGTGCTGGAATGGTTGCAGCAGATCGATAGTGATATGGCTCTGGCCCTGAGTCATAAAGATGTACCTTTTGATCGCTTAGTGGCTGCTCAGGCTGGCCAGCATAGTGGTACAGATACCCCTCTTTTTCAGGTGAAGATGAATTATCAGCAGCGCCGGGCAAGAAGCTTGCGTTTTGCTGACGCCAAGTTGATGAAGCATAGGGTTTATCAGCATACAGGGCCTTATCACCTGGTTCTTGATCTGGTGCATGAAGAAGACGGCATCACGGCAGAGTTTGAATATCAGCAGCGTTTCTTCGGTGCTCAGAAAATTCAGCTGGTTGCCGGTCAGTGGCAGCGAGTGCTGGAAAACCTTGATGATCTTGTATCCGGCAATCTGGCTGAGGCGGATGCCCGGCTGGCAGAATGGGAGCGGAAAGTTTTGTCCGAGCAACAGCGTAGTTCACAGCAAAGTCGCGCACAGCAGCGCCCGGTTTCTTCCTTAAGAGCCAGGGGAGGTCGTCGTCAGGCAGTTGCTATTTCCAGTACAAGTCTGGTGAAAGAAAGTTTTATTGATGCTGATAGGTCTTTGCCTCTGGTGATTGAGCAGGGTGACTCGCCAGTGAACCTGATTGAATGGGCTCGCGAAAATCAGCCCATGCTGGAGAGGCGAGTGCTTGAGCATGGTTCAATTCTTTTCCGGGGTTTTGATGTCAGTTCATTGGATGAGTTTGACCACGTAGTAAGTGCCTTATCTCCAGGGGCTCTGGAATATATGTTCCGGGCATCACCTCGCAGCCGGGTGGATGGCAATATTTATACCTCGACCGATTATCCGGCGGATCAGCCTATTTTTCTGCATAACGAACACTCCTATTCACCTCGTTTTCCGTTAAGGCTGTTTTTCTATTGTCATAATGAAGCCGCAACTGGTGGTGAAACGCCGATCGGTTGTGTAAGAGAGATTACCCGTAGAGTACCTGAGGCGATTAAGGAGAAGTTTAAAGCCAAGGGTGTGCGCTATGTGCGTAACTATGGTGATGGTTTTGGTTTGCCTTGGCAGTCTGTGTTCCAGACCGAGGATCAGGCAGAAGTAGAAGCTTACTGTGATTCCATGGGTATTAGCTACGAGTGGAAAGAGGGGGGGCGTCTGAGAACCTTCCAATGGGGCGGGGCCATGATGAAACATCCCCGTACCAATGAAGAGTTGTGGTTTAACCATGCCACCTTTTTCCATGTCACAACCTTGCCGGCAAAGATCAGGGATTCCTTAATGTCCGATTTTGGCGCTATGGATCTGCCAACCAATACTTTTTATGGCGACGGTAGTCCGGTTGAGCCGGAAGTACTTGAGCAATTGCGCACGATTTATCGTGAAGCAACAGTCATGTTTCCCTGGAAGAAGGGAGATGTGCTCTTTATGGACAATATGCTGAATGTGCATGGCAGAACCCCTTACACCGGGCCTCGTAAGGTAATGGTCGCTATGGCCGAGGCTCAATATGGTAAAGACTTGGTAATAGGAGATACGGAATGAGCGACGTAACAGGCTTCCCACTATCACCTCAACAGGCACAGTGGTGGCGTAATCGGGATAGATTCCAGGCTCCGGTCTGGTTGCAGCTGGTTTGCAGACAGTCCCTGGATGTTGTTGCTCTAAAAGAAAGACTGGCACAGCAGTTGGCTAATGAAGAGATTCTGCGTACCCGTCTGCACCGCATCTCGGGTATGGAGTACCCACTACAGGTGATTGAGGATAGCAGTCAAGTTCCTCTGATCGAAAAAGACTGGCGCAATCTTGCTGGCGAAAATATCGAGCAGCTACGTAATGAGCTGGCGACTAAAACCCTGGATAAGGGTTTAGATCAGACCTCTGATGAACTGTCCGTTTACTGTATTGCACTGCCATCAGCAGATGATAAGCCTTGTTTTATGCTGCATCTGTCTGCGCCGGGCTGGATGCTGGATAGTCTGAGCCTGCAATTACTGGCGGAACGTATTCTGGGACTGCAGGCTGGTCCTGAAGAACCGTTGCAATATGTGGATTTTAGTCAGTGGAAACAGGAGCTACTGGAAGAAGAGCCTGACCATCCAGGTGTAGAATTCTGGCAGCAGAATAGCCCTGATAGTGTACCGGCACTGGGCTTGGAAAGCCGGAAGCCAGGTAAACAGATTGCCAGCTTGCCCTTTACTTTAACCGGTACGTTTATATCCTCTCTGGAACAGATTGCAGCGAATCAGCAGGTTTCTTTGTCCTGTTTGCTGATGTATAGCTGGAATGCTTTACTGACCCGTCAGGTGGCTCCAGAAGCTATGCCGGTGCTCTGGTACGATGAGGGCCGTAATGACGATACCTTTGATGCCCTGGGTGTCTACGGACAGACTCTGGCCTGTCAGTCAGTGATTAATCCAGAGCAGTCTCTGCTGGGTCAATTAAAGTCATTTTCCGAAACTGTGGCTATTGCGACCGGCTGGCAGGATTACATGCCAGGTTTCAGCGGCGAGAGTCTGCAGGGAGCAAAAAGTGCTGCCGTGTTTGCCTGGCTATCTGCCACTGATGTATCAGGTAATAATACAAAAAGTTTGGTAGTAGATCGCTTTGGCGGTATCAGTGCGCCAGGGGCGATTCAGTTACTGTGTTTTGCGGATAACCGCTCTGATTTAGCCTGTCAGTTGCTGGCTGACCCAAGCCGTTACGATGAGCAGGCATTAGCTTGTCTGGCAGAACAGTGGCAGCAGCTGCTTAAGGCGATGACAGAAAATCTGGACGTGCCTCTATCCCGCATATCGTTATTGGGTGAACAACAGAGGCAGCTGATGACCCCTGTATCTACCAATGCAGCAACGACTACCAATACAGAAACAGTTTCCAATATAAGTGCTAAGCCAGAAACCTTCCTGCAGAGATGGCAGCAAGCGGTTGCTCAGTACCCGGAAAATGTCGCAGTCAGAGAAAGCGAACGCACCCTGAGTTATTGCGAGATGAATGCTCGAGCTAATCAGCTGGCGGGTTATTTCCAGGCACAAGGTGTTGCCCAAGGTGATATTGTTGGTGTTCATCTGCCAAGAGGTATTGATGCGCTACTGACAATTCTAGCCGTACTAAAAGCGGGTGCGGCTTATCTGCCTCTGGACCCGGATTATCCCGAGGAGCGACTCAACTATATGGTGCAGGATAGTGGTGTGCGCTATATCGTGGGGTACAAACCTGAGTCTGCGCCAGAGGGCCTGAACTATCTGACATTGGACTCTGAACTGGCATTGTCTGAAAACAGCTCGGAGCTGGCCGCAGGGCCTGAGCGTGATGATATCGCTTATCTGATCTATACCTCAGGTTCCGTAGGGCAACCGAAAGCGGTGGAGATCAGCCATGACAACCTGAGCTATTCACTGGCTGCCAGATTGAGCTATTACCGTGAGCCGGTAAAAGCCTATCTGATGATGTCTTCGCTGTCTTTTGACAGTTCCGTTGCAGGTATCTTCTGGGCGCTATCCCAAGGTGGCGAGCTGGTTCTGCCCGCTAATGGTGATGAGCGTGAAGTGCAGGTGCTGCTGGATCTGATGACGCGCTTTAAGGTGAGTCACGGTCTGTCATTGCCTTCCGTATTTAATGCCATGATTGATGCCGCCAGTGCCGAACAGAGAACCGTGTTACAGAACAGTCTGGTGGCTTGGATTGTCGCGGGTGAAGCCTGCCCGGAAGCCTTGATTGAAAAACATTATCAGAGCTTCCCTGCTGCGACCTTGGTCAATGAATATGGCCCGACAGAAGCCACGGTCTGGGCGACGGCTGCTCAGCTCAGTACCGAATCTCCAGTCACTATTGGGCAGCCTGTACCTGGTATGGGTGTCTATCTGCTGGATGAGCAGGGCGAGGCGGTTGCGGTTGGAGAAACCGGTGAAATCTATCTGGCAGGTCCACAACTTGCCAGAGGCTACCGGGGTAAACCGGAACAGACGGCGCAGGCTTTTGTTGAAGGTGTTTCTGCCGCGCAGGGGCAGAGACTGTACCGTACCGGTGATCTGGCACGCTGGCAGGCCAATGGTGAGCTGCAATTTTTGGGGCGTCGCGATCATCAGGTGAAAATTCGCGGACATAGAATTGAGCTGGGTGAAATTGAAGGTCGTCTGAACAGCCATGAAACCGTGAAACAGGCCGTTGTTGTGGCTCGTGAGTCCGGTGATCGTCAGCGCCTGGTGGCTTATGTTATTGAAGATAGTCGCAGTATTGATGTGGCTGTATTGCGCAATCACCTATCTGTGGCTCTGCCAGATTATATGATCCCGGCTGACTTTGTCATTGTGCAGCATTTCCCTTTAACCCCTAACGGTAAGCTGGATCTTAAGGCTCTGCCTGAGCCGGATTCCCAATCCGGTGTGCCTTATACACCACCAAGTAATGATGTGGAACGCGCCTTGGCCTCCATTATCGGTTCTCTGCTGGAGCGGGAGCAGGTGGGGGTAGACGATAACTTCTTCCATATTGGTGGTGATTCCATCCTGAGTCTGCAGGTGGTCAGTCGTGCTCTGGCGGAAGGGATTGCTATCACGGCTCGAGATATCTTTGAGCAAAAGACCGTGCTTAAGTTGGCATCTGTCGCATCCCTAACGGAAAAGTCTTCAGGAGACGTTATTGAGGAGTCCGATGAGCTGCTTATCAGTCTGGATGATAGTGAGCTGAATGCTTTGCTGGATGAGGTTGATAGCGCCTGACCCTGGCCTAATAACTGCCCGATGATTGACAGCTGATCGGGCATTTTAAGTGTTAAGAAATGATTCCCTGCGCTGGCTTTAGCTAGCGGAGTGGGTTTTCTGTTGCCTGTCGAAAGTTTTGTAATGACACTAATGCCTTTTATATCAATACCTTATGGCTTTTGTGTCTTAACGATAAACAGTTCGGAACGTTGTCATAATGACTCAGAAATCTACTCAGCGTGAGAATATCGCTGATATTTATCCTCTTTCCCCTTTGCAGCAGGGGATGTTGTTTCACTCTTTGCTACAGGAAGACTCCGGTGTTTATATCATGCAGGATCGCTACCGGATTCAGGGCCGAATTGATGTTGCTGCTTTTGAGCAAGCCTGGCAAACCGTAGTCGATACCCATCCAGCGCTGCGTACCGCTTTCAGCTGGAAGTCGCAGAAACAGCCTTTGCAGATTGTGTATAAAAAGGTGGCGACCCCACTGACGATTATTGATCTGAGAGGTAAAGACAGTCAGGAGCAGGACAACTATATCCAGGATTTGTTGCAGCGAGAGCAACGTTCCGGTTTTAACATGGCCAAACCACCTCTGATTCGTTTCCGACTGGTGCAACGTGGCGAAGATGATTACGAGCTGGTACGCAGTTTCCACCATATTCTGATGGATGCCTGGTGTATCTCCCTGATTCTGGTGGATTTCCTAAAGGTCTATGATGCGTTAATCAAGGGTGTGCAACCGGAGTTGGAAGTACCCCGCCCATTTCGTGATTATATCGCTTGGTTACAGAAGCAGAATACCGATAATGCCCGTGATTTCTGGCAACAGCATTTGCAGGGCTTATCTTCTCCGACCCCTGTACCTGTGGAAAAAGCCGCTAGAAAAAATCAGTACGGTGAATCTGTACTGGTAGAAGATACCGAAATTAATTTTTCAGAGGCACAGAGCAAACAACTACACAATTTTTGCCGTCAGCACGATCTGACCCCCAATACTTTTTTCCAGGGGGTATGGGCATTGTTGCTCAGTCGTTACAGTGGTCAAAACGATGTGTTATTTGGGGTAACGGTTTCCGGCCGTCCACCTAGCCTGGCGGGCGTAGAGAAAATGGTGGGGCTGTTTATTAACAGTCAGCCCTTACGTGTCAATCTACCCAAAAACACCCGGGTGGTTGAGTGGTTGAAAAATATTCAGCTCGATAACCTGGAGATGCGGGAATATGAGCACACCAGCCTGGTAGATGTTCAGGGCTGGAGTGATTTTCCCCGTGGTGAAGCTCTGTTTGATACTTTGCTGGTTTATGAAAATGCCCCTTTTGATCGCCTGATTTTGGAAGGTGAGTTTAGTTTCCAATGGAATGGTATGCAGCATGGGGTACATACTCATTACGGCTTGACGATTGTTGTCATGCCCCATGATGAGCTAGAGCTGAAGATCTCTTATGACTATGCTCGTTTTGATCGAGCAACCATCGATGCCATGTTACGTCATATGCGTGAATTGGCATTGGCAATGATAGCGGCACCGGATGCTTATCTGGATAAGCTGGACCTTCTTGATAAGGATGAGCAACAGCAGTTAGAACATGGTTTCAACCGTTCTCAACAGGACTTCCCACTGGAACATGGCTATCCAGAGCTATTTAGACAACAGGTCGCCCGTTGCCCTGAGCAAATTGTAGCAGCCTTTCAGGGGCAGACGTTGAGCTTTGCTGAACTGGATCTACGCACTAACCGTCTGGGTCATGTCATTGCTGCTGGTGCCGCAATTCATAGTGTGAATATCGACAGCGCCGCTGGGAGTAGTGACAGTGCGAATCATAACGTAAGCCGTCAAGATGAGTTTTTAGTCGCTCTGCTGGGAGATCGTGATCTGCCCCTGTTAAGCGCCATGATAGCTACCTTTAAAGCTGGTGGTGCCTATCTGCCTCTGGCGCCAGGTCTGCCAGATGGTCGTCTGCAGGAGCTGTTTGAGCTGAGTCAGGCGCAAGTACTGGTAGCCTCTGAATCCTGTCGTGACCGGGCTGAGAAACTGGCGGCGCAGCGTGATTGTCATCTGGTGATTGTGGAAGACCACTGGTTGCAGGGCAATGAAGCCGCTCTACCGGCTATTTCATCCCCAGAGCGCTTGGCCTATGTGTTATTTACCTCGGGTTCTACTGGTACACCAAAAGGTGTGATGGTTGAACAACGGGGCATGTTGAACAATATTTTTGGTAAGCAGCCCCAAGCAGGTTCCCTGGGCTTATCTGAGCAGGATGTCATTGCTCAAACCGCTTCCCAAGCATTTGATATCTCTGTCTGGCAGTTTCTGGCCGCACCGGTAACCGGTGCGCGGGTAGAGATTTTGCCGGATTGTATAGCCCATGATCCTGCGCAACTGATGGATGCGGTCTCTGAACGGGGTATTACCCTGTTAGAAGCGGTTCCGGCCATGATGCGAGGTCTATTGGATGAAGCAAAAGACAGGCAAGCTAAGGGTGATGCTCAGCCCTTTTCTGGGCTACGTTGGCTGATTGCTACCGGTGAGGCTCTGCCTCCTGCACTAGCTAATGAATGGCTGGAATTCTTCCTACAAATTCCGATTATGAATGCCTATGGCCCAGCGGAATGTTCTGATGATGTGGCATTTCATGCCATTCGGGATAAGGACCTGGATCCAACCCATCCTCTACCAGTGGGTTCGCCAACGGCCAATAACCAGCTTTATGTACTGGATGATGATCTGCGCATACAGCCTGTTGGTGTACCTGGTGAGATCTGTGTCGCAGGTACAGGGGTTGGCCGGGGTTACTGGCGGGATCAGGAACGCACAGAACAGGTATTTATTGATCACCCTTTTAATCCAGGGCAGCGCTTCTATCGCACCGGTGACCTGGGACGTTGGTTACCGGATGGCACCATTGAATATCTGGGGCGTCGGGATTTCCAGGTCAAAATTCTGGGTCATCGTATTGAGCTGGGTGAGATTGAAAACCGTCTGGAAGCTCTACCTCAAGTAAAAGCTGCTGCAGTAGTCGCACCACAGGATACCCGTGGTAATCGTCGTTTAGTAGCTTATTGGACTCCCAGAAATGAGCAGGCAATTAGTGACACTGATGAGAAAGTTCTGAAAGAGGCGCTAGCCGCCCAGCTACCGGAATATATGGTACCTGGTGTGATGGTTCGTCTGGATGCGCTGCCATTAAGTGCCAACGGTAAGATTGATCGTAAGGTGCTGGAAGCAAAACAGATTACGCTGGCTACCTCTGAACCGGTTGCGCCTCGTAATGACACTGAACGTGAATTGGCAAAGATCTGGTCTGATATTCTGCAGCGTGAAGATGTGGGTGTTGAAGATAGCTTCTTTGCTCTGGGTGGTCACTCACTGCTGGCGACCCGAGTGATGGCTAGAATCAGAGAGTCCTTTAAGCAGGAGCTGCCGCTACGCACCCTGTTTGAACAGAACACCATTGCCCGCTTAGCCGCATTAATTGACGGAGGTGAGTCAGGTGCCGAGGGTAGTGGCTCTGTGCTGACTAAACAGCCGCGTCCTGATCGCCTGCCTTTATCTTTTGCTCAACAAAGACTCTGGTTCCTGGACCAGCTGGAACAGGGTAGCTCTCAATACAATACCGCATTTGCACTGCGCTTCAGTGGCCCATTAGATGTCGCCCTGTTTGAGTCAGATCTTAATGCTCTGGTTGCGCGTCATCCGATTCTGCGTAGCCGTATTCAGTCCGAAGGTGATACCCCCTGGCTGAGCTTTGATCAGCAGCAGAAGGCCAATTTTCAGTTAGTACAAGTATCAGAATTGGAATGGGCTCAACTCGCTCATCAGGTTATGCCTGAAGAAGTGGCTCGGGATTTTGAACTGGAGCATCAGGCCCCGATTCGTACTTTCCTATATCAGCATCCGCAGCGGGATGAAGCTATTTTCCTATGTGTGCAGCACCACGCGGTGACTGATGGTTGGTCGATTTATAACCTGTTAACCGAACTGGCAGAGATCCGTCTGGCTCGTAGGGAAAATCGCCGTCCTATTCTGGCAGATTTACCTATTGATTATGTGGACTTCAGTCTCTGGCAGCGTCGACCTGAGCAGCAGGCTCTGTTTGATCAGCAGCTGCAATACTGGGAGCAGACCCTGGGTCATGATCCTTATATCCTTGAACTACCTACGGATCGTCCGCGTAGTCAGCAGAAAGATGCACAGGATTACCGTAGTGGCGATGTCCGGGTCACTCTGCAACCTTCGCTAACGGACTCCATTCGTCGTTATGCCGCTGAACGTGCCGTAACACCTTTTACCGTTATGATGGCCAGCCTGCACCTGTTGCTAGGCCGCTATAGTGGTCAACAGAGAATTCAGGTGGGTACTCCAGTTGCGGGACGTAGCCAGCCTGAAACCCATCCCATCGTAGGTTGTTTTGTTAATACCCTGGTGATTGGTAGTGATCTGGCACCGGAAAACTCCTTTAATGAGTTGGTGGCTCAGCTGCATCGGACCATGATTGACGCTCAAGCCAATCAGGATGTACCGTTTGAAAGAGTAGTAGAGACACTGAGTCATGACAGGGACCTGTCGGTATCGCCATTGTTCCAGGTGCTGTTCACCATGCACCAGCATCGTCTGGGACAGCTGGATTGGGGCGATAATCAGGTGGAAGAGGTTGTGGTTGAAAATCGCATCAGCGCCTTTGACCTGTGTGCCGATGTGATTGATGACGAAAAGGATCTGCTGCTTATCTTTGGCTACCGATGTGCTCTGTTCGATCAGAGTACGGTACAGCGTTGGTTGAATCACTGGGTCAACCTGCTGGAAGCGGTTATCGCAGAACCTAAGCAAGGACTGTACCAGTATAACCTGCTCAGTGTTGAAGAACGTCACCAGCAACTGGAGCTATGGAATCAGACCGAACAGGACTTCCAGGCACCTGCAACTCTGACCGAAATGCTGGAAGTTCAGCATAACCGTACCCCTGATGCCATTGCTGTGGAGGCTGAAGACCAGCAATTGACCTATAAGCAACTGCACGAAAAAGCCAACCGGATTGCCCATTGGCTGCTTGAACAGGGTGTTAGCAAGGGGGTTGAGCAAACATCTGGGCAGGTCCCAGAGCACGGCCCTATTGTCGGTATCTGTCTGGAACGATCTGCTGATATGGTGGTTGCCGCTCTGGCAGCACTTAAAGCGGGTGCTGCCTACCTGCCTCTGGCTCCAGATCTACCGGCACAGCGTCTGCAGTATATGCTGGATGATGCGGAAGCCACTGTGGTTCTGAGCCACTCATCCCTGACAGCGGTATGCCCGAAAGCAGATCAAACCCTGCTGTTAGATCAATGGCAGGCCTCATCGAAGTCTGAACCCTATGTGTCAGTTGAATCTTATTCATCTGATGCTCCTGCAATTAGCCGCACAGGTGATGATCTGGCCTATGTGCTCTATACCTCGGGTTCAACAGGGCAACCAAAAGGGGTGTTGAACCTGCATAAAGGTGTTGTGAACCGTATGTGCTGGATTCAATCCCTGTTCCGGCTTAACGGTGATGATGCCATTTTGCATAAAGCACCGGTTATGTTTGACTTCTCCGTGTCAGAAATTTTCTGGGCTCTGACATCCGGTGCCCGACTGGTAGTTGCTAAGCCGGACGGTCATCTGGACAGTGAGTACCTGATTGATCTGGTGCAGGAGAAAGAGGTCACTACGTTAGATCTGGTGCCTGCCATGCTGGGTAGTTTGCTGGATAGTGGCCGTCTGGCACAGTGTAGCAAACTGCGTTGTGTTTTAAGTGGTGGTGAGGCGTTATCTGCTGAGTTGGTGCGTCGCTTCCAGCAGGCTATGGATCTAGATCTGTACAACCTTTATGGCCCTACTGAAAATGCCATCGATGCCAGTTATTACCTATGCCCAAGGGAGTCGATACCTGCGACCCTACCTATTGGTAAACCTCTGCCAAATACCAGCCTGTATATTCTGGATGAATATCAGAACCCTGTGCCTGTTGGGGTGTCAGGTGAGCTTTGTATTGGTGGTGTTCAGTTGGCAAGAGGTTATCTGAAGCGGCCAGATCTGACACAGGCCAGTTTTATTGCTTCGCCTTTTAATGCGGGTGAACGTCTATACCGCACCGGTGACCGTTGTCGCTATCTGCCAGATGGCAATGTCGAATATCTGGGCCGTCTGGATCATCAGGTTAAGCTGAGAGGACAACGCATTGAGCTGGGCGAAATTGATGCTTGTATTGAAGTTCAAGCGGGTGTTGGTGAAGCCATTACCCTGCTGCATGAGGCCGGCGAAGCTTCTCAGTTAGTCAGTTATTGGGTTGCTACAGACGAAGTTTCTGTTAGTACTGAAGCAACAGCCAGTTCCCAATCAGTCGGCATTTCTGAATCAGTATTGCGTCAGGCTCTGTCTAATGCCTTGCCGGTTTATATGGTGCCTGCACGTTTTGTCCAGTTGGATAGTCTGCCATTAACCCGTAACGGCAAGATTGATCGTAAAGCACTGTTGGACATGACTCCCGCGCCTGAAGTACGTGAGGTTATTGCCCCACGCACGGAAACAGAGCGTCAGTTAGCCCGTATCTGGGCTGAAGCGCTGCAGTTGGAAGAACAGGGCGTGGAAGAGTCAGGTGTTGAAGGGTTCAGCGTCGAAGATAACTTCTTTGCCCTGGGTGGCCACTCTCTGCTGATTACCCGCATTATGGCGCAGGTACGCCAGACCTTTGCTGTAGATCTGCGTTTACGCACCCTGTTTGATCACCCTACGGTGGCGGCTATGGCGGAGCAGATTGATAACGCCAGCCATCAGCAGACCCAAACGTTATCCGGTATTGAACGGCCCGAGCGTCTGCCTCTGTCTTATGCTCAGCAACGTTTGTGGTTCCTGAGTCAGCTGGAACCAGACAGCAGCCAGTACAATATGCCGTTTGCCATTCGCTTTAACGGTGAGCTGCATATTCAGGCATTGGTACAGGCCTTTGCTGATCTGGTGCAGCGCCATGAGATTCTGCGTAGCCGTGTCCAAGTAATGGATAATGATCCTGAGTTGATTATCAGCGCCGAGTCTCCTGAAATGGTGACGGAGGCTATCCGTGCCGAGCAGTGGGATGCTGTTCTCGAAGCTCAGATGACTCAGGAAAGCAATCAAGTATTTGATCTGGCAACGGAAGCGCCGATTCGTACACATCTGCTGTATGTTCAGGAACAGTCAACCTCAGAGGCTGAGGTTGCGACAGCAGAAACAGGGGTGCTATTACTGACTCTGCATCACTCCGTAGGTGATGACTGGTCGGTCGGCCTGCTACTGGATGAACTGGCGGAGTGTTATCAGGCTCGGTTAGATCAGAACGAGCAGGATCAAAACAAGCAGGTTCAAACATCTACTGATCTGCAGGCCACAAGTGCCCAGTATGTGGATTACAGTCTCTGGCAGCGTCGTCCTGAGCAACAGCAACGAGATGAAAAAGAGTTGGCTTATTGGCAAGAAACCCTGGGTGAAGGGGATTATCGTCTGCAATTGCCTCAGGATGCTCATACTGCTGCCGGTGATGACAAGGCCTGTGATTTCTGTGATATCACCTTATCCACAGAGCTGTATCAGGCGGTACAGCAGTATGCTCAGCAGCAGGGGGTAACACCTTTTATCGTCTATATGGCGACACTGCATCTGCTGTTGCATCGTTATAGCAGTCAACAGGATATTCGTGTGGGTATGCCTGTTGCTGGTCGCCATCATCCGGAAACACACGGCATGATTGGCTGCTTTGTTAATACTCTGGTGATTCGCAGTCAGCAAGCTGGCGATAAGCTGAGCTTTAATGAGCTGATTCAGCAGATCGGTCAAAGTGTGATTGATGCTCAAGAGCATCAGGATGTGCCGTTTGAGCGCGTGGTTGAACGCCTGGTGCGGGAAAGAGACCTGCAACGTTCCCCTCTATTCAGCGTGATGCTATCGATGGAACAGGCCGATCTGAAGCAACATAACTGGCCGAATCTGACCCTGGAAGAACTGGATATGCCTGGGATTGATGCCCAGTTTGATCTGAGCTTTGATCTGGGGGACCGAGGTGGTGATGCACTGCTTCGAGCCAGCTTCCGCAGCAGCCTGTTCTCCGAGGCCCGTATACAACGACTGTTGCAGCACTGGTTACATTTGCTGGAGCAGGGGCTGGCAACGCCAGAAGGTTTTGTAACGGACTTTAGTCTGCTGACTGCTGCTGAGCAGGAGCAGGTTCTGAGCTTTAACCGTTCTAAACGGGACTTCCCACTACAGCTTAGTTTTGCCGAGCTATTTGCCCATCAGGTGGCTGAGCAGCCAGAGAAAATTGTCGCCAGTTGTCTTGATCAGTCGCTCAGTTTCCAACAACTGGATCAGCGCAGCCGTAATCTTGCGCTGGCTTATCGGCAGGCTGGCTTGCTTCAGGCCGAGGTGCTTCTGGTGGCTGTCTTAGGTGACCGAGGTCTGCCTTTCCTGACCAGCCTGGTGGCTACGCTACGTAGTGGTGGCGCTTATCTGCCATTGGATCCAGGCCTGCCGGATACCCGTCTGGCTGAACTGCTGGCACTGGGTAAAGCTCCTCTGCTGGTCACCACAGCTAGCTGTCGTGAACGGGCGGAGCGTCTGGCATCAAACTGTGGCTGTCAGTTGCTGGAAGTGGAAGAACACTGGTTATCAGAGCAGGGTGAGATAGCCCTGCAGATTGATAACGGTGGTCCGGATAGTCTGGCCTATGTCCTGTTCACTTCAGGTTCAACCGGTACGCCTAAAGGTGTGATGGTTGAGCAAAAAGGCATGCTGAACAATATCTTTGGTAAATGCCCAGCAGATACTTCACTGGGATTATCCGAACAGGATGTGATCGCACAGACGGCTTCGCAGGCGTTTGATATTTCTGTCTGGCAGTTGCTGGCTGCGCCGGTCACTGGTGCCAGTGTGGTTATTCTGCCGGATTGTATTGCCCATGATCCGGAACAGTTGCTGGCTGCGGTGGATGAACACAGTATCAGTCTGCTGGAATCCGTACCCGCTGTTATTCGAGGCATGCTGGATGCAGCAGAAAATCGTTCGGAAGAAAGCTGTTCAGAAGAAAATCAGGTAACAACACTGAATAGTCTGCGTTGGTTATTGCCAACAGGGGAAGCTTTACCGGCAACCCTTGCTAACGAATGGCTGGCCCGTTTCCCTGCTGTACCTATGATGAATGCCTATGGCCCGGCTGAATGTGCCGATGATGTGGCTTTCCATCCTATTCGTACTGCATTAAACGCTTCTCAGCCTGTACCGATTGGCCGTCCGACCGCCAATAATGAACTCTTTATTCTGGATGAAGCGGGTCGTCTGCTACCGCCAGGTATACCGGGTGAGATAGGTATCGGAGGTGTGGGTGTCGGTCTTGGTTATTGGCAGGATACCGAGCGCACACGTCAAGTGTTTGTGAAGCACCCGCTGAAGCCAGAGGCACGTTTCTATCTTAGCGGTGACCTTGGCCGCTGGCGTGAGGATGGCAGTATTGAGTATCTGGGCCGTAAGGACTTCCAGGTTAAGGTACGTGGCCATCGTATTGAACCTGGTGAGATTGAAAGTCGTCTTGAGTTACATCCTGCTGTCAGTACTGCCGCTGTGGTTGCACCGGAAAATAGCCGTGGCGAGCGTCAGCTGGTGGGCTACTGGGTCAGAGTGGAAGGCGTAAAAGATGCCGCAGATCTAAGTACATGGCTGGCAGAGCAGTTACCGGCTTATATGGTGCCGAGCCTGCTGGTTGAACTGGCGGAAATGCCTCTAAGTCGCAATGGCAAGATTGACCGTAAGGCGCTGACCAAGCGTCCGGTGCAAACCCGCCAGCGTATGCGTCGTATGCCGGAAACCGCCACTGAGCTGCAATTGGCCGCTCTCTGGCAGCAGCTGCTGGTTAAGCCAAGAGCAGGCGAAAGTAAACTGGATATCAGTGCGGATGATAATTTCTTTGCCCTGGGTGGTCATTCTCTGTTGGCAACCCGTCTACTAGCACAGATTCAGCAGCAATGGGAGTTGAATCTGCCGCTAAGAGATCTGTTTGAATTGTCGGATATGGCGGCATTAGCATCACGTATTGATGAGCTTCGTGGTGAGGATACGGCTGGTCAGCGTCAAGGCGCGAGCTTGCTGCCGGATGCTATTGAACGACCTGATCAGCTGCCTCTGTCCTTTGAACAGCGCCGTCTATGGACTCTGGATCAGCTGGAACCTGGTAGCAATCAGTACCATGTACCTTTTGCTCTTAAGCTAACAGGTGCTCTGGATGTTTCGGCCCTGTGTCAGGCATTTGAGCAATTGGCGCAACGGCATGAGATTCTGCGTAGTCGCATCCGTGTTCAGGACGAAATACCTTACTTCTTTATTGGCAGTGAGATACCTGCTCTGGAAGTTAGTCAGCTGGCGGATGATAACTGGCAGGAGCAGGTAGGTGCTGCGCTACAGGTTCACTCCTGTAATCCTTTTGATCTGGCGGAGGAATCTCCAATACGGTCTCAGCTGTTGTTAAGACAAGAGCAAGGAGAAGGACAGCAGGAAGCGGTACTGATCATTACTCAGCACCATATTATTACTGATGACTGGTCCGTGCAGATCCTTATGGATGAACTGGCTCAGTGTTATGCCGCTAATCGGGATCAGAGCACTGCGATGCTACCGGCACTGTCTCTACAGTACGCAGATTATAGTGTATGGCAGCAGGCGCCAGAGCAGCAGGAGATGTTCTCAGGTCAGCTGGAGTACTGGAGCAATACCCTGGGTGATGAGCCTTATGTGCTGAATCTGCCGGTAGAGTATCCGGCTGCCGCTGAGGAAGCCCATCTGCCTGCCGGTGATGTGCAGCTGGCATTGCCAGAGGATCTGACAGGGAAGCTGCGGGCTTACGCCAGCCAGCACAATACCACGGTATTTGTGGTAATGATGTCGGCTCTGCATGCCCTGTTATCCCGTTACTGTAATCAAAATGATGTTCGGGTGGGGACTCCTGTTGCGGGTCGTCAACAGCTGCAGACCCAGGATATGTTGGGCTGTTTTGTTAATACTCTGGTGATTGGCAGTCAGGTTGATCATCAGCAGAGCTTTGCCCAGCTGGTGACTCAGGTTGGACAAAGAGTACTGGAGGCCCAGGAACACCAGGATATTCCGTTTGAGCGTGTTGTCGATGCCCTGGTAAAAGAGCGCGACTTTGAGCGTTCGCCGCTGTTCCAGGTAATGCTATCCATGGAAAACACTCAGCTGGACAGCGACTCCTGGCCAGGCTTGCAGCTGTCGGAAATGGATATGCCATCCGGTGCTGCTCAGTTTGCTCAGAGTTGGGAAGTTTATGATGACGGCACCCGTATCAGTGCAAGATTGTACTTTGATGCTGCGCTGTTTGAATCAGCCGGTATGCAACAATGGCTTAATCACTGGCAGCAGTTACTGGTTGTGGCTCTGGCCCAGCCTGAAGCACCTATGGCGCAGCTGGACTGGCTATCGGCTCAGGAACGGACTCAGTTACTGGAAAGTTTTAATGCTGTGGCCCAGAACTTTGATCTAAACCGCTTTTCTGAGCTAAGCCGCTCTTCTGAATCAAGCTTCGACCTGAGTCAGGGCTATAACGATCACTTTAGCCAGCAGGTACAACGCCATGGCCAGCGTCCACTGGTACATTTTGCTGGAGCTGATTCGCTTTCTGGTACTGAAGAAAGCCTGAGTTATACCGAACTGGATCAGCGCACAAATCGCCTGGCCCAGGTGATGCATCAGGCGTTACAAGCTTGCAATGGTGGCGAAAAACTGGTCGCGCTGTTGGGTGAGCGTGATCCTGGCCTGATGGCCGCTATGGTTGCCACCTTTAAAGCCGGTGCGGCTTATATGCCATTGGACCCAAGTTTGCCTGATGGTCGTTTGGCTGAGCTGCTTGAGCTGAGTGGTGAGCCGCTGCTGGTTGCTTCCCGTTCCTGTCGTGAGCGTGCACAACAGCTGGTACATAATCGTCAGAGCCAACTGCTGATTATTGAGGATCACTGGCTTGAAGGTGATACGAGTGCGTTGAATCTGCCGTGTACGCCTGATGACCTGGCCTATGTACTGTTTACCTCAGGCTCCACTGGTACGCCAAAAGGGGTGATGGTGGAGCATAAGGGTATGCTGAACAATATGTTTGGCAAACAGCCTTCTTTGGGACTGGGTGAAGGAGATGTGATCGCTCAGACGGCATCTCAGGCCTTTGATATCTCTGTCTGGCAGTTCCTGGCAGCACCTGTGGTGGGCGCTCAGGTACGTATCCTGCCGGATGAAGTGGCCCATAACCCTGAACGCTTGCTGGCGGCGATAGATGAATATGGCATCACTCTGTTAGAAGCGGTACCGGCGATTATTCAAGGTCTGCTGGATTGTGTGGAACAGCAAAAACAGCAGAATAAGGCCAGCCTGACATCTCTGCGTTGGTTGATCCCAACTGGTGAAGCCCTGCCTCCGGCATTGGCGAATCGCTGGTTGCAGCGTTTCCCGGATATTCCGTTAATGAATGCTTATGGCCCGGCAGAGTGTTCGGATGATGTCGCCTTTTATGCCATTCGTCAGAGTGGTTTGGATGCACGTCGCCCGGTACCTATCGGCCAGCCGACGCCAAATAACCTGCTCTTTATTCTGGATGATGCCCTGCGTCCTCAGCCTATTGGTGTGCCTGGGGAGATCTGTGTTGCCGGTGTTGGTGTCGGACGAGGTTACTGGCGTGATGAGCAACGCACTAAGCAAGCCTTTATTGATCACCCTTTTGCGCCAGGAGAGCGTTTCTATCGCACCGGTGATATGGGGCGCTGGTTACCGGATGGCAATATCGAGTATCTGGGTCGTAAGGATTTCCAGGTTAAGGTGCGCGGCCACCGTATTGAACCGGGTGAAATTGAAAACCGTCTGACCGATCTGGCACAGGTAAAAGCAGCCGTTGTGACTGCCCCTCGCAATGATAGAGGTGTGCGTCAGCTGGTGGCCTATTGGGTGTCTGAAGCAGGGCTTGGCAACAATGCAACTGCTGATACCTTGCGTGAGCAGTTACAGAAACAGCTGCCAGGTTATATGGTGCCAGAGCTGTTTATGCAGCTGGATGCCCTGCCACTGAATGCCAATGGCAAGGTGGATCGTAAGGCGCTGCCTCGTCCTGAAACTCATGCGGTTGAAAAGGTTGCAGCGGCAGATGCCAGTGAAGCGTTGTTGTGCGAACTGATTCAAAACCTGTTGGGACTGGAGCAGGTATGGAGCAACGACAACTTCTTTGCTCTTGGTGGTGACTCCATTCTGGCATTGCAGCTGGTTTCTCGGGCACGACAGCAGGGTGTCACCCTGACGCCGAAGCTTATTTTCCAGCAGCGTACTATTGCTGATTTGGCCCTGGCTGCCAGAAATATGGAGCAGACAGAAACCGAACAGGGTCTCTTGTCTGGCGCGGTACCGCTACTACCTGTTCAGCACTGGTTCTTTGGACATGGCTTTGAACAAGGGAATTACTGGAATCAGGCCATACTTTGTCAATATGAGGGTGAATTGAATGCCACCTTGGTAGAACGTGTGCTTTATAGCCTGGTTAATCATCATGATGCTTTGCGCCTGCGTTTTAAGCCTTCTGAGCAAGGCTGGAAGCAATATTACGGCGGTATTGAAGGAGCTCTGCGCTTCACCACATTGAATGATGTGCAAGAGGATGACCTAGAGACTGCGTTGACACCATTTGCGGCAGGATTGGATATTCAAAATGGTCCTATTAGCCAAGCCGTACTAGTGAATCTAGCTAACGGCCAGCAAAGGCTTTACTGGGCTATTCACCACCTGGTGATTGATACCGTTTCCTGGAATCTACTGCAGGATGACTTTGTTAGCCTGTATGGTCAGCTGGTTAACGGTGAGACACTGCAGTTACCTGAGAAAACCAGTTCCTATCGTCAATGGGCACAGTACTGGCGTGCGCCTGCAACTCAGGCGCGCCTGGTCCGTCAGCAGAGTTGGTGGCAGCAGCAGGATATTGAATTCAGTGTCCCTGTGGCGCATTCGGATGCCTCTCATAAGGTGGCCGATGCCATTACCCTGAGCACTAAGCTGGACAAAAAACGTACCGCTGAATTCCTGAATGAAGCTCAGAAGGCCTATCGAACCCGTCCAGAAGAGATGCTGGCAGCAGCCCTGGCGATGACGCTGAGTGACTGGAGTGGCCAACAGGATATCCGACTGGATATGGAGCATAACGGTCGTACCGGAGGCAGTGACCGTCTGGATATCAGCCGTACTGTGGGGTGGTTTGCCTCGGTTTATCCGCTGAAGCTGTCTGTAGCTTCTGCCCAGAACCCTGGACAGACCCTGAGTCAGATCAAGGATCAGCTCAGAGCGGTACCTGATCACGGTATCGGTTATGGCGCTCTGCGCTATCTGAGCGGAAACAATCCATTCGGTTCTTCATCTGAGGCGCGTCGTTCAGCGGTGTCTTTCGAGTACTTCGGGGTTGTTCAGCAGGATGAGGATGATGGTCCTCTACATGAAACCAGTGAGTGTCAGCCGCTGGAGCGAGGCGCAGATAACCACTGTGAGTATGAATTGGATGTGACTACCCAGATTGTCGATGGCTACTTGTGCCTGGAGTGGACCTATGGTGGTCAGCGTGATTCCCGTCAGGCACAGCAGGCACACCTGGAGCAATTTGTCCGACATCTGCAAAGCCTGATTGACCATTGCCTGAACCCTGAAGCTGGCCAGCTGACCCCTTCAGATTTCCCTATGGCTAAAAACCTAGATCAGAACACATTGAACTCGCTGCTGAAACGATTTGGTTCAGCGTCTAAGGATAAGACCCAATAGGGGCATAGGAATTGAGGGTTATAGGAAACATATATGCACGATATGATCGATAGTATTTATTCATTGTCCCCTCTGCAGCAGGGGTTGTTGTTTCACTCCGTGGCACAACCGGAGTCTACCGAATATTTCATTCAAACCCGAGTGGAATTGAAGGGGGACCTGAATCTGCAGGCATTTGAAGCCGCCTGGAGAGATATGCTGCAGCGGCATAGTATTCTGCGCACTGCCTTTGTCTGGGAGGGGTTAGATACCCCTCTGCAGCTGGTACAACGAGAAGTTGAGCTACCACTGCAGGTTGAAGATTGGCAGCACAGAGATGAAGCAGAGCTTGAAGCTATGCTGGAACAGGATGCCAGTGAGGGCTTTAACCTGGAGATGGCACCGTTGATGCGTTTGCGCCTGTTCCGTTTGGAAGAGAGCCGCTGGCAGCTGCTGTGGTCCTATCATCACCTGTTACTGGATGGTTGGAGTGTTGGACTGTTAATGTCCGACTGGTTCAATCGCTATGCTTATCACTGCGGTGCTATCTCAGGTGTTAGTAGCGTTCCTTCTCTGCCTGAAACTACGCCATTTGCCGATTATATTACCTGGTTGGACGGCCTGGATGAGGTTCAGGCAGAAGCCTTCTGGCGTGAACAGCTACAGGGCTTTACTTCTTCAACACCTCTGCCGCAGCTGGATACGGCATTCACACCGGCACCAGGTTTACCCTATGGTGAGCAGACTATCGATATTCAGGGCGAGCAGTGGCAAGCCCTGCAGAACTTTTGTCAGCAGCAAGGTTTGACGCTGAACACTTTGTTACAGGGTGCCTGGGGAGTATTGCTGGGGTCTCTGGCTGGTCGTCAGGAAGCCCTGTTTGGGGTGACAGTTTCTGGCCGCCCAGATAATCCGCCAGGGGCTGATGAGATGGTTGGCTTGTTTATCAACACTCTGCCATTGCGTTTGCGGTGGGATGAAACCGTTTCTGTGGCGGACTGGTTAAAGCAGCTACACGCTTTGAATGGTGATCTGCGCCAGTATGAGCACTCGCCATTGGTCCGTCTGAAAGGTCTGAGTGATGTGGGGGGGTGATGCGGCCCTGTTTGATTCCATTTTTGTGTTTGAGAACTTCCCGTTTGATGAGAATGAAAGCGGGGAGCTGGGGCTGAGTATGCAGCCTCTGGATGATGGTCAGATGGTTGATGGTATCCGTCAGACCCGTGGTCGTAACAGTTATCCTGTGTCACTGATTGCGGGCTTGGAGGGCGAGGGGCTGCAATTGTTGTTGAGCTATCAACGACAGCGTTTCAGTGATCAGACCATTGACCTACTGTTGGGTCATCTAAAGCAGTTACTACAGGCATTTGTAGCTCAGGCGGAACAGCCTCTGGTTGATTTGAACTGGTTATCTGTTGAGGATCGTTTACAGCAGCAACAGTGGGGGCAGGGTAAAGCCCTGGAGTTGTCTACAGCCAGTGTGGCTGAGATTTTTGCCAATCAGGTGGCCGCGTATCCTGAGCGGGAAGCCGTGGGGGATGGACAACGTAGCCTAAGCTATGCTGAACTGGATCAGCGTTCTGATCTATTGGCTCAGCGTTGTCTGACTGTGGGGCTGACACCAGGTGATACTCTGGCATTAGCCTTATCCCGTTCAGTGGATCAGGTTGTAGCACTGGTTGCGGCATTGAAAGCGGGCTTAATTTATGTGCCTCTGGATACTAGTCAGCCTGTGGGCCGTCTGGCTGCTATCGTAGCTGATAGCGGGGCGCGTCTGGTTCTGTCTGCGCCTTGCCTGTCTGAGTCACTGCAGAATGCTCTGGCCCAGAATCAGGAAACGGCAGACGTCAAATTGCTGCAGCTTAAAGAGTTTGCGCTAGACGAGAAGAGCGTGGATGGCTTAGCTATTAAAGCCTCTCTGCCTGCACCGACCGCAGATGCTACGGCTTATCTGATCTATACCTCGGGTTCTACAGGTACACCTAAAGGGGTGGCAGTCAGTCATAGAGCAATCATCGCTTATACGCAGGGTATCCTGGATGCTCTGTCACTACCTGAGGCCTGTCGTTTTGCCAGTGTCTCGACCCTGGCTGCAGATTTGGGCAATACCCAGTTATTTGGCGCTTTGCTTAGTGGTGGTTATCTGCACCTGGTGGATGATAACACCCGTTTTGATGCTTCTGCTCTGGCGGATCTGTTTGCCCAGCAGCGTATTGATGTCCTGAAGTTGACACCAGGTCACCTGCAAGGTTTGCTGTCTGCCAAGTCTGATGCACGTTTACTACCAAGGCACAGTTTGTTGCTGGGTGGTGAAGCACTGGAAAAAGGCCTGTTGCAACAGATTCAGGCGCTGGCACCTAAATTGTCGGTATATAACCACTATGGTCCAAGTGAAGCGACTGTGGGGGCGTTGTTAAATCCATTAGATATGGCTCAGGTTTGTGCTGATGAAGCGCTTGATCTGCTATCACTGGGTGGCCCTCAGCCCAATCGCCAGGTGCGTATTCTGGATCAGAAGGGACAGCCCTTGCCGAGCGGTGTGCCAGGAGAGATCTATCTGGGTGGTGAAGGTCTGGCGGATGGTTACCATCAACTGCTTGCAATGACCGCTGAGCGCTTTGTCTCTTTACCTGCTCTGGAGGACCTGTCTGCAGAAGATACTGCTGTGGAAAAAACGCTGTTCTACCGTACCGGTGATAGAGGCTGCTGGTTATCTGATGGTACGGTGCGCTTTATGGGCCGTCAGGATAATCAGGTTAAGATTCGTGGTTATCGGGTTGAACTGGATGAAGTGGCTTATCACCTGAGCCAAGTTTCTAAGAGTATTCGTCAGGCCGTCGCCAACCTGTGGCAGGAGGACAAGCGTCCGGCTCGACTGGTTGCCTGGCTGGTGGCAGAGGGCGATCTGAATATTCAGAAGCTTAAACACGATCTGGGGCAGCAGTTACCAGCGTATATGGTGCCGGATGAGATCGTACAGCTGGACCAGATTCCTGTGACCGGCAATGGTAAGGTGGATTACAAACGCCTTCCTGCACCTGTGGTGACCGAGGTATCAGAGAATCATCAACCACCGGTGACAGAGAGTGAAATTGCCCTGGCACAGATCTGGAGTGATCTGCTGCAACGGGATGCGATCAGTGTTAATGACAACTTCTTTGCCTTGGGCGGGGATTCCATCATGCTGTTGCAGGTGATTACCCGTGCCCAGAAGTTAGGGTTAGCTCTAACGCCTGCTCTGGCGTTCCAATACCGTACTCTGTCTACTCTGGCCGCCGCCATTGATGGTGATGCAGAAGATCTGCAGAAGGATAGTGCTGAGACTACTGATGTACGTAAGGTGGTACCTTTTACCCCTGGTCAGCAACAGCGCCTGGAAGGGGAGATGCGTCCTCTATGGTGTCTGTTACAGCTACCAGATGCTATGCAGCAGGAAACATTGGCGACTGCACTAAGTCAGTTACAGCAGCACTATTATCCTTTCACTCTGGTTCAAAATGAACAGGGGGAGTGGCTGCAGAGTCAGAACCGACAGGCTTCTGGTGTTACTGTGATCGCTGCAGATCAGATAGATAGCGCATCAGTGGATACACTGGCTGCATCGCTATTTGTAGACATGCAGCAAAATGATCAGCCCTGGCTGGGTGCTGCGCTATCTGATCAGCATCTATTGTTATGTGCCCATCCATTGGCACTGGACACTGCTGCTTGGCCTTTGTTGCTGGCTGATCTGACTCGTGTATATACCCAATCCCAGGAGAGTACACAATCCCCGAACAGTCAACCGGTACTGGCGACATCGGGTTTCCAGCAGATGCGTTATCTGGAAGCTGAACAGCAGCGTGCTTTGTCTGAAGATCTGGAAGAATCCTGGGAGTACTGGCTGGAGCATGCCGGGCTGGAACTGGCTGCGCCGGAATTTGCTGTTCATGAATCATTCGATACGCAGGCCTCAGAGCTGACGTTATCGGTTGAGAGTCAGGCAAATATTAAGGCCCTGATACAATCCCGTACTGTTACGCCGGTATCTCTGGTGACTTCGGCACTGGCGGCCTTGCTGGCTCGTCAGCAAGATACGGATACCCTGGCGTTGGCGGTCAGTGCTGCGCGTATCGATCTGAATGTTTTACCTGTTGATGATGTGTTATCTCGAACGGGTATTGATGCCAGCCAGCTGTCTGGAGCATTGGATCTGCCGGTGCCTCTGATTGTCGAAGGCTTAAGCGGTGAGACTGAGAATGACTGGCTGCAGGTCAGTGATCGTTTGCAAGCGATGCCTAGGGGCGGTGCGGAATATGGTGTTCTACGTTATTTGACCGATAATGAGTACCTGCTGGAACCTCTGCTGGAGCTGCCTGCCCCTCAGGCCTGGGTGCGCTGGTTGGGTGACTGGGATAGCCAGATGCCACTGGGCTCTTTAGTTGCGCACCAGGATAACCTGGTGACTGATATTCCTCTGATTATTTCCGTGTTTCGTCAGGATGGTGAGCTGGGTATCCGCATGGAGGGTCAGTTGGGTGCAGGTACCACAAGGGATATGGCTACTGAGCTAACGGCTGAACTGGTGTCTCTGTTGGATGTTATTGCTGCTAGCATAGATGCCGAAGAGACATCTGTGGAACAAAGTGCTTTCCCTCTATGCCCTGAGCAGGTCGTTTTGGAAGGCCTGTCAGTGGAATGGCTGCAGGTTGAGGATCTGTATCCCCTGACGCCGATGCAGCATGGCATGGTGATTCAGTCCCTGAAATCCGATCAGTCGGATTATTTGGCACAGACCTGTCTGCAGTGGGATGGTCCTCTGAATCAGGCTGCATTGATTTCGGCCTGGCAACAGTTGGTTGAGCGACACCCTGTGCTAAGAACCGTCTTTTTATGGCGTGATCTGGAGCAACCGTTACAGTGTGTTTTGCGTCAGCTTGATACAAGCCTGATCTGGGATGATATCAGCGACCTAAGCGCAGAACGCCAACAAAGCTACATCGATAGCGCCCTATTACAGGAGAGAGTGGAGCCCCTATCTCTGGAAAAGGCACCTCTGACCTGGTTAAGAGTATTCCGTTTATCTGATCAGCGTTTTGTCCTGTGCCATAGTGCACACCATGCGCTGAGTGATGCTTGGAGCTTTGGCCTGCTACTGGATGAACTGTTGCAGTGTTATCAGGCCCATAAAAATGGCGATTTGGCGGTGTTATCTCCGGTGCGGCCTTTCCAGCATTATCTGCGTTGGTTTGCCAATCAGCCGATGGATGAAGCGCGCTCATTCTGGCAGCAGACACTGGTAGGTTTTGATACCCCAACTGCTCTGCCATTTATGGAGAGTGCTCCGCTGGCGGGTTCTTCTGATATTGGCTCTTCTAATAGTGATAGCAATCATCGTCAACTGGTACTGGGCGTTGAGGAAACCAGAAAGTTAAGTACTTTCTGTCAGCAGCAACAGATAACGGTTAATACTCTGGTTCAGGCCGCATGGGCATTATTACTGGCCCGTTGTAATGATCGTCAGGATGTACTGTTTGGCGTGACCGTTGCGGGCCGTCCCGCTGATCTGGATGGTGCCGATGGCATGCAGGGCTTGTTTATTCAGACCCTGCCATTGCGGGTCGTTCTAGATGAGGACACCCGAGTCAGTGATTGGTTACAGGCGTTGCTGGAACTCAATCTGACTCTGCGTCAGCATGAATACCTGCCATTAACCGATATTCAGCAGTGTACCGAGGTAGACGCCGACCAGTCTCTATTTGACAGTGTGATGGTATTTGCCAATGCCCCTATGGATAATGGTATGGCTAGCCGTCTGCCGGACTGCCAGATCGACTTTATCGAAGATAGAGTACAGACCGAATACCCACTGCTGATTGATGTACTGCCGGGTTCCCGACTGGAACTGCAGTTTACTTTCCTACCTGAGCGCTTCCGCTCGGTCTCTGTGGATAAGCTACTAGGGCTGATGCAGCATATGCTGTTGTCTCTGGCAGAACATGGCGATGCCAAATTGGCGGATCTGACACTGATCAGTGCCCAGGAACAGCAGCAACTGGCTGAGTTTAATCAAAGTGCTAATAATTTTGCTGATTATCTAGGAAAAGGGCCGCAAGAGGGTGAGCCGCAGGGCATAGGCTCTGACTTGCCACTAAATGCCAGCTATCCTGAGCTGTTTGCTCGTCAGGTTGCAGAGCAGCCGGGTAAAATTGCTGCGGTCTGCATGGATCAACAACAGAGCTATCGTGAGCTGGATCTGTGCAGTAATCGCATTGGTCATACTCTGGTTGAGATGGGGGCCAAGCCTGAACAGCTGGTGGCATTACTGGCAGAACGGGGCCTGCCTTTCCTGAATACCATTATCGCCACCTTTAAGGCTGGCGCGGCTTATATGCCGCTGGACCCAGGCCTGCCGGCTTCCCGTTTGGAGCACTTGCTGATTCAGAGTGAGGCTCCGGTACTTGCCGCTTCTGCTCAATTCAGAAAAGAAGCGGATGAACTGGTTGCCCGCGTGAGTGCGGCCACCGGTCGTTCTGTGGCGCTGTGTATTATTGAGGACCATTGGCAAGCTACTAATGAGGAGACGAGTAATCAGAAGGTAGATAACGAAGCGGCTCTGCCTGTGCAGACAACGGCTGATAGCCTGGCTTATGTAGTCTTTACCTCAGGCTCTACCGGTACACCAAAAGGTGCCATGGTTGAGCACAGAGGCATGCTCAACAATATGTTGGGTAACCGGGTTTCTCTGGGCTTATCCGCTGAGGATCGTGTTGCCCAGGTGGCGGCTCAGTCCTTTGATATTTCGATCTGGCAGTTCCTGGCAGCCCCTGTGATGGGTGCTACGGTGCATATTATGCCGGATGAGGTGGCCCGTGATCCTGAGGCCCTATTGCAGGCGGTTGAGCAACAGCAAATCACTCTGATGGAGCTGGTGCCGACTCAGATTCGTGCTCTGTTGTCTGCCGCAGATAACAATGCCCAGCTGACTTCTCTGCGCTGGTTACAGTCTATTGGTGAAGCCTTGCCAGCGGCTCTGGTCAGTGACTGGTTACAGCGTTTCCCTGATACCCCTATTCTGAACGCTTATGGCCCTGCGGAGTGCTCGGATAATATTGGCTGGCATCCGATTACGACCATTCCAGAGGATCTGCATAAGCCAATACCAGTGGGTCGCCCTACGTCCAATAACCAACTCTATATTCTGGATAGCGCCGGTCGTGAACAGCCTATAGGCATTGCTGGTGAGATTTGTGCGGCTGGTGTCAGTGTTGGACGGGGTTACTGGCGTGATCCTGAACGTACTGCCGAAGTGTTTGTTGAACATCCATTTGCTCCGGGTGAGCGTTTTTATCGCACCGGAGATCTGGGGCGCCGACTGGATGATGGCCGTATTGAGTACCTGGGCCGCCGGGATTTCCAATTGAAATTACGGGGGCAGCGTATTGAGCCCGGTGAAATTGAAGCCTGTCTGGAGATGCAGATCGCGGTTGATAAGGCTGCTGTGGTAATTGTGGCGCAGGATGGACACAGCTATCTGGTCGCCTACTGGCAGGGACGTCAGTCAGTGGCAGAAAGCGAACTGCGCGCAGCGGTTAGCCAACAGTTACCTGCCCATATGGTGCCATCGCGTTTTGTTGAGCTGGAAGAATTACCGCAAAACCGCAATGGCAAGGTGGACCGTAAAGCACTGATGCAAAAGCCGGTGGAGTTCACACAGACTGGTAATAGGCAGGCTGGCAATGATCAGAGTGTGCCTTTTAGTGAAACGGAACAGCAGCTGACGGCGATCTGGCAGGGGCTACTGCCGGTTAAACAGTTTGGTACAGAGGACAGTTTCTTTGCGCTGGGCGGGCACTCACTGCTGGCAACACAGGTTATTTCCCGTATCCGTCAGGAGCTGGATATCTCCCTGCCGATTACCGCGTTATTCAAGCATAGCACCATTGCCAGTCTGGCCAGTGCCGTAGAACAGGTGCGGGATCAGCAAGAGAGCGGGGATAATGTAGTGGCAATTAAACCTGTGAGTCGTTCTCTGGCGCTGCCTCTATCCTACGCCCAGCAAAGACTTTGGTTTATGGATCAGCTGGAAGGGGCTGATGGCGCCTACAACATTCCTGTGGCCCTGAAACTGCAGGGCAAGCTGGATCGTCAGGCAGTACAGGCTGCGGTGGATATGATTCTTCAGCGACATGAGGCCCTGCGTACTGGTTTCCGCATCCAGGGTGATGCACCACGACAGTATATTGTTGAGCAGCCAAACAGTGATCTGATCTTCCAGGATCTGAGTCATTTAGATGAATCACAACAGGCGCTACAGGTGCAGCAACTGATTGATCAAGAGGCAGAGCGGCCTTTTGATCTGACTACACCGCCTATGCTGAGAGTGATGCTGCTGCGTCTGGCAAAAGAGAGTCATGTGCTTCAGTTTACCCTGCACCATATTGCAGCAGATGCCTGGTCGCTAGGCGTTCTGGTTGATGAGTTCACTCATTGTTATAAGGCCTTTGCTGAGGGGGCTGAACCTGCATTAACTCCTCTACCAATTCAGTATGCGGATTACGCTTACTGGCAGCGCAGTGATCAGCAACAGCAGAAGTTGTCCCGTGATCTGGATTACTGGCGTCAGCAGCTGCTGGATGTGCCTCTGGTATTGGATCTACCGCAGGCTCTTACACAACACGGCTCTTCACAAAACATCTCGCGTCCGGATAAGCCGGATTATCAGGGGGCCGCTGTCAGCCATACCGTATCAGCCCGTCAGATTGAGGCGCTGAAAACCTATAGCCAGGGGCGCAATGCGACCCTGTTTATGGTGTTGTTAAATGCCTTCAACAGCCTGCTGCAACGGACCACAGACAAGCATGACTTTATTGTCGGTACCGATGTTGCTAACCGTGAGCAGGCCGAGCTGGAAAAACTGATTGGCTTCTTTGTTAACGTGCTGCCACTACGGGCTCAGCTGTCGGATAACGAGAGCTTTGATCATCGTCTATCCAACCTGAGAGATACCACCTTAGGTGCTTATCAACATCAGCAGGTGTCGTTTGATAAGTTGGTGGAGATGCTGCAACCACCTCGTGCCAAGGGCATTAACCCTCTGGTTCAGGTGTTGTTTGTTATGCAGAACACCCCGAAAGGTGACGATGATTTTGCTGGTCTGACCTTTGAAGAGCTGGAGCCTCAGGGAGAAACCTCCAAGTTTGATCTGGCGGTCTTCCTGGAAGAAAGCGATGACGGCAGTCTTAATGCTCGCTGGTTATACCGAACCAGCCTGTTTGATACCACAACCATTGAGCGTCTGACCCAGGGCTTTATGTCTCTGCTGGATTACCTGACGACTCATGCCAACCATAGCAGTCAGCCACTGGAGCAGTGGGACTGGCAATTCTCACAACGGACGACGATTACCCCGGAGAGCAAGGGCGTGCGTAAAAAAGATAAGCTGAAACGTTTAAAAAGTATTAAACCCACTCAGATCAGCCAATCTCCGGCTGAGCAGGTGAAGACCTCTTTATTGAATGAAGAGACTCAACTGCCATTAATTATTGAACCTAAGTTGGGTGAACTGGACCCTATGGTATGGGCGGAGCGGGCCAGAGACTGGATTGAAGAACAGTTGCGCCGTCACGGTGGCCTGTTATTCCGTGGTTTTAACCTGCCTGATGCTACCAGTTTTGAGCAGTTCTCTCAGGCAATTGTGCCAGAGCTATATGGTACCTATGGCGACTTACCGAAGAATAACTCGGGCAAGAATATCTATCATTCCACCCCGTATCCAGAGCAGCACATGATCCTGTATCACAATGAAAGCTCCCATATGTCGTCATGGCCGTGCCGACAGCTGTTCTACTGCGAAACGCCTTCGCCAGTGGGTGGCCGTACCCCCGTGGCGGACTGTCGTGAGGTTTACCGGGAGCTGTCGGAAGAGGTGGTGAAACCGCTGGAGGAAAAAGGCCTACTATATGTGCGTCACTTCACCGATAAGCTGGATGTGAACTGGCGAGACTTCTTTAAAACAGATAGCCGGGATGAAGTAGAGGCTTACTGCCGGGAAGAGGGCATGCGCTGGTATTGGTTGGAAGATGATGGTCTGCGTATTGAGCAGCATCGACCCGCAGTGGTACCTCACCCTGAGACTGGGGATAAGTCGTTCTTTAACCAGGTACAGCTACACCATGAATCCTGCTTAGAGCCTGAGGTCAGAGCAAATCTGAAAGCTCTATTTGGACCCGATAGCTTACCGCGTAACGTTTACTACGGTGACGGTACACCTATCAGCGATGAAGTGATGACAGAGATTGGTCGAGCATATGAAGCCTGCGCAGTACGTTTCTACTGGCAAAAAGGTGATGTGGTCATGGTGGACAATATGTTAGTCGCCCATGCCAGGGATCCTTTTGAAGGGGACCGTAAGATCTGTGTGGCAATGGGAAAAATGCGCCGCGATGAGAATATTGATACTGCGACTGTTGAAGAGTAAAGGGAAAGACAATGACAACTTATCAGGATATCTCGGCAAACTTCCGACTATCACCTCAGCAACGCCTTTGCTGGCTATCTAAACAGCCTGCACCAGTCCTGATTCTGGATATTCGGGGGACTTTTGATCCGTCGCAGTGGTTACAAAAACTGGAAGCCATTGTGAAGGAACAGGAAACTCTGCGTATCTGCCTGCAGTTTCAGCAAGGGTTACAGGTGCCTTTACAGGGCATCAGTAGTCAGGGGGGGGTAGAGATTGTGTCGTCTACCACCGAGTCTTCCAGGGATAACCCGGAAGAACAACCTGTTCCGTCTATCCGGGCGGAGCTGACCCGATTGAGTGATGAGTGCCATCAGTTGCGTTTAATACTGCCAGCGCTGAGCGCCGACCGTGGCACTCTATTGCGTTTGGCTCATGCTCTATCTGGTTTTCAGTCAGAGAGCAATGCTGATGAAGAGGTGACACCATACAACCACTATTCCGCCTGGTTGTATGACCTGCAGGGTGATGAGGACGCAGAAGAGGGTAAGGCTTTCTGGGCACAACAGTGTCCAGAGCAATGGCAACCGGTTGGTCTGGTATATCAGCAGAATACAACTGCTGAAGCAGGGCTATCAGATATTGTATCTGTAGCTGAGGAGGGGGTATATGAAGCCGTATCTATATGTGATGAAACATTGGTTCAGGCATTAGAATCCTTTACCAGTCAGCAGGATATTAGTGCAGAAACTGTGCTGATGACGGCTTGGGCGATCCTATTACGTCGTCTGAGTCTGGACCATACAGAGCAGGCGATTACGCCTCTGGGCTGGGTGCATGATTGTCGTCGTGACTATGAAGAGTTGGCTGATACTTGGGGGATGTTCACCAGACCTCTGCCTTTACCTTGGCAAGCGGTAGAGGGTGAAAGTTTCCAGGTTGCTATGGAACGCATGCAGAATCAGCAGGAAGCGGCCAGTGAGTGGCAGGAATACTACGCTGTTGAATCTGATGCTAAACCAGAGCATAGCCGCTTTGGTTTTGAATGGGGTAATAGCCTAGATAGTACTGAGGGTGAGGTATCAGGGTTAGGCCTTTGTAGTGATGGCTCTATCAGTATTACCCGTCTGCAAGCCTTTAGTCAGGGTTTTGATCTATTGTTGATCCCTACAATAGATACGCAGGGCAAACTGACTCTGAGCTTAAACTATGAGTCCAGTTGTTACAGTGAACAGGCTGCAACTGTGCTGCTGGAGCAGTACCAATCCCTGCTATTGGATGCTTTATCTGCACCTAATAAGCCTGTGGTAACACTGGCTTTGGATAGTGCCACGTTTAACACTTGTCTGGAAAACCTAGCTCCTTCTCAGCCTTGGCCAGTGCTGATGAGCGAGGATTTATATCCGGCTCTATTCAGTCGTTCTGCCCAGGAGCATGCTGAACTTAAAGCGGTGTTGGCCGATGGAACACATTTTTCTCTGAGCTATCGTGAATTGGAAACTCGCAGTAACCAGTTAGCTCATCACCTGATTGCCCAAGACATGGTAGCAGAGTCAAGGGTCGCACTGTATCTGGATCAGGCTCAGGATATGCTAGTGGCGATGCTGGCGGTGATGAAAAGTGGTGCGGCTTTTGTACCACTGGAGATGCGTCAGCCTGCGGCCCGTACCCTGGATATTTTGCGTGACTCTAGTCCTGACCTGGTGCTCTGTGCCCCAGGTCAACCGACACCGGCATTGCTTGATGTACCTTGCCTGATACTGAATCCGCTCTCTTTTGCTGGAGAGTCGGCCTTGGATGGCTACTCTGCTGAGTTACCCGATATCAGTATAGATCCAGATCAAGCGGCTTATCTGCTGTTTACCTCTGGTAGTACCGGTAAACCTAAAGGGGTGGTGGTCAACCATCGTCAGGTTCAGAACTACAGCAGTAGCATTCTGACTCGCATTCCCCTACAGGCGGGTGAAAAAAGTGCGATTGTGACCTCACTGGCAGCAGATCTGAGTTATACCTTACTGTTTACTGCCCTATTAAGTGGCGGTGAACTACATCTGATTGATCGAGAAACCACATTGAATCCAGCAGCTTGGGCGCACTATCAGCAACAGCACCGGATTGACCATCTGAAAGTTGTGCCGTCTTTGTTGGATGCTTGGTTAAGCCATGGTGATGTATCTGGTGTGTTGCCTGGTAAACAGTTAATTCTGGGAGGCGAATCCTGTAAAGCGAGTGTATTGGGCATCTTGCAGCAGCATGCTCCTGAGCTACAAATTTATAACCACTACGGCCCTACGGAGGCAACCATTGGTGTGATGATTCACAAAGTGGATGCTTCTCTACCTGTTCAGGGGTTACCGCTGAGTGAGCGTTTAGATAACACCGCTATTTTCTTACTGGATGGTGATCTTCAGCCTGTGGCAGCAGGTATGTCAGGGGAGCTCTACATTGCTGGGGCTAACCTGAGCCGAGGGTATTTATCTGAGGAGCAAACAGCTGAGCGTTTTATACCTAATCCTTTCTCTGTTGGTGGCAAGCGCTTGTATCGTACCGGTGATCTGGCCCGTTATCTACCCGATGGCAGCCTTGTGTTGCAGGGACGTGCGGACCGTCAGGTGAAGGTTCGGGGTTATCGAGTTGAGCTAGATGAGATCGAAAACCTGATTAATACGTTGCCATCGGTGAATCAAGCAGCGGTGGTGGTGGTACCACGCCTACAAGGTGACCTGCAGATGTTTGCCTTTGTGACCTTGAAGCAGGAGCAGCAGAGCAGTCTGGCACAATTACAGGGGCAGCTGCAGGATCGTTTACCTGATCATATGGTGCCTACCCTACGCTTATTGGATCAGTTGCCACTGATGGCCAATGGCAAGTTGAATCGTCAGATACTGACTCAACAAGCCGAGGATCTACTAAAACAAAGTGGCTCAACACCACCACGAACGGCTCTGGAAGCAACATTGGTCAAGTTATGGGCCGAAGTACTGGGGCTGGAGAGTGTCGGTGTCGAAGATGATTTCTTTGCTTTGGGGGGACACTCATTAGCCGCGATTAAATTGACTAGTCGCCTGCAATCTGCTTTGGGTATGTCAGTGAAGGTTAATATGATCTTTTCTGCCCCTTCGGTTGCTCAGTTTGCACAATTGGTGGACGGTGAAGCGAACACTGGAACCCTAATTGCACTTTCGAATAAAGAGGCGGCGCTTTCCCTTGAGGAAGGCTCTACAGAGCAGGAAAATAAAAAACCTAAGTTGTTCTGTTTCCACCCTTCAACCGGTTATGTGCAGGATTACCGTCATCTACCAGAGAGGCTGCCACAATGGCAACTTTGGGGCTTACAAAGCCATGATATGACAGGGCAAGCAGAGGACAGTGCCGATTCACTAACGTCTATGGCAACTGGGTATCTGGCCAAGATAAGGGAGCAACAGCCCAAGGGACCGTATTACCTGTTGGGTTGGTCATTAGGCGGTATGTTGGCTGTTACTGCAGCAGAAATGCTGGAACAAGCCGGTGAAGAGGTGGCTTTCCTAGGGGTTGTGGATACTCGACTTACTACAGATGAAACGGCCCAGACTGTTGAGCAATTGCTGCACTGGGCAGAAGACGAGTTTGATAGTGAGAGTCGACAACGTTTGCAGCAGCTATCAGATACTCAACGCCAGTCTTTAATAGAGCTGCTTGAGCAAGATGCTCCTGAACAGTGGCCTTTTGTACTACTGAATTGGGCTCGATTACAAGGTTTACAACTGGCAGATGACAGCTGGCAACATGCCGAGGAACGTCAGCTACGTCATGCCTATACTCAACAGCTGATCCGTAGTTTTACTCCTGTTGAATTGAGCTGTGCAATTACCGCTTGGTGGGCGGGTGATACCCTGGCAGACAATCCGATGCCTGCTGATTGGCAAAAAATGACAACGGGTTCTGCTCAGGTGCGCACGATTCCTTCCCATCACTTTAATATCTTACAGAAAGAGGATTGGCAGACGCAGATTCAAGCTGCACTAGAGTCTGCTTTGCTGGATTAATAGGACGATTATTCTGTTATGCAATTGCTTACACTTATTGCGCGCCGTTCCTGGCGCGCCCTTTTGTTAGCGGTCGTCACAGGTTTAGCCTGTGGTTTAACTGCTGCGGCGTTAATTGCTGTGATCAATGAGGATCTGGCCGGTTTTGAAGGTTTAGAGTCCAGCCATATCTGGCAGTTTCTAGGCTTGACACTGTTAGTTGTTGTGACCCGTACTGTGGCCGATATTAGCTTACTTGAACTGGGTCAATCAGCAGTCAATGATATGCGCCTGCATCTGAGTAATCAGCTCGTGGATACTTCCTATCGTAAGTTACAGATGTTGGGAAAACATCGACTGTTAGCGATGTTAACGGATGATAGCCAGGTAATCAGTCAAGCTGTCGAGCAGGTGCCTATCCTTTTGGTCAATGCAGGGATTTTATTTGCTTGTTTGGGGTACCTCGGTTGGTTAAGTATGCCTATGTTAGGGTTAACTCTAGTATTACTGGTAGTGGGGTTAGCGGTATTTAAACTGCCTGAAAGTCGAGCATTAGCTGCTATTAGCAAAGCTCGTGATGGTAAGGACAAACTGTTTGATCAATATCGATTGTTGACCGATGGCACTAAAGAGTTACAGCTGAATGAACATAGACGTCGGCAGTTTTTCCGCCACCAGTTAGAGCCTACCAGTTTGGAATACAAAAAAGATTTTGTTCGTGGGATGAGCATCTATGCTGTTGCACTTAATTGGGGTAATGGCCTGTTTTATCTACTGATTGGGGCCGTACTTTATGCTGGGCCCCAGCTATTTCAGCTGGATATGGTGCTAGTCACGGGTTATGTATTGACGATTCTCTATATGATCACCCCTCTGTCAGAATTGATTAACGCCTTACCTATTCTGGGACGGGCTTCCATTTCCCTGAATAAAATTAAAGCGTTGGAGGGTGAGTTAAATACAGTGCCGTCGCAACAGGGGGCTGCTGATACTTCTGTATTAACTCAGATTAGTACTCAGGCATCAGCGGATAGAGGGAAACTGGAGGAAGAACCTAGCTCTGTGGATACTTTGCAATTGCAAGGGGTGACACATACCTATTACCGGGAACGAGAAGATGGTCACTTCACCTTAGGTCCGGTCGATTTAACACTAAATAGTGGTGAAATTATCTTTATCACGGGGGGGAATGGTGGCGGAAAAACATCCCTCGCGATGTTATTAACCGGTTTATATCAACCTGAAGGCGGTAAGGTCTGTTTAAATAAGGTGCTCTCTTCTGGAGAGGAAAACTTCCGCTTCCGGCAACATTTCTCTGCAGTATTTACTGATTTTTGTTTATTTGAACATTTGTTGCAGGATGATAGTGAACAAGCATTAGCAGATAAAGCACAGGAGTACCTAATCCATTTACAATTGGATCATAAAGTAGCTATTAAAGATGGCAAACTTTCTACATTAGAATTATCTACAGGACAAAGAAAAAGGCTTGCTTTATTAGCTTCTTATTTAGAAGACCGTCCCTGTTATCTATTCGATGAATGGGCTGCAGATCAGGATCCATTATTTAAACGCTTTTTCTATATGCAAATACTACCTGATCTAAAAGTGCGACAAAAAATGGTTATTGCAATCACTCATGATGATGCCTATTTTCATTTGGCCGACAAGGTGTTAAGGGTTGATCAAGGGCAAGTACAAGAGTTGCAGTATGTCGTTAAGGATGAACCATTAGCCACGTTAACAAGCTGATAGTGGCAATAATTCAGTTTATGTCTGAGCTTTAAACACTACAAGTGATTGATATACTCCAGTTATATGTATGGCTGGAGTATATTCTAAGCTCATCAGTATTTTCAGTGGTTTTGATTGCTGTTGCGAGTCTGTTTGTCGCTATTGTGTGATGTGGTGATTTTATGGGCTGCGGAGAGGACTGATTGCACTCGTAACCTTGTTTCAAGATGGTATTGCATATTTTTTCAAATGCGACTCATTATTGTTTGCAATTTTTTTTGCGTTATAATTAAATATTATCCAAATAGATGGAGGTAGGAAACCGATCTTATGACCCCTTACAACCGTGCTTTACTCGTCACCCTATTAACCGGTGGTCTATCCGCTGCGGTTAGTGCACAAGATGCAAGCAATAATGCTGATGCTCAAGAACAGGCAGCAGAGTCCATTACTGTTTATGGTCGCCAGACAGAGGACTCTGTTAAAAAGATTCCACAGAGTGTTTCTGTTTTTTCAGATGAATCTTTTAACCTGGTTTTTGCTGACAGAGTTGGTGACGTTTTACGTTTATTGCCAAACATAGCGCCAGCAGGCTCATCTTTGGATATGTTTGCTGATAATGTTTTGATCCGGGGCTTTGATGCAGAGCAATCAACCAATGGTTTAGGATTTACCCGTACTGACCATCCTACTGATACTGCTAACGTTGAGCGTATTGAGGTTCTAAAAGGCCCTGCTTCTGTGCTTTACGGTCAGATGGAGCCAGGTGGTACGGTTAATACTGTGACCAAGCAGCCTCTGCCTTATTTCTTTGCCGAAGCAGGTTTGGAGCTAGGCAGTGATAGTCGCGCCCGTACTACTCTGGATGTTACCGGTCCTATCAATGACAGTGTGCGTGCTCGTTTGAACCTGGCTTATCAAGAGAGTGAAGATTCAACGGATAACTGGGACAACGAAAGGGTTTTTATTGCGCCTAACGTTACAGTTGATCTCTCTGAGAAAACTAACCTGACGATTGAAGGTAGTTATTCAAATAACGATTGGACTGCCATGCAGGGTGGTGCCCCTCTTGAGGGTTCGATTCTACCGAACCCAAATGGTGATTATTCTAAGTCGTTTAATGTTTCAGCAGATGATAGTTTTACAGAACGTGATTCTCAGAATACCAATATACGTTTGACCCATGCGTTAACGGATAAGATCAATGCCAGAGCCAGCTACACGTACCTAAAAAATGAAGCAGATTGGCAGGAATACGCGTATTGGGAGCTAAACGATGATAACCGCACAGTAGATCGTATTATCTTTGCTGGTCAGGATACCTATAAAAAGGATAAAAACCTTATCCTGGATATCAATGGTGAAGTTGATACGGGTTCTCTAACCCATAAATTTATTGTCGGTTTGGATCATCGTAAAAGTGAGATGTCTCGTCCGACTCAGATCTATTTTATCGACTCCATCGATCTGTATAATCCACAATACACAGCTCTGGATCTGGCAAGTGCTGATCTAGCTCGTGATAGAACCACACTACAAGATGGCGATGTTTCTGCATTCTTTGTTCAGGATCGTGTTACTTTAATGGATAGCTTGCATTTAATGGCAGGCCTGCGTTATATCGATTCTAAGCAAACGCAAACAACCGTGAACAATGCTAGTGGTAGTTCCTCAACGGATAGTATCAGTCAAACAGATTGGACAAGCCAATTGGGCGTTGTTTATGATTTGAACAAAGATATGTCTATTTTTGCTAACCGTAGTGAATCTTTTGTACCTCAGCAGGGTACTACATCAGGTTCTGTGCCTCTTGACGCAGAGGAAGGGGTTCAATATGAAATGGGTATGCGTTTTAACGTAGGTAAGTTACAGGCTAATATCGCAGGTTTTGTAATTACTAAAGATAATATCGCAATTGAAGACCCATTAGATGATGATTTTGAGGTGGCTGAAGGTAAAGCGCGTTCGAAGGGTGTTGAATTGACGCTTTCCGGTTATGTCAGCCCTAATCTCTATATGATGGCTGCTTATGGTTATACCGATACAGAGATTCTACGTAGTGATGATGATGAGTTAGTCGGTAATAGTTTTGCTAATGTACCACTACACACTGCATCTCTACAGAGCCGTTATTATATTGGCAGCCTACCTGGACTAAGCGTAGGCGGTACCCTGGCCTATCTAGGGGGCCGTTATGGTGATGATGACAATAGTTTTGAACTACCTAGTCATACTCGTACTGATTTAACCGCTGCTTATGAGGTTAATGATTCACTACAAGCAGAAGTATTAGTAAGTAACGTCTTTGATGAGGGAATTTATTCTCCAGGCTCATTTGATGGTGTTGTTCGCGAACCAGGTCGTACATTTAAGGCAAGAGTTAAGTATAATTTCTAGTAGTGCGACAAGCTAATATAAGCTTATTGAAAAGAACCGTAACAGTTAATCTGTTGCGGTTTTTTTATTGTCTTTAAAGTAGCATAAGGTGTTTTTTGTCACGTAGATTTTTGTATTGATCTATTGTTTATCTGTTATATTTCTTTTGTTATACATAAAGATACAAAAAACTGTTATTGTAAGTGTTTTTTGTTTGTAAATGAGATATATTATCGTTAATATCGCTGTTTTGTTATTGTTAGTTCGTTAGGGAGAGCCGCATGAACGTTATCGTAAACAAAGCAGTGACAGATTCATTACCGCTGAATCTTGATCGCTTCTATCATCAAGCACCTATTACATTGTCATCCAATGAATATTTAGATAGACAAGCTGCCCAGGAGTCTAATGCTCGCAGTTATCCACGCCGCTTTCCCATTGCGATTAGTCGGGCAGAGGGTATTTTTATCGAAGATACGAAAGGGCAGCTTTTTATTGATTGCCTTGCCGGAGCAGGCACTTTGGCTTTGGGGCATAACCATCCAGATATTCATCAGGCGCTAAAAACTCATCTAGATAGTATGGCGCCGTTGCATACTCTTGATATTACAACGCCAGTGAAAGACGCATTTGTTAATAAACTTTTTGAAGCATTACCGGATAATTTTGCCCAACAGGCAAAAGTCCAGTTTTGTGGGCCAACTGGGGCCGATGCCGTAGAGGCAGCACTTAAATTAGCTAAAACGGCAACAGGGCGTCGATCAGTTCTGGCCTTTAGCGGTGCCTATCATGGCATGACTCACGCTACATTGGGCATTATGGGCGATGTGTCGGTCAAAGAGCCGGTGCATAACCTAATGGCAGAAGTGCAGTTCTTACCCTTTCCATATTTGTATCGCTGTCCTATGGGGCTGGAAGCCGAGCAAAGTATCGATAGTAATCTGCATTATATCGAAAACATGTTGAACGACTCACATTCAGGTGTATTACCACCTGCTGCTTTAATTGTTGAGGCCATCCAAGGTGAAGGTGGCGCAATTCCTGCTCCCACCCGTTGGTTAAAAGAGTTAAGACGTATCACGAAAGAGCATAATATCCCTTTAATTCTTGATGAAGTTCAATGTGGTATGGGGCGTAGTGGTAAAATGTTTGCCTTTGAACATGCGGATATCGAGCCAGATATTATTGTGATTTCTAAGGCAATAGGTGGTGGCTTGCCATTATCAGTTATTGTCTATAACCAAGAATTAGATACTTGGGGGCCTGGTGCTCATACAGGCACGTTTCGAGGTAATCAATTGGCCATGGTTGCGGGTAAAGTCGTCTTGGAAACGATTGCTGAGCAGAATTTATGTAAAAATGCTGAAAAAATGGGAGAGTTACTTAAGGCTCATCTGCTAGAGCTGCAGGCTGAGTGTTCCTACATTGGTGATGTTCGAGGGCAGGGCCTCATGCTGGGTGTTGAGATTGTAGATCCAAGAGAAAATACTAGTCCAGCGCCTACCTTTAAAGAACTTGCCAGCATCATTCAAAGGCAATGTCTGCAAAATGGCCTTATTCTTGAAAGTGGAGGTCGTAACGACAGCACATTACGTTTCCTTCCACCTCTTATTATCAAAGAAGATGAGGTCAACTTGGTTGCAGGTATCTTTAAGAAGTCAGTCATTGAAGGAGTGAATCAATTATAAAATAGATCTTTAGATATTTTTTGGCGCTAAGTCGTCATCTCTACTCGGTTCAATAAGCGTCTTGCAGGTAGGTCCGGTAAGGCGCTTTTTTTCAGATAAGAGACAGCGACTGACTTATTTATTGAAATAAGAATTATTAGCAATTAATATCAATTCCTAAAATCTAACCAGATCTATTCTGTTCTGTTGACAGTATGCTCAGTTGATAGCTGACAGGGCTGTTAGTGTTTGCCATGCTGTTAAGCCTGATGACAGGGGCTCGCTGGATTCCTCTAAGCGACGTTATCACAGCCTTTATCCAGCCTGACACCATGAATATCAACCATATTCTGGTCTCCAGCACCCGTTTGTCCCGCACCCTGATGGCGGTTGTGGTCGGTGCCAGTCTGGCGGTAGCCGGGGTGTTGATGCAGGCGCTGACCCGTAATCCTCTGGCCTCACCGGGATTATTTGGCATCAATGCCGGTGCCGCTTTTTTTATTATTCTCTTCAGCACCCTGTTTACCCTGACCTCCCTGCAGGCCTGGCTGGGATGCGCCTTTTTGGGAGCGGCTCTGGCCGGATCTCTGGTCTGGCTGATTGGCAATATGGGTCAGGGGCGGATGAACCCTCTGCGTATTGTGCTGGCCGGAGCGGCGATGACGGCGCTGTTTTCAGCCTTCAGTCAGGCATTGCTGGTGGTCAGCCAGGAGGGGTTGGATACGGTGTTGTTCTGGTTAGCCGGCTCACTGACCGAACGCAGTCTGGCACTGGTTTGGCCATTAATGCTGTTAAGCGTACTGGCATTGGCTCTGGCGCTGCTCTGTGCCCGCCAGGTTAATGTACTCAACGCCGGAGAAGAGATCGCTATCGGCTTGGGGCAACGTCTTGGGCTGATACGCCTGCTGCTTGGCATACTGATTATCGTACTGGCCGGGAGTGCCGTAGCCCTGGCCGGTAGCATCGGCTTTATCGGTTTAATTGTGCCCCATATGGTGCGTAAGGGGCTGGCCATCGACCATCGCTGGTTATTGCCCGGTGTAGCACTGGCGGGGGCGACCTTGCTGCTGCTGGCTGATCTGGTATCCCGCGTTGTGATCTTGCCGCAAGAGGTGCCTGTGGGTGTGATGACGGCATTACTGGGTGCACCTTTCTTTATCCTATTAGCCCGTCGCCGGGGAGTACGCTATGCCTGAAGAGATCATCTGGCGCTGGGGGCCGCTATCCCGCCGCATCAACCCGGTTACAGGCTATCGACTGGCCTGGGCCACAGTGCTGACGCTGTGTGTCGTTATGACCTCCCTGTCGCTGGGCAAGGTGATATTAACCCCCTGGCAGGTGCTGGATATTCTGGCCTCAGCTGAAACTGGCGGCGTACATTTTATTGTTGAGCAACTGCGCTTACCTCGTACCTTGATGGCCTGGTTGGTGGGGGCAGCACTGGCGATCTCGGGGCTGATTCTGCAAAGCATCGTGCGCAATCCTCTGGCCTCCCCGGATTTGTTGGGAGTAACCAGTGGTGCCAGTGCTGCTGCGGTGTTCTATCTGGCATTTTTTAGTATGACGTTAGGACACACTTGGTTGCCGTTGGCCGCGATGGCTGGCGCGGGATTGGCTGCCGCTGCCATCTATCTGCTAGCCTGGCAGGAGGGTGCATCACCGTTACGCCTGGTTCTGGTAGGAGTCGGTATTTCAGCGCTCTTGGCCGCAGTCACCACGTTTTTACTGGTGTTTAGCCCGTTATCCACCACCTTGTCCGCCTATGTCTGGCTTGCGGGCAGTGTCTATGGCGCCACCTGGCAGGAAACACAGACTCTGAGCCTCTGGTTGCTGGTGCAAATCCCACTATTGGTTTTTCTCGCCCGTCAGGTAGTGGTTCAGCAGTTGGACGATAGCCCGGCCCAGGGGATAGGTGTCAGAGTGCAGTGGCTAAGAGCCGGTTTGTTATTTGCCAGTGTTGCCCTGGCAGGCACTGCGGTGGCCTGGGCGGGAGGGATCGCTTTTGTCGGTTTGATCGCGCCCCATATTGCGAAAAAGCTGGTGCTTCCAGGCTTTGCCGGACAGGCAATGATGAGTGCTCTGGTGGGTGGCTTACTGGTACTGATTGCTGACTTGATCGGCCGCACCCTGTTTTTACCGGCTGATCTGCCTGCCGGTATTTTTGTTGCCGCGCTAGGTACGCCTTTTTTCCTCTATCTGTTAATTAAACAGCGTCATTAAGGATATCGAATATGAACGCAATCACCAGTCAGGATCTGACCCTGAGCTACCAGGACAGCGTGATCATCGATCAACTGGATGTGTCCGTGCCTAAGGGGAAGGTGACCGTACTGATCGGAGGCAACGGCAGTGGCAAGAGCACTCTGCTGAAATCTTTTGCCCGCTTGCTGAAACCGCAACAGGGCATTGTCTTGTTAAATGGTGCAGATATTCAGCGCAAAGCCACGGCAACGGTGGCCCGTGAGCTGGCGATACTGCCGCAAACTCCGGTAGCTCCGGAAGGGATCAGTGTGCGTCAACTGGTGGCACTGGGCCGATACCCCTATCAGAGCTGGCTGCAGCAGTGGTCCGATGAGGATGAAGCCATGGTCAATCGGGCGCTGGCATGCACGGGGACGCTGGAGCTGGCAGACCGCCCTGTGGATGCATTGTCTGGTGGTCAGCGCCAGCGCGCCTGGATCGCCATGACCCTGGCTCAGGGCACAGAAACGGTGGTGTTGGATGAACCTACCACCTTCTTGGATCTGGCCCATCAGATGGAGGTGTTGGAGCTACTGCGGGAGCTGAACCAGAAGGAGCAGAAAACCATCATTATGGTATTGCACGATCTGAATCTGGCCTGCCGTTACGCCGATCAGATTCTGGTGGTGCATGAGCAGACGGTCTACGCCCAGGGTGTACCAAAAGATATTCTGACCGAAGACTTGGTTAAGACAGTGTTTGATCTGAACTGCCGAATTATTCCTGATCCCTTCTTTGATACACCTCTGTGTATTCCTTTTGGCAGGGAGAGAACAGAATAATGTCTCACTTCTCACCCTTCAGGATGCCTGCTTTTCGGGAAACACATTTTAGGGAGTCAGCTTTCAGCCGACAGGAATGGGCTGTGCTGAGTGGAAACTTTCGTCTGAGAGCCTTTGAAGAGCGTGATCATAGGAGCATTCGTGCAGTTGATCTGCTGGAAGAAGACCAATGTCTTGATTTGCTGAATCGGCTAACACCTGTGATTAATTCTCCTAATCGGGCAGTGACGGCATCCCTGCTAGCCAAAAGGATCGCCTTTCTCACCACTGGAGCCAGCCTGTATGCCGTGTCCATTTATGACAAATGTTTGGTGATGTCATCAGAGAATAGTTGGATTGAATACGGGCATGATGGTGCGCTTTGGACCTCTTGTATGCCGTTGAACTTCACAAAACCATTAATGTATACACAAGGACAAAGAGAAGTTTGGCGAGAGGTGTTGGTACGTACCCTATTCGCCGATTTGCTGGCTCCTTTATGGCAGGTTCTACATAAAGTCGGTGGTATCTCACTAAGGGTTTTATGGGAAAACACAGCGGTACGGGTGTATTCCCTGTACGAACGCAAGATGGATAACATTGACTCTGAAGCTACACGCCAACAAGCACAGACCGACTTTGACTGGTTATTAAACCAAGCCCCCCCTGAGTTGTTTGCCTGCAGTGATAACCCGTTGCAACGTTTCCGTCAGCCTATTTGTCAGACTGATAATGGATTGGTGCGTTTCCGTCGTACCTGCTGTCTGTATTACAAGACAACGCTACCCAAGGAATATTGTTCGACCTGTTCATTGCTCAAACCAAGATCAAGAAAAGAGTGATGTTCCAGAAACAGCATTTAAGAAATAGTGCTCCCGGAATAGAGCATGGTGGAGCGTGATAAAGCTTATAAGGCTACTTTCTATCTACAAGAGAGTGCGTCTGTCAGGTCGATGTGTGATTACAGTACATGACTGCGAGCCAGCTCAATAAAACCGCTGACATAATCCGTCTCTAAATCAGAAGCTCTTTGTCCCAGAAAAATCTGTTTTTGAATGCCTTTATCGCCTAAACGAACCGCAGTAATCGGCATACGGCTTTGATACTCCTCGACCAGCCAACCCGGCAATGCAGCAACGCCTCGTCCTGCGGCTACCATCTGCAGCATAATATCCGTGGTTTCGATCGTTTTATGTTTGCGTGGGCTGCAGTTCGCGGGATGGAGAAAGTGACTAAAGATATCCAGTCGTTCCGGCTCAACCGGGTAGGTAATTACAACCTCTTGTAATAACTGCTCGGGCTCTACCTGAGATTGCTGAGCCAGAGGGTGGTCATTAGCGACGACCAGTACCTGCTCGTAATCAAATACGGGATCAAATCTAAGTTCGGGGCTTAGTAATGGATCTGGGGTAACCAGGATATCGATCTCATAGGCAAACAACGCCCCGATGCCGCCAAACTGAAAACGTTGTTTAACGTCCACATCCACCTCAGGCCAGGCTTTTAAATAGGGATGCACGACCTTTAATAACCATTGATAGCAGGGGTGGCACTCCATACTGATCCGCAGATTGCCTTTCTGTCCTCGGGCAATTTGGCGTACCACCTCTTCGGCTTGTTCCAGTTGGGGCAGAATCCGCTCAGCCAGTTTTAACAGGTAGTTACCCGCCTGTGTCAGGCGCAGCTGTCGCCCCTCTTTCTGCCATAGCGGTGTGCCCAGCTGCTGCTCCAGCTTTTTTATACTGTGGCTCAGGGCAGGCTGTGTCAGATAGAGGCTATTGGCGGCAGCGGTGAGCGAGCCCTGTTGTTCGATGGCTCTTAAAATGGTCAGGTGGCTACGTTCCAGCATAGTAATCAATCATATGAGCAGAATTTATAGATTAGAGGCAATAGTAGCACTTTGCGCTATCTATTTTTCAGCTCTTTTTGCACCGATAGGGTGCGTTATGGTGGCAATTGACTCGTTTATTGCCTTTAACGTTATTTAGCACACGTTATCGGAGTAAAAATTTCCATATACGGCATCAAGGTGTCGTTTATAGGCAGGCTTTGCTTCGTCTTTAGTCTTAGTGTTGGTGGTTATCCGTGGAAACCGAGCGTTTGACGACATGACTATAAGAAAGCAACTGATCCTGGCCCTGCTCCTTGCGGTGATATCCCCCTTGGTGGTGATTACCGTACTGGTATTGAATAATGTGAAACAGAATGCTGTGGAACAATATAAGCATCAGGCCAATACTGAAATCCGCCATGTGGATACTGCCTTTACCCTCTACCTGAACGGCTTGGCTGAAGATGCCCGCTTTTTTGCCCGCAGCGAACTGCTGGCGAAACTGACTGCCGATACCCATCGTTATACGGGTGAAAAAAGAAAGCTGGCCACAGAGCGACAAGGTTCACCAGAGGCCGAAGCTTATTCCCTGATGGAAGACTTTGGTGAATCTCATCCTGATCTGTCTTACGTGTTTTTGGGTTTGGAAACAGGCGGTTATATTCAGTGGCCCGGCGGCGAGCTGGGTAATTACGACCCTAGAAAACGTCCCTGGTATATGGCTGCGATTAAGAATGAAGGCCAGGTAACTCAGCCACCGGCCTACCCTGATATCAACTCCGGGGTACCTGTAATCGACTATCTGCACACCTTTACCACCCAAAGCGGTCTGAAAGGGGTCGTTGGCGTTGATGTGGGTCTGACAAAGCTGGCTGAAATCGTTAACTCAATCAAGTTTGGTCAAAGCGGCTACCTGGTGCTAGTCGAGGATACCGGCGTGGTGTTGGCCGATGGTGCCAATGCTGAGCATAACTTTAAACCGGTACAGGAGCTGGCAGGGCCTTATAAGACGCTGTTTGATAGCGAAGGTTTTTTGCCCGTGACCATGCACGACCAGACCTGGTATGCGAGTGTTTATACTTCACCTGAACTGGGCTGGAAGTTTATTGGTCTGATCCCGGAGTCTGAAGTGTATGCTCTGGCCGATCAATTGGGGCAGGATATTATTCTACTCAGTATTATCCTGATTCTAGTGTTCTCTGCGGTGGCTTACTGGACCAGTAATCTGATTGCTAACCCCGTGCGAAATGTCACGAAAGGTCTGGAAGATGTGGCCAGTGGTGAAGGGGATCTGACCAAGCGATTAGCCACGGATGCAAAAGGTGAAACCGCGCTCATGGCTCATGCTTTTAACCGCTTTATTGGACGGATTCATACCTTGGTATCCGATATCAATGTCAGTGCGAAACAGGTAAAAGAGCAGGCGGAGAATACTCAACAGGTGTCGAGGCAGATCGCTACCGGAGCGGAAGAGCAGCGCAGTGCTATTGAACAGATCTCTACCGCCTTTAACGAGATGGTCTCGACCGCTAATGAGGTCTCCCGTAACTGTCATGCTACTGCTGAGTCGGCCAAAGACAGTAACCGCTTTGTCAGCGAAGGGCAGCGATGTATCGATCAGACCTCCAGTTCGGTAGAAACGCTGGAGCAATCCATTAGGGAGGCCAATAGCTCTATGGAGCTGCTAAAAGAGCAGTCCAGCAATATCACCCTGATTTTGGATACGATTCGCAATATTGCTGAACAAACCAACCTGTTGGCATTAAATGCGGCCATTGAAGCGGCCCGTGCCGGTGAACAGGGGCGGGGCTTTGCGGTTGTAGCCGACGAGGTGCGTTCTCTGGCAGGCAAAACGGCTCAATCCACGGAAGAGGTTGATGGCTTGTTATCAACCCTGCTGAATCAAACGAAAGATGTGTCAGATAAGCTCTCCAGCAGTCTGGGGTATGCTCAACAGACATCTGAATCCACCCATCAGATCCATGATGTGTTTATCAATATTCAGAGTTCGATTGAGGGTATCCAGGATCTGGCAGCACAGATAGCAGCCGCTGCGGATCAGCAGCATCAGGTTTCTGAAGAGATCAATCAGAATATTCTCAGTATCAGCACTCAGGCTGCAACCGCCTCAGAGCAAGCCGCTCAGGCCGATAGCAGCTCAGTCTCAATGGGTGCTGTATCGAAAGAGCTGGATAAACTGGTATCGAGCTTCAGACTCTAGTTTTTGGCGGGTGATCGGTGATATCTGCTATATCTCTATAGAGTATGGTTCTTCTTGATTTGTGCCAGACCCAGTTGAACGGGTGTAGAGCTGGCTTGATGGCTGGTTTTAAAACTCTAAAAATAGTATGAGGTGCTTCACTCCAGTCACTGAAGCCCTCACTTTTGGGTAGGGATGATAAAAGGAGCGTACTAAACTAAAGTGGTTTCCATCTGTTTCTACTGATTAAGGCCAGGGATATGCGATATGTGATGGCTCTATTGTGTGCTCTGCTCTGTGTCAGCCCTCCGGTGATGGCAGAGATTGAAAACATTACCTTAACGGCCAATGAGTGGCCACCATACACCTCGGACCATATTGAGGGTGGTGGTTTGGTGATTGAACTCATTACCGCTGCCTTTGCCGAGGAGGGCATTAGGACTCAATATCAAATCATGCCCTGGGCCAGAGCGATTGCATCCGTTGAGGCCCGGGAGGCGGATGCCGTCGCAGCCTGGGATAGCTCAGAGCGGCGTGAAACCTTTCATTTCAGTGATCGTCTGCTGCTCAATAATATGGTGCTGGTGAAACGGGATAATAATCCTGTTTATTGGCAAACTCTGGATGATCTCAAGCCGTACAGCTTTGTGCTGGTCAGAGGCGCTGTCAGTCTGGAAGCGATTGATCAGGCATCGGACTTTAAGAAAAACTATGTCACCACCGAGGAAACCGCTATAGATCTGGTGCTGAAAGGGCGGGCAGATCTTACCATCCGGGATCAGGGAATTGTGGAATACCTGATCCAGCAGCAGCCGGAACGTTTTGCCGGTCGTATTGATTTTTCTGGTAAGACCCTGGGCCGGAATGCTCTGCATCTGGTTGTGTCCAAGCAGCATCCCAGAGCTTCTTGGATTATTACCTCTTTTAACCGTGGTCTGAAAAAGATCAAACACAGTGGTCAGTATCAAGCATTAATGGCTAAATACGGCATGACCTTATCAGAGTGACAAGCTGCGGTGTGAAAGGCGCAGCTGCACAAAGAAGCGACTATGTAACTGTGTAAAGAAGCGATGGTGCAAGAAGCTATGGGGCAAAAAAGCTGGCCAAAGCTTGTATGCCTGTTTCCAGCAGACAGTCATTCTTATAGATCAGGGAGATCTGCAGATTGGCGTGATGATCGGTTAAGGCTTCAACCGCCAGTGAGTCCTCATAGCGATTATTGCGCACCATATCCCACCCCATAATGGTATAACCCAGACCCGCCGCGACACAGCCAAGCACCCCATCCACACTGCTCATCTCCATCAGCTGCTGCTCAGTGTTGCCCATCTCTCTCTGCCAGGCTAAAGCCGCCTGGCGATAGCCGCAGCCCTCACCGCGAACAAATAGCACAGGATCATAATGACCATCACTGGCGGTAATTTTTACCATTTTCTCAACAACGGCGGGAATAGAAACAAAATCATCATTGATAATATGGCCGCCAACAAAGGCGCAGTCCACGGTATTGTTTTTGACTGCACTGATCAGCTGGCCGCTGGTCGCGGTATAGATTCTGGGTTGAATATGGCTGTGTTCCCGGCGTAGCCCTTTCAGTGCCCGGGGCAGATGTATGGCGGCAAAGGTTTCCGGTGTGCCAATCACCAACTCATACTGACCTTCGTGGATGCGGATAGCATCCTTCGCCTGTTTCTCCAGCTGCAATATCTGACAGGCGTAGGGGTAGAGGAGTTTGCCATTAGCGGTTAGCTCCAGCTTACGCCCCTTCAGTTGAAACAGGCGTACACCCAGTTCCTGTTCCAGTCGTTGAATACGGCTGGAGATATTGGATTGCACGGTGTTGAGCTTGTCAGAAGCCCCCTTGATTCCGGCCTCATCCACAACGGCCTTAAAGGTTTTAAGACTGATTAACTCCATGATTTCACCGACCTTTTCCTGGCTTTTGTTTTTGGGTTGATTCAATAGTTCTCAAAAAGAGAATCTTTTGTTCTTAATTATTCGATTGTAGCGTCTTTTTGTCCGAATTAACCTGTCAATAAGTCGCAAATGGGCAAAAGTGATCGGCTCAGTGCTGACCGGTATCGAGAGTGAATAATAAGGATAATAAGATGACCCCAAGCAAGGTAACAGAACCACTGGATGATGGAGCGGTGCAGATGGCACGTATCCGGGTATTACTGGCTGGTATCTGTACTTTTATTGTCACCGTAGGGGTGGCGCGTTTTTCCTATACGTCGTTGCTGCCGGTGATGCAGGCTGAAACCTGGCTGACCGAGGCTTCCGCCGGTTGGTTGGCGGCGTCGATCTATATCGGCTATATGTGCGGTGTTTTGCTGGCCGCCAGCACCAATAGTCTGGCGCGTAAATATTATTTTCTGCGCCTGTATCTGGTGTTATCGGTACTGACCTCCTGGGGAATGGCCCTGAGCGACGATATTATCGTCTGGTCTATGCTGCGTTTTGTCGCCGGTATTTGCGGTTCCGGGGCCTTGATTCTGGCGTCGGGCCTGATTTTGAAGTGGCTGATCAAAAATGGTCACCGGGGTGAGCTGGGTGTTCACTTTGCCGGTGCCGGGGTCAGTATTGTCGGTACGGCCCTGCTGGTCGAATGGATGGCCGGGCAGTCGATGAGCTGGCAGTCCCAATGGATTGGCTTTTCTGTGATGGCGGCTATTTTTGCTATTCCAGCCTGGTTGTGGATGCCTCATCCCGGTGAAGATCACGCTCAGCAAAATGGAGCGGCGGCACAGGATAAAGCCCCCGCCCGTGCTTTCTTCCTGCTGATGTTGGCAGCCTACTTCTGTGCCGGTTATGGCTATGTGGTCAGTGCGACCTTTATTGTTGATATTGTTGAGCGTCAGGACGGTCTGGCAGGACAGGGACAGATGATCTTTATGTGGATCGGGATTGCAGCGATTCCGGCGGTCATTATCTGGGATAGGGTCGCGCGTCGGGTGGGGTATATCCGAGCACTCGTGATGGCTTATCTGCTACAGGTTGTGGGTATTGTTATGCCTGCCTTTACCGACTCCATGGCCGGAGCGGTATTCAGTGCCTTGTTGTTTGGCGGCACCTTTATCGCCTGTGTCAGTCTGGTGCTGACTATGGCCGGGCATATGTACCCCAGTAACCCGGCTAAAATGATGGGCAAGATGACCCTGGCCTACGGTGTGGCACAGATTCTGGCACCTATGCTGACGGGTATGTTGGCGCAGCAGCTGGGAGATTACTATTTAGGTTTGTATCTGGCGGCGGGCGTGGTCTTTGCCGGTAGTTTATTACTGCTGTTATTACTGCAATTGGAAAACAGACTGGCCCCGGCGCTGGCCTAAGCGCCGCCTCTTATGCTTTCTCCGCTTTCTACATTTTCTCCACTGAATCGCTAAAGCCTGCGCTATCAGCGATATTTAAAGAAAAAACTGGGTGTTATCAGTCCACCCGGTTTTTTCTCTTTTTTTCCAGTTTATGACGATAAAAAACGCTATGTAATCTGTCCCAGTGATTGCACTTTGGTGTAACCTAATCGCCATGATTACTCATCTTATATTAAAGCCGGATGAGCCACCAATATCCCCATATATGTTGTAAGGAGTTCGCCCGCCAATGGCTATACCGACAGTTAAAAGTGGTATTACTGCTAACCACTGGGGACCTGGCGTGGTCACACAGGAGAATGATCAGTTGAAGGTGCAGGGGCACCCGGATGATCCTGATCCCTCCATGATTAATGACAATATTCCCGGTGCCTTGTTAGGCAAATCCCGTATTCGTCGCCCCGCCGTGCGTGAGAGTTATTTAAAGCACGGTCCCGGCAAAACAGGTTCAGGTAGCCCTAATGGCGAACGCGGTAACGAAAAATTTATCGAGGTCAGCTGGGAGAAAGCCTTTGAGCTGATCACTGCTGAGCTGTTGCGGGTTAAAAACGAATACGGTAATAAAGCGATATTTGGCGGTTCCTATGGCTGGTCCAGTGCCGGGCGTTTCCATCATGCTCAGGGGCAGTTAAAACGCTTTTTGAACAGTATTGGTGGCTTTGTCCGCTCTGAAGGTAACTACAGTTACAATGCCGCGATAGTGCTATTGCCCTATATCGTGGGTAATTTTAACCAGCATATTAAACAGGCGACCCGCTGGACAACGGTGAAGGAATCCGGCGAGCTGGTGGTGATGTTTGGCGGTATCCCGCTGCGTAATGCTCAGGTGTCCGGCGGCGGTATCGCACAACATAAACTACGTGATGATCTACTGGCCTGTGCGGAAGCCGGAGTGGAGTTTATTAACTTCAGTCCATTAAAACAGGATGCCCTGGCGGAGCTGAATGCCGAATGGCTGGCACCCCGCCCTGGCTCTGATAACGCCATTATGATGGGTCTGGCCCATACCCTGCTGACCAAGAATCTCTACGATAAAGATTTTGTTGAGCGCTACAGTGTCGGCTTTGATCGAGTCGCAGATTACCTGCTGGGCAAAAGCGATGGTGTGGTGAAAGATGCCCAATGGGCCGCTGAGCAGTCCGAGATTCCTGCCGAGCGTATTGTCGCACTGGCCGAGCAGATGGCCAGCAAGCGCACCCTGATCTGTACCGCTGTGAGTCTGCAGCGTGCGGATTATGGCGAACAACCCCTGTGGATGACCGTGGTACTGGCGGCCATGCTGGGCCAGATCGGCCTGCCCGGTGGTGGCTTTGGTATGGGCTATGCTGCCGATGCCAGTATCGGTGTGGTGGATCGTCCGATTCACTGGCCGTCATTGGCTCAGGGGCATAACGCCGTCAGCAGCTTTATTCCGGTGGCGATGGTCTCGGATATGCTGCTCAACCCCGGTACTCAGTATCACTATAACGGCCAGCAGCTGACCTTCCCGGATATTAAGCTGGTGTGGTGGGCCGGTGGTAATCCTTTCCACCACCATCAGGATCTGAACCGTCTGCGCCAGGCTTTCCAGCAGCCGGAAACCATTATCGTCAACGATATCAACTGGACGGCGACCGCGAAACATGCGGATATCGTATTGCCAGTCGCCTCATCACTGGAGCGTAACGATATCGGTGCCGGTACGCAGGACCGGGCGGTGATTCCGATGCCGCAACAGCTGCCGCCTCAGTTTGAATCCCGTACCGAATACGAGATCTATTGTGAGCTGGAAAAGCGTTTGGGCCTGAATACCGACTTTAGCAATAACCTGACAGAGATGCAGCAGCTGGAGAAAATGTGGTCCAATCTGCGCGCTAAAGCCCGTCGTATTGAGCGCGAACTACCGGAGCTGGAGCAATTTTTACAGGCTGGGGAGATTCTTTATTTTGATGACCCTGCACCGAACAGTGTTTATCTGGCGGACTTCCGCAAAGACCCAGAGGCTCATGCACTGAAAACTCCAAGCGGCAAAATTGAGCTGTTCTCAGAAACCATTGCCCGCTTTAACTACCCGGATTGTCCCGGTCAGCCGACCTGGATACCACCGCGCGAATGGTTGGGCAGTGCCACGGAAGAACATCCGCTGCACCTGATTTCCGGTCAGCCGAAAACCCGTTTGCATAGTCAGCTGGATGAAGGCGCGTATTCCAAGAGCAAAAAGATTAAGGGCCGTGAACCGGTACTGATCCACCCGAATGATGCTCAAGCCCGTGGTATTAACGACGGTGATATCGTTGTGCTGCATAACGACCGGGGTCAGTGTTTGGCCGGTGCCAAGGTGACAGAAGAGGTGCGCCCTGGCGTGGTCTTCCTCTGGACCGGTGCCTGGTACGACCCGGATCTGAGTCATGATGCCCATCAGGACCGTCACGGTAATCCGAATGTACTGACCCATGATCTGCGTACATCTGCCTTGTCTCAGGGACCGGCGGCACAATCCGCACTGGTGCAACTGAAGCGTTTTGACGGTGAACTGCCAGAGGTAAAAGCCTTTGTACCGCCGATTGCAGAAGGATAAGGCTTTATAAATTGGCGAATAAGAAGAGGTAGAGACGAGATATTTCTTTGCCTCTTCGCCATCTTATAATCATTTCAACGGCTATTGCTGAAAATATGAGCTTTTTTGAAGTATGGGGCGCTGCCATCATCATTGACATAAACCCAGCAGCCAATCCCTGAACTGTTGCAGGCAAACTTTATCCACCGCCTCCTGATTCACCGCCAGATAGTAACTACGGTTACCGTGGTGGCTGTGATTGCACACCTGAACCAGCTCCCCCGAAGCTAACTCCCGCTCGACAAAAGGCCGGTCAATCAAACAGATCTGTTGCCCGGTTTGTATCGCTTCCAGGCATTGCGAGGCACTTTGAACCTGCATACCGGTCAGCGGTTGCGACAGTTCAACCCCCGCACTGGCAAACCAAGCCCCCCCAGGTATCTGGTATCGAGCTATTAATCACCAGAGATTGCTGCGCCACCTGTTCAGGGCTTAGAGCACCTTGGTGAGAGTCCAATAGCGAAGGCAAACACACCGCCACCAACTCCATATCAAACAGTTTAATAGACTCTGCCCCTGGCCAGTCGCCATTACCCAGACGAATCGCCGCATCTACATTATCCCGCTGAAAATTTACCATATCCGAAGTAGCCGTCAGCGACAGCTTGATCTCAGGATAAGTGGTATAAAAACCTTCCAAACGGGGCAGTAACCAACGGGTGGCAAAAGCCGGAGCCACCGACAGGCTTAACTCATTGCTCTGACAGATATGCAGCGCCGACTCACTGGCTTTATAAATATCCCGAAAGGGCTCACGCAACTCCGCAAACAGCCGTTCACCCCGCGAGGTGAGCTTTACTCGCTTATCCAAGCGCTCAAATAACTCATAACCCAACAGACTTTCCAGATTACGAATTTGATGACTCACCGCAGATGGGGTTACATGCAAAACTTCAGCCGCTGCTTGAAAACTGCTCAACTCAGCAGCGGTAGTAAAAGTATTCAGATTATTCAGTGGCAGTCTGGGTTTCATCACAAGGCCCTATTCCATCGGCTTAAGGCCTGTCAGGGCCAATCATTGAACACAGTGTAACCCTGGCTTTTAAAGTTTGCAGGTGAGCTTATCTCACCTGAGGGGCGAGTTTATATCCTTTGTCGCCGTTTGGGCGCAGGCGTAGAGTGCGAATCATCAAGAATACTCAATCACTCACGCCATTTGTTATTCCAGCGAGGCCCGACCATGGCACAGATAGCATACCCGCAGGCCGAAACCGAGCCCGCAGCAGACCGCCATCCTTATACTGATCACCAGTTATCGCAAGCAGATCAGATTGAGACCTTCCGTGAAGAACAGACTGAAGCTCTCCATAAAGAACAGATAGAAGCCCTGCGCGATGAAAGCGGTGTAATCGACTACCGCCATTATCTGAATAAAGCCCATCATCTGCGTTCAGGTTTTTGGTGGGGGCTGTTCAGGAAGGTTTCGTTTAAAAGTACGAAGGGCCTTCAAGAGTAAAGTAATACTAAACAATATAAGTTGTTGTAGATACCATCTCTCCAAATCACCTTCAACAGCTCTTTTAGGCTGATTGAGGGTGATATTCGCTTTGATGCTTTACAACACCAAAACAAATTTGAACAAGCTTGCGCATACCTGCGCACAGGGCCTGCATTTTACTTTTACCCTTCTCTACTAAACGCTTAAATTGATGTCGAATATCTGGGTTATGTTGTAAACAACTGACTGCTGCCATATAGAGCTTTGCTCTTATTTTGGCTGGCCCCTGCTTACTTAAACGGCTTCTTCCTTTCCATTGCC
>NZ_KE383834.1:0-5280 GCF_000422425.1 Oceanospirillum beijerinckii DSM 7166
CCCACCACCGGGGAGACGGTTACCGCAATATCCACTTCGTCATCCACTTCATCCAGATAGATATCTTCTGAATTCGAGGTGTACACATTGGGATAAAACAACGCCAGATACAGCGCCGTGAATTTAGATTTTTTCTGCACAACACCCATCAGGTCCGCTGTGCCGTAGGTATCCAATGCCATTTTCTTTTACCCTATAAACAAAAAAAGCCGCTTACGCGACCCGTTCAAACCTGCAAAACAGGACTAACCCGGTAACTGCAGACCAATCGGCGTACCCACAAAAGCACAAGCCTTCTGCACATCCGTTGCCGCCCCCGGCCAGGCCACCAGATCAGGGTTAAAGGTGCCTGCTTTGATCAACTGAACACTGACCGCACCGCCGGTACTATCCAGCACCGCAGGTGCCAGGCGCACCGCCACTTCAGTACCATCCGTGGCCGCAGGGTCCCAGATATGGAACTCCCCCGTTGATTTCTTCAAACCCAGCGGCGTATATTTCGCCACCGTCAGACCAGCGGCTAATTTACCCTCAACCGTCACCAGAGGTTCCGAGCCTGTTACCCAGGTTTCTGGAATGTACTGCTCTATCATAATTACCCCTTATCACCCGTCGCTTTTTCATAAGATGCCAGCAGGGCATTGCCTGCCGGAGCATCACCCGCATCCGCATCAATATCTGGCTGCTGCTCATTAGCCATCAGCTTATCCAGCGCGGTATTCATCTGATTCGATGCCGGAGCCGCCGGAATAGTCGCCATCACACCAATCGCTTCCTCTTTCGTCAGATTGGTGTTAAATGCCAAATAGTTGGCCGTTTCTTTACAGCCCTTGGCCTCTTCCGCCTGCAGGATGCCACCGATCCGGGCCTGCATCGCAGCAGCGGCATCAGCCGCACCCGTATCAACAGGAACCGCTGCCGACTGTTGAGCGGCAGGAGTAGAAGCCGGTTGCTGTGCTTCTGAATTAACAGGCGGCTGTTCCGCTACCTGAGTTGTACCGGATTGATCCGCCAAAGACTTGTGCTCTGTGCCTTCTGCAGGTTTATTGCCTTCATCCATCGTTTTCGATCCTATCGTGATTGTCTGGCCACGACCGGCCAGGTATTCAGAGAAATAATGAATCGCTTCATTACCGTTAATCAGTTCATCAGCAAAACCCACATCCACCGCCGCTTGCCCGGTAAAAGTTGCGGCCTCCGTTGCCAGAATTTCCTCTACCGATAGCCCCATATGATCCGCCATCAACTGAGCAAACATCTGACGGATGTTGTCTGTACCCGCCTGAAACTTCGCCAACACCTCAGCGGATAGCTGTTCATAGGGGTTACCATCAACCTTATGCTGACCGGAGTGAATCAAAGTCACCTCTACCCCGTTCTCACCCAGCATCTTGGCGTAATTGGTATGAGCCATTACCACACCCACCGAACCGGCTACCCCGGTCTGAGTGATCAACCGGCGATGAGCGGCACTGGCCAGCGCCATTCCGGCAGAACAGTGCATATCGTGGCATAACGACCACAATTCCTTACCCGACGCATCCGCCAATTGCCGCAGAGTGCGAGACGTATCAAAACAACCGGACACCTCCCCACCGGGGGTATCCTTATCCATCAGCACACCCTTAACATCAGGGTCCGCAAAGGCATTGGCCGCACGAGCGATAATGCCGTCATAACCCGTCATACCGCTGTAAGGGTTCAAATGACCCGACTTATGCACCAACGAACCCGACACCGGTAACACCGCCACACCGTTGTACACCGGATACGACCGTGACTTCTCCTGATCCCGACGGCCACCAAACGAACCTAAGTCCACCTGCAGCTTCTCACCGGTCAGAATCTCGCCTTCCGCATCTGACAACTGAACAATCCCCAACCGACTGGCCAGAGCACTAAAAAACACCCGTGCATAGCCGGGCTCTACCAGCAACGGCGTGTTTAACACCCGCGCTGATAGATGGGGGTAATTTTTCATAAGGGATTCCTGTGATTAGGAAAGGGGAATGGGGGTTAAGGGTTTGGGGGTTAAGGGTTTTGGTGAATTTTGGGCATAAAAAAAGGGCGGCCAATTTGACCACCCTTCTGGGATTATTCTGCTGAGTTTAAGCCATCTTCATACGACAAATAGGCTAAACCGCCATTGCGGCTGACTGATCGTGATGGCTATAGTGTAAACCAAACTCTACCTTGAAATCCGTCGCTTTTACTTTTGGTTCCACCGCTCCGTTAGAACCTTTACGCAATTCAACAATATTGTACTTTTCAAGATTTTTCAGTGTACGAGACAGATTGCCTTTTTTACGGCTGGAAATCTGTTCCAGCTCAGTCAGAGAGCGTGGCTTATGTTCCGCAATAAGGCGCAACAGCTCCTGATTCTCACTGCTTAACACCTGAGCCATAGACTGAACCGACTCGAACCAGACCTTAGGCTCGTTTTTTCTCGGCTTATATTCACCTTTTGCAATGGCAATTGTTCGTTTCATATAGTCTTGCCGGGACATAACACCAATCGTCAGAACCTTAGTTCTCATGATTACACCTCGTTGAGAATAAGCTCTACTTCTTTCCAGAAGTCTTCCAGTAACTGTCCAGGGGTTTCAAATTCGTAATTTAACACACGGTTTTCTTTATGCTTGTGATCCCAAGTCACAATCCTAGCCCCGAACTTTTTCTTTTTGGGTTTAAAGCCATGAGCGTTATCAATGCCAAAAATTCTGACATTAGACCGATCATGTAACGTCAGTGAGTAACTGATTCCATGGGGAATATGCTGGGTAGCCGTAACCGAACGAGCCTCAAACTTCGTCCAGTAACCATTATCCATCGGAAACACTTCGCCATTCAGCGCCAACAGAGTTTCCAGTCCATAATCCGTATCATTCATATATTTTTAAAGTACCTGATACCCACTACATGTTATCTTCACATGATAACCCATGCCGGTTTATTCTCAACTGAATTATATCCCCCTTATCAGGGCTGCTTAATGAATAAAGCAGCCCCACACCCTCCTAATGCCTTTGACCAATCTGGGTCATACGGTGAATATCCAGCAGCTTATTCCGGTAGTTTTCATTCCAGAACAAGATAGAGTTCAGCTCCAGTTGCAGCTGCTCCGATACACCCGGCTCCAGCAGTACGGTTTGGCCTTCATGGTCTTTGATCCACCTGACCGCCCACAGCAGGTCAATCCGCCAGCCACAATCAAACATCTGTTCCCATAATAAACGCCCATGACGTTGATCAAACCCTGATGGCATACGCTTAGGGCTAAATACCGCATCGGCCTGGGGCTCGGTGACTTGCTCAGGTTCCGCTGGCAGGTAATCCCCTTCCAGCACGTATTCACTGATAAACTGACGGGCGTTATTAAACTCACTCTCAGGAATATCTGCCCCGGACTTCACATCAAAACCGGCATGAATCTGATTCCAGAAACGCGCCTTAGCCGATGCCCGTTGCTTGCCTTTAAGATGAGAGATCTTGCCATCCACCAGAGATGACAGAATATCCATTCCATTAGTACCAATGGCCCGATCCCGGGCTGGCGAAGTCGTCATCTGATCAAACGCCCGGATTACAGCCAGATGAAACTTGGCACTAATCCACATCGCATACGAATAAACCAGCTCCTTACAAACATATGTGCCGCGATTTTTCCCGCCATGAACAATCTTATGAGCACTGCCAGCACCAAGGCTCACATCTGAGCCTTGGTTGATTTCTTCAATCAATTCAACTGTCTGACCTGAGCGCATAAAGTTATACGGCTTATGCTTTGAATCTGAACCAGACGCCTTATGCAGATCATTCAAAGAGAACAACCCATCCAGCATACGAATATCTTTAGAAAGAATAGAGAGAGAAGCGGCCATGATGACCTCCTATGATTTTTTTTGAGAATTACCCACTTTGAGAATGGGTGTCAGGAGGCTCAAAACGGCTCATAGAAACCGCGGACTTATTCCCCCGAAGGGTATTTTATTCGTCGCCCTCCCGACCTAATTTGCGCGCTTCAGGCGCAACTCGGGCAGGGAATGCCAAATTTCAGGCATAAAAAAGCCAACACTAACGGGGCTGGTTATATCCGCTATGAAGAGGTTTTGAGTCCTCAGCCCAAATACTAGGGCCGAGGGGGGCGGGTGTCAAGCAGGAGTAGAACTTGAAATTTCAAGAATAGTTTCATCTATTAAAAGGTTTTCAAACTTATTCAAAGTTTCTAGGCTATGGTTATGGTATTTAGTTAACCAACGATACTTATCTAAAACATTATGTAATTTTTGCAATACCTTTGGATCAGAAGATTTTTCTATTCTTTCAACAACAGACTCAATACACTTTACAATTTCATCTCTATGGGTTTTATACATAAAGTAATAATTTTTAAAGCTCACTTGAAGCTGAGCAAGATCTTGGTCAATAATGTTACGTCTACCCATATCATTATTTTGGTCAATAAATGTTCCTTGATGACCTAGGTAATCAAGATAATAAACAGAGTCAACGTCCTGTTTTATAATCCTAAAGCCGCTATACATCTGATCAGCGATAAAATTAAGCCTCTCCATCAACTTACGGTTTTCTACAATTGATTCTGACAAAGCAATTCTGGGATACTTTGCTACGACACTCTCAACTCTATACGCGTCAATAACACCTTCACCAACAGCAAAACTAGCAGATATTTTAGAGAATTTATCTGAAATCCCACCCCGCAAGAAAATTCCATATTCTTTTTGACAGTTGACAATAAATGTCGACAAACGCATAGATATTATAAATAGACAGTTTGCTGAATGTTGATAAAAAAGGTTTTCTCTAATCTCTGGCACCTCTTTAGGACTAAATGAAATAACAAAGGAGTCGGATATAAATGTAAAGTCAAAATCATAATAATCGTATACGTTAAAACCACCAGATCTGCCATGCTGCTCGTAGCTTTCCCGTAAATTAGTTTGTGGCCGCGTAAAAAGCTCCTCATTAGACTTCATGAAATTGATGAATTTATTTGCAGACTCTTGATCTTTAATTTTCTTATTAATCTCTCCAAAGCCTAACATATCAACAAAAACGGTCCATTGTATAAGTTTCATAGCTATTCCTTATTAGCAGCAATGCGGGACATCCACATTTATCTATCTGAAAGATAACAGGTTTCCTCTCAAATACCACCTAGAGATATCCCTTTGGGTCATCATTCATAATGAAATGCGGGACATCCACATTTATCTGTCTGAAGAGTCATCTGGGATTAACAGATAAAGAAAAACCCCT
>NZ_KE383834.1:6297-60575 GCF_000422425.1 Oceanospirillum beijerinckii DSM 7166
ATTGTTTCTACTGCCTTAACGGCAAACACTGCTGCAACAGTGCCTTCTGCAACCCGCATTCCAGAGCCTTCCCTGAGGCCAAAAAGGCGACCCTGTAAAGTGTAGGGTTATTTTTTGGCTTAAATTGCCAATTTTCGCACTTTTTGGAGCGTTGCATTCAGCTAACTTATTGATTTTAAAGAGCTGGTGAACCTTATGATCTATTGTTTAGCTAACCGGCTGTTTTTCATAATAAAATGATTTTTCGCTCGATTAGAGTAAAAGGCCTACCAAACTAGTCAATCCGTTCGGGAGTCATATTACTTAACCTTGTATTACGGATCAACAATAAAGCAGTCACAATTGGATCACCCACCTTTATCCACAGGAGCTGGCTTGCTGTTTGGCTTGTTCCAGTTCTTTCTGGGCTTTTATATATCGGAGCTTGGCGTTTTCTGTGCCATTGTGGAAGTCTTCCAGTAAGTCCAGCACCCAACGGCGGAAGGCTTTGGCTTTTTCGGTACGGGCAAACATGGCGATCAGGTGGGCACCGCGAAGGGAGAATACACGCACTTCACGTATCTGACCTGCGCCCCCAATTTGGGGGTGCAGGTCTGGGAGCTTCATCAGTGTTGTCATAGATTCCGTGAATTCATCCTTATTACGTTCATAGAGTTTGCTCATTGCCTTGTATGAGTTCTCATAATCCAAAGCATCACCGATTTGCGTACCCCTTACCCAAATCTGATTATCAATACGAAGAAACTCAATATCGGTATTTTCAAAAGCCATTTTTTCCATAACAACATTCCTCGTGGTTTCAAAATAAAGGATGCCGCCGGGCCGTTGGAAAACACCGAGCACCGGCCTTTCGGGAGCTACCCTAGGCTGCATACAAAACCCGCAGGCATAAAAAAACCGCCGGTTGGCGGTTATCTCTTATCACTGCTTTTATCTATAAAGCCTTTACGCTGCCTCTTGATCTGAGTGCATCTCCCCCATAATTTTGGCGGCATTCAGGCTAATCAGGTCAATTGGTAGGTCTTTCTCTTTACGCTCTGCAATCTCCCGCGCCTGCTGATCGAACACTTCCTGATAGTCTTTACCCATGATGGCCATTTCGTCTTCATAGGTGCTCAGGCCAGATTCAATCTTGAGAATGGCTTCTTTGGTTTCTTTTAGGCCGTCGATAGCTAGGCGGCCTGTGCCGATCCAGCGGCAGCGGGTCCAGGCACCGATCCCTTGATAGAAGTCTCGGGTTGCGCCTTTGGGCAGTGAGACGAGATTACGAAACAGCATCTCTTCCAGTACGCAACGGAAGATAATGGTGGCTTTGCGCTCGGCAATAATCTTGCGTCGCCCCATAAAGTAGCGCCAGTTTTCACCCAGCGAGGCTTTAACTGTGCTGTAGGACATCTGCTTGAAGTTTTTGCTGAGCGTTTCGTAGGGCAGGTTAAGACCTGCTGCCAGCCAGCGCAGTACGGAGCTTTCAAAGTCCACATAGCCGTTATCGACGTTGCCGGGTGATTGTACGTTTAAGCGTTCGCCACTCATCAGGTGCGGCACCCGCGCGCCGTTGAGCTTGAGCCCCAGGTTACTGTGATAGGCTTCAGCGGTGTTCATGTGGTTGAGTAGCGCCTGACTGGAGATGTTGCCACCGCCCAGAATCTCTGCGACCACATCCGGCGGCATATCGCTTTCAATGGTGGCGGCAAACATGGCACTGACTACGGCATTCTGCAGGCGGGTGTGGTGCATTTTTGGCAGCATCTGCATCTGTTCCAGTACGGTCAGAAACTGGTTAGCGCCTCGGGTTTGGCCGTCTTCTACTGGCTCAAAAATATGGGCAAATTTGGGGCGACCATGACGGGTTTCACGGCTGACATAGCGCCATTCGTTACCCATGCCGTGACCCAGGCTATAGCCATCGGATTGGCCGCTACGCACATGGTAGCCAATTGCGGCACCGTGACGATTAATCGCTACACCGGCTTTCAGGCCGTTACCATCCATCAGGCCGCCGGGGTTGCTGACCCGTTTCGGTGCTACGGATTTAATGGCGGTTGAGATGTAGGCACCTGTGCGGGGAATCCACTCTATGGCAAACATATCTTCCCCGGCCTTGGTGTGCATTCCGACGCCTTCGCGGATCATCATGGTGAAGGTGCGTTTGCGCTCTGCATCCAGATAGCAACTGGTGGGATCTTCTGCGATCTCTTGCCAGGCTACTTCTACATCTCGGGCAAAGGCTCTGGCATCTTCCTGACTGATCCCTAAGGCAAGGTGATTCGGTTTGTAGCTGAGCCGGAACAGTTCACCGACGATATTGTCAATGTGCAGCTGTACGCCGTTGCTGGCAAAGGCGTTATTGCGCACCACGTCTTCAGCACGGGCGTTACCCATATTCAGGTTAGGCAGCAGGGCGGCATCCATGGTTTTAAGGCCGGGATACCAGTCACCCAGCTGACCACCAAAACCGGCACCGGCACCCTGATAACTCATTTGCCGCAGGGGCTGACCACTCAGGTCAACCAGTTGCGGTGATTGTGTCGATGCGATTGGTGCGTTCATAACTACCTCAGAAAACTCTAAATGCCCGGCGACGTTGGCTGGATGCCAATACGGATTCCAGCTCTCGAATATAAGCCCTTAAACTGCCAACATTGGCGGGGGTGTAATCAACCTTGCGGCCATCCTTTTGGATGCTGGCGACGCCTTTACCAATACTGAGCGCGTGAAGTGCCGCCCTTGCTTCATCTAACTGCGCTTGTGTTGCCATCAGCTTTCCTGTTGTTAACCGCCCATTCTGCGCCCCAGTTCGGCTATTTGGTCAGCCACGCTTTTACCCGCTGCAGTGGGCGGCGGGTTTGGCCGATCCGTTTGGTGCCGGGTACTGGTCTGGGGTTTGAAGGTGCGGGTTTTGGGTTTATGGGGTTGGGGTTGTTGGGACTGGGGTTGTTTGGGTTCAGGCTCAGATAGCTCCGGCCTATCCATCTCGACTTCTAATTTCTCAATGGGTACAACCGAGGTTTCCGGTAGGTCTTCAGGATGCTCATCAATGTAGGTAATAAAATCATCATCCTCAAAACTACCACCCAGCAGATCCCCTTGACTCAATTCAGCTTCCCGAGCATCCCAGTCATATTTAGGGAGATTGATGCGCAAAACCCTGGCCGAATGCGTGGCATAACCCATGCTATCCCAAGCTTCTACAGAAGCCCCGGATTTGGCAGTCCAAACCAATTTGCCACCGTGCTTACGCGATGGGATTTTGCTTTCACCTGTGATCTGCTTATAAAAGTCTGATCGAATACCGACCGGCCAGTGGATACGACCAGGGCCACTGCCCTCTAATCTCAATCGACCCGAGATCAAATCTTTAAGTTTGTTTACACCGACAACCCATATCTGTAGGCCCCATTTAGCCGCTTTGGTCGTAGCACTCACATCAATTGGCTTAGGGAGTTTTAGGATTTCGGCATCGATCTCAGAAGAGCCTTTAATAGCCATTAACTTTGGACCGATACCGGCTTTACGGCTACGCACATAGTGATAAACCGCATCGTTGGTATTACCGTCACCCGAGTCGATACCCGCGGCGGCTATACGCATCGGTGCACCACTTTCATGTCGATAAACACCGCTCAAAACACGATCCAGCTCGTACCAACAGGGATCATTCAGATCATTTACCGACGTAACCGCATGAATCTCACCCCAGTAAACAATCCAGGATTCTTCACCTCGACCCCACGCCATCAGCACAACTGCCAGTCGATCCGGCTGCACATCGATGCCCGCAGTCATAAGCAATGATCGTTGTGGCGGAATCAGTACAGAATAGTTCTCCGCTTTCGCTTCTAGCGTTTCAGCATCCGGGGAACCGTCTTTATATTCGTATGCCTCACCTAATGTTGTGTTGGTGAAGTGAATCATCTTGCCCTCATCACCCTGCTTTAGGTGCTGCTGAGCAACCAGAAACTTATCGGCCAGTGCAGCCAGCTTGGAACCGGGAAACGGTGAGTAGAGTTCGTTGATTTTGAACCCGGCCACACCTTTGGTTTCTGCCTCTGCCCGCCACTCTGCTTTCTTAACGTTCAGGTTTTTCTGCCGGTCATCCCAAATACAACCATTATGCGGACAGACGTAATAGGCTTGCTCCGGTTGAAACCTGCCATAAACCTCATGATTCACCGATGGGTCTTCAGGGATAATGACGTTGTCCCAATGCAAAACATGGTATTCACCGCACTCGTGACAAGGTACCCAGAATTGGCGACGGTCACTTTTCTTATAGGCCTCTTCCACGCGAGAGAAACCTTTAATGGTGGGTGTACCTCCAAAAATCAGCTTGCTGTCTTCAAAGGTTTTAAGACGATCCCGCAGGTGCTCCACTGAGTCACCCTGACCCTGAACATCACCAGAGCAATCATCTGGCTCTTCAACACAGCCCACCGGCACTGACCAACTCTTAACGTTATCTGGTGAACCAGAACCCACCAAAGCGAGAAAGCCACCGCCAGGAAACTCTTTATAATCTTTCGTGTTGTCTGATGACCGAGACACCCCTAAGTTAATCAGCTCATTCAAAACCGGCGTAGCCGTCACCATGGGGTTAAATTTTGTTCTTAGGTATTTGTTGATGGACGTTTCTTTCGGCATCAACATCAAGATGCCGCACGGGTCTTGGTGCATTCGACGACCTAGGTAGTTATTCCAGGCACCATCCGTCCACGCTACCTGAGACGATTTGGTACAAACCACCTCTCTGATCTCTGGATCATCCAGAGCATCCAACATCCCCTTAACCCAGGGCGTGTAATCTGAACTGTATTTACCCGCTTTTGCCGTGGTGCCTTTTGCCAGCCACCGATATTTATTGGCCCAATTATTTGTCGACATCTGCGGTGGAGGAATAAAGCTCATCAAAGCCCGGCTGATCACACCCGCTCTGTTCGCTCTCAATTTTTGATAGAGCGGTGAGAATGTTTCGAGAATGGTCATCCAAAATACCCAGGTCTAAATCTATGCCGTATGCCGCATCGATATCCGTTTTCAACGAGCGATTACCACCCATCATGGTTGAGCGAATCGTAACCGCCATATTGGTCAACAACTCTTCCAGATCATCAGCAGGAATCAGCTGTTCAACCTCTCGCGCAATGGCGATTTCTTCCTTATCACCACGCAACCTATCAAGCCTGTCTTTGGGAGACTCAGAGGTTTTACCCATCTCCCGACGCACCAACCAGGCAAATACCTTTTTGGTGTCATATACATTCCCTTTACCACGGCCTCCACGCTCCTCTATAGGGAACGTTGGGTCCTTTTGAAATTCGGTAAAAGTTTTCTCGGACCATGGAAAAACGTCTGCTAGCTGCTTCTTATTAACCAGAGCCATACCGTTTTAACCTATTGATTACCAAGATAAATAAAGGAAGGAAGTCCCACAAAAATCCTATGTCTGGGCAAACTCCGCGACTCTGTGACCCGTACACTAAAAAGCCGCCAGAAGGACCCGCAGTTTTCAGAGGGTTACAGCCGATCCGGCCAGAAAGCCGAATCAAAAAAGAAAAAGGGCAGTGACTGAAACAATCGGATAAGTTCATCTGTTTCTGATTTTCAGTATGCCCTAAAGCCAGGTAACGCCTGGCACGTTTACGGAGAAGGTTTAATCACTGGCCGCTATAGCTTCAGATGATCAATGGCCTGTTCCAGCAGAGTACGCAATGACGATTCCGTCTCACGTTCTAACGCCTTGCCGCCTACTGAGCGAACATGCTTCAGGGCCTCTTGCATCTTGGCTTCACCCTTTAGATCGGAACGCTCAGCCAGTTGAACTGACTCAAACACCGCACGGCGCAAGTGTTTATCCATTGCAGCCCGTAACAGCACACGCCCCGCGAATTGCAAAAGGCCGAATAGAAATTGTTGAATCATGCGGCTTGCTCCTGTCGTTCAGGTTGCGGCTCTGGGTTTGGCTCTGGCTGACTGACCTCAGCCAGTCGCTGCCAGAACTCATTACGCTCAGCCGTTGACCGGACCGGATAGATATAGCGCCCTTCGTAGCGCATCCAGACCGTCTTAGGCAGATTGATTCGAAGATCCAAATGCAGCATCGGCTCAGGTTTGCCCGATGGCCCCGTGGTATCCAGATAGACACCGATCCCGCCCCACCACACACAGCTCATCGCCACCAGAAAGGCATGGCGGATATCACACTGCGGGAACACACCCCCGCCATCACTCAAACGATTAAACGCATAGTGACGACTGGTGGGTGAGCCATCCTTACGAAACCAGCCACCCGGCAAAGGTGACGGAATCACCGGATAGCCCAGCAGATCCCGATAGCCCTCCAGCGATAACACCAGCTCAGCTTCCACATGTTCCAGCACACCTTCAGGAAACTCATCAGGGCTGAACCAGTTGATATCCTTCCAATCCATCTGAGCTGCAGAATCAGCGATTATCCTGCGTTCAGTCGTTTGCTCGGTCATAGCGATCCTCCAGCCGTCGCTCCAAGGACTGGACTCGAATATCCAGCCGCTGCAGTTTGCTTTCAGTACCGCCCAGCCGATCCAACCCGACCTTCAGCACCTCCACACGCTCCTCCAGTCGGGTTAGCGTCTCCAACCCATCTGAAGCCTTGTTGCCTGCCCAGCCCAGCATCGCCACCACCGCCATCACCAACACCGTTTGCAGATGTCGCTCAAAGCCACTGACCCGGCCACCACTCTTGTCTGTCATATCCATTAAGCCCCCAACTTGCAGACATAAAAAAACCCGGCCAGAAGACTGACCGGGTTAAGACTTTCAATGCAAAACCGCCGATAAAACACAAATTGCAGGCACAAAAAAACCCGAAGGGGGTGCCTTCGGGTTTTCATGGTTACACGTCTACGACGGTGCCTGAAAGATAATAGTCGAGTACCACATGTGTCAAACTGATTTTTCACACACATGACTCGAAAATGCTCTATACACCCCCTAACTGATTGTTTTTAGGACTTTTTAACAAGAAAAGAATTTTTTGGTGAGCATCTGCCAAACGTCTGTAAAACGTCATTGGCGCACAACCACACTTGCTAGCCTTCTCTTGTTTTGTTGAAATCCCATCCAAGTACTGAACCTCAACCACCATACGCAGCTTCATATCAAGCCGCTGCACCGCCCGGTCCGTATCAAAGATATCGTCCGGCATGGAACCGGCACAGGGATTAGCACCCCGGATCACCTCGCCACCCCCGGCCATCAGCGCCCCCAACACGCTGCCGGAAGAGGTTTGAATCCGCCCCCTGTCATCGTTCGCCAATCGCCACCTTGCCCAGGTATCCAAGCGCTGATCGATGACAGGGATCTTCCCCTTACGCTCAGGCCCAAGCCGTTTAGCAGACCCTGCTGATTTATCAGATTTAGCCCCCTCACCTTCCATCACCGTAGCACCCACGGCCTGATCATCCAGATCCTCCCTTACTCCCACCTCAACCTCCTAACGCCTGTTTCATTTGGCCCAGCCAATGCTGAGCGGTTTGTTTTTGCTGAACCGTTCGCACCTCCTGACCGTTTCTGTGCTGAGTCAGTGACCGACCATCACAACGCTGCAGCTCGAATTGTTCCCCCGCCATAGCCCGCTGGCACAGCTGCTGATAAACCTTGCCAAACCGCTTTTCAGTACCGCCTTCAGAGCGCTCTAAATCAAACCACCCCACCTGCCGACCCGTGTGATAAACCACCGCATGAGACCACTTCGCAGCCCCCGGAGCATGAGCCGCCCGACAAGCCTCACGGTAAGCAAACTCAACATCCGGCAGACCAAACTCAGCCGGATCAGGCTTGCAGCACTCCATGAACTCAGGCAGCGTCGGCGGCATCGAATGGCGCTCAAAGCAGCGCTCAAAACCCCGCAAAATCTGATCCCGAGTAAACACCGACAGCGCCTTAGCCCACTCAGACTTACCCGCCTCCGTCATCTCAGGCGCAGGCAACCGACTGGCCCACAAACCACCGTAAGCGGCCTGCATTTTCACAAACACCTGATCAATCCAACGGCCACCCGTTTGAATCGAAGGTCTGCCCACCTGCGCCGTAGGCGGCATACTCACCACCTGCCCCTGCGGATTGATCGACTGCACCGGAGAATGCCCCCGCACAGGACTCTGCGAGGATGGCGGAAGCAGATTTTCGACTTGAAACCCTTGATTGTGCTGCATGACTAAACTCCTTGCTTGGTTGACCCATCGCCCCGGATCGCCCATCACGAACCACCCTCATCACACGCTGAACCAGCTTGTTCTCCCACTCGCCTTGCGTAATGGGCTGATGAGGTCGGGTATTCCAGTAGCAACAGAATTCCGACAGCAGATCCAAGTACGACTGCTGATCGAAAAGTTTGGGAAGGTCTAACCCCCGGCGTTTGCACAGCGCCATAAAATTTTCTGACGGCTGCCAGCCATCCAGGGGCATGGTAAATCTCGGTCGAGTATCAACCGGAGGGGAAAACGGATCAGCGACTTCACGCGCGTTGTCGCCGACGTTCGTAATCTCTGAAGTATTCTCTGTAGTAATCTCTGTATATAGTTTGCAGGATTCTGCAAACTGGGATGCAGAATCCTGCATACTAAATGCTGAATCCTGCAAACTGTGGATTTCATTAGCTTTTTCCGGCAAATCCGGGCTTTTAGCGGGTTCAGGCTGCGCGTAGTTTGCAGAATCCTGCATACTGTTGATTTTATTGGCTTTTTCCTCAGAACCCGCCAAGATTGCAGAATCCTGCAAACTGGTGTTTTTCTTAGGTTTTTTCAGCGCCGGTTTACCCTGCGCAAACTCCAGAATCAGCTCAAATAACCGATCCAGATTCAGCCGGAAAAACAGCTTAGCCGGACGGCCCTGACGCCTCTCCTCCAGCAGACCCACCGCCTTCAGATCACGCCGGGCACGCTCCTGCTCAGACCGTGACAAGCGTGTTTCTTCCGTCCACTGTGTACCCGTCTTGTAGAACCAACCCGCCCGCTCAGCCGCGATACGGCCACCCGTAGACCAGTAGTAAGCCTGGCTCAAAAACACACCACCCACAGTGCTACCCGCCACATCGCGGAACACCGGATGAAACGCAATCGTGCGCTCAAGCAACGTCGTAATCAGCGCAATACTCATAACAAAACCCCTCCTTTCGGGCACACAAAAGCCCCCTGCAGCCCGAACGGCACAGTGAAAACAAAAGAAAATATGAAAAAGAAAAATTGGGCCGCTACGGGCCGGAACGGATATTCATAGGCATAACGCCTTCCATATTTATTAACCTGGGCTAATATGAAAATTCACACCTAAAGCAAAGGAATGATCGAATGTCACAAACAGTACATTTCACACTACTCAAAGAAACAACTTTGATTAAAGAACTGGAAATAGAAAATGCACCTATACCCCGCGTAGGCGAGGTTATCCACGCCCCCGGAAGTGCTGCGAACGGCATGGACTGGTATATGACCTCTGACGTCCGTTACACAATGAACATCGAGAAACAAACCATGGAAGTAGAGGTCACAGCACATGCAGCCTCATCAGATGAGCACAGAGGCATAGATGACCACCGATTACGCCTAATGCACTCCACTGGATGGGTTAGCACAGATATAGAAAACTAAAGCCTTGAGGTAATCACCGGCTCTGTCAGATCGTCTAGTTCAGACAGAGCTTCAGATATAACAAACAATCGTTTATAAACCTCAGTCTCTTCAAGCTCCGGCCTTGCTACATTACTCGAACCAAAATACCCACCACGAATATCGACCATCGCCTTCAGAACACTGTCTTTAGCTTGTCGAACCTTCTTGTTAACCCCTCCGCATCCCACAACCGTTTTCAACTGATCTGCTTTAATAGCTGGAAACTCAACTTTTTTATCTACATCAGTCATAACAACACTCCCTACTCCCCAACAACACTATCCAACTCAGGTTGATACCCCACCGATACCAGCTCAAGTCCCTCAAGTTTCTTGTACTGACGCACCAAAGAAGACGCCGACATAAACACAGCCTCATACCACACCTGAACATCATTAAGTCCAGGCAAAGCACTTTCAGCCTTTCGCTTACCAAACCGCTTAATCAGCTCCTGTTTCTTCTTTGGCGGATACATCGCACGGGTACGCTTACGCCAAAGCTTCTCAGTCACAGGCTTATAGTGAGGATTTGGGCCAGCGAGGTTTTTATGCCCCCAACCCGCACAGGTTGAGCCATCCAGGTATACCCGCAGAGCAAACGTACTCTCACTAACTGCAACCCGAACCACCTGAACCAGAATTCCCTCATACCGGAACTTCGCCTGAGCATATAAGCCCTCAAGCTCCCGCTGGACCTCAGCCCACTGCTTATTACTAATCGACATCCTCAATCCTCCATAAACCTTTCAGCCAACTGACCCAACACCGCCAACCGCCGCTGAGCCTCATGAACCATCGCATTGATCCGCCGCGCCTCAGTCGCATCAACCCGGCCATCTTCCAACGACCGAATCACCTCCTGAATTGCCTGATTGGTCGCATCCATAGACGCCGCACCACCGGCCAACACATCCAGATCCCCCGGCGTATCCCGCACCTCAGACAACCAATGGAACGTCGCACCCACCGGCTCACACAGCGCCGTCAAAATACGCGCATCCCGAGTGATCACAGCAATCTGCACAGCCTCATCCGCCGTCAGCAGATGACCCGAAACATTCCCGTTCAACTTATTCGCCAACGTCTTAGCCGTAACCCCCAACGAAGGGGCCACCGCTGCCACCTTGCCCGGATAGCCCCACACCGCGTGATAACACGCCTGAGACAGCGACAACGTACCGCCGTCATGATCCCTCGCCTTAGCACCCATGTACCTGATCTCCTTTATGTCACGTTGATGAACCCGATATTGAAGGCAAACTGAGAGATAATTGTCCGGGAGGTGCGCCAAAGACGTCTGGCCTCAGTAAATAGCGACTAATTTCACCCTTTGTGGCTTCTTCTATCTTTACTGAGTAGATCGGCCCCACTTTGCACACCTCTCTAGCCCACTTAGAAACAGCAGCTTGAGAAACTCCGCATTTACTTGCCAGAGATGCCTGGGAACCGACTAACTCAATAGCTCTTTTAACTAACTGGGATTGCTCCATGATTTATAACCAAAGAATAACTAAAGTTGTAATTATTAATACCACTTTAGTTGTTTGTCAAGTCACAACCTGAGTTATATGATTCGCAGATGAAAGAAATAGACACCCCATCTACATTTGCGGAACGACTAATCTACGCCCGAAAAGCAGCTGGATACTCACAGGCGCAAGTGGCAGAACATGTCGGAATGTCGCAGGCTGCATACTCAAAACTAGAGCGCGGCCAAAGCATGTCATCTAGGAAGACAGCCGAGTTGGCCAACTTTTTAAACGTGCACTCCAAATGGTTAGCCGACGGAGACCGACGTTTTTTTAACGAAGTGGACTCGAACGTTGAAGTAGCGCCACCAATAAAGAAAGGATGCCCTGAAATTAATTGGATTCAGGCTGGTCAATGGACAGAGATAGGAAACACCGCTATTGACCTATCAGAAGCCAATTATTACCCGTGCCCAGTAAACTGCTCAGATCAGACATTTGTTTTGAGGGTGGTAGGTGAAAGCATGATCCCTGATTATCACGAAGGGGAGCTTATTTTCGTAGACCCAGAACGATCCGCCGACAGTGGTGACGACGTTGTTGCAGTTCTCACTCACCAGAACAAAGCGACATTCAAGCGATTAGTGATAGAGCCGGACGGAACCCAGCTACTTAAAGCACTGAATCCTACCTATCCAAATAGATACGTTCCGATTGATGACAGCTGTGAAATCATTGGGAAAGTAATTTTTTCGGGGAAAATTCGTTAAACATCAAACAGATGCAACCAAATAAAAACCTAAACCGCCTTTCATGGCGGTTTTTTTATGCCAAAAATATAACTAAAGATGTTGAAAACAAAAACAACCATAGTTATATTTCAGTTGTCAGCGATACAACTGATTAGAACCAAAGCGCTGACAGCCTCACCAAATTGAGGCGGTAGCGCTCTTTAACAATGTAGGTAGACATTAAAAACCCCGCCCGGAATTGGCCGGGTGGGGTTAACACAAGTTATGCGCTCAAAACGTGGAGATAGCTTCCCACTAGGCTGCAGCTATGACACCCTCTATCAATTAGGTACGGAGAATTAGCTAAAGGCGACCCCAATGCTGGTGTAAGGCCCAGTGCGAGCGCGTTCTAAAACAATTCAATCATTAATAGGACAGCGCCATGCTACCATGCTAGTATCCGCTGTTTTTCGAACTATCTTTATAAGGGATTTTCATGGACTCCACTAATCTACATACTGTGCCATTTCTAAAGTGGGCCGGTGGTAAAAGATGGTTTACGGAGCACACAAAGGATTTTATCCCAGAGTTCAATGGCACCTATATAGAACCGTTTCTGGGAAGTGGCGCTGTGTTCTTTCATCTTCAGCCTGAACAAGCTATTCTCTCTGATAAAAATGATGCCCTAATCAATACCTATAAAGCGATAAGAGATGGTTGGAGGCGGGTATCTTATCTGCTAAAAGAGCACCAAGCCCTTCATAGCAAAGAGTATTACTATGAGGTTCGTGAAAGTATTCCTACCAATAGGTACGAGCTTGCCGCACGGTTCATCTATTTGAATCGCACTTGTTGGAATGGACTATACAGAGTAAACCTGCAAGGAAAATTCAATGTCCCCATTGGGACGAAAAGCAATGTGATCCTTGAGACAGATGACTTCCAGGCTCTCTCAAAGAGACTGAAACAAACGACCCTTTTGACTGATGACTTTGAAGCGATTATCCGGCAGGCAGGCGATGGGGACTTTATTTTTATAGACCCCCCCTACACCGTAAAACACAACCAGAATGGCTTTATTAAATACAACGAAACTCTTTTCTCATGGCAAGACCAAGAGCGACTGGCAGATGCAGTCAAATCTGCCGTGAAAAGAGGTGCAAAAGCATTGGTCACGAACGCTGCCCACGAATCGATTTCAGAGCTGTATGCCGAGTTTCAGCAAACAACTCTTAATCGTAAAAATGTGCTTTCAGGGAAACCTGAGTTCAGAGGTAAATATGAAGAGTTGATTATTAAGTGCTGGCATCAGTAGCCAGCACAGTCTTTGAATCGTCGATACAAAGCACCTTCACCACTAGAACCCGGCTTGTAATTATCTACAGTAAACTCTTCATCATCAATATCAAATTGAGAGAATATCGCTAAAAACTCTTCTTCAGAGATAACTTCACCCAAGCGACCTCTATTAAGATAGATATCTTTAATGAATCTCATACACGCCATAAAGCCATTGGTTTTACTAAGCATATACCCTTGCTCAGCGCTATCCCAAGCCTTAGGCCAACGCTGCCTTATTGCGGAAAAATAATTCCATATAATATCTACCAACTCGTAATCTCGATCATCAATCATAAATGATCTGAAAATCAGTTTATCGAGATCTGCTTTGTCTAATAAAGGTATTTTTCCACGCTTATATATATCTCTATCCTTTATCTCTTCTCTGGATATATGCTTCATTAACGCCTGTACAAATGCGGCCTGTGTGATACCCATTTTCCCGCTTGGATTTTCTGCAGTGCCAAGCCTCTTGATACGGCCATAAAACGGGCTATCTTCTCTACTAGTCAAGACTACGGCTATGTTGTGACATAATTTCTGAGGACTTCTTGCCTTAGCAAGATCATATAAATCATACACAAGGCTTTTATTAACCTTTGTTTGCGCCAAGTTCACTGTCGAAAATATATAACCCTCAGATGCCACATCGAGATCAATAAAAATACTCACATTAATATCAAAACTATCTCCTTGGTAACCCTTAAGCCCTTCTATCCGATGCTGGCCATCAAGAACTTTGGCTATATTTTCATACGTCACCTCATCATATTCACCATCTCCCTCAAAGGCAGAGAGTGTCATAACTCCAGTTTTCTCGTCATATGACGCACATGAGCTAGGTATAGAAAGAATTACAGACGTAGGAAAGCTTGCATCCACTGTATTAGTATAATCTGCAATCTTCTTAGAGCGCTTTTTATCTAAGGGTCTCTGGATTCCTAAATAGCTTTCAAATTCTCGTTCACCATTAATTCGTCTTACATCAGAATAAGTAATATCGATTAGGTCTTTATATTCAACCGAACCAATATAAAAACAACCAATTGGCTGCTTAATTTCAATACATTTAAAGCTAACAAAACTCTTTCCAGAAGTTAGAGGCATATCCACAGTACTCATAACCGCCCTCTCCTCTCACTATTTCTTTGATAGTTTTTATCAAAATCATGTTCTTGATTGGCAAACTCTTTGGCTGGATCAACGATATTATTACGATAAGCTTGTGCAATCAGAAGAATAAATATAGATAAACCAAAAATAATAGATGAAAAAAACTGGATTCCGGCTTTTCCTTCACCTGCGCCAAGCAATACCTTAGCGTAAAATCCAGCCGATATAACCAAGATCATAAAAACGCAAACGAAGTGCGATGTTTTTGAGGGAAATCTTGTTTTATTAGGCTTATCCCAGAACAATATCCATATAACGGGAGCTAGCAAGGAAGAGGCATATAAAATAAGCTCACCTTTTCTTGTTAGCGTATCCAACCCTAACCAGTAGCCATTAAAAGATATGTCTTGCTCAACCATAACAAGAAATGCACCAAGCCATATCGGCATTGTAGAAATCAAAACCGTTACAACTGTTTCGTTTACAGAAGTCATGAAATCTTCCCACCGAATATCTGGCAGCCCAGAGATTATTGGTATAGACCTTATAAGCATTAAAAGAATGCTTTTACATTTATTAATAATCCTAATAAACCACATGCAAGCTCCCTTTAAGCAGTTATAGCACATAGAACATCCAGCGTAGTTAAAACCTACAATTATCACTCCCATCAATTATTTTAGCTAATCATTCTTTAGTTTCACACAAATAGCTGATGGGAAAAATGTGACGCCCATTAATCTGCCTCAGATTATCGACACGTTAAGTAGCCTTAGCAATGCCTGATTATTCGATGCAGATGGGCGGTTATTCTGACTATTTTGGCGGGAGTTACCGTACTTTGTGGTATAGCGGGGAGATGGTGACTGTATATGTCGGAGTAAGAAAGGTGTTGGTTTTTGTTACTTTGAGCTGTGCAGAACGAAATACCGATGGTTTAGCGCCACTTACAGTTCACCTGTATGGCCGTTCCTTTGTCTTTTATGGGTATCCCTTCAGAACATGGCTGTAGCCCTAACTTGGGCAAACTACACACTTCCGAATAACCGCTTTACCAACCTAAGACCAATAACGCCAAAAACTTTGGCGCTTTATTTTAAGGAGACCATTATGAAGAACACGACCACTGTTTCAGAATTCAGCCCACCCCACGCTGTTATCATTATAGGGGCGGGGATCGGCACATGGCTTGATAATGAATTCTTACAACTTCTCGCGATGATTTATCTGGTATTTTTCGCTGCACTGGCCCTGATAGCCCTAATCACCCCGATCCGATACATACATACCCATCTCGACAAAGCAGAGACACAAGGAGACCGGGGCGACTGGAATATGCTAACTATCGTTATTCTGACAATGCTGGAGTGGTATATCGGAACAGGTATTATGATTTTTGCCACTATAGCCAGTCTGGTGGTAAAGAAGCAGTGGCAAAAATACAAGCAGCCAAGCCTTAATACCAATATGGGACATCCATAAAATTATCCCTGATTATCAACGCCAAACCTGCTCAGGTTGTTAACTTCCCCAAGCGTTAATCCAAAGCCCTGTTCCCCTGCACTACCCCAGGCTCTAACAGGGCATTTTTTTGCCTGAAACAAATATACTGTATAAATATCCATTATATTGAAATATCATAACCGGACTACTCAAATCCGGTTAATCCCCCACACCCTAACCCATCTACTCAACTTGCCCTGCCACCCGCACCCTGCGGTGGCCGGGCTTTTTTATGTCTTTAGAAAGGAAACCGCTATGACTATCCAAGCATCCCCCGTTAACCGTGATGCCAATGGCTACTGGACACACCCAGACTATCTATACCGGGATGAATCCACCTCTGACGAAACCGTTAAACAATGGGAGCAAGACAACAAAATTACAACTACCGTCATCCACTTTGAAGATGATGCGCCAGAAGAACTACTGGAAAGCGACAACTCTCATCATGCAATCAGGTTCTGGCAACCAGCCATGCCACCCGGCAGCTTCTTACTATCAATACACGACACAGAAGACTGGGGGGCAGTTGCAATAATCGCCCACCCAGACGACTACATAGCCGAGCGCATCGCCACAACAACACTTAAAGAGATCAATAAGCTACCCGCCACACTGGTAAGCGCATCCCTAAGCCAAGAGAAAGATTGCTTCGCAGAGCAGTACGCAGAAGAAGAGTGCCCACACCGAGCAATGAACCTTATGTGCTTAATAGGACTGATTAACGGCCATATGGACAAGCTTGATAAAAACCCAGGCTACATAGGAACACTCGACGACAATGAAGCCTTCGAATTCGAAGAACTGATCCAGCACCTCTGCGAAACCGACGACGGACAGCATAAACGATTCAGCCCAGATGAACTGATACTGCGCAAATACGGCGTCACAGTTGAGCAATTCCACATGATTACCAAAGACCTTTTAGCACTCACTCCGCTAATCAAAACCGCAATAGACAACCAACACTATCACGCTTTTGTCGACCACCAAGACAAAACCAGCATTATGCGACAAAGGCCAAACCAACAGATCCTGGAGAGCATCGCATGACGATACAACCCTATCCCATTACCCGTGATGCCGACGGCAACTGGCAACATCCAGACTTACCGGACTGGTCAGAGAGCACACCCAGCACCGAGATGGATTACTGGGCGAAGCAACAAGGTTTGCACACCAAGGTTCTGCACATTGGTCAGCGTATCGATCCTGATGTGGTGGATCGTTGGCTGGCTGGTGAGACAGGTCACTCTGATGACTGGCCTGAGGACTATCAGCAAAAGGGCTATTTCGTGCTGGCGGTCAGCCAAAGCGAGGAAGATATTTTTGTCTGGTTAGCCAGACCACAGGGAGGAATACACCATGAAGTTCACACCGCAGCTTGATGCCAACGGCCAGGTTTACTGGCTGGTAGAGATCCGGGTTAGGGGCCGTATGCTGATGGCTGAGGGTAATACCTTCAGTGAGGCGGTCAGTAATGCCATTGATCTACTGTGCGACGCTAACAACCTCACCTTACCCCATGTAGGAGTCAGCCATGTTTAAGATGCCAGACGATCAATATATCCGCTCCAAACACAAACCCCGTCACTACGCCGCTACTGAGCAACAACTGGAGCAACACCATATCGAAGTGGGTAAGGCGACCATCAAAGCCAAGCGCGACCCAAACAACCATGTGTACTGGGTGTTACCGGGCAGCCGTACCACTTACCACAAACCCACGGCATTAGCGGTGGCCAAGAACACCAACAAGTTAATCGGAGGGCACTGATGGCAACCCTATCTGTTGAAGAGGCCGCTAAGAAGCTGAGCTTCCCCGGTGGCCGCAACGCTTTGTATCAGTTTCTGCGGGATCACGCCGGATTCCAGGGCACGATCCCACCCTATCACCTGTGCCATCTGCATGGCTTTTTTGCGGTGATCGACGGCCAGTATGAACAGGGCCGCCGCACGATTTACACCCAGACCACTAAGGTCACGACTAAGGGGCTGACGTTTATTGCTCAGCTGATGAGTGAGCACTTGGAGAGAAGTGACCACAACCTTTCAGGAGAATCATCATGATGAAAACCAACAAGCTAATGTCTATCGAAGAATGGCGTAAACGCCGCTTTCTTGGTGAAGCCCCTGCACCGGTCACCGTCCGTAAATGGTGCGCCAATGGGGAGATACCCGCCAAAAAGATTGGTGGTAACTGGTATATCGACGTTGATGCAGAGGCCAACGTCACAGGAAAACCTTTAGTTGATATGGTATTAAACGGGTGACGATATGGCAGCAAGGCCCCGCAAGAGAAAGCATAAAGGACTGGTCACTAACCTTTACTTGAGAAAAGGCATTTACTACTACCGCCGCCCGGATAATGGCAAAGAGTTTTCTATGGGCCGCAACCTGAAAATGGCAAAAGAGGCGGCAATTGAACTCAACAACCGCCTGATGCCTTCGGCTGATCTGGTTGCCACTGTGATGGGCCTTGCTGATATCTCTATCAATGACGCTTGCGATGAATTCCAGCAGGTGCGCATTGATGACGATCCCCGCCTGGCACCATCCACTAAAAAGGAGAAAACCTACCGACTCAACCGCATCAGAAAAGACCTGGGTCATTATGATATTACCAAGTTCACCACCGCTGACGTGGCAAACTGGCTGGAGAATATCAAAGGCGATGCCTACCGCCAGCACAGAACCACGCTGTCACAGGTTATGGACTTTGCTCAAACCAGGGGCTGGATTCATAAAAATGTGGTCAGCCCTACCCTTTCTCACGATGTTCATTATAAAAAAGTGCGTAAGCGCCTAACGGTTGAACAATACCAGGCTGTAAGAGGGTTTGCGGAACCCTGGCTGCAGGTAGCAATGGATCTGGCCTTGCTCACCTGCCAGGGCAGAACGGAAATCGTGAATATGGCCTTTGATCATATCGAAGATGATACCCTTTATGTCGTTCGCCAGAAAACCTACCGCAAAACCGAAACAGCCTATATCGCCATTAGCATCACCCCCACTCTGGCTAAGGTAATTGAGCGTAGCCGACAACTACCACCCGCATCACCACTCATGGTGCATCGTCGCCCGGAACGTATGCAGAAAAGTACCCGCCACGGTAACTGGTCAGTAACCGCCAGCTATCTCTCTAAGGCCTTCCAAAAGGCACGGGATCAGGTCAGCAGTATCGCCAGAATGCCAGAAGAGGAACGACCCACTTTCCATGAGATCCGCGCCCTTGGCGCACACCTAATGGAAAAAGCCGGGGTTAAAAAAGCAGAAGTACAGGCCCTACTCGGCCACGCCGATGAAAGTATGACCGAGGTCTATTTAGCAGGGCATGATCAGAAATGGATCTCAGCCGTGGCAGGGGATTTTGAGGTGGGTGGCATCAATAAATATTGATGCTATTACCCCTTATGCACTCAACAGCCAAAGATTAAATAGCATCAACCCAATAGCAATATAAAAGAGAGAATCTCCCTCAATTATGCGACGCACGACATACCGCCAGGGCTGCTTAATCTCTAAAGCTGAACGCTCATTTTGAGCTTCTAATAACAGGGTTTCTGCGACCAGAACATTCCGGCTCAACTCACTATGCCGCTTTTGCAAATCTGCCGCTTGCACAGTGTAATCCTCATTGCTCAGCTGTTCATTCGCTAGCTGTTTCTCAAGCTCAAGCTGCTCTAACTCAGCCTTATTTACAGCGAGCTTTTGATTCAGTACATCGAGTTTTAAAGCTGAGATTTTACGGCTAAACATTTCTTATCCTCCTTGGTTTATACAGATAGCTTTGCATGTCTTTTTCCAATCTGAGATTTACCTCTTCCGCATTCTTAGCTCACTGTCTCTTTACTCCATGAGTTAGCAATAATACCTATCCATACCGCAGGAGATTAACATCTTTTTTCATGGTCATCCTCCCAGGGAGATTCCTAATCTGAATCGTATATTTGTTAGATAGCAACAAATAAGCTTGTGAAACTATTGTGAAAGAAACAGCAAAATCAGTGACTCAAAACCTACAACGTAACCCATTGATTTATATAGCCCCATCAACAGCCAAAACCACTGTATAAAAAACCATAAAATAGAAGTAAAAAGACATGGAAATCAGTGTAATAGAATTATAATAATTCAAAATTGACATGGTGGGGGTCGTTGGTTCGAATCCGATCACGTCTACCAAATTTAAAAGCCCGTAACTCACTGAGTTACGGGCTTTTTTGTTATACACCGAAAATATCCTGATTCACCACTTCTGCTATAGACTGGGGATCAAATGGTGTGGAATAAAACTCGAAAAGACTTAAGCAATGAGAGAGCAAATACTCCCTCTCATTAAACAAGTTTAAAGCCAATGATTGATGAGTTACATATTCGGATAGTTAGGCCCACCGGCACCTTCCGGTGTTACCCAGGTGATATTCTGGGATGGGTCTTTGATATCACAGGTTTTGCAATGCACACAGTTCTGTGAATTGATCTGAAAACGATCCAGACCGCTTGCCTCTTCCTTCACGACTTCGTAAACACCTGCTGGGCAGAAGCGCTGTGCCGGTTCAGCCCATTTTGGCAAGTTCACCCGTAGCGGCACGGTGTCATCAACTAGCTTCAGGTGACAGGGCTGGTCTTCTTCATGGTTAGTATTGGAGAGAAAGACCGAAGAGAGTTTATCAAAACTGATCACACCATCCGGTTTAGGATAGTGAATAACCGCTGAGTCATTAGCCAGTTTTAGCTGAGCGAAATCCGCTTGATCGTCATGCAGTGTCAGTGGGATATTAAACAGGTTCTGATCGATAAAGTTAAACGCGCCCCCCAACATAGCACCAAACTTATGCATCGCCGGGCCAAAGTTGCGGCTGTGATACAACTCATCAAAGACCCAAGAGTTTTTCCAGCGCTCTGTAAACTCAACCAGATCCTTACCACCCTCACCATCGGAATGCGCTTTATCACCTTTCAGGGCAGCAAAAATTGTTTCCGCCGCGATCATACCGGTCTTCATTGCCGTATGAGTGCCCTTGATCTTGGCAAAATTCAGTGTACCAGCATCACAGCCCACCAAAATGCCACCGGGGAAGGTCATCTTCGGCAAGCAGTTGAAGCCGCCTTTGGTAATCGCACGGGCACCGTAAGAGACCCGTTTACCCCCTTCCAGGTACTGCTTCAGCTCTGGATGATGCTTCATCCGCTGAAATTCATCAAACGGGCTCAGATACGGATTGTCGTAGTTCAGATCGGTAATCAGCCCCACCACCACCTGACAGTTTTCAGCGTGATACAGGAAGAAGCCGCCACTGGCACCGTTATCGCTCAATGGCCAACCCGAGCCATGTACGACAAGACCCGGTTTATGTTGATCAGCAGGAATATCCCATAGTTCCTTAATACCGATACCATAGTGCTGAGGATCTTTGCCTTCATCCAGGCTGAACTGATGAATCAACTGTTTGCCTAAATGACCACGACTGCCTTCCGAGAAGATGGTGTACTTCGCACGCAGTTCCATACCCGGCATAAACATGCCCGGCTTCTCACTGCCATCTTCTGCAACGCCCATATCACCGGTGATGACACCTTTAACTACGCCCTCTTCAATCAAGAGTTCGGCTGCGGCAAAGCCAGGGAAAATTTCGACCCCCAACGCCTCTGCCTGCTCCGCCAACCAGCGACAAACATTGCCCAATGAGACAATATAATTACTCTCCCCATTAGCAAAGTGATTGTGCATAGATTTGGGCACAATGGCATTAGGGAAGGTTTTGCTAGCGGTATCACTTTTCAGCATCACGATCTGATCTTCGGTCACCGCAGTCGTCAAGGGTGCACCTTTTTCCTTCCAATCGGGGATCAGTTCATTCAGTGCCGTAGGTTCAATCACCGCACCAGAGAGAATATGGGCTCCAGCCTCAGAGCCTTTCTCAACCACACATACCGTCAGTTCCTGACCGGTTTCATTGGCTTGTTGCATCAGACTAATGGCAGCAGACAGGCCCGAAGGACCCGCCCCAACAATAACGACATCAAATTCCATCGCATCACGCATGATCAGCACACCTCAAACAAACCTGCGGCGCCCATACCGCCGCCAATGCACATGGATACCACCACATATTTGACGCCACGGCGCTTACCCTCCAGCAACGCATGGCCCACCATACGAGCACCGGACATACCAAATGAATGGCCAATGGAAATCGCACCACCATTCACATTCAGCTTATCGTTAGGGATACCCAAGGCATCACGGCAGTGCAGAACCTGACTGGCAAAAGCTTCGTTAATCTCCCACAGACCAATATCACTCACGGTCAGGTTAAAACGCTCCAGCAGTTTAGGAATAGCGTAAACGGGACCAATACCCATCTCTTCCGGTGCGCAACCGGCAACGGCGATACCGCGGTAGATCCCCAGCGGTTCAATCCCACGACGCTCCGCTTCATCGCGACTCATCACCAGAGTTGCAGCGGCACCATCGGAAAACTGAGAGGCGTTACCGGCGGTGACATGTTCACCCTGCTCAACCCACTGACCATCTTTCCAGACCGGCTTTAAGCCCGCTAGGCTTTCCAGTGTGGTTTGCGGACGGTTACACTCGTCTTTATCGGCCACAACCGCTTTATGACCGGCAGGTTTACGCTCTTCATCAAATACCAGCTGCTGAGCCGTTAATGGCACGATCTCATCATCAAACAGCCCTGCTTCCTGAGCCGCGGCAGTACGCTGCTGACTTTGTAGCGAGTACTCATCCTGATCGGCACGGCTGATACCATAGCGATTAGCGACAATTTCGGCAGTTTCGATCATTGGAATATACGCGGAAGGGGCGATCTCTTTTACCGCTTCGGACTGGGCACGGTAAGTGTTTTTATGTTTGGTTTGAGTCAGCGATAACGACTCCACGCCACCTGCCACGGCTATCTTCATCTCACCGGCGATAATATTTTTTGCCGCAACGCCAATGGTCATCAGGCCAGAAGCGCACATACGATCCAGCGCCATACCCGGCACCGTATCCGGCAGACCCGCAGTATAGGCGCACAAACGACCAATATTATAGGCTTGAGTACCCTGTTGAACCGCGGCACCCATAATCACATCTTCAACCGCTTCCGGCTCAATACCGGCACGTTCAACCACCGCACGCACCACATGGCCACCCAGCACCGGCGCTTCGGTATCGTTAAAAGAACCACGGAAAGATTTAGTCAGCGCAGTACGCGCGGTAGAGACAATTACAGCTTCAGTCATTTAACGAATCCTCATTACGCATTAAAGGTATAACGGCTGATGGTATCGATCACACAGCCCGGGCGATCACTGCCCTCAATTTCAACGGTGACACGAATAGTGGCCTGTACGGCTTGTTTGATCTGTTCCACCTGCACCACTTCACCCCGACCACGAATACGACTGCCCACAGGCACCGGGCCAGGAAAACGGACTTTGTCACAACCGTAGTTCACCCCCATCTGCAGGTTCTGTACCTCAATCAACTGGGGCAGAAACAGATTCACCAACGACAGGGTCAGATAACCGTGGGCGATACAGCCACCAAAAGGGCCATTAGCCGCTCGTTCGGGGTCCACATGAATCCACTGATGATCACCGGTCGCATCAGCAAACTGATTCACTCGTTCCTGAGTAATCTCCAGCCATTCGGTTACACCCAGGTCAGTACCCGCAGCGTTTAATAATGCTTCAGCACTGGCAAAGGTTTGATTTGCATGTTCTTTCATATCGGCTAATTTCTCTCCATTGAGCATCTCTTTTCTCGGCATTAAGCATCGATCAGGCGTGCTGTGAGCTCACAGAAACCACTTCACCGGCCATATAGGAGGCATAATCGCTGGCCAGGAACATCATCACATTGGCAACTTCCCACACTTCAGCCGCACGACCAAAGGCTTCGCGACTGGCCAGTTGAGCCAACAGCTCTTCACTGGAGGCTTTTTTCAGGAAATCATGCAGGGCAATAGAAGGGGATACCGCATTGATCCGCACACCATATTCGGCGGCTTCCAAAGCAGAACAACGGGTCAACGCCATCACACCGGCCTTAGCCGCAGCATAATGAGCCTGCTCTTTTTGAGCACGCCAGCCCAGTACAGAGGCGTTATTAACGATGACTCCACGACCACGCGTCTGCATATGAGGCAACATGGCACGAGTCATACGAAAAGTACCTGTCAGGGTGATATCCAGTACGCGATGCCATTCATCATCGGTCATATCAACCACTTTGGTCTGACCGCCTAAGCCAGCGTTATTAATCAGCACATCCACACCGCCCAGCTGTTCTTCTGCAGTAGCAATAAGTGTCTGCACTTCGTCTTCAGAAGTTACATTACACAGCTGACCGTAGACCTCACCCAGGCCGGTTTCCTGCTTGAGTGTCGCGACCGCTTCTTCCAGACGACGGGGGTGAATATCCGAGATCATCAGGGCGCGACAGCCCTCTTCCGCAGCACGACGGGCGGCAGAAAAACCAATACCTGCACCCGCAGCCGCTGTAATCAGTACCGACTTACCTTTAAGCAGGCCATGCCCACTCACATATTCAGGAACCTGTTGCATATTCACTCCTCGCACCTCAACGATTCTCTGGCGGCTGCTGGACCCTAAGGATCTGAATTTTTATTCATTCACAACAGGCCGCGCTCTGGTGAGCTATTACGCCGCGACAAGTCAATTACCTCATCGTCAATGCGGACTAGAGCTGACCCCAAGCCTAAAAATGCCGAAATACCTAAACGCCAAAAAGTACCTGGAAAAACCTGAAGACGTTAAAAATGAGAAATCAAAGCACAAAACGGCGCAATCAAAGCGATAAGTAGTCCCAATAGACGATTACAGTCGGCGGTAAAGACCAAACAATGGGAGCAGATCAATCCTACCCGAACACCACAAAACCCGGCGTCGTGTTCACCGATGCATACACCATCCGAGCAGCGACCAGACCAGGAGATACAAGATGAAAAAAAGTCATCTGCTAACCCCTTCATTCCTTTCAGCCCCTTCATTTTTAGCCCCTTTTCTTGTCACCTCTCTGTTAGGCCATAGCTCAATAGCAGCAGCCAAGGCCTCACCGGAACAGATTGCACAACTGGGTAATGAATTGACTTGTGTTGGCGCGCAGGCCGATGGTAATGCCGATGGTTCTATTCCACCGTTCAGTGGTAAATGGCAAGGTGTGCCAGAAGGTGTGCAATTTACACCTAATGTCGGTCAGCATCCGGTTGACCCTTACCCACAAGACCAAGCTCTGTTTACAATCACCGGCCAAAACTGGCAGCAGTACCAAGGCAAGCTGACTGAAGGTCAGAAAGCTATGTTTAAACGCTACCCCAAGACCTTCTCCATGCCCATTTACCCAGGTCGCCGTGATTTTCGCTACCCGGATTTTGTCTGTGATATCGCCAGGAAAAACGCTCAGGAAGCAGAGCTGATTGATCAGGGAATGGGCTTCACCGGCTATAAGGGCGCGATCCCCTTTCCGATTCCCGATGCCAGTCAACCGCTGCAGGTATTGCAGAATCATAATTTCCCATACCGGGCGTATACCTATCACACGGTACGGGATATTGCCGATGTCAATTCCAAGGGCTACATCACCTGGGGCCGCCAGAACTATCGCGGTTTGAACGTTACTAACGATCCTCAGGAGATCGGTAAACCCATGGAAGGTGTGATGGCTTACAGCCTGACCGCAACAGAACTACCGGCACGCTCAAAAGGCTCTGCGACTGTCACTTCAGAACCCGTGAACTTTGCCGAAGCCAACCGCTTGGCCTGGAACTACAATCCCGGTACCCGCCGCGTGCGCCAGCTGCCAGAATACGGCTTTGATACGCCGCTCAGTGGTACCGCAGGCAAGCTCACCATCGACTCAGACCGTCTTATGAACGGTTCGCCGGAACGTTATGACTGGGTCGTACAGGGTAAAAAAGAGATCTATATCCCGGCGAATGCCTACCGGGTACATAGTTCAGAGGTGAAATACGATGACCTGCTGAAACTGGGTCACGCCAACCCCGACTATATGCGTTATGAGCTGCGCCGTGTCTGGGTGCTGGAAGCGAAACTAAAAGAGGGCTATCGCCATCGCTACGGCAAACGAGTGATGTATCTGGATGAAGATACCTGGCATGGTGTTATCGCCGATTACTACGACACCCGCGACACCTTGGTTCAGCACGCCTTTATTAACTACTTCTACGCCTTTGATATGAGTGCCTGGCAGGCGGGCAGCAGCTTCTATCACGACCTGACCTCAGGGGGCTACGTCGGTTACAACCTATTCCAGGAACAGGAAAAAGCCCCGATACTGAACAAATACCAGTACACCAAAGATAACTTCTCGCCTGCGGCGCTGCGCCGGTTAAGTCACTAGTAACAAGGGATATCTAGCAAAAGTGAGGAATCACTTTGTCAAAAATGAAGCCGCGCTTCATTTGCTAACTCTCTGGGTCTGGCGAGAAAACTAACGCATCAACAGGCATAGGTTAGTTAATAGCTACTTCGGCGTATGCTATTAACTCATTTACCGGCTTCCCCTGAAGCCGGTTTTTTTCCTTTTTGATACAAGGGTTCACCGATCAAGCTGCAGACAAAAGAGTCCACCCATCCTGATCAGCACTGGAAACAGATCAATGATTCGCCATCCTCATATCGTTTACACATTTATTGTCGCGGTACCAATCAACCAGTGTATCCGGTGCCAGAGGTTTACTATAGAAGTAACCCTGAAAATAGTCGCAGTCCATCTGTTTCAACAGCTGGGCCTGTTCCTGCTTTTCAATGCCTTCAGCGGTCACAGATTTCTTCAGTGTGTGGGCCATGGCAATAATATTGCGTACTATCGCCTGATCCACTTCACTCTGCTCAATGGCCGAGATAAAGGAGCGATCAATCTTAATGTTATCCACTGGCAGCAAGCCTATGGCACTGTAGGATGAATACCCCGTACCAAAATCATCCAACGACCATTGCAGAAATTCATTATCGACTTTCGATATCACTGTGTTCAGAGCGTCATAGTCCATAAGCTCATAGGATTCAGTGACCTCCAGGGTGATCTTCTGACCTGCAGAAAAACCTGTCTTGAGTTCATGGGCCAAAAAATCGCTGAAGCCATCATCAAAGAACTGACTACGGGAGATATTGATGTTGATACGCAACTCTCCCAGCCCTTGTTCTGCCAGCATCTGGCTATCTTTGCTGACACAGCGGAAAATCGCTTTCCCCAATGAAAAAATCAAGCCATTGCGCTCGGCAATGGGAATAAACTTATCAGGGCCGATAAAACCTTTCACTGGATGCTGCCAACGCACCAGCGCTTCAACCCCCACTACCGTTTCACTGGCCGCATCTACAACAGGCTGATAGACCATAAAGATCTCATTTTCCCGAATGGCAACCCTCAGATCCCGACTGAGCTCATCCTGCTCTTTTGACGAGTCTAATAGCGATGAAGAGTAATGACAGATATGACCTTGCTCTCCGTGGGCTTTAGCTGCATGTAGTGCAATTTCCGTCGATTGCAACAACTCATCCACTGTTGCGCCATCCTTCGGCCAGTAGGCGATGCCTATATTGAAAGAGACATACCTCAGCACTTCATTAATATGCAAAGGGGATTCAAACTGCTTTTCGACAACGGCTCCGACCGGATTCTTCTCTGCAATATTCGCTTCACGTTTCAGTGCAACCAAGAACAGATCTGCCGCAAAACGGCCGATCAGCAAGGCATCAGGAAAAGCCTGGGATAGACGCTCAGCAACAGCGATAAGCAATTGATCACCCGTTTTCTTACCATAGCTGTCATTAACGACTTTGAAGTGCTGAATATCAAAAAGCATTAAAGCGACAGAATCCGACGAAGCATCCAGTAAGTTCAGATTATCCGCTAACAGGTTCTTGGAATAATTGATATTTGGCAGTTCTGTCAAATCATCAATGTTGGCCTGATGCCAGATGACAGCCTGATTTTGCTTATCCTTAGTAATATCCTGAATCGTACCAATCAGCTTCTGACTCAGCGGATCAAACTCGACCACCTCTCTGATCCAAATCAGACGGCTGCCGGTATTGATCATATATTCAACACTCCGGTTACCTTTTGCCTGACTGGAACAAAAAGCCTCGAAACCGGCCTGATATTCAGGGGAGATCAGTCCCATATATCGGGTTAAATCCTGTGTCGATTCATTCACCTGCAGTATATGCATGGCCTGATCGGACAGATAACGCACCCCAGTGTCCGGCGGCTTGTACCAACTGCCCAGCCTGGCCACCCGTTGCGCCTGTTTAAGATTCACCTCACTCTGCTTTAGATCCGCCGTTCTTTCATCCACCAATAAACTGAGTTCATTACGATGCCGATACAGTTGTGAGGTTGAGTAAGCCAATGCACTGGCAAGCCAGGTAATCAGAATAGCCACCAGAATTTCGGCCCAACTGATATAGGATATCAGAGAGCTATCCGTTGATCTGATACCCAGTGTCCATATTTGATTGGCCACCTCTATATCCAATGAACGAATATCGGTCGCATCCGCGGGTATAGCTGAATCAAATAATGACTGTAACGGTTCGGATTCTGAATTTACCCAGATGTTAAAATCAAACCCTAGTGTTTTCAGCTCTTTCAACCGGATTCGTGTTAACAGATCATTAAGCCTGAACACCGCCGTGGCAAATCCCCAGAACTGCTCTTGCTGAAAGATAGGTAAGCGAACAACAATCCCCCTCCCTCCCTGATTTAACATGCGTGGGCCATCAATCAGAATCTGACGTGAAGCGATCGCCGCTCTGGCGGAGTCTTTGGTGACAGGGTGTTCCAGCAACTTCTGCCCCCGAATACCCGATGAAAGATCATCGGGATACATAAAGGACACAACTCCATCAGGTGCCAGCTGCAGGGAGAGGATGCCATCTAACTGACTATAGAGAGCACCGGCCAGGTTTTGAAACTGATCATTTGAAAGGTCATCTTCCCGTGATAAGACAGACAAGACTCTGACGCTGATCAGAGCCCGATCAAACTCCTTATTCAGATCAGAAGCATAGGCCTCAAGTAGCTGTGTTTCTTCTAGCTGACGAACCGCAACCCGCTCAGTATTGAGTAACCAAAGCACCAGCCAGCAAATTATCCCGGTCATCACTGCCGAACTTATTCTGAAAAATTGAGGACTCATAAACTCACTTCACGTTCCAGAAAATATATCTACACCATAGGCCAATGATCCCAGGGCTGCTAAATCTTTCTGCTGAAAACCCTGTTATAAATCAATAAGCAACCGGCTTATTCAGCCTTCGGTCTAGCGCCATTAAGAGGTTATCGACCTGTAAGATAGTTTAAAGGTGACCGACAAAAGGACACAAAAAAACCGGCTTCCTGGGAAGCCGGTTGAAGGGTTAATACTATATTACTGTTCAACAGATCCGAACGGGCTTGCTGTTAAACAGGGCCGAACCGATAGTGATTAACCGACCTTATTGCGATTGTTACAATATTCAATTGAGCCGTCTTCTTACCCCTTTAGAACGCATACTTCGCGGTGAAAGAGATATTGTCGCGGTCACTCAGGGTGCGTTCCCTATGTGGCTCGTCCACATCCGGGTTACCCATGTAGGTCAGATATTTAACTCCCAGTTGCAGACCAGAACGCGGGTGAGTCAAGTCTGCCCCTATGCTGAAGCGCTGATCACCTTCACCACCGACACCGCCAGTGATGGCACGGCCACTCAACTGATTGGAGTAACTGATCGGTACACTCAGATCCCAGCTTTCTGTTATACCGGGATAAGCCAGACTCAGAGACGCGGCCAGCGCCAGGCTATGATTGGAATAGTACAGCTTGTCGGTTTCACTTCCGGCGACACCACTGATACCACGGCTTTCCACATCAAGAATATCCACGTAAGCAATTTCCGTAGTCAGGTTGGTACTCTCTGACAGTGGCGTACTACCCAGGTTGATAATGGCATTCAGGTTAGTCTGCAGAATCTCACCACGGGTCGCCGTCGGCAGGGATGAACCATAGAACTCGGTAGCCAGCAGCACTGGAGCACCGTCTTTATAGGACATTTCAGCCGCAATGGAAGCCATGCCCACGGTTGTCGAGTAGGTGGCACCGATCAGGTCAATATCATCGAAGTAACGTACACGATATGTGCCCTGGAAATTGTTATCCAATGGTGAAATTTCAGTCATTGGGATACGGTCCTGATAGTTCAGGTAGTAAAAACCGATCTCTGTCGTCTCACTGACACGGTAACGCGTCCCCACACCCCACTGGCCGTTGTCATCCGGCTGAATATCATCCCCCCGAACACCAAAGGCACAGGCTCCGTTTGGCAGGGCATTCAGACAGTAAGCCCCTTTACCCACGGCTTCACTGGTGCTCAGATAGGAACCCGGCTCAGGCACCAGGGTTTCATGCCAGTCGTACTGATAGTGGGCCATTACGGACAGCTCAGGGGTAATCTCCAGCTGCATGGACACCTGATCTTCCGGTAACAGAATATCTTTTACTTCCGTACCCGGAATACCGCTTTTAATGGCATCCGATGGGCCTTGTGCCAGAGAGATGCCCGGGAAGAACAAGCCTTCACCCCAGGCAACCACGTGTTTACCAACACGAATATTCGCATAACCACTTTCACCAAAAGCAAAAGCGGTATAGCCGTAGAAATCCAGCAAGCGGGAATAGCCGCCATGATACTTTTCGGCATCGTCGCTGAATTTATCATCCTGATAAACACTGTCGTAGAAGGTGCTGGCCGACATCACCAGGCCGAAGTTGTCTTTTGCCAGATGGGCTTCCATCAGCAGCGACAGGGCATTGGAGGTCATATCGCCTTCATCGAAATTTTTGTTACCGGAGCTGGTCAGCTCATCGGCCTGATCTTCGGTACGCACAGCGGCGGAATAGGTCAGGGTACCTTTCCAGTCCAGCGTGGTGCCATTACCCAGTTCCAGGGTGTCCCCTGCCATCGCCGGAGTAGACATTGCGGCGGCCAGAATTGCAGCCGACAGGGTGTGACGTTTAAAAACTTTGTTCATTGTTGCTCTCTTTACTACTGACTGATCACTGACAGCACTGTGTTGAAACGCTTGCATGTCGCTTATCTCCTTCAGATCGCTGTGATTTAGTGACTCAGTCGACGCAATGCAGCAGGTGTAAAGTTATCTTTGCTGTATTCGCCGGTATTCAGAATCGGACCCTTCTCACGCTCCTGGAACAGGTTGTAGCCCACATAGCCGCCCGTCGTCAGGTCATGGTAAAAGCTGCTGCCCGCCTGCCAGGCGTTCATATCAAAGGCGTAGTAGTAATTGATATAAGCGTGCTGAACCAGAGTGCCACGGGTGTCGTAGTAATCAGATATCACGCCGTGCCAGGTATCCTCGTCGATATACATCACACGCTTACCGTAACGGTGGCGGTATTCCTCTTTAAGATCACCTTCAAGTACCCAGATGCGGCGTAACTCATAACGCATATAATCCGGGTTGGCGTGACCGATCTGCAGCAGATCATCGTAGGTCACATCTGAGCCGTGAATCTTATAGGTGTTGGCCGGAATAAAGATCTCCTGTTTACCCGTCACCTTCCAGGTATAGCGTTCAGGTGAGCCATTCATCAGACGGTCGGTGTCGATTGTCAGCTTACCGGAGGTGCCTGCCAGCGGTGTGTCAAAACCGTATTCCGGCAACTGACGTACACGACGGGTTCCAGGGTTGTAGTTCCAGGCCAGACGCTTACCCCGGGCAAAGTTCACCGGCTCAGAAGTCACCGTGGCCGATCCTTTTTTACGTACCGGACGTTCCGTTTCCACCAGGCTATAGGCCATCACCCCTTCCATCGGCTTACCGATCTCATCCGGGTGGTTGGTGATATTAAGACCCGCATTCACCGTGCGCCCCCAGGAGATATCCCCTGTTGAGCTGACATCCGCCACATCACGACGGGTGTAATAGGTGTAAGCCCGGTATGGGAAGTTATGGTTTGCCAAAACTTCCAGTGGCTTATTGATATCGGGAATAGGGAAAGGCACAGCGCCCTTGTAGCCGGTAAAGCCAAAACCATCATCAATCAATTCAGATTCAGTGGCATTACGCTTAGCGATATCGCAAATTTCGTCAGGGTAACGAAAATCACGACGTCCCGGATATACAGGCATTTCAAACGTATCAGGATAGCGCTCAAACATCGCCTTCTGCCCCTCGGTCAGAAACTGACTGTATTGCTGCCAATTCTGACGGGTGATGACATAAAGGGGTTTGTCATCAGCATAAGGGTCAACTGGGTGCCGGCCTGCATGGGGGGTATACTCAACCCCTTCAGGTGTACCCAGCCACTTTCCGGTAAACTCAGGAATCGTACCTGCTGCATTACCGGCAATCTCGCCCCCCATACAGTTCAGTTCGGTGCCCAGCTTACTGGCTTCATCAGCAGAAACCTTGGCCAAGGTCCCGGCACTGTGAGCCATAACGATAGCGGCAACGAGGGGTTTTATTATGTTTCTTTTCATCCATACCTCCAGCTCTGGCATGTACGCCGGTGCCTGAAGTGGCCCATGACGTACCCTGCAGATTCGTTTTGTTGTTATTAGAGATTTCATTATTTTGGATCGACCGGAGGGCTAAATCGTCTGTTAAGACTAGTCTGAAAAGTTCGCACGACCTGCTCCTGTCAAAGCCAACAGGGCCTAGTCCAAATAAGGGATTCGCAGCACAGACAGAATTCAGCAACCTAAGCGGTTACTGGGCAAAGACCCATTGTCTTTGCTGTCTCAAGCGGCTGAAGGGATCCCTATGGAGTTTGTATTTACCCCGGAACAGCAGATGATTCAGGACACTGCCCGACAGTTTCTGGATGCCTGTTCCAATAGCGGACATGTGCGTGATGCCATGACTAAAACGACAGGTTATGACGCAGAACTCTGGCAAAAGATCTGCCATGAGATGTACTGGCAAGCCATTCATATTCCCGAGCAATATGGCGGTCTGGGCCTGGGCTGTGTGGAAATGGCTATCCTCTTTGAACAGATGGGACGGCGCTTACTCTGTTCGCCCTATTTTTCGACCGTGGCACTGGCAACCAATGCCCTGCTGGTGGCCGGAACAGAGGCACAAAAACAGCACTATCTGCCCCGGATTGCAGATGGCAGCCTGACCGCCACACTGGCCTATATCGGTCACGCCTCCCACGGTGATAACAACAGCAAAGACCGCTATCACAACGGCTGGCATACCGATTCAGTTACTGTAACGGCGTTACCCCAGTTCAATCAGCATACCGTTATAACGGGCTATACATTGAGCGGCACACTGCACTACGTCCCTCACGGCCATACGGCTGATCTATTGGTTATCGCCGCCCGTCTGCCTGACAGCTCAGGTGAAGAGGGGGTCAGCCTGTTTTTGCTGCCCAGCCATCTTCAGGGCGTAGAAGTCCAATGGACACCTTCCATGGATCAAACCCGGCCTTTGGCACAGATCACGCTCAATAACGTCATAATTCCAGCGGATAACGTGATGTTACAGTCAGAATATGCCTGGCCACTGTTGGAAAAGACATTGCAACTGGCCTGTGTCGCACTGGCTGCGGAGCAGATGGGCGGCGCACAACAGGCCTTGGATCTCACCCTGGAATACACTAAAGAGCGCAAACAGTTTGGTCGCGCTATCGCCAGCTTCCAGGCCATTAAACACCGTATGGCCGATATGATGTTACAGGTGGAAAGCGCCCGCTCAGCGGTCTACTACGCCGCCTGTATTGCCGATGAAGCACTTCAGCATCATAACCCGGCAGCAGCCACCGATAACGTTTCTCAGAACGATCCGCTATCCCCCGGCAATGCCTGCCACAGTTCCCTCGACCATTCCCTGGCCGATGAACTACCTCTCGCCAGTTCACTGGCTAAAGCCTACTGCTCAGATGCCTACTTCCACTGCGCCGCCGAATCCATACAGCTCCACGGCGGCGTTGGCTTTACCTGGGAATACGACCCTCATCTCTACTTTAAACGCGCAAAATCCAGCGAAACCCTGCTCGGTAACGCCAGTTTTCACCGAGAAAAAATTGCTCAAATTATTCTCTAAAAGTCAGGAGGTAGGTTATGAAACTCAGCTTTAGTTCAGAAGACGAGCAGTTCCGTCAGGAGATCGCCACCTGGCTGCAAGACAATCTATGCGGAAAATACGAACCACTGCGCTTTCGCGGCGGCCCCGGCGATGAGCATATGTTCCCCGAAGAGAGAAAACGCTGGGAACAACATATGGCGCAAGCGGGATGGCTCTGTGTCGGCTGGCCAAAAGAACACGGCGGACGGGCACTCAGCATCAACCAACAGGTGATCTTCTACGAAGAGTACGCCCGAGCCGGAGGCCCAGGCCTGGCCGGACATATCGGCGCAGGTCTCACAGGGCCAACACTGATCGCCTTTGGCACAGAAGAACAGAAACAACGCTTCTTACCGGGCATCATCAACGGCACAGAATACTGGTGTCAGGGTTACTCCGAACCCTCCGCCGGTTCAGACCTCGCCAACGTCAGCACCAAAGCCGTGCTGGGAACAGCAGCCGACGGCCACACACAACAATGGCGCATTAACGGCCAGAAAGTCTGGACCTCCCTCGCCCATGAATCCGACTGGTGTTTTGTTATCGCCCGAACAGAACCCGGCAGCCAAGGCCATAAAGGCCTATCGTTTTTGCTAGTACCTATGGATCAACCGGGCATCGAAGTGCGCCCCATCGAACAGATCACAGGCACCTCAGAATTTAACGAAGTCTTCTTTGATGATGCCGTCACCGACGCCAACAATATCGTCGGCCAACCCGGCGACGGCTGGAAAATCGCCATGGCCCTACTTGGCTTTGAACGCGGCGTCTCCACCCTGGGCCAACAAATGGCCTTCCAAAACGAACTGGATGAAATCATCCGCATCGCCAAAAATAACGGAGCCGCCGAAGAGCCCACCATCCGCCAACGCATCGCCGACGCCTGGATGGGCCTGCGAATCATGCGCTACAACTCCCTACGCATGTTATCCGGCCCACAAGACGGCACCCTGCAAAAAGAAGCCATGATCTACAAACTCTTCTGGACAGATTGGCACTCCAACCTCGGCAAACTCGCAATGGATGTTTTAGGCCCAGAGTCTGAAATCATCGAAGAAGGTCAATACGGCCTCAGCCGCCTACAGTCCATGTATCTCTTTAGCCGCTCCGATACTATCTACGGCGGCACTAATGAGATTCAACGGAATATTATTGCCGAACGGGCACTGGGTATGCCAAAAGAGCCTAAGGGGGCTGTTTAGCGTTTTGGGAGTGAAGTGCTGAGGCTGGAGGGGATCAGCGCTTGGGGTGGGATTGGCTTAACGCCGCCAGCAGAGGCGCAGCTTTGCTGCGTCCTTCTCACTGGCCTTGTTAACTATTTGCCGGTAGCAACCCATATTTTATAAAAATAGAAGACACCCATGCCTAAAATTAGCGCAGCGCCTTAGGCGCTTAAGGTGGGTGTCCAAGTTGGTAGGCATTATAGGGCGCCGCCTACCTCCCATCGTGTGTGTGGCTAAGGTTTCCCAAAGCCCTTACAAACACCGAAGTGAATGCAGAAACCTACGGAGGCAGGCGACATAAACTAGTTATAAGAGAAAATATAGCCTTTCTTCTCCAAGCTATTTTTCAAATATTCTGGATCACTCCAACTAACAATAAAGTCTTTATTAAGCACTATCTGACTTTGCTTATTCACATCAAATTGTACTAGATTTTGTTTGCTATTCAAGGTGATTTTTTTAACTTCTTCTATCATTTTTTTTCTCACTGCCTCATCGATATATAGGCAAGCCAGATAATCAAAATAGAACATAAAGTATTCAGAAGATATAAACATATCATCGCTGTTCAGAAAGTAATCATCAGCTGCTTTAATCAGCTCATCTCGTAGCTTATTATATTCTGGCTTCCTCTTTATATATAGCATAAAGGTTATCCAGCGAAAATAGAAATCATTGGTCTCTGAATATTTCTCTAAGTTACCAAAATACTCTTTTAGTTTATTTTCATGTAGCTGATATTTTGAGGGCAGCATTGTTAAGATAATCAAGAGATTTAATATCTCAAGCCCAACCATGTCATTTGCATGATTAATAAATATATTTATTGCCTGTTTAATATGGTCGAAAATTTTCTTGTGAATTATTTCTTTATAGTTTTCCGGCCAATCTGAAGTCCTTTCAAGAAGATCATGAATTAACCGCGCCAGTCTATCTGTTGGCCTTATCCGAATATCCATTGCATGCACAAAAAACAGCACATCCAAATCAACTAACAGCCAATTTAAATGAAATTCTTCTTTTGAATTAACTTCTGATATTTTTGACAAGTACGAAAGCATTCGCTTTGTGATTGCACTGAACAAATAGTTAGAAATGGAATGATACTCAAACTTGTGATTAGCCAAGGCCATTTTTATTTCAGCTATTGTCTTATTGGCTTTATAATTTGGCTTTCTTAATTGAACAATAAATTCTGAGTCCGTGTCTTTTTCCCTGTAACGTGAACTATAGTATTCACAAACAGCATGGCTTAATGCGTGTTTAGCCAAAGATATGTCAGTTGCAAAAGGCCTAGAGGCTATTGTTGTTTTTGCCTCATTTAAGTACATCTTATATTCCAAAAGACTTGACTCTAGTGCTTTTATGAAAGCTATTTTCACTTCTTCAGAGCGAAAGAAAACAAAATAATCATCAACATAGCGCCTAAAGTCATAGTGTTTCGAAATTTGGTACTCATTTTGCATCATTTTATCAGCAAAGTTTAAATCGATTTTCTGTAGAATAATTTCTGCAAAAATCCGACTTACTTCAGGTCCTATGATAATACCGTTAGTCTCACGATAGTTTGTGAGCTGCATTAAACTATCGAATTCCCCATCAAAACTTCCATGAACCCTTGGCTTAGCTTTAGCCAAGCGCTTATCTTTTACAGCCCATCCAATTGAATGCGTATAAATACTTGGAAAGCACTTGGAAACATCAACCTGAAGCATGCTGTGAAACTGCTTTTCCAGTTTGTGATACTCATAAGACTCGAAAAAACGATATAAAAAAGGGTACTTTTTGTATTTAAAATAGGAGCTTGAAACAATTCGCTCTTCGTCTGCACTTTCAACACCATCAGCTAGCTTTGATCCTTCTTGGGTTTTACCATAAAATTTGGTTGATTTTCTATAAGGGTGTCTCAAAGAGTAATTTGATTTTGTACAGTAATATTCGATTAGATCATCGTATTCATTATAAAAATCACAAACTTTCAGCTGAGCTACCGGGTGCATGATTGATATTGCGCGTGGCGTACTGTTACCACCTCGAGATACAAGGAAATCTAAAGGAATATAGACACCAGTTTCACTTTCGAAGTCCAGACCCGAAATAGTCTTATACGCATTAGCATGCGCTGACGTACTAAACCTTTGATACATTGTAAAATTAGAGAACCATAACGGTAGCTCATAGGGAAGAACATCGGTTAGCAACGTTCTTAACTTGTCATTAGTATCTACTTTAATAATGTCAGGCATTTTTCCAAACTCGCATTATTTGAGCTGTTTGCTTCTTGCTAAATTTCCCTACATTCCGCTTTCTTGCATTTCCATATATTGATATTTTATTAATTTTGTTTTGTTCTTGTTGACTGAGACCAAACCGAGGGTTGACCAATTGTTGGCAGAGAAAACCATCAAGAGACTTCAAACACTCAAAATCATCAGTAACATACTGATAGTTATGAGCAAGGCCTGCTAGCAAATCTCCATTTTTACCTTTTCGTACACTTTTCAGCATACAAATATATTCAAGCCTTCTTTTTAAAAGGGGTATATTATTTTGTTTTTTGTGATCACAAAAACTGATTGCTATCCGAGATTTAAGCTTATTTAACTTAGATTGAGATATTTTCAAAGTTACTTTGTTTGGATTATTCTTTATAGGTTCCACCTTGATGGAATAACCTAAGTAATCAAACTCTGCTGAGCATGAAGAGCCACTATAGTACTTATTAGTATTATTATTGAGATTAAGGTTCATTTCATTCATGAAGGCTTCAACATCAGTTTGTACGCTATTTTCCTTACCTGCTGGTGTAAGAATAATGATATCGTCAACATATCTTGCGCTATATATCACGTTAGGATGTGATGCTACCTTTTTATCTAACCTTTCTAAATAAAGCTCTGCAAGTGTAGGGCTTATTGACAGCCCTCTAGGTAAACCATGCATGCCATGATTAGTCCAAGGGTCACTATGTATACTACTAAGTAACTTGATACACTCAGGGGCGAGGATCAGTTCATCTTTAAACTTATTGATTAGATATTCAAACTGTATGGTTTCATAACAATCTTTGATATCCAGTCGAAGGACATGATATTTGCCAGAGTCTTTTAATAGCGTTACTAGCTGTCTGACAATTCGATTACGATCTGACTGCCTGACTTTATAAATTCTTCGAATAAACCGATCGAGTAGCTTGATTGCAAAAGCATCTTCCATATTCGCCGGGATAAAGACTGGTTTGCTCTTTACTGCCCTTGCCTCTAATGATGATAAGGTAAGGTTATGTGACTTCCAGTACTGAACCGTGTGATCTACGGCTGTTTCGACATCGCCATAACTAGACAATAACCCCCATTGCCAAACATCTGACGATGAAAGCACTTTAGATAGTTGATCTTTATCAAAAACCTGTTTCAACATCGTTGCAGTCTATTACTTAGAGTTAACATTTTATTCATCCGCCCATGTAAGCTTCACAAGCTTGCATGGTTGGCTTACCTTGCAAGGTCGGCTTAAATTGTTGCAGAGATTACCAGCTTAAAACTGCCTACAAAAGTGCTTATTTGTACCTTTTATGTGCAGTTTTTTAAGCTTTTATACGGAGATGACTGGTATATATAGGCCGCGGAATATTTCATGACTCTATATGTCGGCTGGTATTTTTATCAGTTACCGCGCTGTATACGGCTGACAATTAGTAGATGCGTTTAGGGTTATCACGCTGTGGGGATGGATGATATTGGCCTATTATCAGGGAAGATACCGGTTAACCTTGGCGGTAGTATGGTGTGAAAGTTAACCGGGTCAAATCAGTCAGCAGATATTATTGTTCGCCAAACACATCATCCAGGCTTTTGGCATCAAAGATATTATCCGTCCACAAGATCAGCTCATCGGCTGAAGCCTGGTGTATTTTCTGGATAGTTTCACCCGATAATTCACCAAATCGACGTGTTAGCTGGCGCTGTAAAACGTTAGCTTCGCCTTCTAAGCGTCCCTCTTCCCAGCCTTGTTGAAGGCCTTCCTCAATACCTTGCCGAAGTCCTTCCTGCTTCCATTCTTCTACCCAGGTTTTTACACGTTCGGCCAACATGCTGTGTACCTTATGCAGATCAGTGATCTGTCAATTGTCTTAGTTTTATGCTTTTCAATAGCAAAGGATAGGATTATTGCTTACCAAACACTTCTTCCAGACTTTCGATATCAAAAATAGCTTCCGTCCATTGATCAAGCTCTTCTGCTGTAGCCTGATTTAGACGCTGAATATTCTCTTCTGATAGCAGCCCAAAGCGTCGAGTAAGCAGCTTCTGCACTGTGACAGCTTTTCTTTGGCGTTCCTGCTCCCTTTCTTGTTCGATACCTTCCTGAACTCCCTGCTGAATCCCTTCCTGCTTCCATTCTTCTGTCCAGGTTTTTACGCGTTCGGCCAACATGCTGTGTACCTCATGCAAGTTATGAATCTGTTCAAATTGTACACCAGGAACTCGGGCTGGGAGTAATACTCGTTTTAGCCAGAGGGTGAAATTTCGCCTGAGCCCGGTTTGTTCCGGTTGTTTTAGCCATTCGATAAGGGCGGTGAGGATTCTTTGCATATCTGCGGGGGTGCGGCTGTTTTCCAGTGCAAAGAGTGCTGAGACGAGGTTTTTGACCTCAGGTAAAGACTCATCCTGATAGTGTTTTTCATCCAACAGGCAGTAGCGAAAGTGTGGTTGGTAGAGATGCAACCCGCCGGGGACATTTTCAATCAGTTCGTTAAGCTCTAAAGGGGCCGTCCAGTTGCGTTCGCCGTTGTAGAGCACCAGTGGAAATACTGGCGGCAGTTTGCCATTGGGTGTCAGGCGTTTGGTTTTGCGTAGGTCATCCATTAGCAGGCTGCTGTAGATATTTAACCGCAATGGCATATAGCGGTCGACACTGGATTGAAACTCCAGCAAGAGATAAATATATAGCCAGCCTTCGTTACTCTGCTTCTGTTCGGCTTGCGAGATTTTTGAGGTTTCGACTGAGCTTTTCCAGCGCACTCGCCAGATAATATCGTCTTCCCGATCTCTTAGATCATCACTGGTATAGCTGCCACTGACAGTTTCTAAGGTGCTGAGATCCAGCTGTTCAACCCAGGGTTCTTTGATATAGCCGGTAAGAAGGTCGGATACCATTTCTGGATGGCTAAAGAGCAGCTTGTAGCTATTATCGTGGGCGTTGTGGGGAGTATTGTGATAGGCATTATCGTTGGTCATCGCTGCATCCTTGCAAGCTGATTGCGATTAGGTTTAATGCAATGTAGTTGAGCTGTTGCAAAATCGCCAATCCCATATCGATCTCGCCCCAAAGATAGGTCTTTATCGAGGTTATACCAATCCTGATAAGTTTCTTGATATCAAGGTTGGATAAGCGAAGCGCCATCCGACATTGGTTCCGGTATCTGATGATTGTCGGAAGGCGCCTACGGCTTTTCCGACCTACAACAACTTATCTTGTTTGGTATTGGTGTCTGGCTTTAGGCGTTCACCTCAACCCAATCCATCTGTACCAGATTTCGGGCATGGGTATTAAAAATCATGCCCACTTCAAAGATGTGTTTTCCTGCTTCTGCAGCCTGATTCGCGGTCAGGTACTTGGCGGAATACTGCCTACTCTGGATCTGCTCCAGTGCCGGATTAGGCATTTGGGGCTGGTATTCGTTGGAGGTATCGCGTTTAAACTCGATGACATAGATAAAGTCACCGAGAATAACCGTCATATCCGCCTGGCCGTGACAGCTGATATCTTCGGGGATGATGGTGGCATTCAGACTGGCAAAAAACGCATATAGCACAGAGGCGTAATAGCCTTCGGAATCCGGTAGGTCATTTTGATTAAAGTTACGCCAAGGGATACCAGCGAATAGCGCTTTTATTTGCTGCTGCAGCCTTGCAAGATCGCCGGTACTCAACAACCGAAAGATCTCTTGTCGCCACTGCATTGCTGCGGATTCGATCTCGGCATAAGCACCGATAAAGTGAGTGTTTAAAGCAGAGCGAACCTCACGATTGGGTACTTTCAACTGATAGACCAGTTCGCCAAAGTCTGTCTCATAACAGTTGTTCAGCGTCAGGTAACCAGCCTGAAACAGTAACGTAATGGGATTAATCCGCTCTACATCAAAAGAATCCAGAATATCCTCACCGACCTCGATAGCTTCCAGATCAGGTAAAAAATACTGCCTTTGTTTAAACAGTTTCAGTAAAAAAGAGGGACTGCCGGTCTCAAACCAGTAGTTTTTAAACCTGCAACCACCATCAATAAACAGCAGGATATCGTAAGGGTTATAAACCGCCTGACCTGAGAACTGATAACCGTTGTACCACTCTTTTAGCTGTTCCCAATCGACACCTTGTAGATGTCCGGCAAATTCGGTTTTCAGATCCTGTTCGGTATAACCACAGATGGTGGCGTATTTAGTGTGCAGTGTCAGATCCTGAATCTGATTGATGCCACTAAACAAGCTGACTTTGGAAAACTTGGTTACTCCCGTCATAAAGACAAACTGAATATAGGCATCCTGCCCCTTCATCACCGAATAGAGGTTTTTCAGGCCTTCGCGCATCTGCGCTGCTTGTTCAGGCTGTTCGATATTATCCAGAATAGGTTTGTCGTATTCGTCGATCAGAATAACCACTTTCTGAGCATACTTTTTATGGCATGCAACGATCAGATCACGAAAACAACCGGGGATATCATTAGCCTGTTGTTGAGTGGAATAATGAATAGAGTGCGGAATGGAGACACCCAGTTGATCAGCGCAGTCCTGTAGCATCTTACGAATACGCAGGTCTAACGCTTCCCGGCTCTGCAGAGTGCCATCGGCAAAATCCAGTTTGATCACAGGATAGGTCTGAGACCAGTCCCATTTGTCCTCAATATAGAGTCCCTGAAAGAGTTTTCGGTTACCCTCAAACAGCTCCTTAAAGGTATCCAGTAATAGACTTTTACCAAAACGACGGGGACGGGATAAAAAATTGGCCTTACTTCCCTGCAGCATATTATGCATATGCTCAGTTTTATCGACGTAAAGATGCTGATCATCACGAATTTCTGCAAAGGTCTGCACCGCTATGGGAAGCTTTTTCATTCAAAGGCCTGATCTAGGGTTTGCTTATGACTAATGATACTCTGGAACGAAGAAGAGCATAAGTGCTTGTTTCAAAGCCAAGCACTTATGCCCTAAACAAAAAAACGGCCCAACCTGTTTAAGATTGGACCGTTTGGATAACGCAACAGCCAGCAATATTCAGAGAGATTAAGCCGTTAATCGACCATAACGCTCCAGATGATAATCTGCATCACCCAGGCTGGCCTGTGCCACTCGAATGCGCTTCAGGTACAGACCCACATCCAGCTCATCGGTGACTCCGATACCGCCGTGCATCTGCACCGCTTCGCCGCTGATCTTGTCCGCCATCTGACCCACTTTCCATTTGGCTAAGCTGATCTGTGCGGCTGCATCATCTGCACCTTCGTCAACGGCTGCCATCGCCGCTATCAGGGTGCTACGGGCCAGTTCCAGCTCGACATAACACCAGGCTGCTCTATGTTGCAGCGCCTGGAAGGTGCCGATCTGAACATCAAACTGCACACGGGTTTTCAGATACTCCATGGTGGTGGCAAATAGGGTTTCTGCTGCGCCCATCATCTCTGCGGCCAGACATAAACGGCCAAGATCCAGTGCTTGTTCCAATGCTGGCAGGCCCTGATCCAGTTCACCGAGCAGATTTTCTGCCGGTACCACGACATCGTTTAACGACAGACGGGCGATATTACGGGAATCGATCAGTGACTGACGGCTTGTGCTGACACCGGCCATATCAGCAGTGACCAGAAACAGGCTAATGCCCTGCTCGTCACCCGTTTTTGATGAGGTATTAGCGCCCCCGCTTTTAGATAAAGAGCTACGCGCCGCAACCAACCAGCCATCGGCACCCAGCCCATCAAATACCATCACTTTATCGCCATTAAGACGATAACCATCCGACGTAGATTCAACCGATAGCTCAATGGCCATAGGATTATGACGTGGACCTTCATCCACCGCTAAGGCCAGACGCTTTTCACCGCTGATCAGCGCGGTTAGCCACTCCTGCTGTTGCGCTTCTGAACCTGCCGCTTGCAACAGACCACCGCTCAACACCACGGAAGACAGCATAGGAGAAGGACTCAGATGACGACCCAGTTCTTCAAAAACCGCACCCATGCCCTTATAGCCAAATTCCAAGCCACCTAATGCTTCCGGGAAAGGAATAGCACTCCAACCCAATTCCAGCATCTCGTTCCACAGCTCAGGTTCGAAACCCAGCGCGTCGTTACGATCCCGTAGAGCACGCTGAGCCGAAACCGGACTGCGTGCAGACAGAAATTCCCGTGCGGTATCGACCAACATCTGTTGCTCTTCTGTATAGATCAGGCTCATGAGCGACCTCCTTTTTTACCGTCCGGCAGTTCCAGCACACGTTTGGCAATCACATTCAGCTGCACTTCAGAAGCACCACCGGCAATGGTTTGCGAGAAACTGTTTAACCAGGATTTGGTGATACGCAGTTCCTGTTCGCTAAACTCATCCCCTTCCCAACCCAGGGCTCGATACCCCATGGCATCCAGCAGCAGTTCAAACTTCACCTTCTCCTGCTCGGAGTGCACCAGCTTCATAATGGACATGACACCAGAAACATTTTTACCGGCACGGGCTTCTTCACCCATACGCTGCACGGTCAGGTTATAGGCTTGCTCATCCATCTCACAGGCCTGAGCACGGGCTTTCAGCGCGATCTCGGCTGGCGTAGTCGCTTCCGGCAGATAGTCACGGATCAGCGACATCAGATGAAAGTGTGTCGGCAGACTGAATTCACCAAACTTGGACATGGCACTACGCTCATGCTGCAGTAGCAGTTTTGCCAGCGGCCAGCCACCGTTCAGTTCACCAATCAGGTTCTCTTTCGGGACTTTGACGTCGTCAAAAAACACCTCACAGAAGGAGGATTTACCGGCGATCAGATCAATAGGCTGGGCTTTGACACCTTCCGCGTGCATATCCAGCACAATCAGACTGATACCGCCATGTTTTGACGCTTCATTGTCGGTACGCACCAAAGCGTACATCCAATCGGATTTATCGCCGTAAGAGGTCCAGATCTTGCCGCCATTGACAACAAAATGGTCACCCTCATCACGGGCACTGGTACGGATATTCGCCAGATCGGAACCCGCATTCGGCTCACTAAAGCCCTGACACCAGCGCACTTCGCCGCGGGTCATCGGGGTTAACAGGCGTTTTTTCTGCTCTTCTGTACCATGGGCCAGTACCACAGGCCCCAGCATCCAGATACCCAGATTAATCTGCGGCGGACGACAGCGCAGACGACGCATCTCTTTCTCCAGAATAGCCAGCTCTTCCGGTGACAAACCACCGCCGCCGTACTCTTTTGGCCAACCCGGACAGAACCAGCCCTTGTCGCGCATACGCTCAAACCACAGGCGCTGATCTTCTGTTGTAAACTCAACTTGAGAACCACCCCAGATCAGTTCTCCTTCCGGCGTCGGTGTACGCAAAGAGTGCGGACAATTCTCTTCCAGCCAGGCACGGGTTTCCTGACGGAAACCTTCAAGTGCGTTCAATTCGCTCATTTTATTATTCTCCTTCAGCGCTTGATTTCAGCCCTAGCGTGAGCGGGGCATCCCCAAACCAAACTGAGCAATCAGCTCACGCTGAATTTCATTAGTACCACCACCAAAAGTCAGGGTGACCGATGCACGCACTTCATATTCCAGTTCGCCCATTAACAGAGCAGCGCTAGAGCCTTCGCGTACCATGCCATTGGCACCGACAATATCCACCAGACGACGCAGAATCTCGATTGCCGACTCTGAACCATACACCTTAGTGGTGGATGCCAGCGCCACATCCATCTGACCCTTTTCCAGATCAGAGGCGATACGGAAGTTAATCAGGCGCATCGCTTCCAGACGGGCATAACACTCAGCCAGTGCCGAACGTACCCAGGCTTTATCCGTGGCACGACGACCATTTTCATCCGCCGTTTTAGCCCACTGATAGACGCGATTAAACAGCCCCACCACCTTATCGGACCAGGAGCCCAAACCCAGGCGCTCATGGTTAAGCTGAGACGTAATCAGCTTCCAACCACCATTCAGTTCGCCCACCAGCATCTCTTTAGGCACCTTAACATTATCGTAGTAGGTGGCCGCAGTTGGGTTAGAACAGGTGGGGATTACCGTATGGGAGAAACCTTCCTCTTTGGTATCCAGAATCATAATGGACACGCCCTTATGACGGGGCAGATCGGGATCGGTTCGGGCCGCCAGCCAGATATAGTCGGCCGCCTCCGCACCTGAGGTCCACAGCTTGTTGCCGTTGACCACAAAATGATCCTCTTCTGCACGGGCGGTGGTTTTCAGCGTCGCCAGATCAGAACCCGCATTAGGTTCGGAATAACCGATAGCAAAGATCAGCTCACCTTTGGCAATACCCGGCAGAAACTTCTCTTTCTGCAGCTCAGTACCGTACTGCATCAACGCCGGACCAACCGTACTGATGGTGACAAACGGCAGTGGTGCACCGGCGATATTGGCTTCTTCAAAAAAGATCAGCTGTTCGGTGGCCTGATAACCCTGACCACCGTGCTCCTTGGGCCAACCAACCGCTAACCAACCATCTTCGCCCATCTGACGAATCACCTGACGGTATTCATCTCCACCCTCTTTACCACGCAGGGATTGGCGCAGTTCAGGGGTCATCAAATTAGTAAAATAGTCCCGAACCTTAATGCGCAACTTGCGCTGTTCCTGTGTCAGATCAACAAACATCTTAACCTCCTCAGGCTGCGCTTAGAATCAGACCACTGGTCGGCACGCCGGTGCCTGCCGTGACCAGTACATTTTCAACATCATCCACCTGATTCACCGATGAACCACGTACCTGACGCACCGCTTCAGCCACACCATTCATACCGTGAATGTAGGCTTCACCCAGCTGACCACCGTGGGTGTTGATCGGCAACTTACCGCCACGGGCATGATGACCGGCACGGATAAACTCTTTGGCTTCACCACGCTTGGCAAAACCAAACTCTTCCAGCTGCGGCAGCACAAACGGCGTAAAGTGGTCATAGATCACTGCCGTTTGGAAATCATCTGGGCCCAGACCAGACTGGGCATACAGCTCTTTAGCCACCACGCCCATTTCCGGCAGATCGGTAATATCATCGCGGTAGTAGTTGGTCATAATCTGAGTACCATCAGCGATACCCTGAGCACCGGCCTTGATCACTACCGGCTTCTGCTTCAGATCTTTCGCGCGATCAACACTGGTGATCACCATGGCCACCGCACCATCAGACTCCTGACAGCAATCCAGCAGATGCAGCGGTTCACAGATCCAGCGCGATGCCTGGTGCTCTTCCAATGTAATCGGCTTGTCATAGAAGAAGGCGTTCGGGTTAGTCGCCGCAAAATCACGGGCCGCCACCGCAATACGACCAAAATCTTCCGAAGTCGCGCCATAGGTGTGCATATAACGCTGAGCGAACATACCGACCCAGGCCGCTGGCGTATGGAAACCATGGGGCATATACCAGCCATAGTTCACGTTCTCAAAGATCGGCGAATCGGCAAAACCGTAACTGCCGGTACCGAAGCGATACCAGGAGCGCTCATTCATGGCACGATAAACCACCACGGTTTTTGCGACACCGGTCGCCACCGCCATCGCCGCATGCATAATGGGCGCACACGCCGCACCACCACCATGAGGAATCTGCGAGAAGAATTTCACCTCTTTACAGCCCAGCAGGCGGGCAATTTCGTACTCAGGTACTTTATCGACCGAGTAACTGCTGAAACCGTCCACCTCGGATGGATCAATTCCAGCGTCTTCCAGCGCCGCCAAGGTCGCTTCCATGGCTAAACGCAGCTCGGTACGACCGGAGTTTTTCGAAAATTCTGTCGCACCCAGACCGGCAATTGCCGCCTGACCACTGATTGATTGCTTCATTACATCGCTCCTCCGGCTTACGGCAGTACCACGGCCACACTACCTGTGACGTGATTACCCATGGAATTTTTACCTTTCAGACTCACTACAGCGGTGCGCGTCTCGGCATCCAGTTCGGTGACTTCCCCGGTGAAGGTCATGTGATCGCCCGGGTAATTTGGGACACCCAGCTTGATTTTCAGGTTTTGCAGCCGACCCGTTGGGCCACACCACTGACCGACAAAACGCTCAACCAGACCGTTTGTGGTCAGAATATTCATAAAGACATGGGGCGAACCCAGCTCGTTGGCGGCATCTTTATCATGGTGACCGGGGAAATAATCCCGTGTGGCAATGGCACCACCGGTAATCAGCGCCACGGTAATCGGGATATTCAGCTCTGGCAACGTTTCGCCCAGGCTGACGTCATTAAATTGCTTGGTGTTCATCGCGGTCATACTTCCATCCCAGATTATCGTTAATAGCCAGCCAGTCGCCCAGCCGCTCAAGATTTGCTTTACTGCCACCCAAGCCCAGACTCAGGCCACGGCTCCAGTACAGGAAACGGTGCATTGGGTAGGTCAGATCAACACCAAAACCACCGTGCACATGCTGTGCTTTATGACCGATAACATGACCGGCCTCACAGGCCAGCCAGGCCACGGCCAGGGCTTCGGAAGGTGCAGGCAGATTATTGTCCAGGCGATAACACAGCTGCCACAGCGTTGAACGCAGGGCTTCCAGAGCGATCTGACAATCCGCCATTGTCATCTGTACCGCCTGGAAGGTGGCGATCTGACGATCAAACTGACGACGCTCGGTAATATATTCCACGGTACGACGCAGCTGCTCTTCACTAACACCCAGTTGCAAGGACGCCTGCGCGGCAATGCTGCGCACCTCCAGCCACTCGGTAGCGGCGGCAGGCAGCAGATGACTGGCAGGAAGCACTACCTGATCCAGAATCAGATCCGATACCGCTTCACCCTGAGTCAACACACCATCAATACGGGTGATGCCTTCAGCACTTAGGTTCAGCAGTACCGGCTGTACGCCCTCAGGGCCCTCGGCTAATACCAGGGCACCCTGGGCATTAGGGCCTTCAGGCAATGCTTCAATACGACCACTCAGCACCACGCCATCACTGTTAGTTTGCGCCTGCAGTTTTATGCCCAGACTATGGCTCTGATCGCCTTGAGACAGGGTCAGCAGATAGCCATCTTCGGCAGCGGCTTGGGCAATCGACTTCAGTTCATCAGTGCCAAATTCCACTAAAGCAGCCGCAGCGATCTGATGACGCCATAGCGGCACCTGACCCAGACCACGGCCCTGAGCTTGTAATACAGTCATCAGGTCTGTGATGCCCAGACCACTACCACCGACGGATTCAGGGATATAGAGCGCGTGCAGACCAGTTTCCCGACAGGTCTGCCACAGATCATCCATGGTAGTTTCGTTATTCTCCACCGCTTCGCGCAGACGATCATCGGTACAGATATCGGAAAACAGGCTGCCAGCCATCTCGGCAATGGCACGCTGATCTTCTGTTAAAGAAAAGTCCATAATACCTCCTACGCGTCAACCGGCCGGAACAGCGGCAGGGTCAGTTCATCATCAAAGGTTTGGAATTCCACCTGCATACGCTGACCGATTTTGACCTCGCCGTTTTGCAAGGCTTCTGGATCAACCCCTGTCAGCCCCACAGGCATGCGAACACCTTCATCCAACTGGATCAGACCAATGGGGTTCGGATGCTCAAAAGGAGGCACCACGGGATAGTGCATCACGACAAAGGAGTACAACTCGCCTTTACCGCTGGCGACTTTATAATCCAGCTCAAAAGACTGACAGTGCACACAAACCGGGGCTGGAGGATGCTGTAACTTGTCGCAGCACTTACAGTGTTGCACACGCAGTTCACCTGCTTCACAACCGTCCCAGAAGAAACGGGTATCGTCGCTGATACCGGGCTTAGGACGCTTAATCGCCGGTTTTTCGGCTTTCTTTTCTTCCTGGCCTTGATCGTCTTTCTTTGCTTCAGACTTAGGACGCTGTGCCGGTTTAAACTTAAATACCCGGAACAGCAGCTCACCGACCTTTTCGTCTTCTTTACCCTTCAGTCTCTCTTTATCAGGAGCTTCGGAGTAGAAAGTCTGAATTAAAGTTACGAAGAAACCAGCCCCCAGACCCGTCGTCTTCTCTTCACCCATATCGGCAAAACGGGTGGTGTAGTACAGGCGTTCGCCCATCTTCACATAGCGATCAAAACTCAGCTCAGAGTTCACCGCCACCACCGCCGGATACCCCTGAGCTTCGATCAGTTTCAGCACTCCATAAGGATTTTCATCGGTGGAGCCTGGTGGGTAGTTGTTCATATGCAACCCTTCCAGACACCACGCCTGCAACATCGCTGGCGGCGCAACCATACCCTCAAACTCGGTCTGAACAGCATATTCAGGATCGGTGTAAAGCGGGTTTTCAACACCCATCACTTCACACCACTGTCGGACCATCGCTGGATTTACTTCATCCCATGCGTAGATACGGCCATACTCCCGACCTACCATGGAACGCACTTCGGACAACCACTCGTTATTAGCCAAGTTCTGTCTCCTGCATCTCTTACGGCTCGTCTGATCAGACGCTGCCGGTGTTATGTTTAAATCGCGGTTTTCTGCCCACTCGTTGGCCCGCTGATCAGTTTGTATCGCCCGCCGCTAAAAAGGCCGGACGTTCACCGCCGCCATTCAGCAGCAGATTGCAACCACTGGCATAACTGGCCAGAGGAGAAGCCATATACAGGCAGGCATTACCAATATCTTCAGGGTCAGCCATACGACCCGCAGGAATGGTGGCACTCACAGCAGCAATCCCTTCATCATCGCCATAGTGCAGATGGGATTGCTCGGTTTTTACCAGACCAGGACTCACCGCGGTCACACGTACTTTAGGCGCCCACTCAACTCCCAGGGATTGCACCAGAGACAGCACACCGGCTTTAGCCGCGCCATAGGCCGCCGTACCCGGAGAAGCACGTAGTGCACTGATACTGCCGATAAAGATAATGCGACCACCGCTTTCCTGGGCCTGCATCAGCTCATTGGCTTTTTGCGCCACGTTTAATGGGGCAATCAGATTGAGGCGTAAAATACTCTCGTGGAAACGGGGCGATGCCCGATCCGCCAGAGCAAAAGGACTGCCACCGGCATTGTTGATCACCACATCCAAACGGCCGTATTCCGCTTTAATGGTGTCAAACAGCGCGTTGATCGAATCCAGATCACGCAGATCTGCCGCGATAAAATCCGCACTGTTTACGCCTTCAGGGCCGTCAGCCTCTGGCAGCTTTTCTGCCGTATTACGACCACAGACAATCACCTTGGCACCCGCCTGTAAAAAGCTGCAGGCAATGCCTGCGCCGATCCCTTTTGTTCCGCCTGTTACCAGCACCACCTGGCCCTGATAATCAAAACCTGCTGTCTGTTTCATTCGTTTCTCCGTTAACAAGCTTTGTCTCATCTAACCAAATGCACTGAAATGGAGCTTCGTCTGAATGGACGATGCTGTCTGTGACAAGCCTGTGCACAATGCGCAACTATCAATATTTGCTTGAGAAATACAGAAATTGACCTGTAAGAGGACGCGTTCCATGACTGAACGGACAGCCATCTCTAACGCTGACAAGAAGCCAGTGGCTAATGAAGAGAATCCAGTATTACTGGAACGCCCGGAAGAAGGCATTGCCCGCCTGCGTTTAAACCGACCTCATGCCACCAACGCATTGAGTCTGGAACTGCAGCAACAGCTATCCAACTACTTTACCGAGCTGGCAGAAGATGACAGCGTGCGCTGCATTATCCTGACGGGTGGCGATAAGGTGTTTGCCGCTGGCGGTGATATCACCAGCATGATTGATGCGGACCCGATTGAGATTTATAAGCGCCATACAGAACGCTTGTGGGCACCGATTCAACACTGCCCTAAACCGGTAGTGGCTGCTGTGAACGGTTATGCCTTTGGCGGTGGCTGCGAACTGGCGATGCTGGCGGACATTATTATCGCCGGTGAAGGGGCCAGCTTCTGCCAGCCAGAGATCCGTATCGGCATTATGCCCGGTGTTGGCGGTACACAGCGCCTGGTACGTGCGGTCGGTAAAGCCAAAGCGATGCAGATGGCACTGACCGGCAAACCGATTACCGCTCAGGAAGCCTGGATCGCTGGTTTAGTCAGTGAAATCTGTGCCAATGAAGAAGTACAAGACAAAGCCCTGAGCACCGCCCGTAGTATCGCCCGTATGCCGCCACTGGCTGCGGAACAGGTGAAAGAAGTGATTATCGCCGGTATGGATGCGTCATTAGACAGTGCCCTGGCACTGGAACGCCGCGCTAATGCCCTGCTGTTTGCCTCACGGGATCAACGGGAAGGCATGCAGGCCTTTCTGGAGAAGCGCCACCCGGTCTTTACCGGGGAATAGTCCTGTCTTTACAGGTGAATTGTTATAGCTTGTCAGACGACTGAAAAACGCCTTTTGCTGTTCGACATCTTGTTGTGTATTGATGTTGTGCATTGGGTCTCCGGTAGCGTCGCCCTCCGGAGACCATTTTTTGAATATTGAACGCTTCTTGAATATTAGAAACGCACTACTCAACCCTTGACATGTCCTGTCTTTGCTTCACCTTGTCAAGCTTACCCCCGGTACTGAAAAGTCCGGGGGATTTTTTTGTCTGAGCCAACAGGAGTTCGTCACAAGCCGCCTAAACCTGCTAATCCGCTTTGAGACTGAGCAAGATTTATTCTGCGCTAAAAAGCGATGAGATAGCCGAAGCGGTGGTTTTCAAGAGAATCACCAAATAGCATAAGAAATCTGGTGAACTAAAACTGACCCTCACCCTCAAAACGGATCTGCCATTTAAAAGCAGATATCAGAGAATCTTATAACCTATCCAGGACCTATTATGGCGCAACACCCCGTGCAACAGACTGATCCACAAGCCAATTTCTCAGCCCCACCGCCTTTTTATAATCTGATGGTTTTCGCTAAATTACTGCTACCACCCGTGCTGGGCTTTGGTGTACTGGCTATGGTTTTACGTTATGTCGTGGGAGGCTAAACATGAATCAAAAAACAATACTTTTTAAGAACAATCTGATTATATCCTACGTTATGGGCGGTTTTGTTTTGGCGATTGTTGGCCTTAATGGCTACTTTTTGCATAGAAATGATTTCCCTATCCTGGCCTGGGTTCTGTTAGCCACACTGGGTTATCTATTGTTTTTTATCCGCCACGAGGTTTATCTGGATCACGCCAATAATCAGCTGGTACGCCGGTTAAAGTGTATCTTTCTGATCAAAGAGATGATCATTCCCCTGGATGCCGTTGAACGGATCGAACTGGCTCAGGATAAGCTGCAACCCCGTAAGAAGGGGAAGGTAAATCTGGTATTTTCGGATGGTGAGGCGTTTAACTTAAGCGGGACTCAGCCCCTGTACAAAGTCGGCCGGGCAGTAGAGCTACTGGGAGAGCTCGCAGGAAAACCGACAAAGATGCTCAGGCCTCAGGAATGATGTCTGTGCCGCAAGACCGGTTTGAAAGAGCTCTGGACCAAATCATCAGTTATATGGACAAAATGTACCGCCGGGATTGCTATTAAGCGATCCCAACAGTACAACCCCAAACAGATCGTTACTATTTTGGCACAAGTAATTTGGCCGTTAACTGCTGAACCCTTGGGCCAAAAGTAATGGCAATCGTTGCAGCTACGGGCCAAGCCATCACAAACGCTTTACACCACGATGCCAGAAAATGTTCCACAAAGCCCAGATTAGACCAGGTCACCCAGAGAGTCATAACACTGGACAGCAGCAGCGACATTAACAGTCCGGAAACGATACGTTGTGCCATAACAGCCTCCTTATGCATTCATCGCTTCCAGCTTTTCGATATATGCCACCCGCGTCAGGTCTAACGCCAGATAGGCTTGGGTATGGGGAGCCTGAAAGTGGGCTTGTAAGGCTGCTTCATTGTCCCAGCATTCCCAAAGGGTGAATCGGCTTTCATCCTCTTTATGGGCCAACACCTCGAAATGCCTGCAACCTGGCTCCTTTATGGTTGCCTCTACCAACTCTGTCATCTGCTCTATCGCAAAAGTTCTGTCTGTACCTTCGGTTAAAACCAAACCGGCACTCACATATAAGGTTTTCATAATGGCTCTCTTTTACTCTTTCCAGGGAAGATCTAACGTGAGAAAAGAGTAGAAGATTTCCAAAAATGATAATATGGCTAAAAATTAAAGATTAAATTCCAAAAATGAAACCATGTACGACGATATCGCACTCTTTATTCATATTGTCCAGGCCAGAGGGCTGGCGGGAGCAGCGCTACAGCTTAATATCCCACCGCCAACGGTCACACGCAGACTGAAAAAGTTAGAAGAGCAACTGGGCTGCCAGCTGATACATCGTTCAGCCAGACAGTTCAGACTCACAGCTGAAGGCGAGGTGTATTACGATACCTTTGCTGATCTGGTCAATGACTTTGATATCAAAAGCAAAGACCTAAGCCAGGAGATGCAATCCCTGCACGGGCCTTTAACCGTGCTTGCTCCCACCAATATCTCTATTGGCTATCTGCAGCCGATGTGGTCTGAATTTATCGCCCTCTATCCCGATATTCAGCTCAACCTGAAACTGAATAACGAAAATAAAGATATTATCTCAGAACAAGCCGATATTGCCCTGCGTATAGGCCCGCAAAAGGATTCCCGCCTCTATCAAACAGGACTAGTAGTCAGTCATCATGAAAACATAGAGTGCTAGACTTGTTCTCAAAAGGTGGAAGTCACCTGACCAGTTGAGGGCAATCTGAATGAAAAAGCGTTATGTAGTGAAGTTGACTGAAGAAGAACGTAATCACTTAATTGATCTGGTTACACGAGGCCGTGTAGCGGCTTATCGTCGACGTCATGCAGAAGTCTTACTGCTGGTTGACGAAGGTGAGCATGGCCCTTCTCTTACTGATCGTGACGCTGCCGAAAGAGTGAGATATAGCCGGCGTACTATTGAGCAAATCCGGGAACGCTGCGTGACAGAGGGC
>NZ_AULT01000042.1 GCF_000422425.1 Oceanospirillum beijerinckii DSM 7166
AAACAGGTGTAGAAGAGAGGGGTAATGACGGGGATTAAGAGATAGTGCTCGAATAAAGCTGGAAACACCGGCGTTATCGGCTCGGACAGTAAAGCCCATAAGAACGAGGCATAACCATAAGAATGTTCGTTTTCTTGAGCAAGCTGATTTTAAAGACTGGACAGCGGCAAACCACACCCACCATAATTTCATAGTCGCCTCCTGGTTTTTGGCCTGACTTTGGTTTGTGGTGAATTTAAGTCCAGACCATAAACTAGAGAGGCGTCAAGCTTATGCTTCCTCTATCGAGAACTTCGCACTGTCCAGTACAAAAATACTACAAAAAAGTTTTCATACAAAACACTGCCCCAAAAAGTGTTTATTACGCAAAGTATTACATTCAAAGCAGGTTGGTTGATCAAAAAACACTCAATATCAGGCCGATTAGTCGTTTTACTCACTCAATATTACACCTCATTACACCTACGCTCTTCCGTCATTGCACATTTTTTTACACTACGAGTTCAAGGTAAAAAAATACACCTTTTAAAGATTCATCAATATCCGATAAACTATTCAAGTAATTCTAAATCGAAAGATAAATCGCTGAAGCTTGGCTATCTTAAATTAACTGGAGAGTCAGGATCAGGTTTTCTGCTGACTATGTCGCATTAACAGAATGCCCCAATGTTTGAGAGCGAACATCTCATCATGTTGGGCTCGACTCAATTAAATTGCTATATCCAAAAACAATACAAATAACAGCGTTATAGCCAGATAAGAAGCAACCAGGAATTTTGCAATGGAGAGATCAACTATTAACATTAATGAACCTCATACAATGAATGATAGTAATCTAGAACATTTATTGAATGCCGCCAAAGAGGAAGGACAGACAGAAGGCAAAGCTGAGCTCATTATCCAACTACTGTTATCTAAATATGGCGCTGTCCCTGAATGGGCCATGGATATGCTTGTTCTCGCAGATGCAGAGCAGCTCGATATCTGGGCAAACAATATTTTATACACTGACAATATACAACATGTGTTTGTTAACCATAGGCTTGATAAACATAATGTATTTTTCAGAAGACAGTAACCATACAAAAAAAGCGGCTATTAACACGATTTAAGGAGATCGCCTTGGCCATATATAGCCATAAGCGATTTGAACTCAAAATACTTAGTTTTGCCCCCACAAAACCAAGCATCGAATAGTCAGGACATCAAAGGTTAGGCCACTCATATCACCTTCAATCAAGGAGATCTTATGATTAGTTATCGCACTCTCTGCCCAGTCTTCTCTATCACCAGGTGTCAATTGTCGCTCAGCATATTATAAAAAGCCGCAGGCTTAATGCTGCGACTTTTTAACGCTAAAGACCCATTTCTAATTACCAAAATCAAGCAATAGGTATATAGCTATTTAGTGTTAGATCATCTTGCGTACACTATCCGTTGGCATATAAGGCACTTCCAGTTCAGACAGGGCCTTGTATTCAAACTGAGCATTGATCGCTTTTTCCCACTGCTCTGCACGCGGCAGCAGCTGACGGTCATCAGTTTGCATACGGCCACGAGCCACCAGAATACCCATATCAGCACCCAGATAGCTGTAGTCACCTGCGCCGTAGACACGCAGATAGAAGGCATCATGCTCATCACCAACGTTGTTCCAGTCGATACTCTTACGCATAAAGTCGATATCGCCATCATCACGCATACGCCAGATACCGGACTCCGGCGCTTTGGTGATCATACGGATCTCATCGGTAGTGTGTTTCAGTACCAGCTGAGTCCAGCTGCCGAAGTCTGACCAACGTTTTTGGATCTCGTTGATATCAATATCAAACTCCACATCCATAAATTCCAGCAGGTGGAACAACATCAATGGGATACCGCCATATTTTGACGTCACCAGATTGGTCAGCGGGCTGGCACCACTGATACGCGGATTGATCTCGCCCAGATAAACTTCATCGGTGTCGGTGTCCACCAGATAGTCAAAACAGAAGGTGCCACGATAGCCGGTTTCATACAGCTTATCGCCCATAGCTTTTACCATCTCGATAATCTTGTCGCGCTTCTCTCCCTGCAGAACCTCAGGGAAGATATCGTTGCCACACCAACCGCCTTTGTAAGGGGTCAGGTTAGCATAACCTGTGATATCCGTTTGCAGTGGGCCTACCATGGTGCCACAGCGGGTGGCGACTGCTTCAACAGTGCCAGGAAAGTGATTGATATACTTCATCACCTTCAGCTTCTCACCAACAATGCTTTTAGCATTCTTCTCCCAGTCTTCGGCATTGTTGATAAAGAAAGTGGTTTTACCGGAGTCACCGTATGGGGTTTGAACGACCAAGCGATCACCCAGATTTTTCTCATCTGCCAGTGCTCTTAGCTCTTCAAAGCTGGAGGCTTCTACATCAACCAGATTCGGTACGCTGGGTACTCCGGCTTCGTTGGCCAGCTGGGTGGTGACAATTTTGGAATCCAGACGGTTTCTTAGACTGGCCGGAGGCAGCGCGATCTCAACACCCAGTTGCTTGGCGATCTCTTCGGTTTTCTCGTCAAACATCACCGCAAGAATTTTGCCCTTGCCGCCATTTTGCTCAAACAGTTCAACGGATTCTTTATGGCTGAGCAGATAGTTGACCATATCTTCCATGGACTGGAATTCACGTTCGGTGTTCTGCGCTGGATTGGTGACGCGGAAATGGCCGCCGCCAAAGGAGTCAAAGTGAGTGATATATTTAAAGCCCTGAATCCACTGCCCCAAACCCAGAATATTGTAGGCGGTGGGCGAGACAAAATAGATCGGTGTTGTGTTTTTACGGAAGAAACGATAAATGTCTGACAAACTGCGAAGCGGTTCTTGCTTACTCATATTGACGTCCTCTAAGTTCTTGTACTCTGTGCGGGCTATTTGTTGTTTTTGTTTCACGGGCACCCATCGCAGGGGCTGAGATAAAACGGTTTTTATAAAGCGGCCCGGTGTTAAAAACAGGATCTGGTAGAGCGTTTTCATAACGGCTTACCATCCATGTTCTAAATGGTTTTTATCGCGCTGTTTAAGGTCGCTTGTTTTATAAATGCTTTAATCAAATAGATTGAGGGCCATACTCAATGGTGATGGCTTGCTCCTCAAAGTGATCAAAGCTCAGGGTCAGACTGGTGTGGGGCCAGACATAATGGGCAGAGCGATGTTCTGGGTTATACACAGCGGTGTATAAGGTGCCGGAATCATAGATATCGTGTTGTCGATACAGTGGCGGTTGCAGAAATGCACCGACTGCAGACGACAAGGTGAGTTCAGTGAACCCCAATAGATGCTGTAAGGTATCCAAACGGGTTAGGGTATCTTCCAGGAATAATGGTTTTTCAACGGTCGCCGGTCCCTGATGATTTGTAGATATAGTAGCCTGAGTCACATTGGGTTCACGATCCGGAGCGATAAACACAGTGGCGTGATTACCAGCCATATCCAGCAAAGCGATGTTGTAATCCAGATGCACAGGCACGCGATTCAGTACCGCAATGGCTTCTTCCACCGTGCTGCACACCTCCAGGATATAACGCATCACAATAGTGATACCAAAGCCTTTGCCTTCTATGAGGCAACCGCCGTAATTGATAGAAACGCTAAGGCCCTGGTCGTTAATGCCATCCAGCACACCCCAGACACAATCCGCTGTGGCGATGATCTCCTTGTCCAGCCATTGGCTCTTAATAATGGTGCCTTCGCATAGAAAGGCGGGAAAATCATAGTTACGGATTAACGCTGTTTCTTCCCGCTTGTAGATCAACTGAGAGCAAGCGGAATAAAAGGTCGGTGGGCAGTAAAGGCTTAAGAAACGCGCCTGTAGGTCATCGCAATCCAGCAGTTTAACCAGCTCTTGATACAGCGGGTACAACTCGGGCATATAGTGTTTTAATGCCGAGACACACTCCAGATAGCTTGGGCGAGCGGCTTCTCCTTCATCCAGATACCAGGCCCGGTAACTGGGCCAGTTCTTATGGAAGAGCTGACGGAATTTATCCGCAGGTTTAGGCTCGTTAATGATATCAAACTGGATACACTTCACTGGCGTTTATCCCTACCGTTACCGGATTAAGTTATCTGGACTGCGCTTGCCTGATTATGATTCTGCTATTGTGCGGCTTGCTCCTCAGCTTGTGCCTGAGCACGTAGCTGAGCTTCTTTGATCGAGTCTTTAGGGCTGTTATCCCAGCCAATCACCTTTTCGATCTGTTCGGCGATATCCAGAATGGCGGCATCGGAACCTAATGGTCCGGATAATTGAATCGACAGTGGCAAACCTTCATCGCCAAGCCCCATAGGTTGAGCCAGGGCAGGCATACCGGTCAGGTTGGCGTCATAGAGGAAGGTTACCCAGTCCAACCAAGGGTTAGTGATCTTGGTAGAGCCGACATATTTCGGATAACGACGGGTATGGGAAAACGCTTCCATGCCCAGAGTGGGAGTTAGAAAGAAAGAGGAGCCATTACGCTCAAACATCGACATATAAGCAGCATGAATCACTTCACGGTGCTCTTCCGCCGCTTCGAATTCGTGATCCTTCATACTGGCACCAAACTGCAGTGTTTCTATGGTGCTGGCTTCCAGACCTTCCAGTGGCGCAGGTTTTTCTTTCTGGAAGCTCCAGCTGTCATAGTGCGCCGAGGTAGCCCAGGCAATTACAGATGAAGGTAAGTTGGGTTGGTCGTAGGCAATTTCCGCACCGGCTTCTTCCAGCATACGTACGGTCATACGGAAGGTCATACGTACATCGTCATCAATGGGAGCAAAACCCAGGTCTTCCGATACGATAATCTTCTGACCGGCCAGCGTCATAGGATGCCGGGCGTGAGCAGCCAGAGAATCAACATAAGCCTTATCATTATTATTAGCGGCGACCACGGAGAACATCAGACGGGCATCGGCAACACTACGTGCCATAGGGCCGTAGGAAACAATGGTGCTCCAGGATGGGAAGCAAGGCTCTCTTGGTACCGCTTTAAAAGAGGGTTTAAAGCCGACAATACCGCAGAAACCCGCGGGGATGCGGATAGAACCACCGCCATCACCACCCAGTGACAGTGTGCCTGCACCGGCGGCTACAGCGGCCCCGGCACCACCGGAAGAACCACCACAGGTACGCTCTGCGTTCCAGGGATTGGTCGTTACACCGTTCAGCTCAGAAGACGTGGTACCGGTCAGACAAAATTCCGGGCAGGTGGTTTTGGCAAAAATTACCGCACCGGCTTCTTCCAGGCGACGTACCGCAGCGCTGCTCTCTTCAGGAATAAAATCGATCTGTGTTTTGGATGCGTTAGGGCTGGGTACACCCGCCATCCATTGGGAGTCCTTTACCGTAATCGGCAGGCCGCACAAACGACCGCCCAGGCCTTTGGCTAACAGCTCATCGGCTCTGGCCGCTGCCACACGGGCACGATCATACAGTTTGATGGAAAAAGGGTTGTAGGCCTGGGAGACGTGTTCGGCGTGCTTGATGGTTTCTTCCAGCAGCTCAGTGGCCGTTATTCGGCGATGACGCAGATCTGCCAGCAGTTCGATTGCCGTTTTATTGATCACGTTCATTTGATATCCCTTATTGTATCCACCTCTGCAACAACCATGTTCTGTTTTTGACAAACAGCTGTTGTATCGGTGTTTATTATTATTTTTCGGCTCTTGCGAGTGTTCCATGTAGCTTGAGCTAAGTGCTTGTTCGGTCAGGTAATGTCTGCAGACAGCCACACTAACCAGTTGAGGTTTAGCTACATCATGATCCATAATGTATGAATATTTTAAAAAAAGATCAACACTATGGTGCATGATGTTTGATAATGAGAGCTTAGAGGCTTATTTGCAGATTACTGGAGTAATTACTCAGGCAGAACTGCCAATCGTGCGTGCTCAGGGTCGCCTGGGTGAGTATGCGGTGGTCTATCGTATCTATCGCAATAAGCAAGGCGGTGGTTTCGGTGATACCGGTAAAAAACCGTTTGCCTGGGCGGTATTGGTTTATGCAGATGGCTTTCCGTTACGCCTGAACAGCGCCCGTGGCGATTGCCGTGAATGGTCAACACTGGAAAGTGTTTCGGATTGGATGCGCAAAAATGGCTTCAGATACTGGTGGACCCGCAATGATCTGGAGTTTGAACCCGTAGAGGTTCCAGCCGCTGTAGAAACCAGTGCTGATGTTGAAGCTGCTATTAGCCCGGAGCTTCAACCAGCGGCGGCACCTGCTATTGACCCTGCTATAGATCCGGCCATAGCTGTTCAACCTTATGCTTATGGTAATACCGCTGCAGCCTATATATCAGAAACCAACATTGCGCCTTATACAGATCTGGTGACTGAATCCCATATCACTGACACAGGCCTTCCAACCGAGGTTGAAACAGTGATCGGACCGACAGATATCCCAGAAGCCGGAGCTGGAGACCTCTCTCAGGATGAAGCCTTAGAACAGGAAAATAATGTCATCGGCTGTGATGGGGCAGAAGAGAAAACGAACTAGTTAAATGGCCTCCGGCACAGCCGGAGGCATACTTAGATAACAGTGATGCCTTCGCAGGGCTTTTTATTGAGCCAAGCCAACCAGATTGGATACCGCACGCATAAGGGAAATACGGATACACCTATGGATGTGATTCATCATGAGATAACCCTCCACGGTCTTCATCTCTGTTTTGCCTGTTCATGACACATTTCGCCTAAGTGCGGAAAAACCCGTTCATATTAAAGGACCATTAACCTCTCTTCCGGTAAGCTGACAGTTTTTCGTTGTTGCTGAAGCACAATGTCCTAAAGCTCAACCCCAAAGGTCTGTTATGCAGGTGTTGATTGTTGAAGATGATATCGAATTAGCTGAAGCCATTGCGGATTATTTAATGTTGCAGGGCGTGGAGTGTGACTTTGCTTATAGCGGCAACGCGGGTCTGGAGATGGCTAAAAATCATCACTTTGACATTATTATTCTGGATCTGATGCTACCCAAGATGAATGGCTTTAGCGTTTGCCGAACATTAAGAGATCTGGGGTATAACACGCCTGTTCTTATGCTCACTGCCTGTGATACAGATTCAGATCAACTGGAAGGTTTTCAGGCCGGGGTTGACGACTATGTCGCGAAACCCTGCGCAATGCCTCTGCTATGGGCCCGTTTACAAGCCATCTATCGACGTAATAATCCTGCTTCAGAGTGCCTTAAAATAGGCCCGCTAGCCCTGTATCTAAAAGAGAAACGTGTGGTGCGGAAGCAGGAGGAGCTTAAACTCAGCCCTACCGGTTGGAAAATGCTGGAATTACTGGCCCGAAAAAGTCCTGAGGTGGTATCACGCAAGGAGATTGAACAACAGGTTTGGCCAGATGGCGTGGATAGCAGCAACTTTAACGTCCAGCTGCATATCTTACGCAAGGCAGTGGATAAGCCATTTGAACAGGCATTGATTCATACCCAAGTAGGCAAGGGACTGTATCTAAAAGCCCTACCGGCAGCCGAAGGCGAAGAGTAGCCAGTATGAGCAAATGGATGAAAGAGGGTGAATGCGGGAAAATATGTAGGGGTGAATAAACGGACAAGTGCAGCCAAAACCGCTATTCCATTGGCACGAACCTTAAGACGGCAGCTACCCTGGATCGGCTTAGCCATGACACTAGGCTGCTTGACGCTGGTATTTGGCTTTGTCGTCAACGCTATTGAGATAACCACTGATAATCTGATGCGCTTGGAAGCGGAAGCTATTGTACAAGAAGCAAAAGCCAAGCCTGAAGCACCATTGCCCAACAGTAAAAGGCTGAGTGCCTGGCGCAACTGGCAGGAGATTCCTGAAGCATTCCGTCAATACTTTAACCATGAAGAGGTCTTGTTGGGTACACCCGTTGAAGCCCTGATAGAACTAGAAAAGGGCGAATTTGAATATCTCTATCTGCTGCATTACCAAAACGATGAATTTGGCAGTTTATATCTGCTCAGCCATCACTCAGAGCAGGAGATCGAATCCGCTATCACCCCGTTACTGAACTCTGCAATCGGGCAGTCTTTATTGCTGACACTGGTGATATTGACTGTGCTCTTTATCGTGATCGCTTGGTTAATCCGTCGAACCCTGGAACCGTTGAAATTATTAAGCGACTGGTCAAAGCAGCTGAATCAACAGCCGGATAACGCCATCGATATTAATTTTCCGATCACTGAATTAAATGAGATCGCTCAGCAGTTACGCCAGGGGGTGGATCAAGTGCGGGAAGCCAATGATAGAGAGCAGCAGTTTCTCAAACATGCCAGCCATGAGCTGCGTACGCCTTTGGCAGTAATACAAGCCAGTCTGGATACGGTTAATCTGCAGCTGTCTTATTCAAAACCATCTAATTCACAAGCACCTGCTGATAGCCCTGCTCGTCGCCCAATTCAGAGAGCATTAAAGGCCAGTGAACGTATGATTCAACTATCGGATACTTTGCTCTGGTTAGCACGGGAGTCGGATAAAACCATCCCAAAAGAAGTTGTCGATGTTAAGGCACTTTGTACCCAGCTGGTCAGTGATCATCAATATCTGCTGCACCAAAAGCAGCTGGAGATTAAACCACTCATCACCGTAGAGTCCATTGAGATTGAAGCACCTTTGTTCAGCATTGTATTAGCAAATCTAGTGCGAAATGCTCTGCAGCATAGCGGCGATGGCGAAGTCACAATCCAACTGGATCAGCACAGCCTTCAAATCAGTAATCCTGCACAAGATGAATGTGATAACAGTGAGCCTGGTTTTGGGTTAGGCCTGCAATTGGTTCAGCGCATCTGCCAAAAAACAGGCTGGGATTTCACTTTTCAACACAAGGACAGACAGGTGCAGGTGACTATTCTGCTGGCATCTTAAAACGGCTTTAAGGTCTGTTCTGGCAACATGGTATCTCACTTAGCCTATGGGCTATTACATCACCTGTTGCTTACCTATTTTTTAGTAGGAGAGGAGACCTGCTGTGACCTCTACAGCTGCTCAATCCCGTCTGGATGGACTGGACTTTGCCCGCTTTATCGCCTTTGTCGGCATGGTATTAGTGAACTTCCGCTTAGTGGTTAGCGGAGATGCCCCAACCGATCCCCATTTTTTAGACGGCCTTATTACCTTAATGGAAGGGCGGGCTGCGGCCACTTTTGTTGTGTTAGCCGGTATTGGTTTAGGACTGGCTCAGCTAAGAACTTCGCTCAATACCATTACCGTAATCACACTAAAGCGTGCTGCCTTTTTATTCCTTCTTGGTCTGTTAAACCTGCTGGTCTTTGATGCGGATATTCTGCACTACTATGCCGTGTTCTTTCTGTTTGGTGCTTTGCTGCTGCCCTTGCGCAATGCTGGGTTAGTGTTGGCTATTGTGCTGCTGAACTGTCTGAGTGTACTGCTTCTTTTTATCCTGGATTATGACAAGGGGTGGAACTGGAGTGATTATAGCTACAGCGATTTTTGGACCCTGGAAGGTTTTGTGCGGCATCTGTTTTTTAACGGCTGGCACCCGGTTATTCCCTGGCTGAGCTATCTGCTATTTGGTGTTTTATTAAGTCGCTATGATCTGGCAAAACAGAAAACACAGTGCTTGCTGATGTTGTTGGGCGGGATTGCCGTTCTCGAAGCGGAGGTTGCCAGCGCTCTACTGCAACCAGAGCTGGCCGAGATTGATCCTGAACTGGCTTTGTTAGCCACCACAGAAGCTCTGCCGCCTATGCCGCTTTATATGCTGACGGGTCTCGGCTCCGCTTCTTTTGTCATCGGTTTATGTCTCTTGTTAAGTCGCTATATGTCCCGAGTCTCTCTATTGGATCGCAACTTACTGGCTTGGTTTACCCCAGCGGGTCGTCAAACCCTCACTCTTTATCTCGCTCATATTTTTATTGGTATGGCTGTGCTGGAAGAGCTGGGTTATATCGGTAATGAATCCGTTGTTGTCGCATTTTCTGCCGCTGTGCTGTTTTGCCTGTTCGCAATGCTCTACGCCTGCATTTGGGGGCGCTATTTTAAACGTGGTCCGCTGGAAGCCCTGATGCGTCGGTTAACAGGCTAGCGTTTGCTAGTCAGTTGGTCTGATCGACTCCTTTTTTGGCATGCTGGCCCTGACCGATGTTGTGGTTAACGATGGTTTGGTGATGATGACCCGCTATAACCAAGGGCGGGAATCAGGCCTAACGATTAGTGAAAAGTACTGTATGCCTACTTACCATCCTACCTGAAGCAAATTAGTTAACGTTTTGAATCCCGTACCGTTCTGCTAATTGCTGGAAGCGCCCATCACTACGCATTTTTGCCACCGCCTCATCTAAGGTTTTAACAATAATCTCTGCATCGGGATGGTTTTGATACATGCCTATATGCATCTCAACTCGGTAGCCTGTGAGAAAATACTGAAATGTATTGGGATAACCAATAGCCATAGCGGTTGATGCGGCAACATTACAGTCCGAAATGGTCATCTCAAGCTTATCCTTGGCAATCAATCCTAAAATCTCCTCAAGGGCCTTAGCGCCGTGGATATGATGAATATCTTTAGATTCCTGATTGGCTAGTAACCACTCTCTTACCGGGCCGTCATAGGTATAACCGGCGACCAGAGCCATAGATCGCCCTGCCAGAGATTCAGCATCAGTCCAGTGATAATTACTCTTTTTTGAAGTCACGACAGATTGGCAGGTGGTTAAGATAGGTTTTTCAGGTAATAACAAGCCGCCACCATCTTCTCGACTCAGAGTCATCACGCCATCAATAGCTCCTGAACGTGCTTCCGCTAATACCCGCTTCCAAGGCTTTAATTCGTACTCGATCCGAAGACCCAGAGGTTCCAGAGCCATTCTGGCAAACTCAACAAAAAATCCGGGGTGTTTTGCACTCTTATCACAAATGTAGGGGCAATAAGGATCTGATGCGAACACCAGCGTGGAATCTTCTCGAAAGTCACTACGGTTATCTGCAAAGCTGAGATGACTAAACAGAGCCAGAGTACAAATGAGGCATCTTGAGGCGGTTTGAAATAACAGAGGATTAGATAAAGACAACATATGCCTTCCTTTTTAGGTTCTTAATCCAATGTTAGTGAAGATTAACAGGCTTATGTGAGATTTTTAACAACAAACTCTGTGAAAAATTCACCGTGATAAGATCGATGAATTGAAAAAGCCCCATCTTGATCAACAAGATAAGGCTAATAAATCAGTTGGTAGGGATAGAGGAAGCAGGCCAAAAACCTTTATCTGCAGACTTTGTTTAAAGCTTACAAACTTGGGATATCCGTATTAGCCCTGGCGGTTAAACACTTCTCACGCATAAAGCAGCCTTCAAGATGGTCATTAACCATCCCCATCGCCTGCATAAAGGCATAACAGGTGGTCGGGCCAACAAACTTCCAACCCCGTTTTTTCAAATCTTTACTCATCTGCTGGGAGATCTCGGTCTGACCGAGCTTGCTTAAAGTGCTGTAATCCATTTTATCAGGACGCTGTTCAGCACTTGGCTCGTAGTGCCAGAAGTAAGCGGCTAAAGAACCAAACTCCTGCTGCATCTCAATCGCACGAGCAGCATTATTAATCGTCGCGCTGATCTTGCCTTTATGGCGGATAATGCCTGCATCTTGCAGCAAACGATCAACGTCTGACTCATCAAACTGGGCTACTTGGTGAAAATCAAAACCAGCAAATGCCGAACGAAAGTTTTCCCGTTTGCGCAGAATAGTGATCCAGCTTAGGCCCGACTGAAAACCTTCCAAACAGATCTTTTCAAATAAACGAATATCATCGGTAACTGGCATGCCCCATTCGTTGTCGTGGTAGTGTCGATAGAGTTCATCATCTTCGCCACACCACCAACAGCGGCACTGCTGATCCGGGCCCGTTAATAGGCCTGTTTTCTCTTCTGCCTTGTTTTCAGCATTCTCGTTAGCCATCTTTACTTCCCTTTTCTGCGTATGAGTGATTAAGTGCAAGCCTAACACAGCGACACTGTATATAAAAACAGCCATACCATATATACAATCAGAAGGAAGGGGCAAAGTATGCAGGAACCATTACAGATCCTGCATAAAAAATCTGATGGTTAAACGCTACTCCTCAAAGCCAGCCTCAGCTAACTCAATATCAGGCAGATTCTCCGCCACCATTTGCACCGTGTCGTAAGTCTCCAGAGCATAAATAACCTGAGGTAGAGGCTCTGGATAAACGCCCGGCAGATCGGCTTCTCCTTCCGTAACAATCGAGTAAGCCAGTTGCTCTTTGGGCGGACAAAACTGGGCATCAACGCCTTCTTTGCCCAGATCTAATTGCTCTACCCGGTTACCTCGGGCATCCAGCCGATACCAGCCGCATTGCTCAAGGTAGACAGCATTTAAACCATGCAAACAAAACGGAGGCTGTTGATGGGAAATGGTCAGACGCTGATAACACAATCCGGCAGGAATAGCATTCGCACGCAACAAAGCGGCTAAGAGATGACTTTTGGCGTAACAATAGCCTGTACCGTGCTTAAGCACATCCGAGGCTTTGCAGGTGACGGGGTTTAACTGAAAATCCCAGCTGTGTTTAATCTGGTCTCGTACATACTCAAAGCATTTTTTAGCGATCTCAGTTTTATTATCTGTACCTTCAGCCAGTTGCTTGGCCAACTGTAGGATTTCCGGTTGTTGCCAGTCGATATCCTTGCTTACCGCCAGAAAGGGCTCCAGATCTTCCGGATGTAAGTCAGTTGTTTTCAGATCAATAGCTTGTGGCTCATAGGCTTGTAGACCGGCGGCCGGAGTCTGATTGAGCACTTGAGATAGCACCCGTTTTAAAATGCTCATCGCCTTATCAATCTCTTTTTGACCGAACGTCAGCGCAGGCATAAAACGCAGGGTATCGGGCCTTGGCGCATTCAATAGCAAACCGTGCTCTAACGCCTTAGCGACAATATCCGGGGCAGATACAGATCCTGTATCCAATGCCAGCAACAAGCCTTTACCCCGAACAGTCCCCAGACCAAATTCTGCAGATAGCTGTTCCAGAGATTGCTTTAGATAGTCGCTGCTGGTGTTCATCTGATCCAAAAATTCAGGTTTTAACACTTCGGAAAGAACAGCATCAGATACCGCACACATCAGCGGATTACCGTTATAAGTACCGCCTTGATCACCGTAATCAAAACAACTGACTGATTCATCAACCAGCAAAGCCGAGATCGGCACACCGCCACCCAATCCCTTACCCAAGGTCATCATATGAGGTTTGATACCGTAATGCTGATAAGCAAACAAACTGCCTGTCCGGCCAATCCCTGTCTGTACCTCATCAACAATCAATAACAGATTATGCTGATGACACAGTTGCTCCAGTCCTTTAATAAACTCAGGATCAGCGGGAATTACACCGCCTTCTCCCTGCACCAGCTCCAGCATAATAGCGACGGTATTGGGGTTAATGGCTTGCTCTGTGGCGATTAGATCATTGTAATCCACCTTAGTAAAGCCACTGACCTTGGGTTCAAACAGAGACTCAAATGCCGCTTTACCGCATGCCGACATGGTAGCCAGCGTCCGACCATGAAAAGCGTGATTAAAGGTAATAATATTGAACGCACCTTGCTTGTGCTTCTGCCCCCACTTCCGCGCCAGCTTAATCGCCCCTTCGTTAGCTTCCGCACCGCTGTTGGCAAAAAACACCTGATCAAACACCGAGTTTTCACACAGCTTTTGTGCCAGACTCAACATCGGCTGGTTATAAAACGCCGGACCTGGATTCACTAACAAACCCGCTTGTTCAGCGAGTGTTTGCTGAATAATCTGAGGACTATGGCCCAGAGTATTCACCGCCCAGCCCTGTATCAGATCCAGATAGGCTTTGCCCTGATCGTCATACAGATAATGACCTTCACCACGGACCATGGCGAAGTCAGGCCGAGGCGTAATCGGTATCAGATGTTTTTTCTGTGTACCGATTTTTTGTGCACAGTTTTTCTGAACACCGGCCTTCTGTGTGTCTGTCTTGTGGATGTTGGCTGGCTGACTGGACAGCTGAGATGTGCTTTGCATCGTGATATTCCTTTATTAATCACTTTATAAAGAGCCCTGGATAACCCGATTCTTTTTGCAATACGCAGCCTCTGGCTAACAAGCGCTCTGAAAGAGGGTTACAGGGGATTTTTGATCAGCCCGGCATCCTGCAGGCACAAAAAAAGCCGCAGGATCTAACCTGCGGCTTTCTGGTTTTGGTACGCGTTAATTGTGTTTTATCAACGTCGTCGAGATCCAACACCCAGACAGGCACAGGCATTCGATACACGGCGTCGCAGTGTATGTGCAATGAAGCAAGCCGTGTTTTGGGCATTGGTGAAAGTATTCATAGCGCGGGAGTATGGAGCCAACAAGATGGACCGTCAAGCTCAACTTTCCATCAGCGTGCCGGACTTAGGCTATCAATAGCCTGAAAGATATCAGGCTATTTTAGGGGTGTTTTCTCTCCTCCTTCAACCTTCAACACTCCCCCTTCAACACTCAACAGGGCTCAACACTGACAACAGATGGACTTCTCCCCCGCCAATAAATGACTGCTGTAATCAGCACCAACAGAACTCCGGCAACAGCCAGAAGATCATACATCAGAGCCAGTGATCCGGTTTGATTCAGAATCTGTCCTGCCAGCACATTCCCCAAACTCCCGCCTATTGCAGAAGCCACCATACCAATGCCACTTAGCTGCATGGTCGCAATGGGTGAGTAACGTTGAGACAACCAGGAAGAAAGCACACCCCAGACAGGGAAGTACATCAACCCATAACCTGCTCCGGCTAAAAAGGCATAACTCAAAGGATCAAAACTAAAGGCTGCTAAACCTACAGAAAAGCCAGAGGCCATCAGCAACAAAGTCACATCGTGGCCTTTTTGTCCGCTAAACGTCCAATTAATAAGCCACACGCCATGCCACTTATACCGATTACGGACCAGGTTGAGCCTGCCAGAGATGACATAGGCTCTAACTCATCCAGATATGTATTGAGCCAACCTGTAAAGGTCATACAGATCATCCCAACCAGAAAATAGATCAGGCCGCTGAAAAAGGCCCTTTGCTCGGTAAAACTGGCCATAAGTAGCTGACGGGTTGTCAAAGCCACCAGCGCCTCTTCTTTTAGTTGATGTCCGGTACTCCGGGATGGATGAGAAGTACCATGAGAGCCATCTTGTACAGTATTTTCAGGCAGGCCTGACGAAAGAGCGTGAAAGTCCAGTCCCTGCTGTTCACCCTCTGCTAACTGCTCTCGTACCAACCTCAACACCATACTCAAAGTCACCAGCCACACGATACAGGCAACAACAGCAACAAGAGCCCAAACCGATTGCCAGCCAAATACCGGTACCCACCACAACAAAATCAAACCGTTGATACCATAACCCCAGGCCGTACCACTGCTTGCCAGCGTCAATCGACTGGCGGCACTTTCCGGGGGGGCAAAGCGGCTGATTAAACCGACAATAGCACTCCAGCTCACTGCAGCACTAAACACCAGGCCAAAGAGTACGCCTATCATGATGTAGGGATCGGAGAAGACAAAAAGTGACAGTAACAACAGGCCTGCAGCCCCTCCCGTGATCAGCACCAGTTTTTCAGCCGGGACCCAACGCCCCAAAAAACCAACACTTAGAGCACCGGCCAGATAAGCGACCTGAGTCGTAATACCCGCCGTCGTCAGATACCAATGATTTAAGCCCAAGGGCTCGCGCATCAGCGGGAACAGCGCAGAAAACAGAAACAGTCCGAATCCATGACTAACCACCTGATTCGCGGCCAAAATAAATGCCATCGGCATAATAAATACTCTGCAAAATGTTGGTAATAAGATCTGATACGTTTACCTGATCGCTTTGATCAGCATCTTATTTCACTTGATCAACTTCAACATATCGATAAATATTGATTTCTACATTCAATAAAATTGAACATAACAATGAAAGACCTTCCGATTACTCTGTTAAGAACCTTTGTTACAGCAGCCCGCACATTGAATCTGACGCAAACAGCGCAACTTCTGCATAAAGCGCCATCAACGATCAGTATGCAGTTAAATCGACTGGAAGAGTGCTTGGATGCCACCTTACTGGAACGGGGACAATACGGTGTACGCTTAACGGCTGCGGGAAAAAAGCTGGAAGAAGATGCCCGCCAATTAATCAGTTTGCATGATCAGATTGTCGGTAATTACCAGCACGGCACCGTCAAAGGCACCGTACGATTGGGCACCCATGATCAATACGCCACTCGGGTACTGACTCCGATACTGGAAGCCTTTGTGCAATCCTATCCCGAAGCCAATCTGGAAGTATTCAGCGATCACAGGCCCCAGGTACTGATCGATATGCTGCGCGATGGCAAGCTGGATATCATTCTGATCGAGATGCCCGCACAATCAGAAGGTGGCGAACGCCTCACTCATGATGAGCTGGTGTGGGTCTGCTCTCAGGTTCATCCGGTGACACAGCGCATACCGTTACCACTGGCCGTTTTCCCTGAGGGGTGTTACCACAGAGAATGCGCCCAAAGCACATTGAAAGCAGCAGGAATGGACTACCGAATCGCTTTTGGCAGCCAAAGCCGTGCCGGTATTCTATCTGCGGTCAGAGCTGGGATTGGTGTCGGAGTGCTGCCGCGCTCAACAGTAGAGCCGGATATGATGGTGATTGAATCAAGTCTGCCCAAACTGCCTAAAACCAATACCACGCTGTTTGTGGCAGAGCAGGTTAACGAAGCCACCCAGAGACTGGCCAACACCATTAGAGAAAGTGCCCGGGATGGCTTACTGCATTAACTGCTAACAGATCACTCTGCATTAACAGATAGCTTAGATTCTGTCTTTATTACGGGCGATATAATCGCGGCCTGTCAGGCTGGAGGTCAGCAGATCATCATCCAGCAGCTCCAGGAAAGCACGGCACTTTTTAGCGTTATCCAGTTTAAATTTGTCGCCGTCTTCGCTGTAAGCCAAAGCACCGGAGTAGTAATCTTTGCTTTTGGCATACTCAATCAACTGCTCATTGGTTACACCCGCCTCAATCACAGCCGACTCATTAAAAACTTTCACAAACTTACGGGCAAAGCCGGTTTCTTCCGCAACCTTACCGGCAAACTTCTCCAGACCATCAACCAGCCCCATCTCTTGCAGTTGCTCTGTGCAACGACTGGCTTTTTCATGGATGATTTTCTTGAAGTTAAGCTGAGACTCCAGGGCCTTAACATTCTCGATCAGGATATTTTCGCCCAGCTGCATAAAGACAAAGTTAGGCCCAATCTTCAGCACATCCTGATCCAGTTTGATAATGCGGGTTTCGTGGGCGGTCAGATTGAGCATGCCACGATCTGCATTCAGCAGAGATACACTGTAAACATGTTGGTAGAACCCGGCCAGAACGCCGTTCGCATCTTCCAGCATCAGAATAATAGCTTTGATCGAAGACAGCTTATTATCCGCAACCTGGAAAGTATCCAGCTCACCTTCTTTGGCTAACTCCATCGCCTCAGCCAGCACTGAAAATTCGCTTGGCTGATCATCAAAATCAAACTGATACAGCGCATGTTTGCGTTCATCGTGATCAGACAGCAAAGGCGCAGTAAAACCTTCATTGTCGATATACTTCTGTTCCAAAGAAGCGCAGAACTCTTTTTTGCAATCATTCAGGCCGCTGCTATCCAGACCAGAGTCTTTGATTTCGCCCTCTTCATCGACAAAATACACCCGAATCCCTGTGCTGCGATCCACTAACTGCTTAAGTGCGTCTTTTACTTCTTGGCTATTCACTAAATGACCTTCCTCACAAAAATAGATGCCCAAACAAAAGTTGCTCAATGTGCTGTCGTATTTTACAAATACGACAATTGCTCACCCATCATAGGCGAGTAAACAGAAAAAATACTTTTGTTCAGGGTATATCAACTTTTTGGAAAATACCGACAGTCTTGGTTGATGTAAGAGCGTTGGTTTTCCGGGGAGGCGTATTTTACCTATCAAGACGAAATGCGCCAGCACAACCTGACTCTGTCAGATGGTATACTCGGGGCGTATCGGTAGAATATCCGCTTTTCAGCAAAAGCCAGGCTCTGAGCTTTAAACAAGTCGTTAAGCCAAATACTATGGACGGCATATCGTCAAAAATGGCTTAATCTGACTCCGCAGCCTGATCTTGACTCAGTTTGGATAGAAAACGCTCATATTCACCTGTCGCAGCCATATCCATCACCATACGATCTACTGCGTCAGTCAACTGATCCGCATACGGAGAGTATTTACTGACCATTAGCACAAAGGGAACCTTTTTCAATACCATAGGGTGCTCTTCTATCAGCCCCATATAGTTCTGGGACATCATGCGTTGATCCACAATAGCTTTGGAGTGCACAAATAGATCTACTCTCCCCATCTGCATCATTTTCAACGCAAGCGGCAGATCTTTTACCGACTGACAATCCAGATTAAAACGTCGATACAGGCTTTCACTGGTACGGTCACCCAATAAACTGACGCAACTCACATCACGTATAGTTAACGGGTTATCAGCGCCTTTTAACCGTTGATAGTTGCTAGATTGAGTGGAAAGATAGGCCCGCCATTGCAAACGATACAAGGTGCTGTTCGTGCGCTTGAAGTAGAACTGACGTTCAGCCGTAGGAGCCGTGATCAGAGCATCATAACTGCCATTACGCACCATATTTTGTGCTCTTTCCCAAGGCAGAGGGATATGCTGAACGGTAAAACCCATCTTTTGATGAAGAATAAAGTCGACGATATCAACCAGAATACCTTTGGCCTGCCCCTCTTTATTCCCATAAGAATAAGGCTTCCATTGATTAGCATATGTAACCGTTATCACCCGTTTATTATCACGTTCATCAGCCAATATCGGTAGTGATGTTAATAAGCCAGCCAAGACAAACCCTGTCAGCAGTCGTTTTAACATTCTTTTTTCCCTTTGATAAAACTCAGTGTCCATAAAAGCCCGACTACTTATTACATTTTTATAAGTAACAAGCAAGTCAACAAATGTCGTTAAAGACCACTTAAAAACAAAGGTTAATCCTATAACAGGTAAGTAGGCATACAGTACTTTTCCCTACATAAACCTCTTATTTTCCGGCCGTTTCGGCCTGAAAATATCGGAATATTTATGTTCGGGTACTTAGAATAGCAGGCAGGGGAGTTAATCTTATAAACAGGTATATTGTCGATAATACTGAGATCAGCAAGAAACTCTCAAAAAAGCCCTTTAGACAATGGCTAAGTTGATCGTCTAAAGGGCAACCCTGGAGTGATGTGATTTAAACCAGGTGAAGAAATAAATCGCTTGTTTCCAAAACAGGAATAAGGCGTGTTTGTTTAACGGATAAACACCTGTGCTGTAGTTGTCGACATATCACCACCCGGCAGTGTAATGGTGTTTAAACGCTCTAAGGTATCCGCATCAAATACCGCCACATGGTTGTAAGTACCCGCCAGATACACCTTGCTGCCATCGTTGCTCACGGTCAGGCAGTAGTAGGAGTGATCCAGCTCAGCCGCATCCAATAGCATCTGTTTTTCAATGTCGTATTTGGCCAGGCGATTAAGCACGCCATACATAATATTGGGGTCTTTGGGAGAGCGGGTACCGGTAAAATAGATCTCGGTGATTGGACCAAAATCTTTGGTTTCGGTTTTACCTGTCTCCAGATTGATATTGAAGTAACCGTATAACCAATCCGCCGTATTCAGATCTTCAGAACCTTCCTGAAAGCGTGCTGTGGTATAGAGAATGGTGAAGTCCTGGGTTGGCGTTTGTACCGCCCACACATTCAGTACATCCGGCTGAACATAGCGCGGACGTTGCCAGTTACGACTCGGCACAGCGACGGAGTATTCACCAGTGTTGACATCCATCTTGTAGATATCCGCACCCGCCATATACAAACCACCGTCTTTACCGGTCTGTATCGCGGTCACCAAACGAGGTGCAGGCAATGTACGAATCGGTTTGGCATTTAAGCCACTGGACGTATCGTAAACCGCTAACCGGGTGGGTTGTACACGGTAATGATCACGCTCCAGAAGAGTGGGGTTCTGTACCGCATACAGTTCCTTACCGTCATAACTCAAGGTAAATGCATACAACGTTTTAGTCCGCTCTTTGGGTGCCTGCGCCATTCGAGCGTGGAAGGTGATATCACAGGTATCCATATCAACACCATAGATATCCTCATAACCGTTATTCAGGATATAAGCGGTCTTTTTATCCGGTGAAACCTGCAGGGCACCTGGGCCAAAACGATCCGGCATCTGGCAGGTTTTATAGACACTATCTGACTTAAGATCCAACACGTTAAGCTGGTTTGGATAGTTGGCGACGATCATATATTCGTCGCCGGATTTTAACGCTTTATTCTTATTAACCGAGTCCAGACCTGAGTTGTTATAGTTCAGGCTGGCTGCTGCACTGCTGGCAAAACCGATACTGGTTGCGGCCAGGGTTAACGCCGCTAACGTCTGTTTTAACGGGAGCTTTTTGTTGTTCATTTTACTCTCCATATGAATTCTTCTCGCCATTCTTTCTTATGGCGTCCTGATTCTTTTGCTGTCCTAATCTGCACAGCCTTAATCTTTATCACCGGGGAAAACCGTACCCAGATTGCGCCAGTTCTCGCCGGAGTTGGTCGCCTTCTCGTTCCAGTTCGGGTAGGTGTTCATCATGTCCGGCACCTGAGCAGGCCACCAGCAAGGGTCGGCACAACCATAAAGATCCGACTCCATGGGCTGACACAATGAAGTCACAGAACCAAAAGCATCAATCTCCCAGCCGGGATCTGTGGTAGCGGTACAACCGGCCAGAGACTGCATGGCAATCACATCTTCAATCTGGTCCTCATCCGCGACCTTGCTCAGCAGATGGGCTTTGTTGTTAACAGGTTTCAGGTGTTTCATCAGTGAGCCCTCCGAGGGGAAATATAGTCGTCGAAAAAGGCCGGATTCTCGGCCATGATGCGGCTGTAAACCTGGATGCCGAAGTCCACCCAGTCGCGCATCAGATCGCAATAGTGATAGGTCGGTTGCGCCGGATCGTTATAGCGGGCATAGCTTTCGTGATAACAGCCACCGGAGCAGAGATTACGAATACGACAGCTGGCACAACCGGTATCCGTGCGATCCAGCCGTTGCTGTAGAAACTCCGCCAGCGCTGGTTTATCCATCCCCGTTTGCACATCACCAAAGGTGTTGAGATCCGAGCCGGTAAAGCGGTGACATAGATTCAGATCGCCTTTATGATCCACCGCCAACATGGCGACACCGGCACCACAGGGCAGGGCTTTTTTATTGCCTTCATGCAGATCCGTCAGCAGCTGATGCATATTGGAAAAGCCAATATTGCGATGAGCCAGCGCTTCTTCCAGATAGAACTCGCCCAAGCGTTTCATATTGGCAAAGACCTCGCCTAATTCCTGATAGCTCAGGTTAAAGGCGCTGATATCACCAGACGTCACCGGGGCAAAACCGACCTCGGCAAAACCCAGCTCCTGATGCAGATGTCGCCAGATGCGTTCGATATCGGTAATGCCCTTGGTCAGGGTGACCCGGGCACCAATCGGCCGACTGCGATAACGGGACAGCAGCATACGCGCCTTTCGACTCACTACGTCATAAGTGCCTTGCCCACCGACGGTAATGCGATTTTTATCATGGATCGCTTTCGGGCCATCCATACTCACCGACAGGCCAAAACGATGCGCGTTCAGCCAATCGACAATCTCTTCGCTCAGCAAGGTGGCATTGGTGGTCATGGTGAAATCCACCGGCTTATTAAACTGAGCAAAACGACGCTCAGCGTAATTCACCACCTCAACAATCAGACTGAAATTCGACAGCGGCTCACCACCAAAGAAGACGATGTTGTATCGCTCTTCATCCGGTGATTCCTGCAGCAACATCTCTATCGACTGCTTAGCCGTTTCCAGTGTCATCTTGCGACCAGCAGAAGGTTTATCCAGATCCTCTTTATAGCAGTAGCTACAGCTGAGGTTACAACCGGTATTCACGTTGAGTACCAGGGTATTCAGCGGGAACTCACTGATTGTTTTCGTACCTATTTCTGGTGTGAGTTGACGGGAGCCATCACTGATCAGCTCCAGCGCCAGCATCTCCTGAATCACTTCTTCTATCTGTTGTTTAGAAAACCATGAGTGCTGTTCAGGAAACAGCGCTTGCTGCTCTGAAAATTTAGCCTGCAAGGCCGAAACCAGCTGCTCTGCGCTTTGCTCCGGTTGCTGACGCAGATCCTGAATCAATTGCAGGGTTAAATCATCCAGCTCAAACAAACTGCTGGAGGGAATATGGAACAGCAGCTGGCGCTGGTGTACTTCCACCAGATGCAGATTCTGCTCCACAAGTTTTAATTGTGCGCCCATAGTGACGTACCTTTATTGGATCTTAGTTTTGGCGAATTTTTTTACAAAAGCTGTTTTAAACCTGTATTCCAGCTTTGAACCTGAGCTTTAACGCTGTAAGTTCAAAAGTCAGAAGGATTAACAACTTGAGTTTTACGCCACGTTTTAGATTCAGATAAAAGCCGTCGCTACGGCAGTGGAGGATTGTTCCAGCGCTGTACGGTCACAATCAGCTGACCATCGCCAGACACTTGTTGTCCCTCGTCAGTCACCTTCGCTACAACCTTCAGGTTACCGGCATTATTGGTGGACATACGACGTTTAGGATTCGGCCCCGCCGCTGCGGTGGTAAACATACCGGTATTGGGGTTCATACTACCGGTGAACTCCACGTCGCGGTCTGCTTTGGCCGCTTCATCAAACGGCTCAACATGCCATTTAGCCGGTACAAAACCGATACGCAGATCATCGGCGGTCCCCGGCTTACCATCGGCACCATTGCCCCAGGCTTCCGCCTGGAAGTGAGCGTTATATTTAGGCGTGGAGCCACCATTGCCACCCACACGGGCGACAGAATATTCAGGAATTACTTTGAGGCTATCGATACGATCATAAACGGTCAGTGTGGCACCATTGGCTTTACCCGCCTTAACTTGACGTAAGCCTGGTGCCGCTTTGGCTTGTGCTTTCACTCGCAGTACCAGTCGATTGGCATCCTGAGCAATCACACTGACCACTTCGACACCCTTACCCAGAGAAACCTTTTTGTCTAAGCCTTTCTGATCCAGGCCGGTGCCCACTAAGGTCACCATCTGAGTGCTACCGGCTTTAATAAACTGAGGTTGAACGCTTAGCAGGGTTTGTTGTTGGCTCTGACGGGCAGCAATAAAGTCCATCCCGGCTTCATCATGTACGGCTTCAAACATACGACCTGTCAGCTGATTACCATCGGCAGAAGCGGCAAACACCTGACGCATTTTGACGCCATCTACAGTTAGATTGGCACGCCACTCATAACCGGTATAGACAATTGCCGTACCTGAACCTTTCAGCAGGGAGCCATCAGCGTACTGACCACTGATACTGACCTTATATTGATCATGGCCGGTTTGCGAAACTGTCATCACGCCATGCGCATCTCCTTTCGCTGGCATTTGCGCAGCAAAGCTCCACTGTCCGCCCAAAGGCTGCTTGGCTTTTTTCTGCCACTGCTCCCAACTGGCGGATTGCAATGGGAAGTCAGCCGTTAATTCCGGCACCATCTCTTCCAGTGCTAACTTAAACCAATCACGGTCACGGGATAACGCTTGATACTCCAAAGAAGGCCATTGCCCCAAGTGGAAGTGAATCAGGTTTTCCCACTCGGCTGCCGGACGGCGTTGCAAAGCGACACGGGCACCAGAGTGACAACGGGCACACATCTCGGTGAACTGAGCAGATTCAAAATTTTCCATAGTGTTCAGACGACGTTCCATGGCATAACGAGCACCTTCGGTCTCTTCAGGCGCCAGCCCCTGATTATCGGCAAAATATTTCACCAACTTACGGCGATCCTGATCACTGATCTGCAGACCGTGCATCACCTGCATCCGACCGATAGTCATCAACCAACCCTCTGGGGTTTTACGCTGATGGCTCATACGGCTAAAGGTTGCGGGTTCTGCTTGCTCCTCACTGTGACAGATCAGACATTTACTGCGAATCAGATTTTCTGCTTCAGCGTCGGATGCAACGGCCTGACCTGCGGGCAACAGTGCTCCGGCCAGAGCTAAACCGCTTGCCAGCTGGGTCAGCCGGCCAGAGCGTAATTTTGCGTGAGGACGAGTTTGTTCGAAAGAATGGGACTTCCGCAAAGGAAGATTCAGGTTGGATCTCTTTAAACTGGATCGTGTTGAAGATTTCATCAAGGCCAGACTCCTTTTTATTGTTCATTGTCTGGTAGCCAATGCCACCTGCTGTTCTAACCTGAACAGGTTCAGTGCACGGCATATGCCATGATAGAAATATCTTTATTTTTCAATCCAGTAATTATTTATCACAATCCTTAGGCCAAGGTTTTAGCTGTTTTATTACGAGACAGATTGTTCAATTCTGTGACAGTGCTTCAGAGGTAGTAAACATCCATGCTTATGGAATCAGTGCTTTCTGATTTGCACCTTAGAAACCTTGGCATAATTCCGAGCCGATACTCAGACAGCACTTAATTTGACAAGCCTGTCTCGGTAATCAAACGCTGAAAATCATCCAGACTAACGATATCGCCACAACCTTCATTGCTATAACCCGGCAGATCTGCCAGAGCCTGGTTGAAGCCGTCGCTATTCAGCATGGCCTGAAAACGCTCCATCGCCAGTGATTTTAAAAAGTCCCGATGACAGACCAATAGATAAAACTCTTGCTCTATCGGAATAAAATCCAGACCAAAGCGAGCCGCTGCCGCTTGCACACCAAACCCCACATCCGCCATACCGGCAGCCACATAAGCCGCCACAGCCGAATGGGTAAACTCCTCGGTATTAAAGCCTGATATCTGCTCTGAATTGATTCCCGCCCGTTTTAATAATTCATCCAGCAAGGCACGGGAGCCGGAACCTTTTTCACGGTTAATAAAGGTGATGCTCTCACGTACCAGATCCTGCAGGCCTTCAATCTGTTTTGGATTGTCAGATGCCACGATCAAACCCTGCTGACGAGAAATAAAACGCATCACCAGATGTTGATCGTTTTTAATAAACCGGCGATAGGTTTTAAACAGCGCTTCACTCAGGTGCACTGTAGGAAGGTGGAAGCCAGCAATATCACACTGCCCACGGCTTAGAGACGCCAGCGCATCTTCAGCACTCATATATTGCAGATCAAACTGAAAACCTTCCGCATGCTCAGGCAGCAAGGCCACCGCATAACCATGACTGGCGTGTAGGCGAATCACAGGCGTTTCTTGTTCAAGGGTCTGTTGAATCGCCAGATTCAGTTCCGAAGCCAGATTCTTTAGCTGAGGTTCCAGGCGGGCACTCACCCGCTGCTCTGCCCATAACAGCTTATCACCCAGGGAGGACAACTTAGCTCCCTTACCTTTTTGTAGCTCAACAAGGGGCGTACCAAAAAAATCGGTCCATTTATTCAGCAGATTCCAGGCATGGCGGTAGGAGATATTGACCTGTTTTGCCGCCTCGGTCAGCTTACCGTGATCATGCACACCGCGCAGTAAACGAAATAACTGCGGCTCCAGCTGTCGCCCCTTCTCGTCACAGAAAGTCCAGGCAGGCGTAATCTGTACATTTCTAATAGGCATAATATTTCATATTCCCGTAATAGCCCCATTAATGCTAAGTTTTCGCCTATTGAGACAGTACCGAATGTAGTACCCCAATAAAAGTTATGAACTATAGTTCATATTTAAAAAGAATAATAGTTAAGCCAACCCTTTACCGGCCCATCGCAGAAACGTTTTTGAGCTGGAAACAACAGCAATAGAACGGAAGCGATTAAACAGATCGGTGGCGGGTTGACTGATTAGCTGACAGGTCCGCCAATGAGTAGTTATAGCCAATGGAATCTCCAGGCCGTGCAGGAGATCATCCAGTCATTAAAAGACAAACCCGGTGCCTTACTGCCTATCTTGCATGCCATCCAAAAGGCAGAAGGCTATATCCCACCTGAGTCTGTGCCTCTGATTGCCGATGCATTGCAACAGTCTCGCGCCGAGATCCACGGTGTGATCAGTTTTTACCACTACTTCCGCCAGACACCACCGGGCCGCAATCAGGTGCAGATCTGTCGTGCAGAAGCCTGCCAGGCTCGTGGTTCCCGTGAACTGGAGCAACACGCCAAAGAGAAGCTTGGTGTGAACTACCATGGTACGACAGCTGATCGTGAATTCAGCCTGGATGCGGTCTACTGCCTGGGCAACTGCGCCTGTGGCCCTTCTGTCCGTATTGGTGATGAAGTGTTTGGTCGCGTGGATGCGGAGCGTTTTGATGAGCTGGTTGATGAGTTTGCTGCCAGTACGGTTGCCCTGTCTGATATCGCCAAGGAGGTAAAATAATGACCTCTACAAATCCTATTAAGGTATATATCCCGCGGGATACCACCACACTGGCACTGGGCGGTGAAAAAGTGGCGCGCCTGATCACAGAAGCCGCTCAAGCCCACCAAAGCGCAAACCCAGAACAGCCGATTGAAATCGTACGTAACGGTTCCCGTGGCGTGTTCTGGCTGGAACCTATGGTGGAAGTTGAGACCGCTCAAGGCCGGGTTGCCTATGGTCCGGTTAATGCCCGTGATGTTGAATCTCTGGTCGCCGCAGGCCTGTTCAGTGGCGAGCAATCCCACGAACTGTCTCTGGGTCAGCCGGAAGAACTGCCTTACCTGAAAAAACAGCAACGCCTGACCTTTGCCCGCGCCGGTATTACCGATCCAGTTTCTATCGCTGATTATCAAGCCCATGACGGTTTTAAAGGCCTGAAAAAAGCCCTGACCATGAGCGAGCAAACGATCGTTGATGAGGTTAAAGCTTCAGGTCTGCGCGGTCGTGGTGGTGCGGCTTTCCCAACGGGTATCAAGTGGCAAACCGTACTGGATTGCGAAGGCCCACAGAAATATATCGTTTGTAACGCTGACGAGGGTGACTCAGGTACGTTTGCCGACCGAATGGTGATGGAAGCCGATCCATTGATGCTGGTTGAGGGCATGACCATCGCGGGTTTAGCGGTGGGTGCCGATCAGGGTTATATCTATCTGCGTCAGGAGTACCCGGTGGCCCATGAGATTCTGGATGAAGCGATTGCAAACGCATACGCAGCTGGTTTCCTGGGTGAAAATATTCAAGGCAGTGGCAAAACCTTCCATCTGGAAGTGCGTTTAGGGGCTGCGGCTTATATCTGTGGTGAAGAGACTTCACTGCTGGAAAGCCTGGAAGGTAAGCGTGGCATGGTGCGCGCCAAACCACCACTACCGGCTATTGAAGGCCTGTTTGGTAAGCCGACGATTGTAAACAACGTACTGTCTCTGGCAGCAGTGCCCTTTATTCTGGCGGAAGGCGGTCAAGCCTATGCGGATTACGGTATGGGCCGCTCTCGCGGTACGCTGCCGTTCCAGCTGGCAGGTAATATCAACCAAGGCGGTCTGATTGAGCTGGCCTTTGGTACAACCCTGAAGCAACTGCTGGATGACTACGCAGGTGGTACGGTTTCGGGTCGTCCGATGAAAGCGATTCAGGTGGGCGGTCCTCTGGGGGCTTATATGCCGGAAAGCCAGTGGGATACCGAACTGGATTACGAAGCCTTCTCCGCCATTGGTGCGGTGCTGGGTCACGGCGGTATCGTGGTGTTTGACGATACAGTCGATATGAGTGAACAGGCGCGTTTCTCCATGGAGTTCTGTGTTGAAGAATCGTGCGGTAAATGTACACCGTGTCGTATCGGCTCCACCCGTGGTGTGGAAGTGATCGATAAGATCCGCGCCGGTATCAACCCTGAAGCCAATATGGAGCTGCTGGGTGACCTGTGTGACACCATGCTTGACGGTTCCCTGTGTGCTATGGGTGGTATGACGCCCTTCCCGGTACAGAGTGCCGTTAAACACTTCCCTGAGGCCTGGGAAGCCAAAACCGCTGTAAGCCAAAATAGTACAGATGAACAAGCGTCCACTGGAGGGCAGCCAGCATGATCGAGATCTTTGACCCTAAAAAGCAAAATCTGGAACTGTACGCCAGCCCAGATAAAGATTACGGCACACCACCGAGCCAGTCTGAGAATATGATCTCTCTGATCATCGATGGTACCGAGATTACCGTACCGGAAGGCACCTCGGTGATGCGCGCTGCCGCACTGGCCGATATCAATATTCCTAAGCTGTGTGCCAGCGACAATCTGGATGCTTACGGCTCCTGTCGTCTGTGTGCCGTACAGATTGAAGGCCGTCGTGGCCTGCCTGCGTCCTGTACCACGCCTGCGGAAAACGGCATGAAAGTCAGCACGCAAAACGATAAGCTGGCTAAACTGCGTCGTAATATTATGGAGCTGTATATCTCCGATCACCCACTGGACTGTCTGACCTGCCCCGCCAATGGTGATTGTGAACTGCAGGATATGGCCGGTGCCGTGGGTCTGCGTGAAGTGCGTTATGGCTTTGATGGCAATAATCACCTAGACGCCGAAAAAGACACCTCTAACCCATACTTCACCTTCGATGCCAGTAAATGTATCGCCTGTAGCCGCTGTGTACGCGCCTGTGGTGAAGTACAGGGCACTTTTGCTCTGACAATGGATAGCCGTGGCTTTAACTCCACCATCAGCGCCGGTCAGAAAGAAAACTTCCTGGGCTCCGAGTGTGTCTCCTGTGGTGCCTGTGTTCAGGCCTGTCCAACAGCAACTCTGATCGAAAACAAGGTGATTGATAAAGGTCAACCAGAGCATAGCGTAGTAACCACCTGTGCTTACTGTGGTGTCGGCTGTTCATTCAAAGCTGAGATGAAAGGCGAAGAAGTGATCCGCATGGTGCCGTACAAAGGCGGTGATGCCAATATGGGCCACTCCTGCGTGAAAGGTCGCTTTGCCTTTGGTTATGCCACTCACAAAGATCGTATCACCGAGCCGATGATTCGAGACTCCATCGATCAGCCGTGGCAGAAAGTAAGCTGGGAAGAAGCGATTCAGTTTGCAGCAGACAAGCTGAAAGCGACTCAAGAGAAATACGGTCGTGAAAGTGTCGGCGGCATCACCTCTTCCCGCTGCACCAACGAAGAAACCTATCTGGTGCAGAAACTGATTCGTGCCGGTTTTGGTAATAACAACACCGATACCTGTGCCCGTGTATGCCACAGCCCGACCGGTTACGGTCTGAAAGTCACCATGGGTGAAGCGGCGGGTACACAGACCTTTGAATCGGTACTGAAATCCGATGCGGTGCTGGTGATCGGTGCTAACCCAACCGATGCCCACCCGGTATTTGGCTCTCTGCTGCGTAAACGTCTGCGTCAGGGGGCTAAGCTGATCGTGGTTGATCCTCGTGAGATCGATCTGCTGAGCACACCGCACCTGAAAGAAGCGATTCATTTGCAGCTACGCCCAGGGACTAACGTCGCAGTCGTCAACGCACTGGCACACGTTGTGGTGACCGAAGGTCTGGAAGATCAGGACTTTATCGCCAAGCGTTGTGACGATAACGACTACCAGCGCTGGCGCGCCTTTATCCAGCAGCCGGAAAACTCGCCTGAAGCGATGGCGGACATCACTGGTGTTGCCGCTGAAGATATGCGTCGTGCAGCACGTCAGTTTGCTGAAGCCGGTAACGGCTCCATTTTCTACGGTCTGGGTGTTACCGAGCACAGCCAGGGTTCTACCATGGTAATGGGTATTGCTAACCTGGCGATGGCTACCGGTAATATCGGTCGCGAAGGCGTGGGTGTTAACCCGCTGCGTGGTCAGAACAACGTACAGGGCTCCTGTGATATGGGCTCCTTCCCCCACGATCTGCCGGGTTACCAGCACGTTGCGGATGATGATGCCCGTGCACGCTTCGAAACCGAATGGGGCGTATCGCTGGATAACGAACCGGGTCTGCGTATTCCGAATATGTTTGATGCGGCGCTGGCCGGTCAATTCAAGGGTATGTACGTTCAGGGTGAGGATATCGCTCAATCTGATCCAAATACCCAACACGTTTACGCGGCACTGCGGGCACTGGATATTCTGGTAGTACAGGATATCTTCCTGAACGAAACTGCTAAGTTTGCCCACGTACTGTTGCCGGGTTCTACCTTCCTGGAGAAAGACGGCACCTTTACCAACGCGGAACGTCGTATCAACCGTGTGCGTAAGGTAATGACGCCTCTGGGTGGCAAGCAGGATTGGGAAGTGACCATGATGCTGTCCAATGCCCTGGGCTACCCAATGGATTATAAGCATCCATCGGAGATTATGGATGAGATCGCCCGTCTGACGCCGACCTTTACTGGCGTGAGCTACGAGAAGCTGGAAGAGATGGGCAGTATTCAATGGCCATGTAACGACCAGTTCCCAGAAGGCTCTCCGACCATGCACGTGGAAGACTTCCCGATTGGTCTGGGTAAATTTGCCGTGACTCAGTATGTGGAAACATCGGAGAAATCCACCTCGCGCTTCCCACTGCTGCTGACCACAGGCCGTATCTTGTCGCAGTACAATGTAGGTGCTCAGACCCGTCGTACCGACAACCAATACTGGCATGACGAGGATGTGCTGGAGGTGCATCCGTCTGATGCAGAGCTGCGCGGTATCAGCGACGGTGATTGGCTGGGTATTACCAGTCGTGCCGGTGAAACCGTAATGCGCGCTGTGATCAGCGAGCGTATGCAACCGGGTGTGGTTTACACCACCTTCCACCACCCAGGTAGCGGTGCCAACGTAATCACCACCGATAGCTCGGATTGGGCTACCAACTGTCCTGAGTACAAAGTGACTGCAGTTCAGGTCGAGAAAGTGACTCAGCCATCGGAATGGCAACAGAGCTTTAAACGCTTTGAAACCGAACAGCTGGAGTTCCTGGAACAGGGCCGTCAGCAAGAAGAGAAAGTCAGGGTACGCTAAGCTCCTGAAGGGCCTCACTGTGAAATACCCCAGTGAGGCTTTATCCTTTGGGACGAATACAAATCAAGATAAGTCGTTGTAAGTCGGAAAAGCCGTAAGGCGCCTTCCGACAATAATCGGAGTCAGTGTCGGATGGCGCTTCGCTTATCCAACCTACTCTGAGGTCAAGAAACTTATCGGGAACGGGATAAGCGACTGAGCTATTGCCTTTAGCACCCAGCAGCGACAAACATCAGTCATGCAAAATAAGAGACGCACTATGAACCAACACCATACCCAGCCCTTTCAGACCCAAGAGGTTAAAGGCCATATCGCTAAGGCGGTAGAGCGCTGGTTAAGTGTGCAAAACCAGCTGCAATGCCAGCATGATTACGATCAAGTGGCTGAGGAGCAGGCGATCGCACTGATTTACAACGGCATCTCTTATGCAGTCATGATGGCGACAGCGGATCACCTGGAAGAGTTTGCACTGGGCTTTAGTCTGAGCGAAGGCCTGATCCAGCACCCGAACGAGATCTATGATATCGAAGTGGTGCAGGACTGTGCCGGATGGTTGGTGAATATCGAACTCTCCAGCCAGCGCTTTATGGAACTGAAAGAGCGACGCAGAAACCTCACCGGACGTACCGGCTGTGGCCTGTGTGGCGCGGAATCACTGGAGCAAGCGATACGCCCAGCGCCAGTGATGCCTGCCACACCTTGTCCGACTCCTGAAGCTATCGCAACAGCACTGGATCAGCTACCTGAGCATCAGTTACTGAAAAAGGCGACAGGTGCCACTCATGCAGCAGCTTGGTGCGATAGCGCAGGTAATGTACTGGCAGTTCGGGAAGATCTGGGCCGTCATAACGCCCTGGATAAACTGATCGGCCATCTCTATAAAACCGCTCAGGATCTAAACCAGGGTTTTGCACTCATCTCCAGCCGCGCCAGCTACGAGATGGTACAGAAAGCCAGCAGCACAGGTTTAGGCTCATTAGTGGCAATCTCAGCCCCTACATCATTGGCTATCGAAAAAGCCCAGCAAAGTCAGCTAAATCTGGTCGCCTACGCCCGACCAGACCGCTTTGTGATCTATCACCGCAGCCAGCCTTTATCCGAAACACAACCCGCTGATACGCAGCAGGATAAAGACGCTTAAGGCTAGCCAAGCTCACAGAGCAAAAGAATTTAAGGAGTTATTATGAAAACCCAACTGGAACAACTGATCGTAATGATCAACCAGATCGTTGATAACAACAGCTACGGCAACACCCCGGAACAAACCGCAGATGCAACAGCTGTTCATCTGAAAAAATTCTGGGCACGTTCTATGAAACATCAGATTATTGAGTATTTAGAACAGGATGGCAGTGAGCTGCAACCGGCAGCTAAGTTGGCGGTGCAGCAACTGGCGGGTTGATTTTAATCTTCCAATGGAAAACGGGGATAGCTGGTGAGAGCTCCCCGTTTTTTGTTTTATGAACTGGAACCACTTAAAAAAATAAACACTGCTTACGAATCAAAGAGATAAATCTGGGTGTCTGATTTTTTACTAATAAATCAAGGAGATAAGTTTGGATGTCCAATAATTTGTGAAATGGAAGAGATTATTGCCTCTCTTGTTGCCTCTCACTCAGGTGTTGCTGAGTGCGCAGTGATTGGTATCAATGATGAACTGAAAGGACAATTGCCGGTTGGTCTGGTTATCACTAAAGATGGTTATGATGGTGCTGATGAGGTGCTTGAGGCAGAATTAGCCGCTCTGGTGCGTTCAGAGATTGGCGCTGTAGCCTGTTATAAGCAGACTATTGTGGTGGATCGGTTACCTAAAACGCGTTCTGGTAATATCCTGCGTTCAATTGCTGACGGTAAGGAGTATCAGGTTCCATCTACCATTGATGATCCGGCCAGTTTGCCAGAGATTGAAGCTATTATGGCTGACAACAACATTGGTGTTGCCACGGCATAATTCGTTTCAGATCTGATATATCTGAATAAACAGCCAGAAATCCTTTTATTCAGGTATGTAGCAGCCACTTTGGTGGCTGCTACATCTGACTCTGCTTTTCCAGTTCTGTTTCCGTTTTACTCCACTTCTTTTTTCTCCTCCTGAGTCACCGGAGCGATGACAAATAGCTCCAGAGGATTGGACGGTTCTGTATCAAAGGTTTTTAAGCAAACCAGGCTGTCTGATGTAAAGGTGTGTCCTTCGGCAAGTAACAGGATGTCATTTGAATTCAGTAAGTTTCTGGTCAGTTTCATGCCGTAAGGAAAAATCGGACACTCAAATTTATCTCATTGATTCATAAACAGAAATTATCCACTCATACTAAAACCTTGAGCCAGATCATTAACTAAAAAATCGGAAACTAAAAAATCGGACACCCAAATTTATCCTATTGATTTATAAATAGAAATTATCCAGTTATACCAAAACCTTGACCCAGATCATTAACCATTCCTGATTTCTTCAACTACGATGATTACAACAGCAAATGGATGTATCCCCGTTCATGGAGGAATAGATATGACTCGTGCTCGTCAGGAACAGATCAGCCCCGCTGATACACCTTATTACCATGTTATTTCCCGTTGTGTGCGTCGGGCGTTTTTATGCGGTGAGGATCAGTTTTCGGGACAGTCTTTTGAGCATCGTCGTCAGTGGGTGCTTGAGCGTTTATCCCTTTTAGATCAGATGTTTGCCATTGATATCTGTGCTTATGCCATTATGTCGAATCATTATCATCTGGTGTTGTATATCAATCAGGCACAGAGTTGGTCTGATGATGAGGTAATTAAGCGCTGGCAGACGTTATTTGTTGGCCCTATGCTGATTCAGCGTTACCAGCAAGGTAAGAAACAATCTCAGGCCGAGCTGAATAAGGTCGCGGAGATTATTGCCGAGTGGCGGGAGCGGCTGATGGATATCAGTTGGTTTATGCGCTGTCTGAACGAGCATATCGCCAGGAAGGCCAATCAGGAAGATAACTGTACAGGTCGCTTCTGGGAGGGACGCTTTAAAAGCCAGGCTTTGCTGGATGAACAGGGTTTGCTGACTTGCATGGCTTATGTGGATCTCAATCCGGTGCGTGCGGTTATGGCAGATAGCCCCGAGAACTCTGATTTTACCTCTATTCAGCAGCGCATTCGGGAGTTTGCGGAGGTTCATCCAACCAAGAATCAAGATAGCCAATGCGAGCAAGCCCAAACATCACCGCAAGAGTCTACATCAGAACTAAAACTACCGAAGCTGAAGCCGCTTTCTGCCCGTTATGATGATGGCGATAAGGCAATTATGTTTGACTATGCGGATTATCTGGGGCTGGGCGCTGTTGTCGGGAGGATAAACGCGGTTATATTTCGGGGACTCTGCCGCCTATTCTGTCGCGTTTGGGCATCAGCCCTGATCACTGGCTTAAGGCGATGCAATCTGAGGGATTATCACAAAGTCGCGCCATGGGTTGTCTTAATCAATTGAAGCAATATGCTAAGAGCGTGAGGTGCGCGTGGTTACAGGGTAGCCGTCAGATTGGGGCGTTATTTCACTCATCAGGTTATGAGGCCTAAGGGCATAGAAAGACACAAAACCGGGCAGCCAGATCTCTCCTGCAGATATTCTTAAACTACATCTCGATATTCCAGCCTTTAGAGTGCGCGTCCTGTGTGCATTTCAGGCTTTTGACCCGCCCTGTCTATTATTTATCTTCTTTGATTTCTACCGCTAATATCACCATGCTGTTTGGCGCTGAGCCTTTATTTGAACAAGACTTGATGGCTGTCATTTATTGATGAGATGCGACTTGCCAATAGGGTACACAACTATAAAAATGCTCGATTGAAAACAACTGATCATAGGCGACGGCATAAGTCATGGCTCAACAACCCTCTGAATTTAAACCCAGTATCTCCAATCATGACCGACTGAGCGATCAGGGGCATTTGGTTTATCCGGTATTTTCACGCCGCTCTGGGGGCTTGTCCCTGGGGATTAATCTCAATACAGACAGGGGCTGCAATTTTGATTGTGTTTATTGTCAGGTTGATCGCTCTGCGCCGCCACCGCCCCTCAAACCCAGTATTGAGCAGATCGAAGCCGAGCTGCGAGGCTGGTTGGATAAGTTGGCACAAGAAGAGGGTAATGATCATGCGTTGCGGGACATCTCGTTGGCCGGTGATGGTGAGCCCACCAGTGTAAAGATACTGTCTGAAGTGTTCAGATTACTACTGGACCTGAAACGCGAATACCAGCTCGACGAGACCAAACTAGTGCTGTTTACCAATGGCAGTGGAATCGACAGGAAAGATCTAGCGTCCTTATGGCCTGAGCTTTACGCGGCAAACTTCGAGGTCTGGTTCAAACTGGATTATTGGGATCAGGACTCTCTGGTGCGAATCAACCGAACCCGACTGAACTTTGAGCGTTTAACTGAGAAACTGATTGAGTTCGGCCAAACCTATCCTGTGATTCTTCAGTCCTGCTTCTTTCGCTGGCAGCAGGAAGCGTTCGACTGCGCCAAATACCAACCCTATGTGCAGTTAGTCCAATCACTGCTGGAGCAGGGCACAAAGATCGAAAAGATTCAAGCTTATACGCTGGCGAGGAAACCCACTGAAGATGAGGCTGAGCCTTGGTCAAATGCTGAAATGGATCAACTCGCCTCTCTGCTGCGTAGCACGCTTAAGCAACCGGTCGAGCTCTTTTACGAAACGGGTACGGAAGAATAACCCGGTTTAGGATAGGGTCGGTCAATGGTGACTATTGAAGAGGTTGAAACCATTCCATATGGGCTGAAACGAACCGAGAGCTAAGAAGATACAAGGCTTAAAACAGCTTGGTCCAAACAACTTTGAAACTGCCGTAACTGAGCACTTCGCTGTACGAAGACAACTTAGTTTTTGGACCAGGCCCGAATGCGGGCGATCTCTTCTGTATCAATATTCAGGGATTCCAGAAATGTCTGATGCTCATCGGGTCGGCTTTGTTCAAATTGACGATGCCAATTATGCATATCATCGTCGCTGAGGCCCGCACTGCTCATAATCTCGACCCAGCCATCCTTGGTCATCGATGGCTGATTCAACCAGTCTGGCCGCTCCATAAACTGCACTATCGCCTTTTGTTGTAATCTTAGTTGCTGTATCTCCTGTTCCAGAGCATTGAATTGCTCCAGCAGAATATGTTCCTGGGTTTCTAAGTTTATCTGGTTTCTATCCAATAATTCAGCAAGCTGAGCAACCGGAAGACCAAAAGAGCGATAGGCCAAAATTGTCTCTAATCGCTTCACCTCCCGCGCTCCATACCAGCGATAACCATTGTCGGAGCGATGGGCTGGCAACAACAGTCCTTCACGCTCGTAATAGAGCACACTGGTTCTGGATATTCCGCACTTTTTCGCTAGTTGAGATACCGTGATCATTTATCCACTCTGCCATTTTATTGATGGCCTACCTTAAAGCCTGCACCTATAGACGGGTCAATAAGCCCATTTCAACCTATCGCAAACATTCCCTCTTGACCTGCCTACCCCTTGACCTATCTACCAGTGCCACCTTCAGACTGCCTTTTCTCAAGTACACCAACTTGAAAGTTCTTATCTAAACAAGTCACTCCCCAATTGAAGAGGCGGCCTGAAAATGCGTAAGTCATTTTTCTCAACCCTGGATCATCATCCAGATAAAACCGATTTAAACCTTGCGGATATATACCAGTCAACACATCAGTATGCCCAGCTGGCTGACAAGTTGAGATTTAGTGGCTTCTGGTTAGGAGAGCATCACTGTTTGCACAATATTGGCAGTGTACCGAATCCCGCTGTATTACTCAGTTCACTTGCCCAGTGCACCCAGAATATACGACTAGGCCCCGCCGTTGCAGTGCTCCCTATGCGCGACCCCATTCTGACCGCAGAAAACTATGCCATGGTCGACCTGCTATCTGGAGGTCGCCTGAACTTTGGAGTGGGAACCGGGCAGATTGAAGAAGAATTCCAGCTCATGGGGCAGGCTTTTAATTCTCGTCATGGCATTTTTGAACAGAATTTGAGCACAATTCTTGAATATTGGAACAAGCATAATTTCAGTTCAGGCTCTTCCCTGAACGTCTGCCCCTCTCAGGCACCATTGCCACCTGTTTATATCGCGACATCCCACCCGGAAAGAGCGTATAAGGCAGGAACAAATGGTCACTCCATTCTAACCATTGTGAGCCCCGGAAATGGCAATCTATCCGATCTGGAGCAGGTTATTGCGGCCCACGCCAGGGGCAAAAATGACTCGCCCTTAAAGCTGTCTGATACAGAAGTTATTGTGACGGTATTTGCTTATGCTGCGGATACAGAGGAGGAGGCCATCAATACTCTTATTCAGTGTGCTCCCAGGTTTATGCCGCCACTGAGAGAAGCGCCTGATATTCGGAGTGTGATCAAAGGTATGATATCAAGCAATACAGCCCTGTTTGGCACTAAGAAACAGATTCCTGCACAGCTCAATCACTATCGGGAGCTGGGTGTTGAGCATATAAACTTCTTAGGTAATTTTGGCGGTATGACAGAAGCGCAAGTCAGCCAAAGCATCTGCTTGTTGTCAGACGTTTAAAAGTAATCACCGTAACAAAAGAGATTTCGTCAGTCGCTGTTTTGCTTCTGACGATCCTCACTTATATCGCTTCAAAACAGCCTTGCCGCTAACAACCTCAACCCAGTGAATCAGTCATGGCTGTCCGCATATAAATCCGCTATCATTCGCGCCTCTTCAGGAAATGCCTCTTGGATTTGAACACTCCGTGCAAGCCAACACAGCTCAAAACACCTGATATTTTCTTCCGCTACAAGCCTTAGGATTGCCATGAAAAAGACCTTTAAGCTCTCTCATCCAAAAATCAAATACCCTCGCATGATCGAATCCGCTAAAAATGAAGCGAAAAAATACCTGAAGCGCGAAAGAAATAAGGCTCTACCTGCAGATGCAGATTTCTGGGACTTTGATTGTAAATATGGCACGAATGAAGCAGACGCTCAGGTGATCCATGTCAGCGAGATCAACCAGTATATCGGTCAGGCTGAAGCGGAGCAGCTGGAATCATTCTATTTGGAAATTCTGGCTAAACCTGCCAAACGTACTCCTCGTCCTGTTACCGAAGATGATAATGAAGCACTGGATCACGAAGATAACACCAGTGAAGTACAGGAAGCACGTACAGAGAAAGGTGTTGCGGAAAAAGAGTTTGATATTCTTGATCCCTGGGAAGACGACTAAGTCCTTACCCTAATGTCGCTCTTAACTTGGTGCGACTCTGGAGAAGTGCAGCTGCCACGGGCAGTGCACTTCTGAGTCATCATTTTCTATTTACACTGTTGTCTATAAGCTCATTTCTATTAGCTTACCAGCTTACTTCACCCTCGATTCTAAAGAGCCTTGAGTGGCAGATAGATATCTGTCAATAACTCCGTCGGCGCAACGTCACGGGGATTGTTGAGATACTCTTCAAACACCGGCTGATCCGCTGCTTCCCGGCCGGATTCCGGTAACCACTGACCATAGAACCACTGATAAGCACTGTGCATATCGCTATAAGGGCCCTTAAAGCGCAGTACGGCATATTCGCCACCTGACACCCGACTTTCTTCAAAAGGCTTTTCGATCTCAATCTTGCTCATATCGCCGAAACCAACCGTCGCCATTGAGCGCAGTTCCGCTTCTGGCACGCTATCGGGGTCATCAAAGTAGATGCCAATACAGCGCATATCATCCCCTGACAACCCCTTCATTCCTAACCAACCAAACAGTTTTTCAAAGGCTTGCCCGATATCCATATAAGACCCGGTATGGTTCATACCCATCAGATTAACAGGCGGGATGGTTTCAATTCTGACCTCATGCATAATATGCTCCTGTGCCGCGCGATGCGGATACTCCAATTTGAATTGTTGATGGCTCCCCTCTTTGCGATATCGCGCCGGAGGCATGCCATAACTGTCACTGAACGCACGGGTAAAGGATTGCAGACTGGTGTATCCCGAACCGGCAGCCACCTCTTTGACTGGCAGCGCTGTATTGGCCAAACGATCCGCCGCATAGTGCAAACGTAGGCGTTTTACCGTTGCGGCCAGGCTTTCACCATAAACACTGTAATAGATGCGGTGCAGATGGTAAGGCGAGATACAGGCGACTTCTGCCAACTTCATCTGATCCAACGGCGTATCCAGATGCTGGTAGATAAAATCGATAAGGCGCTCAAACTTTTGTTGATAACGCTCTTGCGAGGTTAAGCCGACCTGAGCCATATGATTTCCTTTATGTCGTGTCAGTGTTTGTGCAACAAGGTCAAAATAACAGGGAAGGATTTAACAAATCCTGCTCTTTTACACACATGGATGTTTGAAATAGCCCGCTACAGTTCTTTATTTTGTTAGCAAAATACGTTTGCTTAAAAATGTAGAAAAGGCACTAAACCAGAGGGTTAGAGCCCGTTTTGTGAAGCGAAACACAGCATGAGAAATTTTTTCCGTTAAGATCATTAACAGTTTCCTCAATCGCTCATGTTCAATCGCAAAGAAAAGAGTATACAGACGATGTCATCAATTAAGCACTTTCTTGCCGTTGGCAGTCTGATTCTGATGGGAGCTGCAGCACCTGTAAGCTACGGGGACAGCCTTTCCCAGCCTACAGACTCGCAGGCGATGCAGAAACAGCAATCTGCCGCTCAAGTGGTTCTTCAGCAAGACCAGCAGCTCAGCATCACAATCCACACGCCCATACAGAACCTGTTTCGCTATGTTCAATGGGAAGGCAAACCTGCAAAGCTTGATCAATTGAAAGAGAGTTCAGGCCATCAATTGGAGTCATTTCGCAAAGCGATTCGGGACCTCTTTCGCAAAGAGCTTAAAATAACGGTGAATGGAAAAGCTTTAAGTGCTAAAAAAGTCCGTTTACCGAATTTAGTACAGATCAAACAGGCTTTACGTCCTACCAATCAACAGGAACGACGCGCACCAGCACCGCCGCCGCCCCCACGTCGTAATAATGACGATGACAGGATAGCGGACTATAACGGCATACCGGCAGAGCAAAGGGAAAGACAAGCGGGACAAGACAGAATGCCACCAGGGCAAAGTGAATCCTATATGGATAATAACAACCCGAATATGCGCCCCCAGCCACCACAGTCTCAGCCTGCAATGGTCAATTACCGGAACTCGGTAGCCGTCAGGGTCCGTGGACTCATACCCGAAGAGATTAAAAACCCGCAACTGGAGATTCAATTTCCTAAAGCCGTGGGTAAGGTAACGGTGAGCTACAGCCGTCCACAAGTGCAAAATATCAAACACGGCGGACACTATATTCAACGTTTGGATTAAGTTTAACGCAGCCCTCGCTGCCCTAATAGATTACGCATACCCTCTACATACCCCCCCTCTACTTGGGCCAGCAATAAAAAGGGAGAGTATTCAACTCTCCCTTTTTATTGCTCTGAACAGGCAACATAGCCCCATTACCTCAAACCGCGCCCAGTCGAAAGAAAATGCGTCCAATCCTGACGCCCTCTTAGCTGAGCCGCAGCCACTGCGGATTCAACATCGTAAGGCACCTTGATATGCTCCACCAACCATTGATCATGGCGTTTTTCCAACAGGGCATAACTGGCATGAGGACTGTAATTTTCCATAGAGTGCGAGCAGGGTTCATCATCGGTATAAGCAGGCAAACCCACACTGCCTGGATTGACAATCACCTGCCCGGTGCTTAAACGCACGCTGCGGGGAATATGGGTATGACCACAAAGGATTACAGGTGCAGTTTGCCCTGCCAATAGTTCGATAATGGCCGCATCATCTCTTAAAACCGGACGACCGGATTCTACCTGCTCCAGCAAATAAATCAGATCATCCGCTGGCGTACCGTGGCACAGATAAACATCCTCATTAAGCTGATAATCAAACGGCAACTGACGCATCCAGTCCAGAGGCTCCGGCCCCAGATCCTGCAGAATAAACTGCATCGTTGGATTGCTATCAATGGCCTGCTGATCCGCCTGCCAGATCTGACGATCCTGATTGCCGCTGATGGTGACAAAATTATGTTTCTGCAGCAGATCGTAGGTCGCACGGGGTGCAATAGGACCGTATAAGATATCGCCCAGATTAATCAGCTGATTGACACCACGTCGGCCCGCATGGCTTAAAACCGCCTGTAGGGCAAAAACATTACTGTGGATATCGGATAGCACCGCCAATTTCATCTTTAAACACCTTATCAATCCAAAGCGTTGTGACACGCGCACAAACCGGCAGATTAGCAAAAAGCGCCGTACTCTCCCAGCAGTATCGGTGAACAACGTTACCAGACAACAAGTAATCAGTGTCCCAGCATACGCCCTGATTTGCCTTTATACAGCGCATCTGCAATTTCCAGCTGAATGCCTTCATAATCGCCATCTATGCCCGCTTGCTGATAGATTGCCCGGTATTCCTTCTCAGTGCAAAAAACGCCATAAGCCAGACGGTTTTCCTGCACGCTGATCCCTTCAAAATTACCCAGCTTCAGCGCCGTAAGCGCCTCATCCACCTGATCCTGGCGATAATGTTTATGAATGCCGTGTTGTCGAATCAGGTATTGAGAGATCTGGGTGGTGATCTGTTTGGTTCTGCGATTTCTAAAAATTTGTTTGAACATTTCTACACTCGGATCGACGGAGACGCTGGTAAATAGTACTTGGGTTGCGAGTGTATCTCAGACTACAAATCCAGGAAAAGTATCCCCCGTTGATCACCAGAAAAAATCAGGGCAGCTCAAACAACAGCGCATCCACACTATTCTCAATATCCAGAGTCAGCTGAGATTCATCAGTAATCATTGCACCATCACCTGCGGACACCTCTATGCCATTAACGACCAGACTGCCTTGAGCAATATGCAGGAGTTAAAACAGATGGAGTTTGGTAAAGAATCAGGCTTAGTGAAATGCTCTTCCAAAACATAAATAACACGCATTGCTTTAACCCTGATACATTTGTTGGCTGTAATACTCCTTGGCAAAGTGAATCAACTCATTTACTTTAGCGTTCACTGCTATAAAAGCTCTGTTACTTCAGTTAGTTAGGAAAACGGCATGGTGCACTCGGTCTCCTCTACACCCAATAACTCTACTCAACTGACCTCCAGCCCAATTGCAGATCTTGTTGAACATTACCCTCAGGTCACTCTACCAGCCCAACATCAGGTCTTTTCGCAGGGGCAGGTATGTGAGAACTATATTGTCGTGACCGCAGGTAAGGTAAAGGTGTTTGCCCGTTCGGAAGATGGCCGGGAGATAGTCTTGTACCGTATTCAGCCTGGTGAGGTCTGTGTTTTGACCACCTCCTGCCTGATGGGTAACGCCCGTTACTCCGCAGAAGGAATTACAGAGACTGAAGTTACCGCCCATATTATTTCTCAGGCTGAGTTTAATAAATTATTGGCCAGCTCAGAGGAGTTCCGCCAGTTTGTCTTCCATAACTTTGGCCATCGCCTTAGTGATCTGATGCTTCAGATCGAACAGATCGCTTTTGACAGTATTGAAAAGCGGATCTGCCAGTTTATCTGCCAGCATAAGGACCAAAACAACACCCTAAACACTACCCACCAAGCCATTGCTGAAGAGATTGGTTCTGCACGGGAAGTGGTCAGTCGCTGTTTGAAAAAGCTGGAAAAACAGGGTGTCGTTGAACTCCATCGCGGCAGTATAAAACTGCTGCAACCTGAGGCTTTAAGTTAGCCGTTCTCTTATTTGGCTTAGCTATTTTGCTTCGTATGTGACTAAGTCACTGAAGCGAATATTTACTTTCGCTAAACTGACGCCATAGATAAAACAACGGCTCTGAATCAGCAATGCCTACAGCCGTAATAGAAGATGCTGAATAAACAATCAGGAGTTAAGCCATGAAAGCAAATGAAGGAAAAGTGGATCGTATTCTACGAGTTGTCGCAGGTCTGGTACTGTTAAGCCTGACAGTTATCGGTCCACAAACCCTGTGGGGACTGGTAGGCCTGGTGCCCCTATTAACCGGTCTGGTAGGTTACTGCCCTCTGTATACCGTTCTGGGCATCAATACCTGCCCTGTTGAGAATAAGTAAAGAATTCTCTGCTATAGATCACTACCGACTCAACAGATCATTGCTTACTCTACCGAGACATTATCAGGTCTGTGACAACTGACAGACCTGATAACCCAGCTTCGATGCTCAAACCGGATGCTCAAACCGGATGCTCAAACCGAATGCTCAAACCTGATCACCTCTGGTTAACCACCGGGCAGACTGAATCCCCGAATCCCCGCCCCCCGATCACGCGATAACAAAATTTACTAATCAGCTGACCCTGAGCAAAAATTTTCTAAACCAGAACGCGTAAAATCCCGCCCTACTACAGTTTTCAGTTACAGTCGCCAAAGAGGCCCGAACAAAAAGTCTCTCCAATGTAGATACCGATAAAAGTAAAACCGAGAGATATCTGTTATCCAACCGCTGAAACAACAAGCTTGAGTAATACGGAAAGAACCGTGGGAGAGACCGCCATGTCAGATCTAATCGCCGATCTACGCACCCAACACTATGATCAGCCCGCCATGGACAAAGCCCATCATAGATTTACTGCCTTACTGGGCGCACTGCCATTGGCAACTAAACAGGCAATACCTGCATTACTGGCCAGCCTGCGCCGGGAAGTCATTGATCATTTTGATCAGGAAGAGCGCTTTATGCAGATGACGGGTTATGAGCGTTATGATGCCCATAGAGAGCAACACCAACTATTTCTGAAGCAGCTGGATGAATATCAGAACGTTTTGGAATCAGATGGGGCCGATATTCAGAAAGTTCATTGGTCACTGTGCCAATGGCAACACGATCACGAGAAAATCTGGGATGAGCCCCTGGCTTCGTTCCTGAACTATAACGCCAGCTGGCATCCCCATCATATTGAAGAGGCCTCTTAGACCTATTTCCTCGTAGACCTCTTCCCTCGTAGACCTACTCTTAGAGGCTTACACGATTCGACACACCCCGTCAGGGCAAGGCTTGTGCTGTAAGATCCAGCACCTTGCCCACGGTACGATTCCAGTTCGCAGCACATTCAGGACCACAGCGTTCGGCCCAGCGTGGCAAAATAACTTCTTTTGCGACCCTGTCACGAATGAGCAGATCCTGAGCTGAAGGTTTCACTAATGTCATGCCGCCATTGCTTCCCAGTTCACAGGGACCATTGGACAAACACGCCAGCGCGACAGCATCCTCAGTAGCCGTTTCTTTCCACATATTATCGTTCAGGATGGCGATCTCTTGTTGCAGCAGCTGCTTTTGCTGATCATTCAAGCGGTGCCATTTATTAAGGTTCATAGCCCCAAATGATAACCCCCAACCGACCCGTAAAGTAAAACCATAGGGAGTGTATTTGTGCAGGCCTACTGTATAAGCGGACATGGTGCCAGTAATCACACAATCAATCGCATCCTGTTGCAGGGCTTGAGGCACATCATTAAAACGGACATTAACGGGTACTGCACCAATACCATCAATAAAGTCCCCCAGAGTTTCCAGATAAACCCGCACACGCTTACCTTTTAAATCCCCAAGGTTATTAATACGCTGTTTACACCAGATCATCTGGCTGGGGAAGGGGTACAGTAGCATCAACTTGGCGTTATATTTCTCGGCAAAGGCACGCTCCAATGTTGGAAAATAAGCCTCAGACACCCGACGCAGCACCGAGATATTCTGTGCCAGGGAAGACAGATCACCGCCTTCGAAGATAGCACTTTCGGGCGTCACATAACCCGACATACCAAAAGCAAAATCAAACACACCGTTTTTCACCAGGCGCATGATCTCGTAACCTTGTAAATCCAGTTCAGAATGAGGTGTAATCTCACCTATAATCTGCCTGTCACTTACCTCAGCAATATGCTGATTCCAGAATGGACCTTCATGTTTTTGATAGTTGGTAAAGTAACCCCAGGTCCCTACCGCTTTAAAGATCAGGGTATCATTAGCCGACAGGTTATGACTGATAAACCAAGTCATCAGGCAGACTGAGATCAGAGTAAAAAAACGTTTAAATCGCTTTATCATCAAGGTGTTACCGCAGGCAAACATCAGGGCTTCAATCGAATACCAGCTGCAACACTGTAGCAGCTAAAAATTAATAACCCAGGGTGTATTCATTAATTTTCCAGAGTACCCTTAATCAAGCTACTAAACAAAACTTTATCCCGGACTCTATGAAAAACATCAATCGCTTTGGTATCCGCAGTCGCTTTTTCTTTGCCTTTGGCGCACTCAGTGCCCTGACTTTGCTGGCAGGAATAATCAGCTGGGTGTCCTACAATCGTCTGGGTGATGAACTGAATCAGGTGGTAGAAGGTAATATCCATACCCTGAGCCTGATGACCGAGCTGAAAGAACAGGGCACGCGTATCACCCTGATGGCCCCGACATTATTGGCGGCAGATGATGAGATCAGCCGAGAGCTGATTGAGCGTGAGCTGAAGCTCAACCTCCAGGAAATGACAAACCTGTTACCCAAAATTTCAGCGGTGACTCAGGACCATCAGGCGCAGCAAACGTTATTTGAGCAGATTGAAGCCATCAAAGCCTCTTTGACCGAACTGAATAGCAATGTACTGCATAAACTGGATATTCAGCAGCAGAAACAAGCTGAAAACCGCCGTTTACGCTGGGTGGCGGCCAGCTTCCTCAGTGATATCAATTCTCTGATTGAAGAGGTTCAGCGCAGCCTGTTCAGTCACTACAACCAACAGATGCCGGATTCCTGGATAGTGATGAACAGCTACGGTCAGGAAGCCACGCAAAGCATCAATACCGACTTGCAGTACTTGTACCGTATCAAGGCCGATGTCAACCTGTTGATCAACCTTGTGGACCGGGCCCAGCACCTGCCGGACCTGAACTCACTGATCGCTACCCAGGCCTATTCCGATGAAATTATCCAACGAATTAAGCAGGATATGCAGGCGCTGGATAAGCTCCATGGCGTGCAAACATTAAAAAATACCATCGTAAATATCGTATTCCTCACCGGTGGCGAGAACAATATGTTTGCGATCCGCAGCCAGGAGCGAAAAATTTTACAGGATGGTGAATTGCAGCTCAGCCGAAGCCGCACCGAACTGGACCTGTTAAACCAACAGATCGCTGCAGAGACAGAGCAGACAGAGCAAGCGGCTCAGGCTTCCGCTGCCAATGCCCAACAAACCATCCGCAAAGGACGTATCTGGATGCTGTTGATGGTAGCGACCAGTTTGCTGCTCTCTATCATTATTGTCTGGCTGTATGTTGGTCGAAATATGGTGGGACGCATCACAAGGCTGGATGCCAGTATGCGCGCCATCGCCGACGGCAATCTGGAACAGACTGTTGAGGTCAAAGGCAATGACGAGATTACAGCGATGGCCCGATCATTACTGAGCTTTCGGGATCAACTGTCAACACTCCAGGAGGAGCTGGTACAAGCCGGTAAACTGGCGGCGCTAGGACAATTGTCGGCAGGTATTGCCCATGAGATCAACCAGCCATTATCCGCTATTGGTCACTACTCCCATAACGGGGTGCGCCTGCTCAACGCCGGTCGCCTGGAAGACACCGAGAAAAACCTGAAACAGATCTCCAACCTGACCAAACGGGCCGCCACCATTATCACCCGTTTAAAAGCTTTAGCACGTAAACAGCAAACCAATCTGGTTGCAGTGGATGTACAGCAAGTGATAGAAAGCGTGCTTTTGATGCTGGAAGGTGATGAAGTCAGAAAACAGACCGTGATCGAAATTGACTGTCAGGACGATCTGCCTAAAGTTTGTGCAGACAGCGTACAGTTGGAACAGGTGGTGATGAACCTGATGACGAACGCTTTGGATGCCATGACGGAACAGGACGAACGCTATATCCATATTCGTTGCCTCCGGCCGGCAGCAATATCACAAGGAAAAGATCAGGTCATGATTCAGATACAGGACAATGGACCGGGGATCAGTCAGGCAGCCAGGGAGCACCTGTTTGAGCCGTTTTTTACCACAAAACCCCGTAACCTGAGTTTGGGTCTGGGCTTATCGATCTCCTTTAATATTATTAAGAGTTTTGGTGGCAAGTTGATGGTTGATGACCAGGCCGGACAGGGTGCCTCCTTTTGTATTCAACTGCCAGCATACCGGAGCCCACAGTCATGAGCCAGTCGCCGTTACAAGAGATAAACCCACTGTCACCCGCAGCCGCGCACACGCCCCGACATACAGGACAGGTGATTGTAATTGATGATGAGGAGATCGTACGGGACTCCATGACCCAAACCCTTGAATTAGAGGGATACCAGGTATTGGCGTTTGAAGATCCGAATGAAGCCTTGGCATACTGTGCTCAGGATTGGCAGGGCGTAATTATCTGTGATGTGCGCATGAATATGATGCATGGGCTGGATGTATTGCAGAAAATACTGGAGATTGATGCTGAGATTCCGGTAATCATGTTCAGTGGCCATGGTGATATTGCCATTGCAATTCAGGCCATTCGCCTGGGAGCCTACGATTTTCTGGAGAAGAACGACGACCCGGAGCACCAACTTAATACCATACAAAGAGCCTGGAACCAACGGCACCTGGTTCTGGAAAACCGCTGTTTACGCCAGGTTATTGGTGGTCAACATGAGATTGAAAACCGTCTGGTGGGTCAAACTCCTGCCATGGTTCAGTTAAGGGAGCTGGTACTGCAACTGGCTCAGATCGATGTTGATCTGATCATCAATGGTGCCACCGGAACAGGTAAAGAGGTGGTCGCCAAATGTCTGCATGATTTTAGCCCCAGAGCAAAAAAGCCCTTTGTAGCTCTGAACTGTGGCGCAGTCACCGAGTCGGTGATTGAAAGCGAGCTATTTGGCCATGAAGCCGGCGCTTTTACCGGAGCCAATAAGCGTCGTATTGGCAAGATCGAGTACGCTTGTGGCGGTACTCTATTCTTGGATGAGATCGAAAGCATGCCTCACTCGCTACAGATCCGTTTACTGCGGGTATTGCAGGAACGTACCCTGCAGCGGTTGGGCGGCAATGAAAATATTAATGTGGACATCCGGGTGGTGGCGGCTTCGAAAGAAGATCTAAGAATCAGCGCCGATGAAGGCCGCTTCCGGGAAGATCTCTACTACCGCCTGAATGTCGCCAGCCTGGATATTCCAAGCCTGGATCAACGTAAAGACGATATCCCACTGTTATTCAGCCACTTTGTTGAACAAGCCAATCAACGTTTTAACCGTGACAGTCGTCCGATACCGGAAGCTTTGTTAAGCCAGCTCACCCTGCAATCCTGGCCTGGTAATGTGCGCGAACTGCGTAATGCCGCTGAACGCTGGGCTTTGGGTTTGCCACTCCCCAATCTGGCCGAAGCACCACGGATCCCTCAGCAGGGCAACCTGGATGAGCTGGTAGAGCATTACGAGAAGCAAGTCATTATCAACGCCCTGAAAGCGAATAAAGGCCAAGCGGAATTAACCGCCCAAGCGTTGGACATTCCCCGGAAAAAGCTCTATTTACGTATGAAAAAATACGGGCTTGAGCGCAGTAACTTTACCGACAAAGAATAAGATAGCCTCATATATAACACCGCATCACAAGGTAACGTCTTCTGGTTCGGCATAGGCTCATGGGTGGAAAGGTTAAAAGTTACGGGGTTAAGAGTTACGGGGTTAAGAGTTACGGGGTTAAGAGTGGTTAAGGGTTAAGGGTTAAGGGTTAAGGGTTAAGGGTTAAGGGTTAAGGGTTAAGGGTTAAGGGTTAAGGGTTAAGGACAATACCAAAACCCACTTACCTTTATCTACGGCTACAGAGAGCCATACTGGGAGCACTAAAGACAGTACGCCGCTTTAATTCAATACTTGTTGAATAAAGTCCTGTACTTCAGGCAACAGGCTATAGTCTTTCTTTTCAAGCGCCCGTACTTCAGCCCGAAGCGGTTCTCGCATCTCGGGCGTTTCCTGTAGCCACTTACTGACAACCCCTTGGCACTCCTCCAGTGTTTGCTCAGGAGTAATCGGCGCCGAACAGGCGATCAGCAGGGCTTTGAAATCTACTTCGTCGACTAAATCAGCGAACATCATGGTAACGTCTCCTAAAATTGCATCAGAGTCTGACAACCTAATCGGCTTCAGCCGCCGAAATCAAGGTGTATAAACCCAGTCTTTATAATTTATTTTAGTTCTTACTATCTTCTCGGGCATTCAAAAAAGCGTCATTGTAGCGACTGCTTTTAACGCCTGTAAAACGCAAAGGGACTCCGATTAACATCCAGTTAACGGAGCCCTGTCGAAACGGTGCATTAAGGCTTAATTGATAAACCAAGCCCTACTTAATGACCTTTTCCTCCAGTAAGAGTTTGAAGATCTCTTCCGCCTGTTCCTTGGCCGACTCACTCTTCATCACCTTACCCGCTTTACCCTGAGGCTTGGCAGTAGCGGCTTTAAAACGATCCGCCGCAGTTTTAGCTTTCACCACTTTCAGACGTTTAGGACGTGGTTTGGCATCACTTTCTTGCCAACCCGCACGTACCTCATCCACTTCGGTAACGGCTTTATTGCCTTCGATACGGGCACGCATACCCGGACCATAAGCGGTTTGGCGTGCTTCCGCCGCTGCGTTATCAACGCTTGCGACAAACGGTAGCGGTACACTGACCGCACGACGTTGACCCCGTGGCAATGCCAGCAGGATCTCAGCGACACCATCATCAATGGAGACGATATCCGCGATACGCGGCACCAGCGGCCAGCCCAACTGTTCCGCCAGAAGATAAGGCACCATACCTGAGGACTCACCGCTCTCAGCGCGCACACCAGTCAGCACGATATCCGCATTGGCCGATTGCAGGTAATCGCCCAGTGCCGGTACGGCATCATCTTGCTCGGCCAGTTCCAGTACTTTCAGCTCTGGCAGACCCATACCCGCATAGGTGCGCAGAACAGGTTCAGACGACGCACCGGCATGTAGTACGGTCAGCTGACTGTTTTGGACCACTTTCAGGTTCATACCCAGCTCAACGGCACGACCATCCTGCTCGGCACGACGTTGACGACCGGACTGAGGGTGACGGCCAACAGAGACCAAAGAAACAACATTAAGCGGCATTTTGGTCACCTCCTTCAGCTTGCTCGGCTTTATGAGCCTGCATCAGTTTGATCAACTCAGCCAGCACCTCTTCACTGTCGCCAATAGCACTCAGAGCGGCACGTTTCACCATGTCACAACCGGCGTCGCTGTTGATCGCGATCACCTTGTCACACTGGCCGATACCCTGCATATGCTGAATTGCACCCGAGATACCCACGGCGATATAAACGCGGGCCGTTACCCAGGTACCAGTGGCACCCACCTGACGGAAACGCGGCATAAAGCCATCATCCACCGCCACACGGCTGGCACCTTCGGTAGCGCCCAGCACTTCGGCGGCTTCGTGGAACTGCTCCCAGTTATGGATACCGTTACCCGCCGACAGAATAAACTCGGCTTCAGCCAGAGGGATGGCGTTTGGATCAACCGCCACCTGTCCCTGATCTTTCAGACGGGTAATCGTCAGAGGTATCGCCGCCAGTTCGATAGCCTGGGCCTCATGACGGGTTTCATCAATCGGATCAGCACACTCTTCCGCCAACAGCAGGATACGTGGCGTGGCACGCTGAATATCCTTGCTGCCACTGGCACCGCGACTGACGGTAGAGGCATGATCTACCTGCCACGCCTGAACCGCAGGACGTTCGCTTAAACGTGCCGCCAGACGGGAACCCAGATCGGCACCACCGTGAACACTGTCCGGGAACAGCCAATGTTTCGGTTGCAGTTGAGCTTCCACCTGCATCAGGGCAGCCAGACGTTGCTCTGGGGCAAAACCTTCATACTCTTCACCGCCCAGGTGGATCAAGCGATCCACACCGGCGGTGTCATAACCTTCTTCTTTACTTTCGCCAAAGCAGACAGCAACAACAGCGCCTTCGCCGTCAATGCCTTTCACTAACTTGTGCGCCTGACCCAGAACATCTTTGTCCTGACTGGTCAGACGACCACCCACCAGATCCGGCACGACTACGATGTAGAAGTCAGGGTTTTCAACCGCATGCAGCGGCAGCTGTACTTCCTGCGGACCACTGCTGCGACGACCCAGACCGGCTGCAGTGGCGTTACCTTTCAGGCGATCAATACGCTTGATGCCATTAGGACCGATAAAGCCCACCTTGTGCGGATTCTTACGAATCAGACCGGAAGGACCACGTACTTCCGCTTCTTCACCCACATTGATGGTGCCATGCAACGGGTGCAGGCGGTTACGGGCGATCCACTCGGCACGAGGATCTCTGCGCAGTACCTCAAAAGAGCCTTCACCACTCATTAGTGCACCTCCTCGATCAGCTGACCCGCCAGAATCTCAGCGATATCTTTTACTTCAGGGCGTGGTTCAGCCACGCCTTCCAGCATGGCGGTACATTGCTGACAGCCTACCGCTACCAGTTCAGCACCTGTGCTGTTCACTTCTTCCATACGCATATCAGCAATACGGCGCTCACCCGGAATATCCGTAATCGGCGCACCACCGCCACCGCCACAACAGCGGGAACGGAAACCGGAACGCTCCATCTCAGCGATCTCAATGCCCAGAGAACGCAGCAGTTCACGCGGCGCTTCGTATTCACCGTTGTAACGGCCCAGGTAGCAAGGATCGTGATAGGTCACGGTGCCACCGTTAAAGCTATCCAGACGCAGTTTACCGGCCTGAACCAGTTCATTCAGGAAGGTGGTGTGGTGCAGAACTTCAACACCATCCAGCGCATTTGAACCCAGATCCTGATACTCGTTACGCAGACAGTGGTAAGCGTGAGGATCTGTGGTCACAATCTTGCTGAACTTGTACTTGGACAGCGTCTCCAGGTTACGCTTCGCCAAGTTTTGGAACGCGGCGTCATCACCCAGACGACGGGCCACATCACCACTGTCCAGCTCTTCATCACCCAGTACCGCGAAGTCAACATTAGCCGCTTTCAGCAGTTTGACGAAAGAGCGCAGGATACGCTGACTGCGCATATCAAAGGCACCATCTGATACCCAGAACAGCACTTCCGCCTGTTTAACGTCGCTCATCACCGGCAGGTTCTGATCCGCTGCCCAGTTAGTACGACTGGCAGGCGAGTAACCGTTCGGGTTATCGGTGGCGATAATGTTATCCAGAATCTCAGCGCCCTTGTTTGGCGTCTCACCTTTTTCCATGGTCAGGAAGCGACGCATATCAACGATGGCATCCACGTGCTCAATCATCATTGGGCACTCTTCGACACAGGCACGACAGGTAGTACACGACCACAGGGTTTCCGGTGAAACCAGACCATCGGTGATAATCAGCTCAGGACCACCTTTGGCGTTACCGACTTCTTTTCCTGGGTAAGGACTGCCCGCATATTTGGCGTCATCACCACCGGCCAAACCGATTACCATATCCTGTATCAGTTTTTTCGGGTTAAGTGGTTGGCCCGCCGCAAACGCCGGACACATGGCTTCACAGCGACCACACTGTACGCAAGCATCAAAGCCCAGTAGCTGGTTCCACTTAAAGTCTTTTGGCTTAGCGACACCCAGAACCTGCTTATCGCTGGTGGCTGGGTTGAACTCTTCAACGACAGACAGATCGACAGGCTTAAGACCTGTAGAACGGCCACCGCCAAAACGTTCCTGACGACGGTGGAAAGCCAGGTGCAGAGCACCGGCAAAGGCGTGCTTCATCGGACCGCCCCAGGACATGCCGAAGAACATCTCGCCCATGCCCCAGATAATCAGCGCGGTTAGTACGACTGTCAGCAGCACATTGCCCGTTTGTAATAAAAAGCCTTCCGGCAATATGCCCGCAGCAGGTAGCGTCAGGATAAAAAACGAACCCGCAAACGCCAGCAGACTTTTTGGCAGACGCATCCAAGGACCTTTTGAGATACGGCTCGGAGGATTTAAGCGACGCTTAAAGACAAAGAGAGCACCAACAAACATCAGTGCGGATGAGGCTAACAGTGCCCAGGCCAGAATCTGGCTATCCACATCAAACAGATGTACCAGAATAATAAGCACAGCAGACAGGACAAAACCACCACCGGTTGCGGCGTGGGTTTTGGACATATATTTGTCGCGTTCAACGACATCGTGAAGGTCGTGTAGATAGCGCTTAGGCATCGCCATCAAACCAGCCATCAGATTAACCTGGTCCGGCTGGCCTGCACGCCATAGGCTAACACGGCGCACAGCACCGATTACCGCCAGCACCAGGGCTGTTGCAATCAGAGCGGGATGTAACCATTCAAAGGACATAACATCTCCCCTTATAGAGCAGGAGCTGAGGCAGGTGATACCTACCCCATTAGGTTGAAAGAGTAGAGAATTGGGCAGGTATCACCCTATTCGGACCGAACCATATAGGCCGTAAACTGGCCTTAAAAAACAGCCCGAGCGACTCAGAGTGATCTGAAAGCCTAGTCGGGCCGCAATGGCGAATCCTTATAGGTCCTTACACAGGCGTAAGGCGTCGTACATGGCCGCATGTACATTACGCTGAGATACACAGTCACCCAGACGCCATAGAATCATGCCGTCCCCCGATTCACTCAGCACTGGCTGAGGCTTGATATCGAACAGAGCTTCATTATCGATCTGGCCCTTGTTACGGGACTCCTCTTTCAGGGCATAGTACAGCTCTTCGTTTGGACGAATACCGTTTTCAACCACCACCTGATCAACCACACGCTCTTCGCGCTGACCGGTGTACTCGTTTTCCAGTACGGCTACCAGATTGTCACCTTCGCGGTATACCTTCTCCAGCAGGAAGTCAGAAGTCATGATCACTTCTTTCTCATACAGAGAACGGTAGTAAGTTGGGAAGGTCGTACCACCAATACCAACACCTGGTTTGATATCGTCGGTTACCAGCTCAACCAGAGAGCCTTTTGCCGCCGCGTAATCCGCTGTCGACATACCGGAGAACTCACAGATGGTGTCGTAGATCAGGATATTTTTACCAGGCTCTACCTTGCCGCTCAGGATATCCCAGCTTGCGGTGATCAGACCTTCGTCCGCGCCCCACTCAGGGTTTTGCTCGACAAACGGACGACCACCGGTCGCCAGTACACACACGTCAGGCTTCAGCTCACGTACCAGATTTTCATCAGCCGCAGTACCCAGACGGATATCCACACCCAGACGTTCCAGCTCCATCACCAACCAACGGGTGATACCGGCAATCTGATCACGCTGTGGTGCTCTGGCTGCCAGTGTTAACTGACCACCCAGCTCATCGGCTTTTTCGATCAGAGTCACATTATGGCCACGCTCAGCTGCTACACGGGCCGCTTCCAGACCACCAGGGCCACCGCCCACAACCACAACCTTACGAACCGGACCATCGGTTTTCTCGATGATATGAGGCAGGCCCATATACTCACGGGAGGTTGCCGCGTTCTGGATACATAGCACGTCCAAACCCATGTACTGACGGTCAATACAGTAGTTAGCACCCACACACTGACGAATCTGATCCACCTGATCCATCTTGATCTTGGCGATCAGGTGCGGATCAGCGATGTGTGCACGGGTCATACCGACAAAATCAACACAACCGGCTTCAATAATACGCTTGGCCTGGTTTGGATCTTTGATGTTCTGTGCGTGAATAACCGGGACATCCACCACTTCCTTGATACCGGCTGCCAGGTGCAGGAACGGCTCAGGCGGGTAGCTCATGTTTGGAATAACGTTCGCCAGAGTGTTGTGCGTATCACAACCGGAACCCACTACGCCAAAGTAGTCGATCTGACCGGTGGCGTTGTAGTAAGCGGCGATCTCTTTCATATCGTCGTGGTTCAGACCGTCCGGGTGGAACTCATCGCCCGTGATACGCAGACCCACTACAAAATCAGGCCCCACTTCTTCACGTACCGCTTTCAGTACTTCCATACCAAAGCGCATACGGTTTTCAAACGTGCCGCCCCATTGGTCGGTACGTTTGTTCACACGTGGTGACCAGAACTGATCGATCATATGCTGGTGTACGGCAGACAGCTCAACACCGTCCAGGCCACCTTCTTTCGCACGACGGGCCGCTTGCGCGAAGTCGCCGATTACACGCCAGATCTCTTCTTCTTCAATGGTCTTACAGGTGGCGCGGTGAACAGGCTCACGAATACCGGATGGGGACATCAGGTTCGGCCAGTTCTCACCGTCCCAACGGGAACGACGCCCCATATGGGTAATCTGAATCATGATCTTACCGCCGTGCTTATGCACTGCATCGGCAAGATTCTGGAAATGAGGAATAATACGGTCGGTAGACAGGTTCACCGAACTCCACCAGCTTTGCGGGCTGTCGATGGATACCACACTGGAACCACCACAAATACAAAGACCACAACCACCCTTGGCTTTTTCTTCGTAATACTTCACATAACGGTCCGTGGTCATACCACCATCTGTGGCGTATACCTCGGCGTGGGCGGTACTGACAATACGGTTACGGATGGTCAGTTTATTAATTTTGAGTGGCTCAAACAGCACATCAAACTGGGACATAATCGGAACCCCATCTCTTTCTTGCTTATCCGGTCTAAACAGTGCGCAGGTTTTTTGACACACGTTGCTGACAGGTTTTAATTATTCTGTGCAGAGCGGAGTCATTGTTAATGTTCTCGATGCTCTGCCGGTTTCTTGCTAACCGGCCTACTGTATTGTTTGGGCCGTTTAGTGCGAACCGTCTGGTCTCTCAGATAGTCCAGACGGTTCAACGAAACTGAATCAGGTGCAGTGTTTACAGTGGCGTTACTTCGAAGTAACCCACATCACAACCCTCTTCAGCCGCACACTGAGTCTGTTCCGCTTTCGTGCGTACGTCATAACCCAGGCTTTCAGCGATCTGATCCAGAGCACCCGCGAACCAACCGGTGAACATATAATCCACCTTGCGGTTCACTTTGCCGTATTGGTAAACAAAGGCAGAGTTTTCCAGACGTACTTTGGCGGTACCGGCTTCAATATCCAGCTCTTCAGTGATAAAGAAACCCCAACCACGCTGAGACAGACGCTTCATGTAGTGATCCCACACTTCAGCACCGCTCAGACCATGTTCAGCCGCTTCTTTTTCACACCAGTAGTAAGCAGACTTGTAACCAGCCTTGTACAGAATCTCAGCGTACTTCTCAGCACCAATCTCTTCTTCAATACCCATGTGGTTGTTGACGAAGAAGTGGCGCGGTACGTACAGCATCGGCAGTGCGTCTGTCGTCCATACACCGGTTTCGTCATCAACGTTGATTGGCATCTCTGGCGCGTGTACACCCATTGTTATTTCCTCTTATTCAGTGCGCTTGCCTGACCGAATCGCCGGTTTTCATGTCGAAAAACAACCTTGTTGAAAACGACCCGACCAGTCAGAGGGCAACATCGAGCGTAGAAATCGATATCACCCAGCTTGGTTTATTTAGGTTATGCGTAACAATTGAAATCAAAAAACAGGGGCGGCAACTCTATTTGCTCAAACAGAGGCCACCCCATAAAAAGGCCTTATGAGCCCCAAACTTCTTTCAACAGGTTGACCCAGTTGTCACCCATAATCTTGCGGACCTGAGTTTCAGAGAAACCGTCCTTCAACAGGGCTTCGGTCAGATTCGGGAATTCGCCAATGGTGCGAATGCCTTTAGGATTGATAATCTCGCCAAAGCGAGTCAGACGACGGGCATAACCCTTATCGTGTGTCAGGTATTCGAAGAAGTTCTGGTCCTGACCTTGGGTAAAGTCAGTACCGATGCCGATCGCATCCTCACCCACGATGTTGTACACGTAGCGAATCGCTTCAACGTAATCATCGATAGTGGCGTGAATACCCGCTTTCAGGAAAGGCGTAAACATGGTCACACCCACAAAACCGCCGTTATCCGCGATGTACTTCAGCTCTTCATCGGAACGGTTACGTGGGTGTTCTTTCAGACCGGATGGCAGACAGTGCGAGTAAGCCACAGGCTTCTTAGACTCATCGATCACTTCTTTAGCCGTGTTAGGACCCACGTGAGACAGGTCACACAGCATGCCTACCTTATTCATCTCAGCAACAATTTCACGACCAAAACCAGACAGACCACCATCACGCTCGTAACAGCCGGTACCGACCAGGTTTTGTGTGTTGTAGCACATCTGCACGATGCCCACGCCCAGATCTTTAAATACCTGAACGTAGCCAATCTGATCTTCAAAGGCATGGGCATTCTGGAAGCCCATCATGACACCGGTTTTACCCTGCTGCTTAGCACGGTAGATATCTTCGGTGGTGCGAACCTTGATCAGCAGATCACTGCTTTCTTCGATCAGGTTATTCATCTCTACGATGTTGCGCACCGTGCCTTCGAAATTCTCCCAGAAAGATACGGTACAGTTGGCTGCAGTCAGGCCACCTTTTGCCATATCTTCAAACAGAGCGCGCTCCCACTTAGCGCAGATCAGACCATCAATCACGATCGCATCGTTGTGCAATTCTGCTGGATTCATTGTTATTATCCTGTTCCATCGTCTTAAAACGTTAACCCGCCCACACCGGAACAGATGCGGACTGGCGCTGATTTAAAGCCAGTGTAATTTTTAAGACTTAGGGACAAGGTGCTATAAACGACCCCTTAGCTACCAAAAACGTCACGTGACGCAAATGGGCAAGTTGGGGGTGAGACAGAGGAGATTGCGGGGTTGGAGAAGGGAGCGCAGCTAGGGCTGCGCATACCAATCAAATAGTAAGTGAAAATTTCAAATTCTTAACGCTAAGAGTTGCTTTTGTCTGTTTTTGAAAGTCAATACACTTTCTCCTCACCGTAGAACCATGCTTTGGTATTCTTGTTGTTACTACATAGCACTCTTTTTGATGCTCATTAAACCTTTTTCTCGTTAGATTTAAGGTTGATTTTAGTTGTGATATAGCCTTATCTAAATCACAACCCTTTAATTCAACAAAGAGCGCTTTTTTACTTGGATCGTCGTATTCAATTATCCAATCACACTTCTCGTTTTTTTCATCAAATAGACAGCCATCGACTTGTATCTTGCTAACATATTTACGTTTTGAGTTTGAGACTTCAAATCTGCTTTTATTTTCCTTAACTACAATTTTTGGATCATTACAACGGATACTGCATCTATCATAAGGGCAACACATATCAGTTATCTCCCAAGGTAAGGAGCTGATTCATAACATTCTCAAAATGCCCTGAGATGTCATCCAACATATCACCACCGACCATCCGATATTCATCATCACAAATTGATTTGCTGACCCCCGACTCAATTGTATAAGCAGATACATCTTCAAACTTAATAGGCTTCCCACCACCGTTTAACTTTGCAAACTCACTTTCTGAAATCCCTCCACTTCTAACCACATCAGAGGCTAAAATAAAGTTATTTAATGCCGACAAGATATATGGGCTGTGAGAAGTAATGAAAAAATTAGTAGACAAATGTTCATAAAGGAGAGACAAAATAGAAACAATATGACCTTGAGAGGTTGGAAACAAATGAGCTTCCGGTTCTTCGATGAAAAACATGCCATGTTCACTATTCCTATTTTTTATAAGAGGAAGTATACATAGGACTAGTAGCATGGGCAGTGATTCTTGCTGCCCAGATGAAGCATTTGCTAAATTAATTTTTTTCCCTTTCGAAACGATCCAATCTTGCTCATCATGATATTCATAATCTCCACTTACAATTGCTTCAAGCGACTTGCTGAGCTCATCTGCAAGCCCTTTATTACGACGAAATAAGAAGCCATCCTTATACATTCTTTTTGAATTTTCATAAAGACGTCCAAAGTCTTTCAAGAAAGGATCTATATCTAAATTAGAAGCTAGAAATGTAAAAATATTTTTTTGCAAGTTTGCAAAAAAAGATCGTGTTGCTGGGATAAAGACAGAATCTGAGAAAAAACAGGAATACTCGCTCTCCCTTAAAGGATCTAAAACACATTCGTATAACACCATATGCTCTAAATCTACTATCCTACCTCTCCTGCCTTCTTGCTCCATGTATTGATCGAAGCGCTTTTTATAGGATCTCTTCTTATTTAAAAAAATTCTTGCCAGATCACTACAGTATTTAACTTTAACACGAGTTTTACCTCTACTATTTCTTTCTCCATATATAGATATTGATATACCGCCGATAAAGTAATCTATTTCAAAAGAACTGCCATCCCAAGAGTATCTAGGAAACTTACTCTCAAAGCTCTCAACAATAGTTTTATCTAATTCTTTTTTCGTTATTTGCTTTCTAATACTATCAACAAAATTAGCTGATAATTCTTGAAAAAAATATACTAACTTCGCAATAACACTCTTACCATTAGCTTGAGGGCCAATAACAACGTTAACTTTCTTTATGTCCATATCAACTTTCTTTAAGACTAGAAAGTTTCTTACTTTAAGCTGTTCTCCCACAGCCCCCCCTACCAACAAGAACCATCATACTACTACGGCTGATATTAAACCTTAATCTCATAATTACAAATTACCACACCTCATACCTAAGGCCACCTAGGGAAAACCCTAGCATTGATACCTATCCCACTGAAAAGTTAGACAAAAACCGATCAAAAATAGCAGAAAAACTGACATAAATTATTTAGAAAAGCACCAAACCAAGCAGTACCGACAATATATGTCGCAACGACATCAGATGGAACATTCAAATCAGGACAGCCATTATTTAGAAAAACGCCAAACCAAGCCCGTGTTCTAACTGGAAGTGCACCACTATAGTTAAATCAACTAGCAAGGAGGTGCATTGTGGGAAAGAATTATTCGCATTTGAGTCATTGTGAAAGAAAGCGGATTTTCCATTGGTTTCATTATCAAAAGAGACCAATTCGTGAAATAGCGCGCCTGCTCAGTCGCTCACACTCAACAATTAGTCGTAAACTTAAAAGGAACATCAGTACTCACTACGTGCCAACTTATTACCCTAACCCTGCCCAGAGAATGTACCAAATGAGGATGAGTAGAAGGGTTCAGAGGCAAAAATTGAAAGATCACGAAACCAGAGAGTACGTTACTGCAAAACTTAA